>JAQWOV010000030.1 GCA_029245675.1 Acidimicrobiales bacterium | reverse complement strand
AGTTACGGTCCAATCGCCTCCAGCTACACGAAGCCCAACCTCATAAGATCCAGGCGGATGAGGCGAAGGTGCAGCCCACATAATAAAAATATCTATCGATCCTGGATCAACACTTAATAATTGAGGAACAGGAACTGGTGGCAGTGTTGTCGTAGTTGTAGTTGTAGTCGTAGTCGTAGTCGTAGTCGTAGTCGTCGCAGGCACTTCAGTCGTAGTCACCGCAGGCACTTCAGTCGTAGTCACCGCAGGCACTTCAGTCGTAGTCGCCGCAGGTACTTCAGTCGTAGTCGCCGCAGGCACTTCAGTCGTAGTCGCCGCAGGCACTTCAGTCGTAGTAATAAAGTTTTCAGTATCAGGAGAAGTGATGAGGTTATTAGAATTTTCTTCTTGAAGTGCTAATGCTGATTGGCCCTCTCCTAATTTTTCTGATACCAAAACTGGTCCTTCTCCCCCAGTGGAAAGAACAGCGCTTATGGCAACAGCACCACCGATAATGAGCATGTAAAACCCAAACCGGCGTAAGCGTTTACGAGATGAAGGAAGTCTTTTCTCAGAAATGTCTTCTGTTTCATAGTCTTCATTAAACCAATTTGTTTGAATTGGTTCAGGAAACCCATCTTCATCCCACGTGTATTCAGAAGCTTCAGCGGTTTGTACAAGTGATCCTGCTGCATCAAGAATTACATCTTTTAGTCCTAATGGGGCAGCTAATGCTGGTGCTGCTCCATAAAGTGCAACTGGTGATACAAGTTTCCGTCGACGTTCTTCACATTCATCACATTGTGTTAAGTGTCGACTAACTCGTTTACGAATAGGTATGGAAAAATTTCCATCCCAATCCGATAACAATCGTTCTAAATCAGAGCACATAGTGCGTGCTTGACGAGCTACAACTAAAGCACCGAGAGATTTCTCAACTCGTTCTCGCATTCTTTTTACAAGCACATACCCATGATCTGCGCTAACTCCGACGGCAGCCGCTAACTCAGCTCCATCAAGACCTGATCGAACATTAAGTTCTAAGAGCAATCGGTCTCGTTCGTCAAGGCCTGCAGCTGCTTCCCAAACAAGATTTTGTAATTCAGAAACTTCAAATTCATTCTCAACAGAATCTGAACTAGTTGAAGTTTCAAGTATTGCATCGTCGTCAACTGGGCGTGTTCGAGAAGTGTCACGAAAACCTTTCATGACTTCGTTCCTTGCGATAGCAAATAGCCATGATTTAAGGCGAGAGGGATCTCGTAATTGTCCGATACGTTCGAACGCCAAAAGAAACGTTTGTTGCGTTGCGTCTGCTGCGTATTCGGGATTGCGGCAAACTCCGTAGCAAAAATTATGTAAATGGTCTGCGTATCGGTCGTAGATATCAGCGAGGGCAGTCGAGTCACCCCCTGCGAGGGCCAATGCCAATTCTGTATCAGTGCGCATAGATTTAAATCATGCCACATGATTGATCACTAAACCGATGAGATCGGTTTATGATTTTTAAGTTTTTTTTCATTTTTACCAATCTCCGTAAATTTTCTGGTTTAAAACCAGGTATTTAAGTGATGGTAAAAGTAAGAAAATCTAACACTTTCAAATTAATTAGCAAGTTTTACTAGTTCTTCAGCTGTAATAACTACAGCTTTACGGGTGCCACCATTACCGGCTGTACCTCCAACCCAAAGATGAAAAATAACAAGAGTTTCTTGACCATTGTCAATCACGCTTGCTCCTCCAGGACCAACAACAGGTTTGTTTAAATATGTTCCACTCCCAGCATTAAAGTCAACCAACTCGCAATCGCTTTGTACTGATTCACAGGCTGATGCTCCGATGTAATAAGTTTCGTCTTCCCACCAGCCAGCAGAAAAAACTAAATACAAATCGTCACGAAAGTACAGCATTTCTGGATTTTCAATAATGTTGCTTCCTGTTACATTCGCACCAAAAATAGCTTTTGGTTCACCAATTAATGATGTCCCATTTCTGCTTACCTCTTGAGAAAAGATTTTTACTTCTCCTTCAACATGTGGTGCATTGGTATCTGATTTCCATAAAAGCCAAAAATTGCCGTCTCTATCCACAAATGGCGAAGGGTCGATTGAACCACCGAGTGAGTGTTGACAAATAAATGGTTCATCGTTTCGGTCAACAAATGGGCCTTGAGGTTTATCAGATGTAGCTACACCTATACATTGTTCGCCAGCAGGAAACGCTGGGTTCTCTGTTGTACCTTTCACCCGAGCTGTGTAGTAGAGAACCCATCCTGTTTCTGTTTCTAAGACACCGGGTGCCCATGTGAATAATCCTTGAGCCCAAGATCCAACTTTAGGAAGAGCATCCCCAGCCCATTCCCAATTTTCTAAGTTAGAGGATTTCCATACTGGAACGTTATAAAACCCTTTTCCACTCCAACCGTTAGTGGCAAATAAGAAATATGTATCTCCTGAAATAACTATTTCAGGGTCAGGAGCATCAAGTCCGGTTAATTCTGGTCTTCCATTAGGCAACGAAGGCGGTGCAGAAGTAGATGTTGTTGAAGTAGTAGATGAAACCGAAGTTGTGGTTGTTGCTGGAACCGAAGTTGTGGTTGTTGCTGGAACCGAAGTGGAAGTTGGAACTATTTTTTCTTTTTGGGATTCAACCTTATTTGTTGAGCAAGCTAAACCTAAAATAAGAATTATTATGATTCCAATTATTCTTTTAAGCACCAATTAACTATAAAGTTTTTATTAGGCCTCCAGTGAGTAAAACTCACTATTTGATATAGTCATTTGGATCCAGATAGTTATTCTCTGTTAACGAATGTCCAGGTAATGGTGTTCCCTGTGACGAATACCTCTTTACATGGAGGTAATAATGACTCAACAGCACAAACATCTAATCGTTAGGGCTGATATTGGATGGTGTCCACAAGAAGAAGATTTGAATAAAATTTCGGACTGGATAAGAACTCTTATCAGAAAAATAGATATGCAACTTCTAGCAGGACCTTACACAACCTACGTTAATGAAACAGGTAATAAAGGCATGACATCAGTTGCTATTATTGAAACTAGCCATATTGCTTTACATATATGGGATGAAGTTAGTCCAGGTTTAATGCAATTGGACGTCTATTCATGTGCAAATTTTAATCCGCAGGATGTATTTGACAAAGTAAATGAATTATTTCAAACAATAAAGATGGAATATAAGTTCCTTGATAGGGAAAAAGAATTAGTAGAGGTAAAAGCGTGACCGATTACTGTAAAACAACATTAGTGGTGTAAAGCGTTACCTATAAGATATGGAAAAAAATATTCCCCCTGTTGATCACGATCTTCTTACCTTTGCAGTAAATACTGTTAAAGAGGCTGGTGATTTGACCCTTAATTACTTTAAAAACACAGATCTCGTGGTTGAGGGAAAAGAAGACGGAACTCCAGTAACTGAAGCTGATAAAAAAGCTGAACGTTTAATGCGTGAACGAATAAGCGAGTCTTTCCCAAATGACACAATTAAAGGGGAAGAAGAATCTGATATCGATGGAACATCGGGAAGATCATGGATACTTGATCCAATTGATGGAACAGTTTCGTTCATTCATGGTGTTCCTCTTTACGGAAATTTGCTTTCGTTTGAAGATGAATACGGACCCGCAATAGGTGTTATAAACATCCCGGCGCTTGGTGAATGTGTTTTTGCTGGGAGAGGAAGAGGTTGTTATTTCAATGATGAATTAACTCGGGTTTCAAATCAAAAAAACCTTTCTGATTCATGCATAGTTACAAGTGGTGTTGACTACTGGCCATCTACCGAAATACTTGACCGCATTGTTAAAAGCGGAGCTGTTATTAGAACTTGGGGTGACGCCTATGGATATGTTTTAGTAGCAACTGGTCGAGCTGATGCAATGATTGACCCGATTGTGAATCATTGGGATGTTGCACCAATGCTTACTATTTTTCCTGAAGCTGGAGGAATTTTTACTGATTTTTCAGGTGCCGCTACTGCTACTGGTGGAAATGCTTTGGCTACGAATCCCGATCTCTATACTTCCATCATCCATTTGATCGGTTCCTGATCCTCTATGTGGAGTAAAAGGATCACCAGGTGGTATTCCTAATCCTCCATTACAAGTAACGCCAGGTTCAGGGGAAGAAGAACTGTCTGTAAAGGCTTCAATAAACGCAGGTATCCGAGGGTCGTCAGCTTCTTCAATTTCGAGTCTTCTCCCCCAAGAAGTAAGAACTATTGGTGCTGGTTGATTTGAGTACGGTGACATCAAAAATCGTTGATTTCCCTCAAGAATATTATCTAGTTTCTGTATTTCACTTAGCGGTAAATCTGGAAGATACGTAATCCACACAACTCCATGTTCAAGACTATGAACTGCTGCTTCATCAAGAAGTTCAACAATATATTTCCCACAGTTGTGCCATATACCTAAATGATCGCCACCAGCAGGCGGAACGGTGGGGTAGTCCAAATCTTCCTCTGTGTGTTCTCTAGATGTGATAGTTAAATACTCAACACCTTCAATGTTTTCCAAATCAATTGTTGTAGTTGAAGTAACTGATTCAACATCAGACGTAGTTGTTGAAGGGTTTTCTACAGACATATTTGTTGAAGTGTTTTCTACGAATTGTTCCGTGATTTCTGATTCGATTTTATTTTGTGAACATGCGCTTAGTAAAAAAAATAATAAGTAGACAGCGATCTTTCTTTTACTATTCTTTTTCATAATCGCCTTCAAAAATTTGAACATTTAATCCGCGTTTTTCAAGTCCATGTAAAAAATCAATAGGTTCTACTAATTCTGATAATCCAGCCATTCCGCGGATCTTTAATTTCCCAGCAATTGCATATTCTGTTGCTAGTGCCGCTACTGTCGCAGCAGCTACAGCTGGTCTTTCTACGACTCCTAAAACTGAAACTTCATGTGAAGTGCCTCTTTGACCATGTATTTCAACTCTTACTGCGCCAAGTCCTCCTTCAGAATGTGGTGGGCTTAACATTGGTAAAGGCGCAGTTAATCGATCTCGTAATGATGCCGATACTCGTGCAGTAATCCATGAAACTTCAGGAAACGCATGATGGAGAAGAACTGGACTAACAAGTGCGGCTCTATAGCAATCTTGCGGACCAATGGGCTCAGGAAACCAACATAATGATCGGCCGGAACCACCAGGTCGACGAACCCAATTATCGTGACGCCAATCATAAGAAATTCTACTTAAAGCCCGATGATGCACTAAAGCGCAAGATGGTCCACCTGTACCAACTTTAGAAATATGGATTTCTTGTACTTTGTCAAACCAAGCAGCTCCATGTGAAGCAAGAACACAAGTTAAACCGGGAGCAAAACCTGCACCCAAAACAACTGGAATATTATTTTTCTGTGCTTGTTCTGAAAGTTTAAGTAACTCCACCATTTCGGCAAGACTGTCACTTGTAGAAATTACTGGTCGCCGTTGTTCGATTGCTTCAACAACAGCAGGGACTTGTGTACCGCTTGGTGTTGCTACAACTATGACTTCAGCATCAAGTTTTGAGTTAAATGGTGCGTGCTCAATAATTACCCGGTCACCTAGTGATTTTGAAACTTGAGCAAGACGATCAGCATCTGTGTCTCTTAAAACAATTTGAGTAACCGATGTTCCTGATAACAACTGACGAGCTATTCGGGCCCCTACTGCACCAGCTCCTAAAACTGCTACACGCATTATCGAAGATCAGATCCTTTAGCTCGACGCCATCCACCGACCTGCCTTTTTATTCGATCAATACCCAAAAGACGAAATGCTCCAGCTACTACTGCAGCAGCTAATACGGACTCTAAAGCTCCTTTAATCGTCCGCATCATAATTTTTTATCCTTTAACCAGAGCCTAATTTATAGCGTAATAGAAAATATTTGTCTCTATTTTATTTGCGGATCTTGTGGGGCTAGCTGGAGTTGAACCAGCGACCTCACCCTTATCAGGGGTGCGCTCTAACCAACTGAGCTATAGCCCCGCAATTTGAAGACGGTATCGGTATAAAAAAGAAGGTCCTACCTAAAAAAATAGTTCCTTATAAATTCCGATATACGTTATTCGTTCTTTCTAATTGATATTCGTTCACCTAAAGGCTTTTTTCGCCGACGTACCGCTGTTTCTTCTTCAATAACTGTAATGCGTATACCACCCATCAAATCACTAATCAGGTTAAATACAACTACAAGAACCACAGTTATCGCAGTACCCCCAACAACCATAACCAACCCGCCTAAAATGAAAATTCTAAAAATTTGTTCAGCATTAAATTCAAACGTCTCTAAAGCAAATAATTGTTCAATAAAACTTTCAAATTTTTGGATAGTTCCAGCATCACTAGCAGCTCCCCAAATCATTGAGAAAGCAATAACTGACATTCCCCAAACACAAAGATAAAAAACTAAACCGATTTTTAAAACTGACCACGGTTCTATATGTCTAACTAAACGACGAACTCGACGAACGCGAAATCCAGCTTTTTCTTTTCCGTCATTTTGACTAGTTTCTTTATTTAACCGACTAGAAAATATTCTCGAAAAACCACCAGAAGAAATTTCTTCAATTTCTTCCGAAGGTTGATTTACTTGTGACGTAGATGTTCCTGACTCGTTGCCGCTTTGGAAAAGATCATCTAAACGGGCACCCGTAGTCTCAGCCCCAGCTAGTGATTTTTCTTCTTCATCTGCTTCGAACGAAGAGACTTCTTCATCTGGTTCGGATTGATCTGTCACAAAATAGAGTCTAGAGGGCACAAATGCTTGGTTGGAGTCGTTTCCTATTTCAATAGATATTTAAGTAACAGGATTTGAAAAATAAAGATGCCGGCAGACTTGCTGCCGGCATCTTTATTGAAGTCATATAAATTCAACCTGTGAAGAGAGGGGATCCTTCAATTGGGTCATCTACATCGGTTTCTTCAGTTATTTCTTCTGGAGTATCTTCAGTTGTCTCAACTGGATCATCTGATGAACAGTCAACACTTACAGTTTTTTGAAAAAATGGATCGTTATCCGCAACAAAGTCAGCTGCTTCATCTGGACCATCTACACCATCAACATCTGCCAAATCTAACTCTTTAGCAGTTAGCCACAAAGAGACAGTTAGTTCATGATCACCTGGGTTAGCAGAAAAATCCCAATCCAGTAGATCATCTTTTTCCATTTCAAGGAAGACTGGATAATCTAATCCGATTGGAGCCCAACCTACATCTTCACCATTTACTTCTAAATGGATAGCTACCCAACGATTTGCTGGGATAATGCCTGTATCACTTAAATTGTTTTCAACTACAAAGTAAGAAACTCCATCTTCGTCTTCACAATGGGTATCCAAGTCTGGTGTCAAACTTACATCAAATGATCCTGGACCAGAAAATTCTGGACCATCAACTTCAGGTATTACGACTGGATCAATTGGGGTTGGAGGTAGTGCTATTGCAAATGCTGCATTTCCACCAGCTACAAAAGATCCGAAAATTACAGCGATTGCTGCAATACTTCTAGTTACTTTCTTCATTTTTTCTCCTTTATTAGGTTTCGATTTTCGAAACGCTTCATAAAGGAGATGAACTAACAATCAGAATCTGACAAGTTCAAAAAGATTTTTGAAGAAATTTTAAAAATTATTCTTCTTCGTCAAAATCACTAACAGGAACTCTAGATAAAGCAACTACATGCTGGTCTTCATCTGGAGTCATCACACGAACTCCAGTTGCAGAACGTCCTTGAATTGAAATGTCATCAACATTCATACGGATAATTACTCCACCTGAAGTAATTGCAAAAATATGATCTCCATCGTTAACTACGGTGGCTCCGGCAACTTCACCTCGATCATCTGTAGTTTGAATTCCACGAACCCCTAAACCACCACGACCTTTAGTTGAAAATTCACTGAGAGGTGTTCTTTTCCCAAACCCTTCAGTAGTTAAATGAAGAACATTCGCTTCTGGATTTACAACAGCACAAGATAAAAGTTCATCATTTCCTCGGAATTTCATTCCTTTTACTCCAGCTGCTGAACGTCCCATTGGCCGTACGTCTTTTTCGGAGATTCTTAATGTTTGCCCAGATCGTGCAACTAACAAAAGGTCATCGTCTCCGTTTGTTGCCATGACATCTACTAATTCATCATCATCGTTAAGTTTTATTGCAATAAGTCCTGCTTTAAGTGATGAGTCATAAGCAGTGAATTGAGTTTTTTTAACTCGTCCGGATCGTGTTGCAAAGAAAAGATATTTCTGTGTTTCATAGTCGCGAGTATCAATAACTGCTTTAATACTTTCATCTGGCTGCAGAGGTAAAAGATTAACAATTGCGGTTCCTCTAGCTGTTCGACTAGCAGTAGGAACTTGGTGGGCTTTAAGTCGATAAACCTTTCCTTTTGTTGAGAAAAATAGAAGGTAGGCGTGAGCGGAAGTATGTAATAAATGCGTTACTACATCTTCATCTTTAAGACGTGCCCCAGCAACACCTCTTCCTCCTCTGCCTTGTGTTCGAAAATCATCTGAAGACATAAGTTTTACATAACCGCCATCGCTCATCGTAAAAATTTGATCTTCATCATCAATTAGATCTTCAACATCAAGTTCTCCTGGATCATGAATCATTTCACTTTTACGTTCTGTTGCGAACTCTTGTTGGGTTGTTTTAAGTTCTTCTTTGATTACTTCTCTTAAACGTTGATCATTTCCAAGAATTTCTTCAAGTTTTTGAATTATCTTTTTTAGTTCTTCTAAACGATTTTCTAATGTTGTTCTTCCCAAACGAGTAAGTCGAACTAACTGCATATCAAGAATGTGGTTAGCTTGAATTTCACTAAAAGAATACTTCTTTGCCATTAATGCTTCTCTAGCTGTAGCCCGATCTTCAGAAGCTTTAATTAGTGAAATAATTTCATCAATATGATCAAGGGCTTTAATTAACCCTTCATTTATATGTGCCTCTGCGTGTGCTTTATCAAGACGATGTTGTGAACGACGACGAACAACTTCGAGTTGATGATCAATATATGAATCAATCATTTCTTTTAGATTTAATTGCCTTGGTACGCCATCAACAAGCGCTACTGCATTAACAGAAAACGTTGTTTGTAAAGGAGTTCTCTTATAAAGGTTATTTAAAATAACTAAAGCAGGCGCATCTCGTTTTAATTTGATAACAATTCGAGTTTTACCTTGAGCTGATTCATCATTTATGTCAGCAATTCCATCCAGTTCTTTATTATCAACAAGATCCCGTATTTTAGTCATTACTTGATTTGGACTCACTTGATAGGGAAGTTCAGTTACAACAATTCGAGTTGTTTTATCTTCTTCAATATCAGTACGAGCTCGCATACGAATACTTCCGCGTCCAGTTCGATAAGCATCTTTAATTCCTGTGCGTCCTAAAATAAGTGCACCAGTTGGAAAATCCGGTCCAGGAATAAATTCCATCAAATCATCAGGTGTTGATTCTGGGTTGTCTATTAAGTGAATTGTTGCATCAATAACTTCTCCCAAATTGTGGGTCGGAATATTTGTTGCCATACCGACAGCAATTCCTTGAATTCCATTTACTAATAGATTTGGAAATCTGGCAGGCAAAACTTCTGGTTCACTGAACTCACCTGAATAATTATCAATAAAATCAACAGTGTCTTCTTCAATTCCATCAAGAAGCCTCATCGCAATTGGATCTAAGCGACATTCGGTATATCGAGGAGCAGCAGCAGAGTCGTCTGGTGAATAACCAAAATTTCCTTTGGGATGTATGACTGGGTGACGCAAACTAAAGTTTTGCGCTAAACGAACCAAAGCTTCATATATTGCTGAATCGCCATGAGGGTGATATTTACCCATCACCTCTCCAGTAACACGAGCAGATTTCATAGTTGGGCGATCTGGTCGAGCGCCAAGATCATACATTCCCCAAAGAATTCTTCTATGAACTGGTTTTAACCCATCACGTGAATCAGGTAACGCTCGTGAAACGATAACTGACATTGCATAATCCAAAAAAGATTGTTCCATTTCTTCTTGGATTTCAATTGGTTCAATTGATCCAGAAGTTTCTATTTCGGTTGTTTCATTCATTTTGTTCTCAAATGTCTAAAAATCGAACGTCGTGCGCGTTTGTTTGTATGAAATTTTTTCTACTTTGTACGTCTTCTCCCATAAGTGTGGAAAAAACTTCATCAGCAATACTGCTCATACTCACTGATACTTGTAAGAGGCTTCGTTGACTTGGATCCATAGTTGTTGACTGCAGTTCGTCAAAATCCATTTCTCCAAGACCTTTTAGTCGTTGGAATTCGCGTTTATGTTTTGGATTTTCAGATAAAAATGCATCTTTTGCATGTTCGTCTTTTAGATATATTTTTTCTTTGCCGACGATCGTAGAAAATAGCGGAGGTTGAGCAACATAAATATGTCCTGCTTCAACAAGAGGTCGCATTTGTCTAAAGAAAAACGTTAATAAAAGCGTTCTGATGTGACTTCCATCTACATCAGCGTCTGCTAGAAGAATAATTTTGTGGTAGCGAATTTTTTCTATGTTAAATTCATCACCAAATCCTGCTCCAATTGCTTGTATGAGGGTTTGTACCTCATTGTTTTTAAGCATTTTGTCAAGACGAGCACGCTCAACGTTAAGTATTTTTCCCCGTATTGGGAGTATTGCCATTGTTCTTGGATCTCTAGCTTGAATAGCAGAACCACCGGCTGAATCTCCCTCAACAATAAAAATTTCTGATTCTTCAGGATTTTTAGAAGAGCAATCTTTTAACTTCTCTGGCATACCTGCGCCATCAAGAGCAGATTTTCGCCGTGCAGACTTTCGAGCATCTTGTGCTGCGATGCGAGCTCGTTGAGAATTTAATGATTTTTGAAGAATAATTTTTGCTTCTGCAGGGTGTTCTTCAAGCCATTCGCTTAAGCGTTCATTTGTAGCTTTTTGAACGAGAGATCTTATTTCTACATTGCCAAGTTTTGATTTAGTTTGACCTTCAAATTGTGGTTCACTTAATCGAACGCTAATTATTGTGGTCATTCCTTCACGAATATCTTCTCCTTGAAGATTGTCATCTTTATCTTTTATTAATGACTTTGAACGTGCATAGCGATTAATAACCCCGGTAAGCGCAGTCCGAAATCCTTCTTCGTGCATTCCTCCTTCTATGGTGTTAATCCCATTGGCAAAAGAATGCAACCCGTCTGCATTAAATCCTGTATTCCATTGAAAGGCTATTTCTACTTCATTTCCTTCATCTTCTTGATCAAAATAACCTATGTCCTCAAATAGCGCTTCTTTTGAAGAATTAATATGTGAAACAAAATCACGAATTCCGCCTTCATAACAGAATATTTTTTCTTTTACTTTTTCTTCTCGTTCATCGTGAATTTCGATTGTTAGATTTTGATTTAAGAAAGCCATCATTTGAAGACGTTCAATTAATGTTTGAAAGCGAAATTTTGTTTCGTCAAAAATTTCTGAATCGGGCCAAAACCTAACTGTCGTCCCTGTTCGACTACTTGGAGCTTCACCAATATCCTTTAATTTTGAATCTGGTTGACCACCATCAACAAAAGACATTGCGTATCGTCGTCCTTCGCGATCAATTTCTACTTCGACTCGAGATGAAAGTGCGTTTACGACAGAAATTCCAACACCGTGTAAACCTCCAGAAACTTTGTACCCCTCTCCCCCAAATTTTCCACCAGCGTGAAGAACGGTAAGAACTACTTCAGCTGCAGTTAAATCTTCATATTGGTGATGTTTACCAACAGGAATTCCTCTTCCATCATCAACAACTTGACAGCCACCATTTTCTAATAATGTCACAGAAATTTTTGAACAATGACCGGCCATCGCTTCATCAACTGAATTATCAACAACTTCCCATATCAGGTGATGAAGTCCTGACGGTCCAGTAGAACCGATATACATGCCTGGTCGTTTTCTTACGGCTTCAAGACCTTCTAAAACAGTAATATCTGCTGCGCTATAGGAGGTATCA
The DNA here is from genome assembly GCA_029245675.1 of Acidimicrobiales bacterium. Taxonomy (GTDB): domain Bacteria; phylum Actinomycetota; class Acidimicrobiia; order Acidimicrobiales; family MedAcidi-G1; genus MedAcidi-G2B. The sequence continues at coordinate 22,859 of JAQWOV010000030.1, read as the reverse complement.
GCAGCAGTCATTTTTTTGATTTAAATAGTCAACATCTAATGTGATTAATGAATAAAAATTTATCATCTTTTTTTGACACCCAAAATAGAAAAACTGCAGGTCAGAGGGTAATAACACAACATATCTATTGTAGCATCTGCATGTATTTGAACTGTGTCAATTTGTAATTGATTTAAACATTTTTTACTTAAATATTTGAATTAACTTTCTTTAGAAATTGTTGTTTTTGCTTTAACAGCAGAAACAACTCCTTTTCCAATTTTTTTATCTATTCGTTCTAAAATTTGTGTCTCTAACCAGGAAATTTGACTAGCCCAGGCAGGGTCATTTACATGAATAACAAGAATAGAACCATTTAATGCAACTAAAGATATTTTTGAAGATAACTCCTCACCAATTAATTCTGGCCAGATTTCAAGAAGATTAATTGTTGAATCAATATCTGGAGCTCCAATACTTTTCATTAGTTTTTCTAAACTTGCGCGAAGAAGTATTGGATCTTTATTTTCACTCGCCATTTATAACTTCTCCATTAAATATTTTTATGACCGATGGTGGTTCTATCCCATAAGGAAGTTCTCCAGCAGAAGAAATTAATGTTTGACAATCAGGAAGTATTTCAATCAATTTTGATGATCGCTGTTCATCAAGTTCTGAAAAAACATCGTCTAATAAAATAACAGGATTAGATTTAACTGCTTCTGTAATTACTTTATGTCCTGCTAACCGTAAAGAAAGAGCTAAAGATCTCTGTTCACCTTGTGATGCATGAGTTCGAGCCGGCATGTTATTTAGATTTAATAAAAGGTCATCTCTGTGTGGGCCAATAGTCGTAACCCCTCTTTGAATGTCTGTTTTTCTAGATTCTTCAAGTGATTCTTTTAAACCATTTTCCTGCCATGAGGAAACATATTTCAGTTCTGTATTGTTTTCTTTTCCTTGTAAAGCAAACATTATGTTTGGAAACGACTGATTTAGTTTTTTAATTAATTCTTGGCGAGTAAAAGACAGTGTCTCCCCTAATTGAACAAACTTCTCATCCCAAATTAACAAGGTTGATAAAATTTCAGATGAAAGTATTCCTTTTGCTTGTTTCAAAAGTGTGTTTCTTTGCCGAAGAACTTTTTCTAAATCAGTGATTAGTTCATGATTTTTAGGATGACTATCAATAAGTAATTCATCTAAATATTTTCTTCGTTCACTTGGACCACCTTTAATTAATTGAAGATCATCTGGTGAAAAAAGTGTTGTTTGAAAATATCCAAGTAGATCTCGAAATCGTTTTACTTTATTACTATTAACAAGAACACGGTTTTTTCCTTTAGTAACAAGCTCAGCTTCTAATAAAACTTTTCTTGATCCTGAATAAACTTCTGCTCGAATTATTGCTTTTTGTTTTCCATTTTTAATTAAAGCTTCAGTCGGAGCATTACGAAAAGATGTTCCTTTAGAAAGCCAAAAAATACTTTCTAAAAGGTTTGTTTTTCCTTGGCCGTTATTCCCGATTATTACAGTAAGACCAGACGGTAAGGAAATATCAAGAGATTGATAATTACGAAAATCTGTTAGCCAAAGCCGCTGTACCGGCATATTAAATCAGGATACGCGGACAGGCATTAGAAGATAAAGAAATTCATCGTTAGTAACACTTCGAATCACTGCTGGTTTTAATGAATCAATTGTTTCAAGACGAATTTCATCTCCTGGTGAAACTTCAAATCCTTCTAATAAATATGTTGGATTAAAAGCAACCACTAAATCTTCACCTACATATTCAGCATCAATTATTTCACTAGCTTGTCCAACATCTTGTGTAATTGCGATTAGCTCAACAATCTCTGCTGTCATTGATAATCGAACTGGTGTATTTTCTTGTGCTAAAAGACGAACTCGACGTAATGCGTCAAGAAAAGTTCCTTTATCAACAATTAAATTATTTGGATGATGGTCAGGAATAAGACCACGATAATTTGGAAATTCCCCTGTTATAAGTGTGGTAGTTATTTGAACATTGTTTACATAAAAAGTTGCTTGTCGTTCACCAAGAGAAATTGTTAGTTCATCTGTTGTTGAAAGTAGTTTTCCAAGAGTTTCGAGTGTTCTTGAGGGGACAAGAACTGTTTGGTCTGTACTTAAAATAGAAGTTCCAGGAAGATCTCTAACTGCTAAACGATAAGAATCAGTAGCAACAAAACGAAGACCGTCGTCTTCCGCTGCCAACATAACTCCAGTAAGAATTGGTCGTGAATCATCGCCGCTTGCAGCAGTAACCACCTGATCTAATGCTTGTTCAACACCAGCAGCGTTAAGTGTTACTTTATTTCCGGTTGCAGGTTCAATTTTTGGAAAATCGTCAACAGACATTGTTCGTAAATTAAAGTTGCTTCGTCCTGAAGAGAGAGTAACTCCATCATCAGTCATCGAAATTTCAACTTGCCCGCTAGGTAATGCTCTTATAATGTCACCTGCAAGTTTTGCAGGTAGAACTGTTGATCCATTTTCTTTTCCGCCAACTTCAACAGCTACTTGAATAGTTAAATCAAGATCAGTTGCAGTAATGACTAAATCATCTTTTTTAAGTTCTAAATGCAAACCAGAAAGAACTTGAAGAGATCCACTTCTGGTAGCTGCTGCGCGACCAGCAATTGTAAATGCTTGGTCTAAAACATCTTTTTCACAGTTAAATTTCACAGATTGTTACTTTCATATAAATATAAATTGAAGTAGAAGTAATAATAAGCCTTGTGGATTGTGGATTAGTGGTTATTTCCCCTGAGTAATGGTTGTTTTTTTATTAAGCCGTTATCCACTGACATCCACAACCAAACGATAAAACATTTTTTCTTTGTGGAAAGAAAAAATGTTATCCACATTAATTCCTTGATTTTACAGCAGCTGTTAATGCGGTAACCTGATCATAAATTTCTCTTCTTTCTGCCATTAGCTGACTAATTTTGTCAACAGCATGAATAACAGTTGTGTGATCTCTTCCCCCAAATTCTTTTGCTATAGCGGGATAACTCAGTTCAGTTAATTCTCTAAAGATATACATTGAGATTTGTCGAGCTGTAACTAATGGTCTCCTTCGACTTCCACCTATTAATTCGTCAATAGAAAAACCATACATTGCAGAGGTTTTTGACAAAATTACGTCTGGAGTTATTGGTAAAGGCTGATTTGAATTAATTAAATCCTGCAGAATTGTTTTAGCTAGTGTTTCTGTTATTGGAACTTGATCAAGATTGGCATAAGCCGTGACTCGAGTAAGAGCTCCTTCAAGTTCTCTAATATTGTCTGTAATATTTTCTGCAATAAAAAGTAAGACTTCAGGAGAAATTTCAAAATCCCCTGGTGTGTCTTCAGCTTTCTTTCGGAGAATAGCTAATCTTGTTTCAACATCAGGTGGTTGAATATCTGTAATTAGACCCATTTTAAATCTGCTTTTTAAGCGATCTTCTAAAGTATTAATAGCGTCAGGTGGTCGGTCACTAGAAAGAACGATTTGTCCACCTCCTTGATGAAGACTATTAAAAGTATGGAAAAATTCTTCTTGTAAGCCTTCTTTTCCTTCCATAAATTGAATGTCATCTATTAGAAGCACATCTATTTCTCTATAGTGTTGTTTGAATTGAGCTTGTGTTTTATTTCTAATTGCTTCAACGAAATGGTTCATAAAGACTTCTAGTGAAACATATCTAACACGATGTGTTGGGTAGTGATCACGAACATAGTTTGCAATTGCATGAAGTAAGTGAGTTTTACCTAATCCTGCATCACCATAAATAAATAAGGGGTTATAACTGCGTCCAGGAGTTGCTGCTACTGCTTGTGCGGCAGCTGTTGCAAAACGATTTGAGGTACCAACAACGAAATCATCAAAAGTTAAGCGTAAACCATAAAGATCTGCATTAATTGTTTGTTTTTCCTCAGATTGTGGCGGTTGAGAAATAATATGCTCATCGGAATCCATACTTTTTATAACAATCTCATCTTCGTTGGATTCGCTCAAAAATTCTTCGTCATTTAAAACTTCAATACGGAGTAATAATCCATCGTTAGCTGCTTCAGAAATAGCATCTTGGACTATTTCTCTATAACGACCTTCGATTCTTTCTTTTATAGTTTCGCTTGGAACAATAATTATTAATTCGTTTTCTAGGAGTTCAAGTGGTTGAGCAGAATGAAAGTTCATTTGCCAAACAATGTCAGATACTTGTGAACGAATAGCATCAGTACAAGAATCCCATAATGTTTGTGCTGTATTCTCCATTACCTACTCCTTTACTTCTTTTCCACAACTGTGGAACACCTTGTGGAAACACAGTTGAATCAAAAATGACTCAAAATGTCAGTTATTAAATTCTTTAGATGAGCGTGGCAACGTAACACTTTGTGAGCCATCGCGCGCAATTGGGTCATTCATGATAGGTATCCCCTGATCAGAGCCTATTTTTTGAAAAGTTAAATCTTTCAATTTGGCGCGACAAAACTTGCCTCTTGCAGCAAAAAAAACAACGTTCTCATTTCAACACTTGTGGATAACTTTGTGTGTTTTTCTTTGTTTCATTAAATGGGTGGTTGTCAAGCTAGATCCTCGTAACCTTTATTGAGAAAGTTTTAATGCCACTAACTTCAATCAGATATTTTCTGTGACCATATGTTGGTGAAAAATTTAATATTTAAGTGCTCCTTCTCTTATGACACTTAAATAATTTAGGAGTCATTACATGAAACGTACATATCAACCAAATACACGTAGAAGAGCACGCAAACATGGTTTTCGCCATCGAATGCAAACTCGTGCTGGGCGGGCAATTATTAAATCTCGCCGCCAAAAAGGTCGAGCACGTTTGTCGGCTTGATTAAATCATTAGTACGACGATCTGATTTTGTTGTTCTTCAGAAAAAAGGGCAACGAATAAAAAAAGGTTCGATCCATCTACAATTTTTATCTTCACCACCCAATGAGGAGAAAAATAGTATTCGGATTGGATATGCGATTAGTCGAAATGTTGGTTCTGCGGTCTTTAGAAATAAGATTCGACGACAATTACGTGAAATTATAAATGGGATTTATAAAAGTAATAAAGATTTTCCAAAAGGAAGTTATTTAATAAGAGTGTTACCAGGAATAAAAGGCAAGAGTTTTTTAGAAATTGACACTTTTGTTAAGGAAGCAATAGAAGAGTTGAAAGATAATGAAAATTGAAAAAACCGGTTCTGAACTGGGGTTTTTAACAAAAATTTTATATAACTTTGTTCGTTTTTATCAGTATTTATTTGCTGGTAGGCCTTCTCCATGCCGGTACGTTCCTACGTGTTCAAATTATGCCCTTGATGCATTGGAAGTTCATGGTTTATTTCATGGAATAAAACTAATTTTTAAAAGACTTCTGCGTTGTCACCCATTTGTGAAAAGTAGTGGTTGGGATCCAGTTCCTGGAACCAATCAAGATATTTCATGCGGAAATCAAAGTTATTTACATGAAAAGGCATGTTCATGAGTTGGTTATTTGACTTACTTGCTTCGATGTTGGCAGCTTTCTATGAAATTTTTCCTTCATTTGGGTTCGCCATTGTTTTGTTGACATTTATTGTGATGATTTTATTGACTCCGCTCACCCTTAAAGGGACGCGATCAATGATCAAAATGCAACATATGCAGCCAGAGATTAAAAAACTTCAAAACCGATATAAGCATGATCGGGAAAGAATGAATAAAGAAATGATGGCGTTTTACCAAGCAAATGGTATTAATCCGATGGGTGGATGTATTCCTTTATTTGCTCAAATGCCGGTTTTCCTTGTTCTTTACAACGTTTTACGTGGTTTAACTAGAAGACAATCTGATGTTGGTGAAGCTTCAGGGTGGGTTGCTGGGCAGATTGGGTCAGAGCAATCTTTAACAGTAGTTCCTGATTCAACTTCTGTTTTTTTCCCTGATTATTTATCAACAGATTCTCAGTTATTTATTGATTTAAGCAATAAAACTGAAATGATTTGGTTAAATTTTGATCTTTCTCGATCAGCTGGCTATTTCGGTTTATCAGCACAAATAATTCCATATTTAATCTTGATGCTTCTTGTTTTTGTTACTTCTTGGTATCAGCAACGACAAATTCGTGGACGAAATAATAATCAAACAATAAATCCTCAGCAGCAACTAATTATGAAGGTTATGCCTTTTTTCCTACCAATTATTTCTTATTCACTCGATGCTGCTTTAGTTCTTTATTTTGTTATTTCAAATGTTTACCGCATTGGACAACAGGCATATATAACAAGAACGCTTTACGGGTCTGATAAAGAAAAATCACCAGTAGTTGTTCCAGAACCTATTGAAGAATCTGATAATAAGAGTAAGAAAACAGTTTCTAAAAAATCATCTCCTAAACCTCAAAAAACAATGGAAAAACAGTCTAATTCAACCTCAGCAGCAAAAAGAAATAGAACTACTGCAGGAAAAAATAGGAATGATTCTTATAATAGTAATGAGAAAAAACAGTCGCCCAAGAAACGTCAACGAAAACGAAACGAAATCGATGATGGACCAATAAAAGGTGAAAATAAACCACCAGCAGCACAAAAAGGTGGAGGTAGAACAACCCCATCTGGAACAACTAATGCTCGTGGTTCACAGAAAAAAAAGAAAAAGAAAAGGAAGTAACCAGTGGAATGGATTGAAACCACCGGAACAAGTATTGATGAAGCAAAAGACTTGGCATTAGATCGTCTAGGTGTTGCCGAAGACGAACTTGAAATACAAGTTTTAACTGAGCCTTCTTCAGCGATGTTCGGTTTAAAAAAGACAGAAGCTCGATTAAGAGCTCGTGTACGACCTATTAGTCCTCAAATTAAAACAGAGCGAAATAGTAAAAATAATCGAGATAAAAACAGAAAACGTTCAAACCAAGGACGGAAAAATACAAATAGTAAAGTAAATGGTGAAAAATCTCAAAAAAACAATAATCAAAAAAATTCAAAAAAGACTAGCGAACAACTTGATGATGCAAAGAATTCAAGTAAAAATAAGGACAACAGGTCACAAAAAGCAACAAAAGTAAAAAATAATCCTCGAACCAGGAGCGATGAAATGGAAACTGAAAAAATGGACTTGTCTACTCAAGCCGAAATAACAGAAAGTTTCCTTGCGGGACTTTTAGAAAAAATGGACCTTGAGTCTCGTGTTACTAGCACTATTGAAGATGAAAGATTAACTGTTGAAGCACATGGATTAAACCTTGGGTTAGCTATTGGCCACCAGGGGCAAACTGTCCGTGCTATTACTGAGTTATCTAGAACCATAATTCAAAGAAAATCTAAAGGATCAGCAAGTGGTTCAATGACTGTTGATATCGGTGGATATCGTGCCTTAAGACAGTCAAACTTAGAAAAGTTTACTAAAACACAAGCAGAAGCTGTTCTTTCAGATGGCATATCCCGCGCTTTAGATCCAATGGGTGCAGCGGATAGACGTATTGCCCATAATGCTGTTTCTGATATTGAAGGTGTGGAAACAATCTCAGAAGGATCCAATATGGATCGTCGTGTGGTTATTCAACTTGCTGAATGAAGTAACAGAACACAAACTTCAAAAAATCCTTAAAACCTCTATTAAAGAAGGGTATTTAACTCCATTAGTGGCAGTTAATGGGCTTTCACATAGTCAAGGTTTTCTTAAATTTAAAACCGAATTCGACTCTATTTTAACTTCACAAGAAATAGCGGTTGATTTAGGAACTGGTGGCGGGCTACCAGGATTAGTTTTAAGTTCTCTAACAAACTGTAAATGGGTTTTTATTGATCGTGGAAAACGAAGATGTGAGTTTCTTAAATGGGCAGTAAATGAATTAGATTTGATGGCGAAAGTAACAGTTATTGAAGAAGATGCAGCGAATTTCGCACATGGTGCTTATCGAGGTAAAATAAAACTTGTTACTGCTCGAAGTTTTGCTTCACCTGGAATTACTGCCGAATGTGCTGCTCCTTTATTAACTTCTGGTGGTTATCTTGTTGTCAGTGAACCACCAAGTAATGAAAATCGGTGGCCATCTTCAGGTTTGGATAAATTAGGGCTTAAAAAAGATTCTCGGTGGCAATATAAAGATGCCAGTTTCCAGTCACTGTATTTAGCAATGTCTCCTGATAGTAGATTTCCTCGTAGGTTTTCTCGTATAGAAAATTCTCCTATTTTCTAATGTTTCACGTGAAACAATCCTTCATTCAAATATTTGTTTCACGTGAAACATGAGGGTCCTTGCATTTCTTTTCAATAAATAGAAGGATCGGAAGTGATGGAGTTCGAAAATAATTTAAACAAACAAGCTCGTGTGATTGCTGTCGCAAACCAAAAAGGTGGAGTAGGGAAAACTACTACAACCATAAATCTTGGCGCGTCACTCGCTGAAGAAGGGAAAAGGGTTTTAATCGTTGATCTTGACCCGCAAGCAAATGCAACTACAGGACTGGGGTTTTCTAGTAGGCACTTAGATTTTTCTATTTACGATGTCCTTTCACAACAAGCAACAACAGAACAATGCATTTTAAAATCTAAAACTTTAAATCTCGATATTCTTCCATCAAATATTGCTTTAACAGGAGCTGAAATTGAATTAGTTACAGCATTTAGTAGAGAACATCGTCTACAAAGAGCATTAACGGGTGCTATTGATACATATGACTTTATTTTGATTGATTGCCCTCCTGCATTAGGTTTGTTAACAGTAAATGCATTTGTAGTTGCAAAAGAAATACTTGTTCCAATTCAATGTGAATATTATGCACTAGAGGGTTTAGCCCAATTACAAAGCAACGTTGAGTTGGTAAAGGCAAACTTAAATCCTTCGTTAGAAATTTCGATCATTGTTTTAGTGATGTTTGACGCGCGAACAAAACTTTCGCAGCAGGTTGCTAATGAGGTAAAACAGCATTTCGGAGACCGTGTATGTAACCAGGTGATTCCACGTTCTGTGCGTCTTTCTGAGGCGCCATCTTTTGGTGAACCAATTACTTCGTTTGATCCAATTTCTAGGGGAGCCATCGCATATCGTCATTTAGCTAAGGAGATTTTAAATTGAAAAGACAAAGTGGTTTAGGGCAAGGTTTATCTGCACTTATTCCTGAAAAAGACGAAAATCTTTATAAACAAGAAGTTTCGAATATTTTTAAGGAATCGGATTCTAATGAAAACGGCAAACTTGTTTGGTTAAAAGTTGAAGAACTTAAAACAAACCCTCAACAGCCTCGATTATCTTTTAATGACAAACAACAAGAAGAATTAACGGAATCTATAAGAAATCACGGTATACTTCAACCAATTTTAGTACGTTTTAATAATTTTGAATATGAATTAATAGCTGGCGAAAGAAGATTAAGAGCAGCCCGCGCGGCTGGTTTAGAAGTAATTCCCGCTTTTGTTAGAGATGTAGATGATCAAAATTCTTTTGAGCAAGCAATTGTCGAAAATCTTCAAAGAGATAATCTCAATGCAATAGAAGAAGCCACTGCGTTTCAACGCTTAATAGATGAGTTTGGGTATACACAGCAACAAGTTTCTGAACGTGTAGGTAAAGGCAGGCCTACGATAGCTAATTCACTTCGTTTACTTTATTTATCCTCTGAAATCCAGGACATGCTAAAAGCTGGTCAAATTTCAGCTGGACATGGCAGAGCACTTCTTGGAGTAGAAGACACCCAAACTCAAATAATTTTAGCTAAAAGAATTAGTGATGAAGAGTTGTCTGTTCGACAGACTGAAGATCTTGTTGCTTCTATATCTCACTCAACTCGGGACATCGGAGGATCATTAAATAACAGCAAAGATGCTGGTGTTCTCGAAGTTGAAAATATTCTTTCAGATAAATTGAATACAAAAGTTGCGGTAACTACACGAGGCGGAAAAGGAAAAATTGTAGTTACTTTTGCTGATATGGATGATCTTCACCGTATTTTCAATTTACTTAATTTTGGATCTGATTCAAGTTATTGAATCGGCAGTTGGATCAACTAGCCAAGAAACTATTGCATTTGATAGTGAAGTAGCTATTTCTGTATTTAATTCAACAACAATTGAAGCCGGACTTAATAAACAAAGAATTGCAGGCATTTTTGTGCTTCTAAGCACCGGAAGAGTCATTCCTGAGATTTGTGTAGAGAGTTTAATAGTTGTAGATAATGTCTCTGCACAACGTGTAGCTAGCCTTATACCGCCTTCACTGCGAAATCCTTCTGTTTCGAAATAAGAAATATTTGAATGAGAATCATTATCAATTTTTAAACCTATGTAAAGTTCAGCGTCAAAGCGATTAGAAATTTCTGCTTGCTTTGCTTCATCAAGGTGGTCAACGGATGCTACATTTGCACCACGTTTCCTTAACATTCGCGCAAGTGCTGCTGCTAATGTTCCACAATCACCAAAATGGCCTATTGAAATTCTTCTCCCTTCAAGATCTGGACGGCTATGTCTTAATTTTTCAAGTTCCCTTACTTGAGCGACAGGAGTTAAACCGGTAGAACGGCCAGCTAATTGACGAATTTCTTGAACAGTTTCAATCCCACTAATTCCATCTGCTGTTAAACCAATATTGTGTTGAAATTCGATTAGTGCCTTAGAAGTGTCTGGGCCAAATATTCCATCAACCTGTCCAGCATCAAAACCAAGTGAATTTAATTGAAGTTGAAGATCCGCAATATCATCACCTCTGAACATTGGTACATGTAAATAAAGAAGTCGATCACCTAGTTGAAAACCAGCTTCAATAATTGCAGATAATGTTTGGTACCCAACGATTCCGTCTTCTTTTAATCTTCGTTTAACTTGAAATTTTCGCACAGCAAGTTGCGTGTGTTCTCCGAAGAATAAATTGTCAAGTTCATCTTTTGGGACTGAATACCCCGCTTGAATTAATCGTTGTTGTAGATCGCGAACTTGATCTCCGCTTGTTCCAAAAGAAAGTGAAGAATCTTGACTTTCGGATTTTTCAGTCATAGTTGCGCTCCTATGGTTGGAGCGTAACTCTAATTAAATAAATGTAGACAATTCGTCTAAAAGAGCGTCTTTTCCTTTTGCCCCAACTACACGTTTAGTTGGTTCGCCATCTTTAAAAAGAATAAGAGTTGGGATACTCATTACTTCAAATCTTTGAGCTAAACCAGGAGCATCATCTACATTAACTTTTGCAATCTTAAGCACCCCGTCTTGTTCGACAGCTAATTCTTCTAAAATAGGGGCAATCATTTTGCAAGGGCCACACCATTCGGCCCAAAAATCAACCAAAATTGGTTCGGTTGCAGAACTAATTTCTTCATCAAAAGTATTTTCAGATAGTTGAATTACGGATTCAGACATAAGACTTCCTTTTCTATGAGAGTCTTCTAAAGACGTTATAGATTCTATTCTTCTTATAGTTCTATCTGATTGATTTCTCTGACCCCACATTTTTTATAAAGGTCGAATGTCACTAATTAGTGGAGTAATTATTTATCGTGAAAATTCTCTAACCATCGTTCAGCATCAAGAGCTGCCATACAACCTGAACCTGCTGCGGTTATTGCTTGCCTATATTTGTGGTCTTGAACATCTCCGCATGCGAAAACACCTTTAATATTAGTTGTTGATTGATCTGCGCCAGTTAAGAGGTATCCGCTTTCATCCATATTTAATTGATCAATAAAAAGATCGGTATTTGGACGATGTCCAATTGCAATAAATAATCCAGATATATCCAGTGAATTTCTTTCTCCATTAAGAGTGTTACAGAGAATTACTCCTGCGACTTTTTCTTCACCAATTATTTCTTCAACAGTTGAATTCCATAAGAAATTTATTTTGGGGTTATTAAGTGCTCTTTGTTGCATTATTTTTGAAGCACGTAATTCATCTCTTCGATGAATGATTGTGACTTTGCTTGCAAAACGACTTAAAAATATTGCTTCTTCAAGAGCAGAATCGCCTCCACCGACTACCGCTATTTCTTGATCTCTAAAAAAGAAACCATCACAGGTTGCGCAAGTAGATAGACCATGTCCTATAAGCCGGTTTTCTGCTTCTAGTCCAAGCATTATTGAACGTGCACCAGTGGAAACAATTACAGAGTTTGCAGTATAAGTTGGTTCGTCATTTGAATTGTTTGTCCATAACTCAAATGGATGATTTGAAAAGTTAACTTTCGAAACTTTTTCTGTAATTATTTCTGCTCCGAACCTAAGAGCTTGGGAACGCATATTTGCCATAAGATCGGGGCCCATAACGCCTTCGGGGAACCCTGGAAAATTTTCAACGTCAGTGGTCAGCATTAACTGACCACCTGGTTGATCACTTGTTGAGGAAGGTTCTCCTTCAATAATTAAGGGTTTTAAATCTGCTCTTGCACTATAAATTGCTGCAGTTAGACCTGCTGGACCGGAACCAATAATTATCACTTCATGAGTTGGTGTAGGCACAGATACTCCTAAATTTTGTTGCTAGTTTTTGATGACAACGATTGTTTTGGAATTCTTCGTGACCACATCCAAATCCCTAAAAGGCAAAACAAACTTCCACATACGATATAAGTGATCCAAATATCTCCAGGAAGAATATTTCCAATAAGCCTAAAAATTCCTATTGCAAGTAAAGCAAGAATTGCAAAACTACAAATTAATGCGACGAGGCCATACACCAGACCGCGGGCACCAGTAATGATTGGCTGAGTTGTGCGCGAACGTAGTTGGTCAACAATAGAAGTAAATCGTGTGATGATTGCATCTATCCAACCTGATGGGGAACCTGGTAGCTGTTTTTCTGTAGATTCATCAACCATTATTTGATACTACACAGCCTTCGGCTCGCTATTTCTTACTAAGGCATTATTCCTTCAATAAGTAAGGTATTTTCACAGTTTGTTGAATCAAGTAAAAGTAAATTTTCGTTACCAAAAATTGCGATCACTTGACTTTCAATAGCACTATCTTGGCTGACCCATAATGAGTGAATTATTGGTTCATTAAGAATGCTTTGAATCAATTCTGATGGACATGGCAAACTTTCAATAGTTGTAGAATATGTGCTTGATTCTGGAATAAGAACTTCTGAAATTAATTCAATCGCTTGTGTTTCATATGCTGATAAATCAAGGTTTTGTTGATCTGGGCTATCAATCTCACTTTCGGGTATCGCACCACCTGTAGCTTGAGCATCATCACCACTTTCCGTTGGTTCAGAAAGACTCTCAGCAGACTCTCCGATTATTTCATCCATGCTTGATTGAAGAGGTATAACTTTTTCACTTGATTCAGAAGAAACTGTAGATGAATCCGTTGTTATTGAAGCTAAATGTTCAGTGTCAGTTTTAGATGAATTTCTTGTTGTCATAAGTGCCCCACTTATGAGTAAGAGAAGAGCGATACTTGCTGCAATGGCTCCAGTTGTTTTTGAAGCGAAGAAGCGGTTTCTTTTTAAAGGAACAATAACTTCATCAGTTGCGGCAGAAACTGCTATCTGAATTTGAGTATCGCTCATTGCTGATGATGGAAGATCTACATCACCTAGTGTTTTTTTTATAAGTTCAAATTTTTTGATGTGGTCAAGAAGCAATTGAGAAGGTTCCTCTGGTAAAGGAACCTCACCATCAACAATTGATATAGCTAACTCTTCTAAATTACTTATGTTTTCAGGAATGGAAAAATTAGAATCTTTCATAGTTACCTTTTTGACGCTCTGAACTATCAGGTTGGTTCCCGTTAGTTAAATAATTACTTATTGCCGAACGCCCTCTAGAAATCCGAGATCGTACAGTTCCAATGGGAATATTTAATATCTCGCTGATCTCGTCATAGTTAAGATCACATAAATCTCTTAAAACTAATACGGTTTTAAATTCATTTGGTAAAAGATTTAAAACTTCGTTAATTAAAAGTTTGTCGTCAATTTGATTTTCAAATGAAGGGTCAATACTTATTTCAAGTTGCCCTGATTCAGAATCAGGGATAGGTATTCGAGATTTTTTTCTCAACTCATCGAAGCAAATATTTGTAGTTACGCGATAAAGCCAAGTAGAGAATTTTGAACGTCTTTCAAATTTGTTTATACGAGTTGCAATGGCAATTAATGATTCTTGTGTGGCATCAAGGGCATCTTGATCATTAATCATTAAACGTTTACAGATGCCCCAAATTTTTTCATAATGATTCTTTAATAAAATTTCTAATGCTTGGCTATCTCCATTTTGCGCGGCAGAAATTAACTTGTTATCAGGATCAACGATTTCAGACAAGTTTTACCCACCAACAATTAAGACCCAAGCTGATAATGCAACAACTCCGATAAGGAGGGAACAAAATAGAAGAGGTAAGTATTTGCGAGATTTTTTAACTGATGAAAGTTTTTTTTCTAAGATAATTCGAAATTCAAGAATTGATTTTGGAGAAGAATCCGATTGTTCGTTAGATAATTTCCACAGGTGATCTGGAACAGACAAACGCGGACAAAGTTTAAGTAACTCTTTTAATAGAGATTGGAGACTTTTTAAATCATGTTGAGGATCAAATGGTCCTCCTCCGTCAATTTGTCCACGAAAATCGGTTAAATAAATTTCACCAGAGTTAGAAATTAATATGTTTGTCGCTGTTAATGACAAGTGAGGTACACCTTGTAAGTGTGTTTTTTCAATAATTTTTGCGACAGTTATTAAAATTGTCTGAACTTCTACGGGTGAAAGTTTTTCTTTGGAGTCAAGTACTTGACGTAGAGGGGTGGCATCAATTTTTTCTGTTACGACAACAGCTGATCCTTGGTGATTTGTAATGTCAAAAATTGTAAGAATTCCAGGCGTGTTCAAACGCCCGGCTCCTATTGGTATATCCCCACTATGGATAATTTTTAAGTTTATTTGTCGATCAAGAACAAGATCTAAAGCTTCCCAAATTTCAGTTTTTGAAGTCTCCATTAATAGATACTCAAGTTTGTATCTATTTGTGATTAATAAACCAGGAAAATTAACTGAATTATGTTGAAGAGCCACACTTAAAAATTAGTAACTATTCTTCTCAAAAGGGTGGAGTGTTACTTACCGCCCAAAGGTTGGGACCCACCGATACCTTTACCCCAAGGAATTGCATTTTCAGACAACGGGAAAATAATTTCGTCATCTCTAGCTTCTTCGGTAACTGTTGCGTGTTCATTCTTAGTCAACGAAATAAAGTCACGTGCACTTTCTATAGCTAGTCGAGCTGTATGTAAATCGCTGGGTGTGCAGAAACAATGAACACCAGGGGTTGATAATGCAAATTTTACTCCACGTTCAATTCCTGCTTTTGTTCGTTGAGGTTCGTACCAACTCATTGCATCAGGTTGACGCTTACCCCAGGGGCGCCAAGCTGCGGCTTTTATTGCCATGACACCCACGTCCCGATCGGCACATTCTGAAATTAGTTTCTCAGTATCTGCACGATAAATCGGGTCAGCCCATACGCGTGGATAAATAGGGAGCATCACAGTGTCAATGTCGTAACGGTGGATAGCTTCAAGGTGTGCTTTTGGAGCACCGAGGTCATGACCGGTAATACCAATAAATCGAGTAAGACCTTGTTCTTTAGCATCAAGGATTACTTCAAAGGCTTCCGATCGTTTATCTAATTCTTCAATTGAAGTAACCCCATGGGCTTGATAGAGGTCAAGATGATCAACTTGAAGACGGGTAAGTGTTTTATCAAGACGTTTTTTAGCCCAACTTTTTTCAACCTCGCCTGTTTTCTCAGCTATAAATATTTTCTCACGTACTTTTGATAGGTGTGGGCCAACGGCACGTTCAGCAAGGCCATAACCGGGAGCAATATCAAGATGATTTATACCAGCTTCAAGAGCTTCATGGAAAAATATTTCTGCTGTTTCAGGAGAATCTGAGGCAAATACTGCCCCGCCTAGAATCGCAACACTGCTCTGATGCTCTGTACGCCCAAGTCGCCTTTTGTGCATCTTTAG
The DNA here is from genome assembly GCA_029245675.1 of Acidimicrobiales bacterium. Classification (GTDB taxonomy): domain Bacteria; phylum Actinomycetota; class Acidimicrobiia; order Acidimicrobiales; family MedAcidi-G1; genus MedAcidi-G2B. Next base: position 6,901 of record JAQWOV010000030.1, on the reverse strand, counting down.
TTTTTAAGAACAAATGAAATTGCGACTAGCCCAGGGCCTCCATGACTAGCTACTACTGGTCCGATCACAGAAATTCTAATTTCGTTTAAATTTGTCACTGCATGGAGTTCTTCAGCAAATAAATCAATATCTGGAGCCATAGCATGAACTATAGAAAGTGACTCAAGATTATCTCCATGTTCTTTTATTGTTTCAGCTAACCAGGCAAGAGCCTTTTTCATAGTTCTTTGTTTACCAGCTTCTTCAACGACACCTGAACTAATATCAATCAACGGTTTTATTGATAAAACACTTCCAAAAAGGGCTGCCGCGTTTCCGACTCGACCACCCTTTTTAAGATTTTCAAGAGTGTCAAGCGCTCCATAAACCCTTGTTCGCGAAGATAAGTCAGAAACTAATGAAACTATTTCATCTACAGAAGCTCCATTTTTTGCTGCGTGGGCAGCAGCAAGGACAATGGTTCCTTGTCCTGCGCTAACGGAACGACTATCCACAACCCGGACATCGCCACCAGATTCTTGTGCACCAGCTTGAGCTGACTCCATGGTTGCTGATAATTCACTTGACAAATTTATGCAGACAATACTTTCTGCCCCGGCATTAAGACGTTTTGTAAAAATTTCTCCAAAAGATCCAGGTGCTGGTGCAGCAGTTTGAGGAAGGTGTTCATTCGATGACATCTCTTCGTAAAAATCAGGGACACTCAATTCTTTTCGATCAATGTATTCAACTTCACCAAATCGAATGAATAACGGAACAACATCAATGTCTAGCGCGGCAGATTCTTCTTCCGTTAAATCACACGCACTATCGGTAACAATTCGAACAGTCATTTATTTCTCCTTCATGGATAAAAAGATCGTACCTCTTAAGATATCTTTCTCGCGCGATTAGATTTAATCCACCAAAAAATAAGAACTCCAAGCGCGATTATGAGTAAAAATACTCCTACACCTGAAAGTTTTGTCGTGCGAATAAGAATACGTCCAGATTCAAGAGCAATGAGGTTACTTTCATCAGGAGAATAGACGATTACTTCTATTTGTGCATCTCCTGAAGCTCTTGCTTCTACCAGTAAAGAAATTCTGTTACTTCCGGGTAAAAGAGTTGTATTAACGATATTTCCATTAGGGAAATGAATGCGGCTATCACTTTTTAAATGGATGCTTATATTTGCGGGAATATCTAATCCATTTTCAATAACAAATGGGACTTCAGCTTGACGTGAAGTGAGTCGTATACTTTGTTCTCCTGGTGCGTTGAAATGTTCAGACACATTTGCAATAGATGTGTAAAAAGTCCCTAAATATAAATCAGATTCGCTATCGCTTAATTCTGCTGCAACACTATTTTCAGCAAGAGAGGCAAGACGTGTTATGTCGGGATGAGAGATTCCGAGAATTGCATAATACGCACCTAAAACATTCATCATTAATTCGTAGTTATAGGCGCGTTCGGTAATTTGAAAGAATTCTTGCGGCCAGAGGTTAAAAGACGGAACGTTTTCCAGAGAATAAAATAGAACATCAGATAGATGTGCTACTTCTAGGAAAGGTGCTTCCTCTAATAGTTCAAATAAGACGTTTACTAAAAAAAGTTCTTTAGGGAAAGGGTTTTTTATAATCAGTGGCGTTATTGCATTTTCTGGCATAGACCAAGAAATTAAAGCAAGATCAGCAAAGAGAAACTGGATTCCTAAAATTGGGTCTTCAGAGTTAGGTAAATGGTTATTTAATTGATGATCGATAATGAGTGCTGGGTAAGGATTTTCATTATGGTCAAGAATTTTTATTATTGAATTAGTGTTTAAAACTTCTGCAGTTGGTTGCGGAACGAGATAGTCGGCTTCAACTAAAAAATATTCCCTACCTAATTGGTTCAAGAGTTGAATAGTTTCTCCCTTAGCAGTTGAAGAAAGAAAAGATATGAATCGATTAGGAGTAATTCCAATTCGGTCTTCTAAAACAATGTCGCCGTGATTTAATAAATCGCTATATATCTCAGTTTTTCCGGTGTTTCTCCAAGCTTCAGGATCCGCCGAAACAAAAGGAGTAGAAAAAATTTCAACATTTGCATTTAAAAACTGACTCAAATTTTCTGCGAGTTCAGTATGGGAAAGATTATTTGATCTATTTAATTCAACAACTATTGAAGGTGGTAATTCAAGGCCGATTGGTATTTCTGGGTGCGCACTGATGGCTTTAGAAACGATGTCAAGACTTTCTAAAGATTCTTCATGAAATACTAAAGTTCCATCAGATTGAAGTGGAGGAGGCCCGTTAATAATCAGATTCAAAGTTGTGGTCAAAGGGGTTGGATCATTTTCTGGAGGGGAAATAACCGGGGTGACTATTTGATCAATAACAGTTCCCGTGTCTGTTATTAATTCAATAGTAAATGGATAAACCGTCTCCGGGTTTAGAACAAAATCTGGATCTAATTCCTGATCAGGGCTAATTGATATTCGTATTGATGCGAGACCTGAACTATTGAGTTTTTCTGTTAAAGGAACTATCACAGGTGTTCCTATTGATGGAGTTAGTTCACCTTTTTTAAGACCGATTAGATCAGAACGATTAATTGCTTCATGTGCTGAAATTTTGAAAAATCCGATTTCATCAAAACCTGAAACTCGTAAATCAAAAACTATTTCATCATTTGTTACCCAAGGTGATTGTCCTACCAATGTAAGATCGCCAGAAGTTTCGCTGAATGCTGATGAAGATGAAAAAAATAGAATTCCTGTAACTAAAAATGTAAATAAAAATTTTTTTAACATCATATTTGCATTCCATTTGACAATCGAAGGACGGAAAGTTCGTCCTTATTAATTTCAAATTTTGATTTTTTATAAAGATTTATAGCAGCCTCATTAGTTGGTTGAGTATTAACCCAAACATTTGACACTCCCTTACGATGCAGCCAATCTAAACCATCATTGAGTAAAAGAGTTCCAAATCCACAATTTTGATGCTCCGGAAAAATTGCTAACCGTTGAATAAAACCTTCTTTTATCCCTGCTCCAGTAATTGCATATCCGGCAATTTGGTTATTTTTTTTAACCACTCTTAGTCGAGCGTATGGAGTCGCTTTTTTGGCGTTTAAAAAAGCATTCTCATCAAATTGCCAGAAAGTATCAAAAGAAGCGTGATCAATTTTTAAAACTTCTTCTAAATCTTTTTTACGAAGCTTATGTGTAGATAACTTTTTTCTATTTTGTGCTTGTAGAGGAATATCAAAGGATCTTTTCATCAAAATAAGTGTTTCTTCGACCGTATATTCGAATTGAAGAAATTGAGATTTTTCTGCCGGTGTTAAAGGTGAAGTTAAGATTTCTGAATATTCAAGCTCTGACATAAATTTAGAAACCTCTTGTACAGCGTGTTGATCAGGTATTCCTTTTAAAGGAACAATTAATCCATGCGATGATTCAGATTTCCAAGGACCGTATTTAAATTTGCAACCTGTTGAGGTAGTAAAAACTCCTTGAAGTTGTTTACCTAGCAAACGTTGTCTCAAACTTGTTGCCTTGTTTAACGGAGAAGAAAAAATTGAAAAGATACTTCTTATTTTATGGCATTTGATGCTGCAGAGAAGGCCAAAGAACTCAATACAAAAAATAGAGTTAAATAACCACCTGTTTTATTGCCATAAAAGCATTACGATCTCCGCGTGACCTTAAAATCGAAATTTTCGCCAAATGCTTTTGATGAGATAATAAACAGTGCTGCTGAAGTAACGAATTTATTCACTAAAAACGGGTTTCAACTTTATTTTGTTGGCGGCATTGTTCGTGATCTACTTCTTGGAATTCGTTCAGACATCCAAGATTTGGATTGCACAACGGATGCTCTTCCTGATGAAATTAAAGAAATCGTTCAAGAGATAGCAGATGCAGTTTGGCTACAGGGTGAAAGGTTTGGAACTATCGGGATGCGTCTTGGTGATGTAAATTTTGAAATCACTACGCACAGAGCTGAGGCTTATGTTGATGATTCACGTAATCCAATAGTTCAATTTTCAAATGACTTAACTAATGATTTAATGCGTCGAGATTTCACGGTAAATGCGATAGCTGTAGATGCCAGGACAGCGGAACTTTACGATCCATATAACGGGATTAAAGATTTAGAAGAGAAAATTCTTCAAACTCCAATGGACCCAAAAGAGTCCTTTAATGATGATCCCTTGCGCATTCTTCGTGCTGCCCGATTTATATCCAATTACAAGTTGACTCCAACTTTAAATCTTGTAGAAGCGGCACAAAAAGTGAGTAAAAGAATAAAAATTGTTTCTGTTGAACGAGTACGCGATGAAATATTTCGACTTTTGTCGGCTAAAGATCCTTGTCTTGGATTTGAATTTCTTTTTACATCAAAAGTTATTTCTTATGTACTTCCTGAAGTGTCTTCGCTAGGTGATGATGAACGCAAAGAGTTAGTTAGCCAGGTAGCTGTGGTTGATTCGGATCCATTGTTAAGGCTCGCTGTGTTTAAAGAAAAAATTCCTGAGTCACGACTACGTGCACTTCGGTTCTCAACTAAAGAAATCGAATATGTTGAAAAAATAAAGAAAGCATTACTTGTTTTAGAACAAAAGTATGAGAGTGAGTGGTCAGATCAAGAACTTAGAAAACTTGCGTTTGATTTCAATGATGTTTTAGACCCGGTAATGGGTTTATGGGCAAAAATTTTTCCAAGTGACTCTGTTTTTATAAATGGGATAAAGCGGTTACAAGAAAAAGGTGAATTTAATAGTTTCGAACCATTTTTTGATGGTTTAAAAATTATGGAAGAATTAGGTATAGAACCTGGACCAGATGTTGGTTTAGCAACTGACTGGTTAGTTCAATTGCAGATTCAAGAAGGCTTATTGAGTGAAGAAGAAGTAAAACAGAAACTTCATAGCTGGTGGAACAGCAGAACTACATAGCCCTGCTGTTTAACATTTGTTCACAATGATCTAAAGTAAAGCGCATGACTGGACATTCAGCATCTCAAAATACATCTCGGTCTGGTTTAGTTCCCTTGCGTCGTAGCGCTGATGTCGACTATCGATTAGCGCGTGAACGTCTTTTAAACGCCTGGGCAGATGGCTTAATGGCAACAGATCTAATTTGCGATGCACAGCCCATGTTGCGACGTAATGCAGAACATTGTGGAGAAAAGACAACTATTGATTGTCCAGTTTGTAATCAAGAAAAATTATCAAATGTTACGTATGTGTTTGGGCCGCGATTACCTTCGCATGGACGATGCATCAGTGTGTCAGGTGAACTTGATCGTATAAATAAACGTTCAGGTGAATTCACTGGTTATTTGATTGAAGTTTGTCCAAAATGTGGATGGAATCACATGATTCGTAGCACGACATTAGGTAAATATTGACTTGAACGGTTGCCAGATTTTATCTAACTGGTACCCTTTATTTATCGCCGGTAGCTAAATGCACTGGACGACAAAGGAGTTAAAGATGGCAGCGAAAATGACTGTCCCACGTATACGTGAACACAAAGTATCAGTAGGTGATGATCCGCTCGTTATGCTCACCGCGTATGACGCACCTAGTGCACGTATGGTCGATTCTTCCGGAGCAGACATCATTTTGGTGGGGGACTCAGTGGCAATGGTCGTTCTTGGGTATGAAGACACCCTTCAAGTAACGATTGATGACATTGCTTATCACACTGCTGCAGTGTCGCGAACAAATCCGTCAGCTTTTGTTGTTGCAGACATGCCGTGGATGAGCTATCACGTTTCTAAAGAAGAAACAGTTATGAATGCTGCAAAATTAATAAGAGCTGGAGCAGATGCAGTAAAGCTTGAAGGAGGTCGGCGTCGTCTTCCAATGATTGAAGCGTTAATTGATGCAGAAATACCTGTTATGGGTCACCTTGGTTTAACTCCACAATCAGTGAATGTGATGGGTGGTTTTAAAGTTCAAGCGAAAAGCACTAAAGCTGCTCTTGATTTAGTTTCAGCAGCAAAATCTTTAGTTCATGCCGGTTGTTTCTCTTTGGTTTTAGAAGGTGTGCCTTCACCGGTAGCTGCCATGGTTACTGAAGCAGTTGATGTTGCCACTATTGGTATTGGAGCCGGCCCTTATTGCGACGGACAGGTTTTAGTACTTCATGATGTTTTAGGCATAGAGCAACGTGTACTTCCGAAGTTTGTTCGCAGATACGCGGATTTTCATGGAGAAGGGGTTCAGGCGTTAGCTAAATTTGCTGATGATGTTCGAACTGGTAAATTTCCTGGCGATGAAGAGTCGTATCAACTTAATGAGGACGTAGTTGACGAAATGAAACTTTATGGAACTATGTAGTAGAGAAAAGTTTTAATTTTGTCATTTTGTGACAATGTCACACCCACACTGCATGATAGTTACATGAAAGACGCGATTTGGATCTATCCAGATATCATCAGAGGGTTCCCTAGGAACTTAAAATTAGTTTCCCCTGCCCTTACGAGGGCCCCGAACATGAAAGACATGTTCGAGTCCATAGGAGGTAAATACCGAGTATGCGGTTTTATGAATTAATGGTCATCGTTGACGCTGACCTTGAAATACCAGAAGGCCAAGACGCCCCAAGTTTGGCTAAAGCAATTGAATCTATTGAATCTGAAGGCGGGAGCATCGTCTCAAAACTAGATTCGTCACCTTGGGGGCTTCGCCGCCTCGCTTACGAAATCAACCATAAAAGCGAAGGCTTTTACGTTGTTCTTGAAATAGCAACCGAAGCAAATAGTTTAGATACCGCTGACCACACTCTTCGTTTAGCGGATCGAAGTGAAATTATCCGACATAAAATCATGCGACTACCTGACGATGAAGCAATTCGGCGTGGTTTACTAGCTGAAAATGCTTCAGCTGATAAGTAAAGGAAAAGAAAATGGCATTT
>JAQWOV010000019.1 GCA_029245675.1 Acidimicrobiales bacterium | reverse complement strand
AAAGAAGCCTCCTTTACCTCTTGGACATCATCGTCGTCATCAACATAATCATCACTCCGATTGTAATTTTCGTCATCGTCATCGTCATCGTCTGCGTCTGCGTCTGCGTCTGCGTCTGCGTCTGCGTCCACGAAGTCTTCATCAGATTCCACTTCTACAATCTCTTCGGCCTCTATTTCTTGAGCTTCCTCTGCTTCTGCATTGCTTTGAGCGCTTTCTTCAGAGTCGCCTTCTGCAGGAGTAAGAGAAATTTTTCCATTCGGATCAACGTCTTCAACTACAACATGAATCTCTTGACCTAGTTCAAGCACGTCTTCAACTTTGTCAATCCGCTTAGATCCTCCAATCTTTGAGATGTGGAGAAGGCCATCTCGTCCAGGAAGAATATTCACAAAAGCACCGAACTTAGTGATATTCACTACTTTTCCTGGATAGGTGGCGCCCACTTCTGCTGTGGGAGGGTCAACGATAAGCATAATCTGGCGTACTGCTTCATCTACTACGGCCCGATCTGATGAAGCAACAGAAACTATTCCAACCATTCCATCATCATCAACACTTACCTCGGCACCAGTTTCAGCTTGAATTGTGTTGATCATCTTTCCTTTTGGTCCAATTACCTCACCAATTTTTTCTACTGGAATTTCAAAACTCTCTATCTTGGGTGCATGTTCGCCTACATCTTCACGTGGAGCAGGAATCGCTTCAGTCATGACAGCCAGGATCTTCTTCCTTGCTTCTTTAGCTTGATCCAAAGCAGATGCCAGAACTTCAGCAGGTATACCATCGATCTTTGTATCTAATTGCAGAGCAGTTACAAAATCTTCTGTTCCCGCAACTTTGAAGTCCATGTCTCCAAAGGCGTCCTCTGCGCCGAGAATGTCAGTGAGCGTCACATATTTTCCATCGTGGTATACCAATCCCATGGCTATTCCTGCCACAGGAGCCTTTATTGGCACTCCGGCATCCATCATTGACAGGGCTCCAGAACAAACTGACCCCATTGATGATGAACCATTCGATGCTAAAACTTCTGAGACTAACCGGAGAGTGTAAGGAAACTCTTCAAAACTAGGAACAACTGGGAACAACGCTCTTTCAGCAAGAGCTCCGTGACCTATCTCTCGTCGTTTCGGTCCCCGCATGAAACCTGTTTCCCCAGTTGAGAACGGTGGGAAATTGTAATGATGCATGAAACGTTTGCGATCAATTGGATCTATACCATCTATCATTTGATCCATTCGCCCTGTGCCGAGGGTAGTGACATTCATTACCTGTGTTTCACCGCGCTGGAATAAACCAGATCCATGGGCGGTTGGAATGATTCCTACGTCAGAGGAAAGAGGTCGTATTTCTGAAGGGTTTCTTCCATCAATACGAACTTCTTCTTCTACTATTCGTTTACGAACAGATTCTTTTGTTATAGAGCGAATTGCTGCGCTTATTTGATTGCTTGCATTTTCGATCTCTTCGAATTGTTCTGAGAGTTCTTCTTGGATCGCTGCGCTTACCTCAGTTTCTGCTGCGCCTCTTTCGCTTTTATCTGCGATTGTCTGTGTCTCTGAGATTCGCTGTCTTCCAATTTTTTCAACAGCAGCAAAGATTTCATCTGAATAGTCAACAGAAACTTCGTATGTCATGGTTTCTGGTTCACCCACAGCCTTAACTAGTTTTTGTTGAAGTTCAATGACTTCCTTGATGTATTGCTTTGAAAATTCTAGTCCTTCAGCAAGAACAGATTCGTCTACTTTTTTGGTTCCTGCTTCGTAAATATCGCTGGTTGCTTCAGTGCCTCCGGCTTCTACCATCATCACTGCAACATCACCACCATCTAGTGCTCGACCAGCAACCACCATTTCAAAAGCTGAGTCTGTTCCTTCTTCGTAGGTGGGATGTGCTACCCATTCTCCGGCAGAAGACCAAGCGATTCGAACTGCCCCAACAGGTCCATCAAATGGAATAGGTGAAAGCATCAAAGCTAACGAAGCCCCATTTAAAGCCAAGACATCATGGGGGTTCTCCATATCCGCTCCTGTAACTGTTCCAACAATATGGACCTCATTGCGAAATCCTTCTGGGAACATTGGGCGAAGAGGCCGGTCAATGAGGCGGCAAGTTAATATAGCGGTTTCTGATGCTCGCCCTTCTCGTCGAAAGAACGATCCAGGGATCTTTCCTGCTGCATACATTCTTTCTTCTATGTCAACGGTGAGTGGAAAGAAGTCTGCTCCTGAGCGAGCTGACTTTGCTCCTGTAGCGGTTACGAGAACAGTTGTGTCTCCTAGACGGGCTAATACGGCCCCTCCGGCTTGCCCTGCTAATCGTCCGGTTTCGAATGAAATAGTTTTTTCGGTCCCAGTGAAAGTATGTGAGACACTTTGAATTGTTGTCATGTTTTTCCTTAATTTTTTCTAAGTGGTATTCACCACAGAAGTTTGATGACGTTCAATTTGTTCAGTCTTCAGTTTCCAGTTGGATGCATCTCAAAGCATTGTGTATGAAAATGATTGAGCGACATGCAGCTGGCACTGATGACTGCTATAAAATTTCGCGTCTTATTCCTGCTATCTGATTTTGTCGTTTAAAAGATTGACTTTAGAACCTGATGGCTGTTGCAAGAGGCAACTACCGTCGAAGCCCTAACTTAGCAATTATCGCGCGATAGCGCTCAACATCGTTTTTACTAACGTAATCGAGCATCCGTCGGCGACGTCCGACAAGCATTAGGAGCCCTCTTCGACTGTGATGATCTTTCTTATGAACTTTTAGATGTTCAGTTAAATGATTGATCCGATCACTAAGCAAAGCGATCTGCACTTCTGGAGAACCTGTATCGGTCTCGTGCACTCGATTTTCTGTGATTGTTTCAGCCTTTGGGGGCAAATTAGTCGGCATGTATAACCTCTGGGTTTATGACCCGGCCTCATAACGGGTTTATCACCACGTTGGAAGCCACGTAGGGTCGGGTTTCTTGCCGACCCTAGATAGTCCACCTTGAACTATCTGCGAATATTAATCCTACCAGTGCCCCCTAAAAGGAACACCTTTAACGAAATACTAACTAAAAACTGTCTCTGGCTATTTGAGCCATCTCTATTGCTGCTTCAGCGCAATCGCCGCCTTTATCTCCAGATTCAACTGATGCTCGCTCCAAAGCTTGAGCGTGATCTTCAGTGGTTAAAATACCGAAAATTACTGGGATTCCAGTGTCGAGGCTTACTCGCATGATTCCTGCTGATGCCTCTCCTGCTACATAATCGAAGTGGGGCGTTTCTCCTCTGATAACCGCCCCTAGGCAAATGACTGCGTCTATTTTTTTAGAATCTGTGAAAAATTTTGCCGCTAAAGGTGCTTCGAAAGCTCCTGCTACCCAAACTAGATCGATGTTTTCATCACTCACCCCAAGTTTTTTCAATCGATTGAACGTTCCTTCAAGTAACTGATTTGTGATGGCATCATTAAAACGACAAGCCACGATTCCAATTTGAATGCCTGTCCCGTCCAACGGGATATTTAGTTCCTTCATATTGGCTCCGTTTCTCAAGAATCTTCAGATAAGTGGTGGCCGAGTCGCTCTCGCTTAGTTTCGAGATAGCGAATGTTTTCCTCATTAGGGTCTGTTTTTAAGGAAACCCGGTCGACGATATTTAGACCATAACCCTCAAGTCCTCCATACTTCACCGGGTTGTTAGTCATTAAACGCATTTCAGAGACTCCTAAATCAGCAAGAATCTGTGCCCCTACCCCATACTCTCGAGAGTCAACTGGAAGCCCCTGTTGTAAATTGGCGTCAACGGTGTCTAATCCTTCGTCTTGAAGTTTGTAGGCGCGCAACTTATGGCCTATTCCGATGCCACGGCCTTCATGTCCGCGAAGGTAAACAATGATTCCAGCTCCTTCTTCTCCAATAATCTCTAAAGCTGAATCAAGTTGTGATCCACAGTCACAACGTATTGAGCCGAGAAGATCTCCAGTTAAGCATTCAGAGTGAACACGAACTAGTGGATCCTTTACTTTACTCATGTCTCCGAGCACGTAAGCGACATGTTCTATTTCATCAAGAACTGACCGATAGGCATGCGCTGAGAATTCTCCATGTCGTGTCGGGATTCTTGCTTCTGCAAAATGTTCGACTAGCTTTTCGTTGCGGCGACGATATCGAATTAAGTCAGCGATCGTAATGAATAGGAGATCATGTTCGGTTGCGAATTTTTCTAAATCGGGAACTCGTGCCATTGTTCCATCTTCATTGACTATTTCGCATAAGACCCCAACTGGAGATCGTCCTGACATAGAACAAAGATCAACAGCAGCTTCTGTGTGGCCTGCTCGTTTTAATACTCCACCTTTTCTTGCTCTTAATGGGAAAATATGTCCTGGGCGAGCAAAATCTGTACCAATTTGATCAGGGCTAGCTAATGCAGTGACAGTCGCTGAGCGATCTGATGCTGAAATACCGGTGCTGGTACCTTCTATGACATCAACTGAAACTGTAAAAGCAGTTCTCATGGATTCGGTATTCTCTACGACCATTAGAGATAGATCTAATTGATCTGCTCTTTCGTCAGACATCGGCGCACAGATGACTCCGCTCGTATGTCGAATCATAAAATTCATTTTCTCTGGAGTCATTGCATCTGCTGCAATAATTAAATCTCCCTCATTTTCCCGATCCTCATCATCGACTACAACGAGAAACTCTCCCTGTGCATAAGCTTCTATAGCTTGTTCAATACTTGCTAATGGCATTAACTTTCTCCCTTATTGAAGGTGTATGAACTGTTTGCAATAACTCCTGCCACATACCGCGCGAATAGATCCGCTTCTACATTGACTTGGTCTCCGGTTGTTTTCTCACCAAGTGTTGTCACCTCAAGAGTGTGCGGGATAACTGCGATATCAAAGGTCTCCGCGTTTTGACTAACGCTGGCCACAGTAAGGCTTACGCCATCAAGGGCCACTGACCCTTTTCTAACAATTTGACCAGCGATATCTTTAGGGATCTGGAAAGTAAGTCGCCGTGATCCATCCGGATGGTCAAGAATCTCAAGAACCTCTGAAATAGCGTCTACGTGCCCTTGAACTACATGCCCACCAAAGCGGCCATCAACTGGCATTGAACGTTCAAGGTTTACTAAATCTTTTTCCTTCAAATCTGCCAGAGTGGTCAAACTTAGACTCTCTGGAACCACATCTACAGCGAACCATGAATCAGGATCTTTATTTTCGTAGGCAATGACGGTTAGACAGCAACCATTTACAGATATTGAATCTCCGATTGAGATATCTCCAACAATATCTTTGGCATTAACTTGCATACGGCGTCCATCGCCCTGTTCGCGCGACAAACGTATGCTTCCAAGTTCCTCAACGATGCCGGTAAACATTTCTATGTCGCCTCTTACTTTTCTTGATTCTCGAGGCTACATACCAGCGCAGATCGGGATACACAATTTGACGCATTATGAACTACGTCAAATGATTTCCAACCTTGCGCCCTCTCCCATCCGGACTATTACCGTCGGCTTAGGAATCACACCTAATCAGCCTTGATCCACAAATGTTTCACAAGGGTCGCGGGCTTCTGTTTAAAATAAAACAGATCACCGCCGGCAGGGATTTGCACCCAACCCCGAGGACTATGTTTTTTGATTTACTAAAAAATAAATCAGTGCGTTTACCCTACCTGACACGAAAGGGAAGACATCACACTTTATTACTTCTAGAAGCGTGTCTTTAAGGAAAACAAGTTTTTAGTTCAGAAGTTCCTTTGTTTTTTGAACGTCTAACTTAAGTTGATTTATCAAAGACTGAAGACTGTCAAACTTTTTTTGAGGCCGCAAATGTTCAACAAAACGGACTCTAATTTCCTCCTCGTAAAGGTTTTCATCAAAATCCAAAACATGTGCTTCTAATAAGAGGTCGCCATCTGTATAGAAGTGTGGTCGAGTTCCAAGAGAAATTGCCGTTCCATAGATTGATCCATCTGCTAGCTCTATCCGGCCTGCGTAAACTCCATCTGCCGGAAGCAGAACAGAGTTATTTATTCGAACATTTGCTGTAGGGAATCCTAATTCTTTACCCCTACCATCTCCAGCAGTGACCACACCAAGAACTTCATAGTCTCTACCGAGCATATTGTTAGCTCTCTCAAGATTCCCTTCACCTAATGCTTGACGGATAAAGGTTGAAGAGACTTGTTCATGATCTCGTGCTGGTTTCCCTTCTAAACCGACTAAACCCAAGCCAGTAACCGTGAAACCTTTTTCTTCACCTACTGTGCGTAAAAGATCAACATTCCCTAGGCGGTGATGCCCAAAATGAAAATCTTCCCCCACTACTACATGCTTTACTTTCAGACATTGGATTAAAACGTTTTCAATGAAATCTTCTGCAGATTCTGCCGCTCTACTCTCATCAAAAGGCACGACTAAAGTTAGATCTATTCCCGTAGTAGAAAGCTGTTCGATTTTCTGATCAAGCTCTGTTAACAACAAGGGAGCAGATTCAGGTCTCACTACTGAAGCAGGGTGTCGGTCAAACGTGACGACGGCTGATCTTAAATCTCTTTTTTTGGCTAGCCGGCAAACTTCATAGATAACGCTTCGGTGTCCTCTATGGACACCGTCATAAGCCCCGATTGTCAAAACGGTTCCTGGATCTTCAGGCTTAGCTGAAATTATTTGACGAAAAATTTCCACATAATGGAGGCTAGCGAGCCGCTGGCATTAGTGGTCAACTTGGACCTACTAACACCACGGCTGGTTTTACCCCAACCTTGTGTGGCTCATAGACCGCAAGAAGATTTCCTTGGAGATCAAGCACCGGCCAAGGGCCTGAACCATCGTTGACTCCTAATTGTTCTCGTTCGAGAACTTTTCCATAACTTACCTCTATCGCTACTTCTTCTGAGACTCTCACTTCTTTGAAATCTCGAAGTCCTGCAGCAGGAGAAATCAGAACTGGATCTTCAATTGGATGAGCTTCTTCTATTGTGAACGAGCCAACAGAAAGTCTTCTTAGATTTGTCAGATGCGCTCCGCCATTTAGTATTTTTCCCAGATCTGCAGCCAAGGAACGTATGTAAGTTCCGGTTGAACATCTAATATCACATTGAAAAATATGAGAGTGATCTGTTTCAATTACATCAAACTGATACACCGTCACTGGGCGGGGTTGACGTTCTACCTCTCGCCCTTCGCGAGCGATTTCATGAAGTCGGCGACCTTCTACTTTTAAGGCTGAAACCATTGGAGGAACTTGGTTGATATCCCCCGTCAACTGCGCTGCTGCTGCTTCTACTTCCTTCAAAGTCACAGAACTCATATCGAAAGTTGCTGTCACCTCACCCGATGCATCCAAAGTAGTAGTTTCGGCACCCAAAACTATTTCACCGACGTATCGCTTGGGAAGACCAGTCAGGTATTGGAGGATTCTGGTACATTTTCCAACACCAAGCACCAGCACTCCAGTCGCATCTGGGTCTAAAGTTCCCGAATGTCCTATTTTTCTCGTTCCAAGAATTCCGCGACACTTAGCTACTACGTCATGGCTCGTCCATCCCGGGGGCTTATCAATAACTAATATTCCATTAAGTTCAGTTTTACTTTCACTCATTTGAAGGAATCTCAAGATCTCGAAGTATCTTTTCAATACGTTCCGCTGACCTTCCAGTTTCATCAATCATGAAATTCAGTTGCGGCACTCTTCGGAGTCGCGACTGGTTACCAATTGCGTGTTGGAAACGTTGCCTATTCCCGACGAAAGCCTCTAAGAGACTTTCGTCATCAGACATTCCTGTGACATAGACCTTTGCTTTTGTCAGATCTCGGTCCGTGCTGACCCCAGTAATTGTTGCCAGAGTCAAGCGTTCGTCATCGATGAGTTCAATTTCTTCGGCCAATATACGTGTTAATAATTCATTTAACCGATCTGATCTATCAAACCTTCGAGCAGGTTTATTATGGCGTTGCGGATGCCGTGCCATCACTTAGGTTCGGGGAATTTCCCGTTCGTCATAAGTTTCAATGACATCTCCCTGTTTGAGGTCTTGGAAATCTGAAAGTCCAATGCCGCATTCAAATCCTGTCTGCACTTCCGCTACATCTTCTTTGAATCTGCGAAGCGAACTGACCTCGCCTTTCCAAATGATTGAGCCGTCGCGCAAGAAACGCACTTTTGACCCTCGAGAAATCACACCGCTCTGTACATAACATCCAGCGATGCGACCAATTCTTGGAACAGAGAAGATTTCTCTTACTTCAGCATCTCCGGTAACTATCTCTTCAAACTCTGGAGCGAGCATCCCGACCATAGCTGCTTCAATGTCTTCAATGAGTTTATAAATTATTTCATAAGTTCGAATTTCAACTTGCTCTGTTACTGCGAATTCTCTAGCTATTCGTTCGGGTCGTACATTAAATCCGATAATTGTGGCATTTGTTGCTGCTGCGAGTTGAATATCGTTCTTTGTGATTCCGCCTACTCCTCGATGGACGAAAGATAGGCGGACTTCTTCTCGTTCTAATTTTCGGAGACTCTCTACTACAGCTTCAAGCGAACCATTCACATCGGCTTTTATAATCAAATTAAGGTTTGCTGCTTCACCACGTTGTATTTGTTCAAATATGTCCTCAAGGCGGGCTCCCCCCGCAAGAGCGTGAGAATCTCGGCTTATATTTGTTTGTCGCTTCCAATGTTCTCGCCGTTCTGCTACACGGCCTGCGATTCGTTCATTCGGGGCTACTACAAATCCTTCTCCTGCGTCGGCTACATCTGATAATCCAAGAACTTGTACAGGAGTTGAAGGTCCGGCTTCATCAACTTGTACTCCTAGATCATTAACCATGGCTCGTACTTTGCCCCAGGCTGCACCGGCTACCAATGGGTCGCCAATACGCAACGTCCCGCGCTGGACCAGCACTGTAGCAACTGGACCTCTTCCGATATCGAGATTGGATTCAAGCACAACCCCCTGAGCTCGCCCCTCTGGATCTGCTCTTAAATCTTCAACTTCAGCTAGTACCTTCAAATTTTCTAATAGATCATCTATACCTAAATCTTGAAGTGCAGAGATCTCAATTGTGACCGTGTCTCCACCCCATGCCTCAGGTACGAGTTCATGTTCAGCGATTTGAGTCATAGTTCGTTGAACATCAGCGTTTTCGCGATCGATCTTGTTTATTGCCACGACAATGGGGACTTCTGCAGCTTTTGCGTGACTTATTGCCTCTACGGTTTGAGGCATAACCCCATCGTCTGCTGCTACTACTAGTACGACAATGTCAGTTGCATCCGCTCCCCTCGCTCTCATCTCTGTGAAGGCTGCGTGGCCAGGGGTATCAATGAAAGTTAATGGATGTTCTTCTAAGACAACTTGGTATGCCCCAATATGTTGTGTGATCCCACCAGTTTCTCCATCAGCTACATTTGTTTTTCGTATTTGATCTAGAAGTTTTGTTTTTCCATGATCCACGTGCCCCATGACTGTGATAATGGGTGGCCGGATCGGTGCATCAGCATCTTCATCTTCTTCCACCACGTCTAGGAGTTTTAGAAGTTCCACTTCTTGTTCTTCTCCTAAGTCAACCAGACGCACTTCTGCACCTATTTCTGCAGCAAATAACTCAATCATGTCGTCTGAAAGAGACTGGGTTGCTGTAACCATTTCACCTTGTTGCATTAAGAATCGAACGACATCTGCTGTTGTTCGATTTAATTTAGGTCCGAGTTCTTGAGCAGTTGTAGGTCGTTCAATGAGAATCTCTCCTTCTGGAACTGCCGCATCTTCAGGCGTGTAACTTGGAGCATCCAATGGTTCAAGCTCTTCTTGAACCCGACGTCGGCGTTTTTTACCACGCGGTGGCCTTCTTCCTCCACCTGGTCCCCCACCTGGTCCCCCACCTGGTTTTCCAGTATTTGGTGCTCCTCCTGGCCCGCCACCATCCGGGCGTACCCCCGCTCCCGGGACTGAACCTCGAGGTCCCCCACTTGATGCAGGTCGGTGAGTAGTAGTGCTAGTAGGCGGAGGAGTGCTTCTTCTTCCTGAAGGACCTCCAGGGGATCCTGGCTGTTTACGGCCCCCTTGACCTGGCGGCGGAGGTATCGGTTTACCTGTTCTCGAGGTCGGAGGTGGAGGTATCGGTTTACCTGTGGAAGATAGAGGTGGAGTTTTCTTATTCTCCGACTCCTGAGGTACGGCCACAGATTCAGGACTTGACGAAACTTTAGAATTCTCTTCTTTTGTCGGACTTTTAGAAGGTACCGAAGACTCCTTGCTTTCAGCAACAGGTACTGCTTCAGGTTTTTCGTCCGCAGGCTTTTCTTCTGCTGGTTTTTCGTCCGCAGACTTTTCTTCTGCTGGTTTTTCGTCCGCAGGCTTTTCTTCTGCTGGTTTTTCGTCCGCAGACTTTTCTTCTGCTGGTTTTTCGTCCGCAGACTTTTCTTCTGCTGGTTTTTCGTCCGCAGACTTTTCTTCTGCTGGTTTTTCGTCCGCAGACTTTTCTTCTGCTGGTTTTTCGTCCGCAGACTTTTCCTTTTTTACCTCAGTGGCTAATCCTTCTCTTTTCGCTTTACGGCGTACGCGATCTGCCTGGGGTTCAGGCATCCCGGAGGAGTGCCCCTTGACTCCTATACCTAGGGTCCCGCAGAGATCAACGACCTGCGCATTAGTCATCCCTAGCTCTCGCGCTAGCTCATAAACACGAATATTGTTTGCCACTTGGTATTTAGTTCTTTCTTTTGATGGCTAAATATGCCACGAACTGACACTATCGGAAACCATGGTCTATCCCCCGCTTTATAGGGGGTTCTTAACTCTTTTAAGAAGTAAGTTTTTGCTTCACAAAGGAAGTACGAATTAAAACGAAATGAAGGGGCTAACTCAATTCTTCAGATTCTTCAGATTCTTCTTCTATTTCGACTGCAGAGGTTTCTGAATCCTCAAGAATTGAATCTTCCCCTAAGGACTCTTCTTCTGAAGTAGAGGTTGAGTCTGGTTCAATATTTTCTTGATCCGTGGTCTCTTCATCGAGAGTTGAGGCCTCATTCCACTGGTCTAAAGAAACCTCTGGGCCGCCTTCTGCTGGTTTCCAAACTTGCTCTCCAGTTTCTTCATCAACAATCCATTCTCCTTCTGCCCAATCCACTTGAGCATAAGCAGCTTCTTCTGCTACCTGGGTTTCGCTCTTAATATCAATTCTCCAGCCAGTCATTCGTGCTGCAAGCCGAGCATTTTGACCTTCTTTCCCAATAGCTAAAGAAAGTTGATAATCAGGAACTATCACAATCGCAGATCCTGCTTCTTCGTCGACTATGACTTCATTTACCTTTGCAGGTGAGAGAGCTTTCATCACAAAGTCTTTAGGATCTTCAGAAAATGGGACTATGTCTATCTTCTCCCCGCGAAGTTCATTTACCACCATACGAACACGAGCTCCTCTTGCCCCGACACATGCACCAACGGGGTCAACTTGCGGATCGTTTGATCCAACAGCAATTTTTGTTCGATGCCCTGGTTCCCGAGCACAAGATTTAATTTCGACTACTCCATCCGCTATCTCTGGGACCTCTAATTCAAATAGACGTTTGATTAATCCTGGATGAGTTCGGCTCACTACGATTTGTGGGCCTTTTGCTGTCTTCCTGACTTCCACTATGTACGCTTTTAAGCGGGCATTCGCTTCCGGACGCTCAAACGGTACTTGTTCCGCTTGTGGCAAAAGCGCTTCCACCCGACCAAGGTCAAGAAGGGTATACCGAGCATCACTTTGTTGGATTATTCCTGTGACGATATCTCCTTCGCGTCCTGCGTATTCTTCGTATTTGAGGTCTCGCTCAGCTTCTCTTATTCTCTGACTCATCACTTGTCGAGCAGTCTGTGCAGCAATCCTCCCGAAGTTGTCAGGCGTGACATCTCTTTCTAATCCGATAGGTTCTCCCTCTTCGTCTATGTCTTGAGCAAGAACTCGGATATCCATTGTTTCAAAATCTATGGTTACCCACGAAAAGTCTTCAGCACCACTCCCCCGACGATAAGCGGACTCTAAAGCATCAGCTAAAGCCCCTAATAAAGCTTCTATTGAAATACCTCGATCGTCAGCTAACGCTCGGAAGGCTTCTTTCATATCAATACTCATTATTTTGTTCTACTTCCACTATGGGGACTACTACCCACTTGAGTCTCATTATTTTGTCGATCTGCATTCAAACTACTTGACCAGTCAAAAACAGTACGGGCTTTCAATATCTCGCCATAACTCAGAGTTCGAGATTTCTCTCCATCAACAAGGATCGATATTTCCTTATCATCTGCTTTCTCTAACTGTCCCGTAACTCGTCTATCGCCCTCTACGCCCGGCTGAGTCTTAAGAGTTATATTCGAGCCAAGAACCCTAAAAAAATGTTCAGGTTTCTTTAATGCACGTTCTAAACCAGGGCTGCTGATTTCTATTGAGTATGCGCCGGATATTGGATCCTCATGGTCGAAAGCTCGCGAGACCTCACGAGTCAAAGGAGTAATATGATCCATCCCTATGCCTTCTGGACGATCAACAGTGAGACGGACCACTCCGCCTGCATACTCAACGTCAACTAGCTCTACGTCTAAACGGTCACACAGGGGAGACACCAAAGACTCAATTTTGTCAATCAAATTCATGGTTGTCCCCAACTTGTAGTTTTGTGCTCTTTAGCAATTCTCGCTCAGTGAAAACGAAAGGCGTGGGCTAAGCCCACGCCTCGTCGCAAATACTGCACGATGCATGCAATATTTAATCATACCGGACTATTAAGTGCTCTGCAGTTTGTATTTATGTCAACTAAACAAAAGATGCACGCGACCTACAAAATGAACCTTAAAAGCCTTACCCGTCTATATGTTTTTTTATCATTTCGATTCGAGTACCAGAATCATTAGCATCTTGGCCTTGTTCCTCTAAAAGCCGCTCTCGGTCGCGAGCTGCTTCTCGTTCTGCTCTTTGAACGTCTACACGGGCCAAAGCTGCCTCAGTTCCATTTTCCATAATAAAGTCTGCCCACTCCACCAAAGTGTCAACCATTTCATCTTCAGGAACCACTAAAGCGTTCTTTCCTTTAATGAACAGGTGTCCTCTCTTATTTCCCGCGGCTATGCCGAGATCTGCATCTCGAGCTTCACCCGGTCCATTCACGACACATCCCATAACTGCTACCTGAAGAGGGATTTCTCGCTCAGCAAATGCCGCCATTGCTTGCTCCGCAACAGATACGACATCGATCTCTGCACGGCCACAACTAGGGCACGCTATTAAATCAACATTTTTACGCTCACGTAGCCCAAGTGATTCAAGTAAGAAACGGCCTGCTTTTGCTTCTTCAACTGGATCCGCCGTCAATGAATACCTAATCGTGTCTCCAATTCCCTCGGCTAATAAGGTAGCTATCCCGGCAGTTGATTTAATTAACCCTCCAGGTAACGGACCAGCTTCGGTTACACCAAGATGTAAGGGATATTCAGTTACTTCCGCTAATTGCCGATAAGCATCGATCATTAAAGGAACGCTTGAGGCCTTAACGGATATTTTGATTAAATCAAAACCTACCTCTGAGAAGTACCCGATCTCTTCTAAAGCAGATTCAACCATTGCTTCTGGAGTGACTACATTGCCATACTTCGCATAAAGGTCAGGATGCAATGACCCTCCGTTCACACCTATGCGAATTGGAACTCCCCGGTCTCTAGCTTCACTTGCCACCGTTTTGATATGTTCAGGCTTACGAATATTCCCGGGGTTGAGACGTAAACAATCAACTCCAGCTTCTAAAGCAGCTAAAGCCATCCGATATTGGTGATGGATGTCTGCAACTATCGGCACGGGAGAGCGGGGAACAATCTCAGCCAGTCCTTCTGCTGCTTCAGGCTCATTGCAAGTGCAACGCACAATGTCCGCACCAGCTAAAGCTAAATCGTAAATTTGCTGCAAGGTGGCTTCATGGTCAGCTGTACGAGTAACCGTCATCGACTGCACGCTGATAGGAGCTCCTCCTCCTACCGGTACGTCCCCTACCATGACCTGTTTAGTTAGGCGTCGGGGAAATGTTGCTTGAACCTCCATATAACGGAGGCTACAGGAAGTAAGCGGCTAGGCCAGACCAAACTCAACCAAAATCAGGAAGATCGACGATGTCTCTAAAGAGAGCCACCAAGGTCAAAGAGACTAAGAACATCAAAACAAGCCACGTTAGAGGGACCAGTTTTGAAACATCTGCGCGATATTCTCGTCCACGAAATGAACGCAAACGTTCGTAAGTCGCAATTACTACATGCCCGCCATCAAATGGAAGAAGAGGAATAAGGTTGAATACAGCCACAAACACATTTATCAGTACAAGAAACCAGATGAAGTTGTATGCCCCAGATTCATAGAGGCTGCTTCCTAATCGAGCAACCCCATAAATCGATAGGAGACGATTTTCATCTTCGGATGAGACTCCTGCACCAACCGATGCATTAGAACTTCCGCCATCTACTGCACCCTCAAAAAAGTTGGTTATTCCCCCGGGCGTAAAGAATTGAGCAATCGCTTGAGCAGAGCTTCCTATCAATTGAACAGTTTCAGTTGCCGACTCCTTGATAGAAGGACCGAACCCAAGGGTTTCGAGAGAAGAACGAGCAGCCACGCCAAAGAACCCTTGGACTGCGATTTGCCTAGGAGGAAGCGGAGTAAAAGCTTTGACGCTCTGAACCGTTCTTATATCGCCATCAGGTTTCTGAATTTCTAGAAGAAACGAATCACGGGCAGATACTTCAGATACGACTTCTTGCCATGTTGAAACTTCCTGTCTATTGATAGAAAGTATTTGATCGCCCTCTTGTATGCCAGGAAATACTGCTGCTCCTAATGACGTCAAACGTTCACCGACTTGAGTTGCAGCTACCTCAGTTGAACCATTCCTACTAATTTCTATTGGCACAATCTGCCCTGTTGATCTACGCACAACTTCTCCGAATTGATCGAAATTGCTGACATCTACTCCATTCACTGTCAAAATTTGATCACCTTCTAATACCCCAGTAGCTTCGGCCGCTGAACCTTCCACTACTGAGCCGACTTCCCATGCTTCAGGTGATGGGCTTCCGATTGATGAGAAGAGAAAAAAGAGCAAGACAAAAGCAAGCACAAATTGCATACCTGATCCCGCTAAGGAGACTGCAAGGCGCTTTGGAAAACTTTGAGCACGATACGAACGAGATTCGTCTTCCGGATCTACTTCTTCGAGATTTGACATGCCAATAATTCGTACATAAGCACCGGCGGGAATCGCTTTGATTCCGTACTCAGTTTCTCCTCTTTTAACTGACCAAAGGCGCGGTCCAAACCCTATGAAATACTCAGTCACTTTCATTCCAGACAAACGTGCAATCAATAAATGTCCGAATTCATGGAGTGCAAGCATTCCAACAAAGGCAAGTACTACTGCAATCATTGACAACCCCCCGGCTTGAACAAGGACTACGCCAAAGAAAAGGAGTGCTATCAATCTGACTGTTTCTGGTCGTTCAAGTTTTTTCATGTCTTTTTCGAAATCAAATCAGAGGTGACTCTCCGGGATTCTTGATCGACCTCCAGAATGTCTTCTATTTTGGTCGCTTTCTCTCCTGGCCAGATATTTAATATTTCTTCTAGAACTTCAGATATCCCAATCCAAGAAAGTTTGTTTTCGAGAAATGACGCGACTGCTACTTCGTTAGCTGCATTTAGCCAAGCCGGCGCTGTTTCCCCCATTTTTCCAGCAGCAAATGCTAGATCTAAACAACGAAATGCTTCCCGGTCCGGCAGTTCAAAGTCAAGACGATTTAATTGAGCCCACTCAATTTCACCAAATGGAACTTCTAGGCGATCAGGATAAGCCAACGCATAACCAATGCAGAGACGCATATCTGGTAAAGAAAGTTGAGCGATGGTTGCTCCATCTGAGAAGGTAACCATGGAGTGAATAATGGACTGTGGATGTACCACTACCTCTATGTCGTTGTAATCCGTTCCAAATAATTCATGAGCCTCTATTACTTCTAAGCCTTTATTCATAAGCGTTGAAGAATCGACCGTTATTTTTGGGCCCATAGACCAAGTGGGATGGTCAAGAGCTTCTTCAACTCCGATGGTTGAAAGTTGATCTAATTTTCTACCTCGAAATGGTCCTCCTGAAGCAGTGAGAACTATTTTTTTTATTCTTCTTTCGACCACATTGGCTCTTAAACATTGATGAATGGCACAATGCTCGCTGTCTACTGGCAACAACTCTGCTCCAGGGGTAGCTCTCACTCGTTGAACGATTGGGCCAGCAGCAATTAGTGACTCTTTGTTTGCTAATCCAAGGCGATTTCCTGCTTGTAAAACAGCCATGGTGATGGGTAATCCTGCAAATCCTACGACACCATTAATGGCGATATCACCCATTACTGCTGCTTCTGATAGAGCGCTAGGGCCTGCAAGTACTTCTATCTCTGCCGGCAACCGAGCTACTAGGTCTGAGGCCAATTCAGGGTCTTCTATTGCCACAACTTTAGGTCGGAACTTCATTGCTTGTTCGGCAAGTTTTTCTACCGATTGTGCGGCTCCAAGTGAGACGACTTCATAGTCATCTGAGCAGGAATCAATAATCTCGAGGGTTTGTGTGCCAATTGAACCTGTTGAACCAAGAACTGAAACTTTGGTGGCCATGAAAGGAGAATACCGCCGTTTGAGTGAAGTTTACTTAGCCTCCGAAGAGATTAAGAAGACGAGCGGTGTAATAAGTGGCCGGTAGAACAAATAGGAGAGCATCAAATCGATCTAGGAGTCCTCCATGCCCTGGAAGAATGCTCCCCATATCTTTAATGCCTAGATCTCTCTTAATCATGGATTCGCACAAGTCTCCCAGTGGAGCAACTAAGGCTGCTACTACACCTAGTACAAATGCTGATCCTAGATCTCCAGGACTGTCTCCAAATGGGGTGATTTGTCCTGTGATAAGAACGGTGACAGCAAATGAAACTGCCATTCCGCCAATTAAACCTTCCATGGTCTTATTTGGACTTACTGCGGCGAGTGGCGTTCGACCAGCAATACGTCCTATCACTAGTCCGCCTACGTCATATCCTACGGTAGCTATCACGGCGGCAAGCATCATGCCCACACCATTTACATCTTTCAGCATCAAGCCGATGAATGAACCCATCATCCCGATATATAGAACCCCAAACATCGTTACCGAAATGTTTAGCATTGGGGCTTCTCGGTCCACACCAGTGAAATACCACAGGAAAGTAAATAGAAGTGTTAAAAGAAGAACTAGTGGGACTGCTGATTCAAAGCGCCAATATGCTCCAAGATTCAAAGCGGCAACTGCGACAATCCCTAACAGAGAAGCCGGTTGATATCCAGCTCGTCTAACTGCCATAAAGAACTCTGCAGCGGCAAGGACTAAGAAACAAGTTGCTACAGCTACTGTGACTCCTGAACCCAGATAAAAAGACACTAGGACTAAAGCCCCTAAAGCAAGACCTGTGACAATTGCAATCGGTATATTTCTACCTTCTCCTGATGAACCATTATTTTTTCGACCACGGCGCTTGCCGCCTCGTCCATCTTGAATTGGGTCTGGTGATGGTGAGTCGTTGGTCGGAAGCGGAGGTAACGGTTCATCTGGCGGAAGGAGCGGTGGGTTAAAATCGCCTGAAATTTGAGAAGACCCTTGAGTTGCTTCTTCTTCAAAAAACGAAGCCGCAGATGAGTCGCTCAAATCTCCAACAGGTTGCTGAGATTCATGTTCAGCCGGGACATCATCTGCCCAACGAGGCCCATCGTCTTCCCACTGATCATCACTGGAAGTTGAGGTCTCCGGTGGGGCTGTCCAAGGTGGGAGTTCATTGTTTGGTTCTTCGTTTTCGAATACTGAACGGCCTGGCGTTGCTTCATCTTCGGAAGCTTCAAGTCCAAGTATCCGTATCTCTTCAAATTTAGGTTGATCGTTCATTATTTCTCCTGAATTACCTTAAGCCTAGACCTCAAGTAGTTCACTTTCCTTTGATGCTCTAGCTTGATCGATTACAGCCTCATGTTTGTGTATAAGTTCGTCAAGACGGTCAGACGCATGTTTAATATCATCTTCTGATACGCCACCGCTACCACTAATATCATCAAGATCCTTACGACCGTTTCTCCTTTGGCCTCTAAGTCGATTTTTTCCTTCTTCAGCCATACTGTTGACCATTCGGACTAATTCATGTCGCCTTTCTTGTGTTAACTCTGGGAAAGACAACCTTATTGAATGACCATCATTACTAGGGGTCAGGCCAAGTTCTGCTTTTGTGATTGCCTTTTCAACAGCAACTACATTTCCTGGATCATGGGGGGTTATCAGTAATTGACGTGCTTCTGGAACGGAGAAACTAGCTAATTCCTGCAACTTCATCTCTACCCCATAGGCATCAACAGAAATACGTTCAACTAACGAAGAAGAGGCTCTACCTGTGCGTATGGTTGAAAATTCTTTTTTTGAATGAGCAACCGCTTCTGTCATACGCTCTTCTGCTTCTTCAAGCACCATTTGAATCATTTCGTCGCTCAACGTCTCTCCTTGTTAAGTAACTAGAGTACCGATAGGTTCACCAGCAAGTATGGATCGCACATTGCCGGAACTCATCAAGTCAAACATGACGATGGGCAACTGGTTATCCATACAAAGAGTGATGGCGGTTGAGTCCATTGGTTGAAGTCCTTGTTTAATTACTTCAATATGGCTGATCTGATCAATTTTTTGTGCATCTGGTTCAATTCTGGGATCTGCGGTATAGATGCCATCTGTTCCCGAATGAGATCCTTTGAGTAATACCTCAGCTTCCATTTCTACTGCCCTTAAAGCAGCCGCGGTATCAGTAGTAAAGA
The DNA here is from genome assembly GCA_029245675.1 of Acidimicrobiales bacterium. Classification (GTDB taxonomy): domain Bacteria; phylum Actinomycetota; class Acidimicrobiia; order Acidimicrobiales; family MedAcidi-G1; genus MedAcidi-G2B. Next base: position 149,903 of record JAQWOV010000019.1, on the reverse strand, counting down.
AAGGATTTCCTGTTCCGCCAGCAAAAATTACGACTCTGCCTTTTTCTAAGTGCCGAATGGCGCGACGCCGTATATAGGGTTCAGCGATTTGTGCCATGTGTATCGCTGTTTGTACTCGAGTAGGTTGACCCAACTGCTCTAAGGTGTCTTGGAGCGCTAAAGCGTTAATGGACGTTGCGAGCATGCCCATGTAATCAGCTTGTGCTCGATCCATGCCTGCGCCAGCGCCAGACATTCCTCGCCAAATATTTCCGCCACCTACGACTACTGCTATATCGACATTGAAGGTTTCTCTGACATCAACAATTTCTTTGGCAATTCGAGTGACGATTTCGCCATCAATGCCATATCCGGCATCCCCGGCAAATGCCTCACCGGAAACTTTGAGAAGAACTCGACTCCATCGAGCAGAATCTTTGTCAGACAAACTTAACCTCCGAGATAGGCTTGGGCGAAACGAACTATTTCTCCGCCACCTAAAGAATCCTTAACTGGAGTCTTGTCGCCATGAAGCCCTTGGTCAAGCAATACTGACTCCCTGAACCATCCGGTAAGTCGTCCTTCAACTATTTTTTCCCATGCTTGTTCTGGTTTTCCTTCGGCTTTAGTGATTTCAAGAAGGGCAGCGCGTTCTTTCTCTATAGCTTCTTCTGACACTTCTTCTCGTGTCAGCGCAGCTGGTTTAGCAAATGCCACATGAAGTGCGACTTGGTGAAGTGTTTCTTGATCTACATCTTTTCCTTCAACAATGACTCCGTTAACACCTCTTCCGTCCTGCTTATGGACATAGGTGTCTATGAGATTTCCATCTGCTGCTTCCACTACTTCAACTTTTCCTATCTCAACATTTTCTTTTACTGATAAGCGGAGATCATCAAGTTCTTGAACATGGTTTTCTACGGCTGTCGCTCCTTGGGAAAGAACATCCGCTGTTAGAGAATTAACAAAATTCTGGAATTGTTCAGATTTTGCAGAAAAATCTGTTTCGCACTTAACGTGTACAAGGACAGCTTTGTTTCCCTCTACAAGGACTGATACTGCTCCTTCGGCATTCTCTCGATCTGTCCGAGTAGCCGCTTTCGCTAGGCCTTTCTCTCGTAGTACCTGAGCTGCCGCTTCAGCGTCTCCGCCAGCTTCGATTAAAGCTTTTTTTGCGTCCATCATTCCAGCACCAGTGGCATCTCTTAATGATTTGACATCCTGAGCAGTCACATCTGTCATGATTAGGCTCCTTCGTTATTTTCTTCGTTATTTTCTTCGTTAGTTTCTTCTGATGGGGCTTCGTCCGGTTCTGATTGAAGGTTTTCCGCCACACGCATTTCTCGTTCTATAGCCTCAGCTTCTGCCTGTGCCTGTGCCTGTGCTTGTTCAGTGGCTTTATCCTCTGAGTCAAGAGAAGGCGCGTCGTCTCCCTTGTTTAAAGAGTTGGCGATAAACCGTCCTTCTTCTATCGCGTCTGACATCACTCGGCAAAGCAATCTCCCGGAGCGAATTGCGTCGTCGTTACCGGGAATTGGATATTGGACTACATCTGGATCACAGTCAGTGTCTAGAACTGCGATTACTGGTATTCCTAATTTGTTAGCTTCCGTGATAGCTATATGTTCCTTAACAGTATCCATAACAAAAATTGCTTCTGGTACGGACTTCATATCCCTTATTCCCGATAAGTTTCTTTCCAATTTTTCTAATTCTCTGGAGAATTGTAAAGCCTCTTTTTTGGGCATAACTTCGAATTCTCCCGAGTTGCGCATGCGTTGATATTCCTGCATCTTCGCTACTCGTTTTGAAATTGTTTGAAAGTTTGTAAGCATCCCTCCAAGCCATCTTTGGTTCACATACGGCATTCCGCATTTCTCTGCATACGAACGAATTGGATCTTGTGCTTGTCGTTTTGTTCCAACAAATAGAACCCTTCCTCCGTTCGCTACAAGATCCCGGGTGAAACCATAAGCGCTCTCAATACAACTGAGTGTTTGTTGGAGATCAATAATGTATATTCCGGATCGTTCTCCGTGAATAAACCTTTGCATTTTTGGGTTCCATCGACTCGTTTGATGTCCGAAGTGGACCCCTGCTTCAAGCAATTGCTTCATACTTACGACTGCCATGTCGTGCTTCCTTTCCCATCGGTTGTTCTTACCCCGATTTGGCGCCTATAGGCGACCGTGGGTTGATCGGGTGAATATTTTTGTAACCAAACGGTTGTCTGGTCTATGTGAGTGTATCGGAATGAAAGTAAGACCGGATACAGAACGTAAGACCTTCAGAGCACCTCTTGGATGTATCTGGCGACTGATTTTATTTCTTCTTGATCAAGGGTCTCTTTAAATGATGGCATGCCGTTACGACCTTCACTGATGATTAGGGAGATATCTGGTAAAGAAGGATAGCTGTTTTCTATTTCCTTCAAGGATGGTCCACGTCCCCCAGAACCTGATGGTCCATGACATGAGGTGCAGAAAGTTGTCCAAACTTTGCGGCCTTGAATTAAAGATTGGTCCGAACCTTCTGGAACATCTGGTACTGAAGCTACACATCCAGCAGCAATAAGCGAAGAAAAAAAGAAAGATAAAACCAAAGTCGAAAAGTGTGATCGCATCAGATTACCGACGATACTGATCAATATGGGTTTTGATCCAAATCGTCCTCACCGTCGCCGCCCGAGTGACTTCGCTTTTGTTATTTCAGCAATAGCGGTGGCTTTAATTCTTCTACTCTGGGCTTTCTTAGGATAGTTGAGATGAAGAATCCGGAAGCCTTCGGGGAAATTGAAGTTAAATCAATCCAGCCTTATCAAGCAGTTAAAAAATACATTTGTCCAGGTTGCAATAGAGATATACCTGCAGGTCTTGGACACGTAGTTATTGTTCCGATTGAAGCTCCGGATTTGAGGCGCCATTGGCATCGCGGATGCTGGAATAAAAGGATTTAGTTACGTCGGAACTACCAGTCACGCTTTTCTTTGACTTTGGCTCTCTTACCTATTCGATCTCTCAAATAATAAAGCTTTGCTCGTCGCACGTCACCTTGAGTAACCACTTCTATTTTTTCTATAACCGGTGAATGAACTGGAAAGGTGCGCTCTACTCCAACGCTAAAGCTGAGTTTTCTGACCGTGAAAGTTTCACGGACTCCGCTTCCTTGGCGTCGAAGAACTACGCCTTCGAAGACTTGTACTCGTTGCCTGTTGCCCTCAACAACCCGGACGTGCACTTTGACAGTGTCACCTGAATTGAAGTCAGGAATATCATCTCGGAGATTTTGTTGATCGACGAGGTCTGTGGGTTGCATTTTATATCCTCAGCGAATTGGTCAAAATTAAAGCGAACCGTGTTCCGGTCGCATAATAAGTGTAGAGGCTTCTGAGAAGATTCACCCCTATTAATTTTTATGTTTGTCAATCTGCTTCAATTGCTCTAATTCTTCCTGCGTCAATCCGCCGCGCTTGGTTATGAGATCGGGGCGCTTACGAGAAGTCATCAATAAGGACTGGATTTTGCGCCAGCGTCTAATTTCTTCATGGTTTCCAGATAATAAAGTAGGTGGCACTTCATCTCCACGAAATTCTGCAGGCCTTGTGTAGTGAGGGTGTTCCAAGAGGCCATCGGCAAAGGATTCATCACTCGCCGAATCTATATTTCCGAGCACGCCCTGGCGGAGACGCGCGACCGCTTCAACGATGACTAAAGCCGCTAGCTCACCTCCAGCAAGTACGTAGTCGCCTATAGAAATTTCATCATCACAAAGGCGTGTACGAATACGTTCATCAACTCCTTCATAGCGTCCACAAAGAAGAGAAAACTCATCTAATTCAGCTAGTTCGGCGGCAACTTCATGATTAAATTTTCTTCCACTCGGGCTAAGTAATATCAATGGCCTTGGTGGTTTGACACTGTCTATAGCGTTAAATACCGGTTCTGGCATCAGCACCATCCCGGGGCCTCCGCCAAAGGGGCTATCGTCAACGGTTCGATGAGAGCCGTCCGCATAATCTCTTAGATCGTGGCTCTTCACTTCCAACAAGTCGTTGTTCTGTGACCTTCCCAAAATACTTTGAGACGTATAGTTGTCTATCATTTCTGGGAAAATGGTAAAGACATTAATTTTGAGTGTCATTACTTCTCTTCCTCTTCGAAAAGGCCTTTAGGAACTACCACCGATATAAGTTTTTTAGGTTGAATATCTATTGCGAATGTCAAAGGAACCAAAGATCCATCTTGAAGTTCCAATAGGTCGCTTGCTGGATTAGAAATTATTGCAGCAACAGGCCCATGAGATATCCCATGTTGATCTATTACTTCCGCTCCCACTAAATCATGAACCCATAATGTGTCATCGTCCGGGTCTTCGATTGGTTCAGCATGAAGAGTTACACCTCTCCACTCCTCTGCAGACTCTCGATTTTCTATTTCTTCAAATACAACGAGATAGCGATGTTGATGAGATCGACTATTTTGAACCGTTAGGTCCCCTCTTGGAGTCTGAAGTTTTGAGCCCTTTGATAAACGTTCTGTTCGGTCTGTAATTAGATTTACTATTACTTCACCTTTAACACCATGTGCACGATCTATTCGTCCAACTTCTAGAAGGTTTGAATCATCGGGGTTTTTCATTGAAACCCGTATTTAAAATCTAGTCAACAAAATCGACATCTATCTCAATTTCATCACGAACTGCCGCTGCGCGAACAATGGTTCTAATAGCATTTGCGACTCGTCCTCTCTTACCGATTACTCGACCCATATCGTCATCAGCCACAGTTACCGAAAAAGTGCAACGCTCGTCTTCACTGACTTCTATTTCTACTGCATCCGGGTTTTCGACAATTGACTTAATTAAGTACTCAAGTACACCCTCTGCAGTGGAAGCTTGTCCACTCATTGATTTTCTTCTTCCTCTTCAACTACCTCTTCAACTACCTCTTCAGCAGCCTCTTCAACTACCTCTTCAGCAGCCTCTTCAACTACCTCTTCAGCAGCCTCTTCAACTACCTCTTCAGCAGCCTCTTCAACTACCTCTTCAGCAGCCTCTTCAACTACCTCTTCAACTACCTCTTCAGCAGCCTCTTCAACTACCTCTTCTTTTTTCTTTGCTTTTGGTTCGGGTGGAACGAAGGCTTCACCAGAGAAGGACTCCCACGCTCCCGATATTTGAAGTAGTTTTTTGACTCGTTCAGAAGGTTGTGCACCATGCTGGAGCCAGTGCACTGCTCGCTCAGTCTCTATTTCAATTACTGATGGGTCTTGACGAGGATCATAAAAACCTACTACTTCAATAAATCTGCCATTTCGCGCTTTACGCGAATCTGCAGCTACCACTCGGTAGGTCGGTTGTTTCTTTTTTCCCATTCGCATAAGGCGAAGTTTTACAGCCACAGTGGCTCTCTCTCTATTTGTTCGTGCCACTCAATCGATGTGGCTTAATTTCTTGGTACTAATGATACGCACCTAGTCGGAGAAACAGTCTGCCCGATTATGAACAGATTTCCAGCCTTTTTGGCACATATCTAGATTTATGAAAAGTCAAAATCGCTCAAATCTAAATTTTTTAGTTTTTCTTTTGCCTGGTCTTCTCCCAATCCAGGCAGAGAAAGTCCCGTTTTGCTTGGCGGATTTGAGGTTCTTCCACCTTTTTGTCGATTTTTTTGTTTCTTTGATTTGCGTCCTTTTGGTCCTTTAGGAGCTTTCTTCATCATTTTTTTCATTTCGCGAAATTGTTTTACAAGCTGCGAAACTTCAGATGGTTGCGTACCGCTTCCCTGCGCTATTCGGCTTCGCCGTGAGCCATCAATAATCTCTGGAGTTGCTCTTTCTACGGAAGTCATCGAATGGATGATGCCTTCTAACCTATTAATTCTTCTTTCTTCGGTTTCTTCATCTAGCTGTTGTCCAGTTTGTACCACCCCGGGCACCATTCCCATCATGCTGCTGATGGGGCCCATTTTTCTTATTTGGTGAAGTTGATCAAGAAAGTCATCAAGAGTGAAGGTCCCTTGAATCATCCTTTCCATGGCTGCTTGAGATTTTTCTTTTTCGAAGGTCTCTTCTGCCTTCTCTATAAGAGTTTCGATATCCCCCATCCCAAGAATGCGACTCGCGAGACGATCGGGGTGGAAGATTTCGAAATCTTCAATCTTTTCTCCGTTGGATGCAAAAGTTACAGGCTTACCTACAACTTCACTAATAGATAAAGCTGCTCCTCCGCGTGCATCTCCATCAAGTTTCGTGAGAATAATTCCTTCATACTCAATGACCTCATGGAATGTTTCAGCGATTGATGCTGCTTCTTGTCCAATCATGGCATCAACAACAAGGAACGTGTAGTGAGGAGAAATAGCTTCTGAAATCTCACCGATCTCTTTCATCATGGAGTCGTCAATTGTGAGTCGGCCTGCGGTATCACATATCACGACATCTCGCCCCAGGCGTCGAGCTTCTTCTAGTCCGGATTTTGCTACGGTTACAGGATCTGACATCTCGCTGAAGACCGGAACCTCAACTTGGGAACCTAGCGTTCTTAATTGATCAACGGCAGCAGGGCGAGCTAAATCAGCAGCTACAAGTAGAGGGTTTCGTCCTTGGCTTTTAAACCATTTTGCGAGTTTGGCGGCCGTCGTAGTTTTTCCTGATCCTTGTAATCCAGCGAGCATTACAATCGTGGGAGGTTTAGAAGCAAAGGTGATCTTGACTGCTTCTCTGCCAAGAATATTTGTGAGTTCCTCTGAAACGATCTTGACGATTTGTTGACCAGGGTTGAGTACCCCACTTACCTCTTCCCCGAGAGCTCGGACTCGAATTCTTTCTTGAAATGAACGGACTACTTTTAAGTTGACATCTGCGTCAAGAAGAGCTGCGCGTATTTCTTTCAGAACTTCTTCAATCTCTTCTGGTCCCAGGAGTCCTTTACTACGTATTTTTTTTATTATTCCGTCAAAACGGCTTGTAAGGGTTTCAAACATGTTACATAAATCGTTTCAAAAAGTTATTCGAAGAGGCCGTCTACGAATTCGTTCGGATCAAAGGGGAGGAGATCTTCGATCCCTTCACCTATTCCAATTAGTTTCACAGGGATTCCTAGTTCTTCATGTACAGCAAATATGATTCCTCCACGTGAGGTTCCATCAAGTTTAGTTAGTACGACGCCAGTAACTTCTGCTGCTTCCGTGAATTGTCTTGCTTGTATTAAACCGTTTTGCCCTGTAGTGGCGTCTAATACGAGCAGAGTTTCAGTTACGGTTCCAGCCCCTTTTTCTGCAACCCGACGAATTTTTTGAAGTTCTTCCATGAGATTGCTTTTAGTGTGCACCCTCCCAGCGGTGTCTGCAAGTACGAGATCAGCGCCTTTTGACGCTGCATGTTCAACAGCATCGAAAACAACAGAACTTGGATCTGCGCCCTCAGAGCCACTTACCACTATTGATTCAGAAAGTTCAGCCCATTGTTTTAGTTGTTCAACCGCTGCGGCTCTAAAAGTATCTCCGGCGGCGAGAACTATTTGTTTCCCGGAGGACTTTTTCTGATTAGCGATTTTTCCTATTGTCGTCGTTTTGCCAACTCCATTTACACCAACAAACAACCAAACGCTTGGGGAAGATGCTTGATTTAGTTCTCTATCTGATGTTTCTAGTGAGTCCTTCATCTCCTTTTGAAGAACTATCAAAATGCCTTCAGGGTCAGTAATTTTTTCTTCCAGGGATATTTGACGAACCTTATTTATCATCTTGTCAGTTGTATTTACTCCAACATCTGCCAGCAAAAGAGTCTCTTCTAGGTCTTCCCAAATATTTTCATCTACCACAGTTAGCGATCGGACTTTTGAAAGATTGGCTGCGAAGGACGCCCGAGTTCTTCCTAAACGATGCATAAAGTTCATAGAACTCTGATTCTACCTGCAGTATTGGTTGAGAATTAGTGGTCTTTAGTCTTGCTATGGCTCTGCAAGAAACTTATCTAAGTCACCTAAGGTGACTTCAGTGCTAGAAAGAACATCGTCTCTCTCATAATCAAGAGTGATTGTCATACTAGGTAATCGGAGTTGGATGTCAGCGCGTAACGATTCCATTGTGATGATTGGCCGACCTTCAGAAGCAATGATTAGATCTCCGACTTTCAACCCTGCTTGGTCAGCTGGTGAGCCCGATGTTAGTTCTATGATGATCGCTCCTCCTCGACCATCATCAGGTGACTCTCCTCGAATGCCTAGCCATGCTGTTCCGACAGGTTCACCGGCTATAAGCCTCTGAGAAACTAAAACAACCGTGTCGCTAGGCAAAGCAAATCCAACTCCTATATTTCCTTCAACAATCCCCCCCGTATAAATCAAGGTGTTCATCCCTATGACTCGCCCGTATCTATCTGCTAGAGGGCCACCTGAATTTCCAGGGTTTATTGGTGCATCTGTTTGAATTGTCGAAATACCAGCACATTCAGCGCTATCAAAGCCTCCTACTTCACATCCATAAGATGAGACAACACGACCAAGTGCACTGACAATTCCTGATGTAACAGTTTGCGTGAGGTCAAATGGGCTTCCAACTGCAACTGCTAATTGTCCTACTTGGATGTCGTCGCTTGGAGCGAATACTGCAGGAGTCAGATCCGGAACTACATCTATGAGTTTCACAACAGCGACATCCCGCCGAATATCTGAACCAATAACGTCAGCCTCAATTTTTCGTCCGTTTGAAAGAGTAACTAAGACCGATTCTGCTTGATCCACTACATGTCCATTTGTGGCTATATGCCCCTCAGAGTCAAGAATAATCCCAGAACCCTGACCTGAACCTGGAATCTCCACTAAAACAACAGATGGGGTAACTGCTTTAGCAACAGCCACCACAGGTTCTTCGCTGGGGCTCTGGACAGGTGCTTCTCCTAGTTGAAAACTAATTTGAGGTACTGATGTCGACACGTCGTCTTCATTCAGATAGATAAATAATCCTCCAAGCACAACGCCTACAGCTAAAAGTAGAAACGCCACAAAGGCTTTGAGGATAATTTTTTGCTTATGGCCTAGCCCTAAAGAGCTTCTAGCGGCGTCTCTATCGCTAATCTGTTCCTCTTCTAAGGCCAATTCGTCTTCTATTTTACTTTTATCCGAAGATTCCTCTGTCGAAATTTCTTGCACTTCCATTTCTTCCATAACTACAACTTAGACAAATAAGATCAAAAATAAGCAGCAACTAAGCAGCAATGTATCGCGGCAGCCAGATAGTAAAGGTTGCGCCGCTTCCCAGTTGTGAACGAACCGTGACTTGTCCACCATGTCCTTCAACTATTTGCCGCACGATAGCTAAGCCTAATCCTGAACGACCAGATTCTTTAGCTCCAGCCCCCTGCCCTTTCCAAAAACGTTGAAATACACGATCAAGATCTTCCGCTGATAATCCAGGACCATTGTCCTCAACAGAAACCCAAACTTGTTCTGTGTCTTGACCGCCAAGAACTCTGACCTCCCCGCCTGAACCTAAAACACGTATTGCGTTGCTCAATAAGTTTGCTAAAGCCCGCCGCAATGCTGCTGCATCTCCTATTACTTTGATTTCTGAAGTCATATCTACTGTCAAAACAGCATTATTTCTCTTAGCAAATGCAGAAAAGTCCTCAACTGTCTCAGCTACTACCTGTGAAAGAAGAATTGGTTCACGGTGGGTGTCACGCCTTTCGTGATATGCCAACAGCAGTAAATCATCTACAAGAGCTGACATCCTTATTGCAGCTCGACTAGCCACTTCGCCTGAAAATCGGAACTCTTCTAGAGTCGCCTTTGGGTCCCCTAGTGCGACATCAAGATTTGCTCTTATTACAGCTAAAGGATTTCTAAGCTCATGAGAGGTCTCTTGAATGAAATGCCTTTGTCCTTCAAATGCCTGATCAAGACGATCAAGCATTTGATCAAAGGTGTCTCCAAGATCGCGTAACTCATCCGCAGGACCTCCTAATTCAATTCGTCGTGACAGATCTGTTGCTTGTATTTCTCGAGCCACTGAAGTAATCCTTCCAATTGGGCGAAGAACCAACCCCGATACATACCATCCGATGAGCATGCTTGATGCAAAGAGAGCTAGAAGTGACCATCCAGAATAAGATCTCAATTGATCAAGAGCTCTTTGGTTCACCGCCTGTTCAAAACCGACAAGCTGAGTTTGGTGCTGCTCTACTTGATTGAATGAATTTTCTTCTTCGGTGGCTGTGTCTGTTAATTCCCCTAGCTCATCTCCCAAAATTTGAAATGCCGCTTCTCGCGACATGGGTTCATCTGATAGTGAGACAGAGAGGCTCAAATAAATGATCCCTACACCTAATGATGCAAGACCAAATAAAAGTATTGAATAAAGGAATGCTAAGCGTATACGCAGCCCGCTAAGAGGAATAGAGCGTTGAGTTTTCATGAATTTGACTCTTCTGTCAGTCGATACCCTCGACCTACCACTGTTTCTAGAAGCGCTTCTTCCCCTTCTAAATTAACTTTTCGGCGGAGCGTGCCCACAGTTACTCGAACAGTACTTGTGAAGGGGTCTGCATGTTCGTCCCAGACATGTTCTAAGAGGTCTTCTTGGGAAATAACATCTCCAGGGCGAGACATCAAATAACGAAGCACAGCAAACTCTTTTGCGGTTAGATTCAGCACCCGATCGTCACGGCTGACGGTATGACGTGCTGTATCCATTATGAGTGAACCAACCTGTAAAACAGCACCGCTGCGCCCTCGTTCACGACGTAGTAGCGAGCGAATACGTGCTGCCAATTCATCGAACGCAAACGGTTTCACTAAATAATCATCAGCTCCCACATCTAACCCAGCGATTCTTTCTTCGATTGTGTCGCGAGCTGTAAGCATGAGTATGCGCGGAATAACTCCTTCAGGAGAGTTTTTGCGAAGGATCTGACATACCTCAAGGCCATCAATACCAGGCATAGTTAGGTCTAAACAGACTAAGTCATAAGTCGTAAAAGACGATTTCTCTATAGCTTCGTCGCCGTCATTTGCGATATCAACTGCATAACCTTGGCGACGTAAGCCTCTCGCAATCGCTTCTGTTAAGTCAATTTCATCATCTACAACAAGAATCCTCATAATGTGACGGTACAACGTGAAACGGGCTTGTCATAGTCGCCTTAAAGAAGAATCTAAGTATTTGTTGAAGCTTTTATAGATTGGGCTTGTATAGAAGCCTGATCGTCACTAATACGTTCACTAACAACTCGTGATGAACCACCAGGCGCCATAGAGACTCCGTAAAGACAATCTGCTGCCTCCATTGTCCGTTTTTGATGACTTACTATCAAAAGTTGAGCATCGTCTCTAAATTGTGCAACGAGGCCGAGGAAACGGTGAAGATTGACATCATCAAGTGCGGCTTCAACCTCATCCATGACATAGAAGGGTGAAGGACGGCTTCTAAAGACAGCAAATAGGAATGCGAGAGCCGTCAGTGATCTTTCCCCACCAGATAGAAGTGAAAGTTTTTTTACATTCTTTCCTGAAGGCCGTGCCTCTACTTCAATCCCAGTAGACAACAAGTCAGATGTGTCTGTAAGTCGAAGAGACCCAGTTCCCCCCGGGAAGAGACTCCCAAAGAGATCAGTGAAGTGTTCAGAAACTTCTGCCCACGCTGATGAAAACACTCGAACAATTTCTTCATCTATCGAACGGATTACTTTTCGTAATTCACGTCGCGTCGTACGTACGTCTTCTAACTGTTCTTGCAGAAACTCGTATCGCTCATTAAGCGTTTCAAATTCTTCCAAAGCTAAAGGATTAATTGGCCCCATGATTTTTAAGTCATGCTCTAACTCTGAAATTCGATTCGTGGAAGACACCCCATCTGGAAGTTCTGGTTCGGGTGTATCGAGTATCGTCTCTGGTTCTCTATCAAATTCTGTTCGTATCGTTGACGTCAAATTCTCTAAACGGAGCCTGCTTTCCGCTCTCTCTATTTCAAGTCGCGATTGGCGTTCACGTATTTCAGATAAACGACGCTCGCTTTCTAAACGGTCTCGACGAATCCCATCTAGTCGAACTACTGCCGCTTGTACACGATCTGACTGTTTTTTCCTTAGCTCTCGGAGAGTGGCAAGTTTTGCTTCTATCTTTTCAACTTCAAGATCCAATGCTTCCACTAAGCCTTGATTGACTGCTTCACGTCTATCAAGTTGATCTTTTTGAGTTGAAGCTTCTTGATGCATTTCTTCTAACGCTGATAACTGATTTTTTTGATCACCAAGTCTTGTAGTTATTAGAACTCTTCTGGCTGTGGCATCTGCATATCGAACTTCATGATCAGTGCGTTTTTTTGCAAGTTCCGCCAAACGTTTTTCAAGTTGGTTACGATCTTGAACCATGCGATGAACTGCTTCAGTTTGTTTCTCTTCATCCGCTTCAAGACTTGAAAGTCGGATTTCAAGCTCGGATACTCGGCTTTGGTCAGTCTCTAGTTGTTCTGTTATCTCACTAGAGCGATTCTGAAGATTGCTAATTGCTGTAGCTAGTTCGCGGCGCTCAGATTGTAACTGTTGCAGCGCTTCCACAGCTGCAGTGAATTCATTGTCATGGTCATTAAGGGATTGATTCAAACGATTAACTTCTTGATTGAAATCATTTGCTCGCTTCTCAGCTTCGTCAAATGCTGATTTAGCGTCCGTTCGTTCCATCTCTGCTGCAACTAAACGAATTTCGGCTTCTGCTAAAGCCGCACCTGTAGCGCCAGCTCGATCTCCACCTATCTTCCACCCAGAAGGTCCAAATCGATCTCCTTCCGTAGTAACAATTACCGTAGTGGGATTTGTGATGGCCAAATCAATTGCGGTAGCGCTGCCGGCTGTAACAAGTACAACTTCAGTAAGAAGTCGATCTAACAACTGGTTTACTGCAGGAATGCGTGCTCGTACATGCTCTCGGATAGAAGTTCCGAAGGTCGGCTTCGTTTGGTCCGAAGTTAGACCTTCAAGGTTCAAAACCGCTGCGTTGAAATTTCCGCGCTTCAAAGCTTCTATAGCTTTCACGGCTTGATCTGTTCCCTGTACAACTACTGCATCAAGGGCCTCACCTGCAGCAGCTTCAAAGGCAGATTCATATCCTTCGTCAACTTCTACTAGATCAAGCAGTGTTCCAAGCACACCATTGATATCTGCAAGATGGCTGACTCCTGCTTTTGAACGTGCTTCATCTAATGCCAATGCAAGCGCCTCAACTCGAGCTCTAATCGTCCGTAAATCGGCTTCGGCCATCACTAGCCTCTCCCATGCCTGATCCCGATCAGTACCGCTTCGTGCTGCTTGTAACTCCATTTCTACCACTTCTGCTATAAGTGGTTCCTCTACTACGTCTCCTTCAGAAAGTAACTCTCGAAGTTTTCTTGCTTCAGCATCTAAGCGAGAAGAGGAAGCATTAAGAATAGACAAGCGATCAGACACGCGGCTGTGCTCTGACTTAAGATTTTGCACTGAAGAACGAAGGACACTTAGTTCACCTCTTACTTCAGATGCCAATCCTTCAGAAACTGGTATCCCATCCCCCCATTTTGTATCAAAGGCACTCCGTTCTTTATTTAAGTCCTGTTCAAGAACAGAAAGTTTCTCTGACTCTGGAGTAAAAGAAGCGACTTCGATTTCCAGTCCAGCAAGCTCTGCTTCTGATCGCGCTAACTCGGACTCTAAATCAAGAACTATCTGATAAGAGCTACTGGACTTTCGATCACTTTCTATGCCTCGCAGCCTTTCAATAAGAATCCCCCGTAGTCCTCTAGCCCGTTCCCGTAATGCCTCATGTCGCACTAGTTGGTCACTTAAATCATCTCCACCTCGAGCAGACAATTCAGTTTCTGCTGCGACAACTTCCTGGTCGAGCCGTGTGAGGTCACCTTTTACTTCAGTTTCTTGATGTACTAGATCTTCTCTTTGTTTGGATTCCGCTTGTGTGCGTTCTTTTAATCCGCTCAATTCATTGGCGGCACGATGCAAGCGTAGAGCTCTTAATTCTGAAATAAGATCGCCATGGCGACGGGCTGCCTCAGCTTGCTGTTCTAAAGGTTTCAGTTGGCGCCTTACCTCACGCTGAAGATCTCCAAGTCGATTTGAATTGGTTTCAGTTGCAGAGAGGCGCCTCTCTGCTTTCTCTTTTCGCTTACGGTATTTGAGAATCCCTGCAGCATCCTCAATAATCATTCGTCTTTCTTCAGGACGAGCATTGAGAACTGCATCTATTTGGCCCTGTGAAACGATCACATGTTGTTGACGACCAACTCCAGCATCTGACAACAGCTCCTGAATGTCAAGAAGTCGGCAGGGGGCACCATTCAAAGAATATTCGCTATCACCACTCCTAAAAAGTGTTCGCGTAATTGTTACTTCCGAGAATTCAATCGGAAGGAGGCCAAATTCGTTATCTATAGTCAGTGAGACCTCTGCTCGTCCTAGAGCTGGTCTCGAAGCTGTACCAGCAAAAATGATGTCATCCATTTTTTGAGCCCGTACCGCACTAGGGGCTTGTGCACCTAGAACCCAAGCAATGGCATCAACCACATTTGATTTTCCTGATCCATTGGGCCCAACAACTACAGTTACACCGGGCTCCATTTCAAGCGCGGCAATATCTGCAAAAGACTTAAAACCTTTGATAGTTAATCGTTTTAGGAACACCAGAAACGACACTAGCGTTTCTAAATCACATGGGTGTTATTTATCTGTGTATAACTGGAAATTTTTTAGTAATCAAGGTAAACCATCAAACCTGAGTGTCACAGAAATATGTCCATCTACCTTTGTATTTTTTCCGTTTTATCGGTGCTCTACTGCGCTGGCTAAGGTCTCCATGTCGGCCATACACGGCAAGATGTTCTTGATAAGTACCTGGAACACCGAAAATATCATTAAACGGCCTCTCTTCTAAATGAGTTCCCTTGTATCTAAGACCATCATGGATTATTTCTACTAGCGCTCGATGAAGGCGTCGAATCTCTTGGGTTGACAGAGAATCACTAGCTCGATCATGTTTGAGTCCGGAAGCAAAGAGAATTTCATCGCTGTAGATATTCCCTACTCCTAAAATAACTTCGTCATCACAGAGAAATTCTTTCAAATCTACTGAACACCCGAGCACTGCACCTGCAAACGAAGGAAAGGGAATTGGATCGGCAATAGGATCCAAGCCTAAACCGGTTAGTTCAGGCATTTCTTCAAAAAAGTCGTCGCTGGGCACCACGCAGATCTCAGAGTTTCCTCCCGGGTCAACTAATCGTAATTGACCGCCTTGAGTGAAGTTGATAGTGAACTGAGTTCCCTTTGTGACCTTTGCCTTAGCAGCCACCCGTTCAAAAAAAGCTCCATCGCCGATTTTCATCACCAAATAATCATTTTTCATAATTAGAACCAAAGCTAAACCGGCACGACGAGCAGAATAAATTTTCTGACCTGATAATGAGTCTGTGAAGGCTTTACGGCTTTTATACCGAGGCAGAAGAGTGAGTGACGCTATTTCCGCATTCTTTATTTTGCGTCCTGCGACGTCACGCTCAAGATCACGCCGGATGATCTCTATTTCTGGAAGTTCTAATGGTGTACTCACAATAATTCTTTCAACAACTAATCCTTTTGGATTTACTTAGCGCTTGGCAGGCTAGCCGGGCTGCTTCCTGTTCTGCACGTTTTTTTGAAGTTCCTTTTCCAGGTCCAAAGATCCCTTCATCAACTTTCACCATTGCTAGGAACTTACGATCATGGTCTGGACCCTTTGCTTCTATTTCATATATAGGTGCTAGACCATAGTGGCTTGCGGAAAGTTCCTGAAGGCGGGTCTTATAGTCATATACACCTGGGGCCAATGTGGCTTTTACTATTGCTTCTTCGAACAATCTTTCTATTACTTGAGTAGCTGAAAGAATTCCTCCGTCAAGATAGACCGCACCGATAACAGCTTCGAAAGCATCCGCTAAAATTGAAGCCTTTTCCCGACCCCCAGAGGATTCTTCTCCCTTGCCGAGCATTAGGGCTTGTCCAAGACCTATTTGTTCAGCGATATCTGATAACGCTTGAGCGCTGACAACGGCAGAACGTATTTTTGCCAATTGGCCTTCTGGAATGTCAGGGTTAGAAAGATAAATACTTTGGGTGACTACAAGTCCCAATACGGCGTCACCTAAGAACTCAAGCCTTTCGTTGGATTCACCGTCAAATTCAGCACACCATGACCGATGAGTTAACGCCTGTTGTAAAAGTTCAGAATTAGTGAACTCGTATCCCAAATTCTCAATCTTGTAAGTGATTTCAAGTTTTGAATTTGAAATGCTGGAATCCTCAGCCAAGGCGGGAAACGACATAGTCCACCGCATCACGTACTGTTCGAAGGTCTTCTAGGTCTTCGTCTTCAAATCTGAATCCTATTGTGCGTTCGCTTAGTTCTTCTTCAATAGCTTCAACAAGTTCTATCAATGCTAAAGAGTCCGCTTCTAGGTCATCTGCAAAGGAGTCGCCTTCTCCTATTTCTGCGGTATCGGTTTCTAGAATATCTGCGAGTCTTTCCTTTATAAGGGTAAGAATTTCGTCGCGGCTCATGGGGTCTCCTTGAGTATGTGTTTCAGCGGGCATGTTTCCTCCGGACTGTAACTATTTATTTTGGCTCATTGCCAAATATTAATGGGTAATTCTACCGGAAGAAGGCTCCTGCTCAGCAGGCATTGAAATATATTGAAAAGTATTAAAATATACAATTAAATTAAGATTCTTCGCTCACTGCCGAGGTGATGTTTCCTACTACATCTGATTCGACCATCTCAGAAGCGACTTTGATGGCATTCTCGATGGCTAATGCGGTGGAGGATCCGTGGCTAATAATACAAACTCCCTTTACCCCTAAGAGCATTGCTCCACCATAGGAATCTGGATGAAAGACATTATAAAGTTCTCCAAGTTCTGGACTAAGTACCTCTGCCGCTTTCGCTGCCTCAGGTCTCTCCCCTAGTGCTGTAAAAAGTGCCATCATTAGTGTCTTTAAAGACCCTTCAAGCGTTTTTAATGCAACATTCCCCGTGAAGCCATCTGTTACGACAACATCTACTTCATCAGACATCAAGTCTCGTCCCTCTACATTGCCTAAGAAAATTTCATCTGACCAAGAAGCTTTTGACATTTCTTCGTATGCCTCTTTAACAAATGGGCTTCCTTTTCCTGGTTCTTCGCCAATAGAAAGTAGTCCTATCCGAGGTTCTGAAATACCTAATCGATGTTGAGCAAAAACAGACCCCATTTTTCCGAACTGGACTAACCATTCAGGTCGACATTCTGCGTTAGCTCCTGCATCGAGAAAAACGGTCGATGTGGAACCTGGGGTCGGTAGCAAAGTCGCTATAGCGGGACGTGCTACTCCTTTGATTCTACCCATACGCAAGAGAGCGCTAGCCATGGTTGCTCCTGTATTTCCAGCGCTAACCATTGCGGAAGCTTTCCCATCTCTTACGGCTTCCGCGGCACGAACCAGAGAAGAATCTTTCATTTTCCTGACGCTAGATCCAGGCTCTGCATCCATTGCGATGGATTCCAAAGCAGGAATTATCTCAAGGTCGCCATGGTCTTGAATCTTGTCGGGATGCCCAACGAGTACTACTGGTATCCCATGATTTTCAGATGCTTGTCGTGCACCAGCAACAATCTCTTCAGGCGCTTTATCGCCTCCCATTGCATCGACGGCAATTGGTGACGAAAGAGGCATTAACTGCTGCTACTCAACGTCAATGGCTTGGTGGCCGGCATACCAGCCACAATTACCGCACACTCGATGAGGCCGCTTAACAGACCCACATCGGGCACAAGTGCTTCGAGAAGGTGCGTTCAAGGTCCAATTAGAAGCTCTTCGGCTTCTCCCTTTTGCTTTGGAAGTTTTTTTCTTTGGGACGGCCATTTCTTAGTCCTTAATTGAATTCTCTTATAGGTTACGTCAGTTAATTTCAATTCAATGAACTAGCAAGGTTAGCGGAACTAAAACTATTTAGGCGACTGTGTCTTCCGGGGAAAGACCGCCATCTGTTTTCAACTGATCAAGCACTGCCCACCGAGGGTCTTTCTTGGGAGACAGATCCATATCTTCTTCGCCAACGGAATCCTTTGTTGGGAACCTTTCTGGATCAGGGCCTAAGCATTCTTCGGAACAAAGCGGAGAAAATGGAAGCGTGAGCAAGACAGAGTCTCTCACAACTTCTTCTAAGTCAACTATCTGCTCTCCATTTATTTCTTTAAACGGGAAGGCATCTTCGACTTCAAATTTGGCCTGGCTTTCTGAACTGCTGCCTGCACGAAAAACCTCATCTATTGTGAGATCCAGCACACCTGACACTTCTTCAACACATCGTCGACACTCTCCACTCCACTTTGCGGAAACCTTTCCAAAGACCAAAACATCTTCTTGACTTAGTTGTATTGCCAAATCAAGTTGAACCTTTCCGTCAACGACATGGGCTGCAGAAATTCTTAAATCTTCAAGAAACGCGTGATTCTTGATCTGATGAATTTTCTCTGGTCTCCTACGAAGCATTGACAACGGGAAAATAAGATCTTCTCCCGTTGATTGATTAGAAGCCATCGTCACCTGAAGTGCTGTCCCAATCGAAAAGTGCAGTACTTGGGCTTGATCCGCTGTCCGATGAATCACCCTCATCTAAATTGGAAACGTTCGAAACTCCACTTTCTTGGTTGCGTTCGGTTTCTGTTTCTTGTAGTTTCCGGCGTCCAGTAGCGATAACGTCCCGAGCTTGCCCAAGAGTTGATTCGAAATTCTTCAACTTTTGATCACAATAATCTTCTGTTTCTAATCGCATTCGACGACTTTCTTCTCTAGCGGTTTCCACTAAACGTCTAGCTGTTTGTTCTGCGGTTCTGACC
The DNA here is from genome assembly GCA_029245675.1 of Acidimicrobiales bacterium. Classification (GTDB taxonomy): domain Bacteria; phylum Actinomycetota; class Acidimicrobiia; order Acidimicrobiales; family MedAcidi-G1; genus MedAcidi-G2B. The sequence continues at coordinate 131,031 of JAQWOV010000019.1, read as the reverse complement.
ACCTCAGTTCGTTGTACTAAACGTTCAGCGCGAGATCGAGCCAACTCAAGAATTTCATCCCCTTCACGAGTCACCTTGGCAAGAAACTCTTCTCGTTCCTTCAATAACCAGCGAGCGTTACGTAAGTCATCTGGAAGCCGCCGCATTGCTTCATCAATCATGTCTAGAAGTTCTTCCTTGTTGACCATGGAAGAGGCTGATAGCGGCATCGCTCTCGCATTTTCAATGATGTCGCGCGCCTCTCTAAGGATTGCTTCAACCTGAGGAGGTCTATAAGGATCAGGTGCCGATGATTGAGAAAGATCGTCTGTCACGATGGCAGCTTCTCCTTCAACCTCCGGTAAACAGGTTCCGGCACCATGTCTTCTACATTTCCACCAAGTCGAGCCACTTCTCGTATCAAGCCCGAAGCTAAAAAGGAACGTCGAGAAGCTGTTGGAAGAAAGAGGGTGTGAACTCCAGAAATAGCCAAGTTGGTCTGAGCCATCTGTAATTCAGACTCAAAATCAGACACCGCCCTAAGGCCTTTGATTATAAAATCAGCTCTCTCTTCTTGAGCCAATGTAACGACAAGTCCATCAAACATCGTTGTTCTAACGTTTGGCAAATGTTCAAAACATTCATCCAGTAAACTCATACGTTCTTCAAGGGAGAAAAGTCCTCCCCCTTTAGAAGGATTCATTAGAGTTCCTACGACTACGTGATCAAATAATGAAGCCGCAGTTTCAACCATCTCTACATGTCCGTTATGAATCGGGTCAAACGAACCGGGATATAAAACGCAGGTCATTTGACCAAACCCCCTTTTCCTGTGATCTACTTCTCTTTCTGGTCTCTTATAACCAATAACACCACGGTAGCCCCGTATTGTCTACTTCTTTGAACATGCCACCCAATTCCTGGGTTAATTTCTCGATTTGATTCAATTACTACTACCTTCGCATCAAGGATCTGGAATAGATTTTCCCAATCTTCAAAATCATAAGGAGGGTCAAGTAGCACCAAGTCCCATGGCCCTGAATTGTTAGCCAGCCAAGTCATCCCGTCTGCAACATGAACCTCAGTCTGATTCGATAGTCCACATTTTTCGATATTTCTCTTTACAAGTTGTGCGTTGACCGAGGATTTCTCAACAAATACTGCATGAGTGGAGCCCCGAGATACAGCTTCTATTCCTAAGGCGCCAGATCCTGCAAATAGGTCAAGGACTCGCTCATTTTCTACTGCATTTATGCTGTAAAGAGCATTGAAGGTCGCCTCACGAACACGATCACTGGTTGGGCGGATTCCGGTGTCTTTAGGGGATTCTAAGTTGCGTCCCTTTAGCGTGCCTGCAACTACTCTCATACCAACAGTATGGTGCTTTAAATGAAAGCTCCACAAACAATAATCTGCATTGACTGTGGTGGGCTGTGTCATATGCTCCCTCACCCAGACTCAGATTTTGAGCCGGGTGATTCAGTTGCCTATCGTTGCAGAGATTGTCTCGACCGGTGGGATATGGTTCTTCCAGAATTAGATAACGAAGAAGGACATGACTACGAATAGGTTCCGTCTAGTAATTCTCATGATTTAAGTAAATATTCCCCATCAGACTCTTCAAGCACTGCAGAAATTTCATTTCTTAAACCTATATGGATATTTAGGTCAGGATCCCCACTAACTATGTCCGTTGCGACCTCGCGGGCTATCTCCACCCACTCCCGGTCTCTTCTTAAGGAGGCTAGTCGTAAGTCGTTACGTCCCTTCTGACGGTCCGCCATGATTGTTCCTTCTCCGCGTAACTCAAGATCCACTTCAGCTAGTTCAAACCCATCTGTAGTTTGAACCAATGCCTTAAGACGTTCTTCCCCAACCGATGTTCCTGCATCACCAACAAGAAAACAAGTACTAGATCTTGAACCACGTCCAACTCTCCCTCGTAATTGATGAAGTTGCGCTATTCCGAATCTGTATGCATCTAAAACAACCATCACTGTGGCATTAGGAACGTCTACCCCAACTTCTATAACTGTGGTCGCTATAAGTATGTCTGTTTCACCCTGACGAAATTTTTCCATTACCTTATTTTTTTCATTCGGCTTAATCCGTCCATGCAATAATTCAACCCGTAAATCAGGAAACACTTCCTCTGATAGCCGGGTAAACGTTTCCTCAGCAGAACGAACATTCAATGAATCCGACTCATCAATCAATGGGCAGACAACATACGCTTGCCTTCCTTCTTCAGCTTCTCCACGAATTGACTCCCATGCTGCTTGTTCTTCTTTGATCCAAAAAGTCTCAATAGGAGTTCTCCCTAATGGCATCTCGTCAAGAATTGAAACATCAAGATCTCCGTAAACAGTCATCGCCGCCGTCCGAGGAATTGGTGTAGCAGTCATGACCAAGACATCTGGAGCCATTCCATCAGACTGTTTCTCACGTAGCGCTGCTCTTTGATCTACTCCGAATCGGTGTTGTTCATCAATAACGACAACCCCTAATGAGAAAAATGAAATCTCATCCTGAATTAGCGCATGCGTTCCCACAACTACGTCAACACCTCCGTTCGCAAGTTTTTCAACTATCAATTTCCTTTGACTTGATGAAGCACTGCTTGTTAGAAGTTCGACTCGTAAAGGGCGCTGTCCAAGCAAAGTTGAATCATCTTCGACATTCATATTTTGCAATAGATCTGAAATCCCTAAATAGTGTTGCTCGGCTAGTACCTCTGTTGGCGCCATGAACGCCCCTTGATGGCCGCCTTGCACTGCAGAGAGTAAGGCGGTCACTGCTACTACTGTTTTACCCGAACCCACGTCTCCCTGTAAGAGACGATGCATCGGTAAGTCCTTTTTTAGATCAGTTAAAATTTCATCTATTACCCTTTTTTGAGCTTCCGTCAAGGCATACGGGAGTTGCTCATGGAAGGCCGTTGTTAAAAACCCAGAAGTATTATGGCTAATCCCCTTAGCTGATCTCTCTAATTGCACTTTTCGTTGCACTAACTCAAGTTGGATTCGTAAAAGCTCATCAAATACGAGCCGTCTTCGAGCTTCAGTTACTTCTTGCATTGATCCAGGTCGGTGGATTTGAAGAAATGCTGTAGATCGATCAACGAGACGATAGTTTTCTCTTATTTCTTTTGGGACAGGATCCTCAAAGCCTCTTACTTTCATAACACGGCGCAATGCTTCTGCTACCAACGCATCTAGATCCCAACTCTGCACTCCTGCAACCTCTGACTGCGGATAAACAGCAACGATCCTTCCTGTACGGTCGCCTACAAGATCAACGATTGGATTCGTCATCTGTTTATTACCTTGGTATAGATCTAGACGTCCAAAAATTATTATCTCTTTATCTTCGGTTAGTTGCTTGCTGCGCCAGGGCTGATTAAAAAAAACTAGTTTCATTCGGCCTGTCGCATCTTCCGCGGTTACTTCAACTAATGAGCGGCGGTTCCGCATTCGTCGAGTTGCAACTTTTGAAACAGTTACCAGCACCATGCCTTCTTCGCCCACGGTCAGATCAGCGATAGTGGTCTGCTTGCTACGATCGATATACCTTCTTGGATATACCGTTATCAAGTCCAGAACTGACCTGACTTCAATTTTTTGAAGCGTCTCAGCTTTTCTTGAACTAACACCTTGAAGATCAGTAACAGGCCGCTCTTTTAGTTCCCCGAGTGTGACTCCTTTGTCAGCCACCACGTCTCTCTATTCAATTCCTAGGAAATATGGATACAAGGGCTGTCCACCGAAATGAGTTTCTACTTCAATCATTGGATGCTCTTCTTCAATCCAAGAAACAATTTCTTCGGTAATAGCGCCTTCTGCTTCTGCTCCAGTAATCAATGTAACTAGTTCATGGTCATCAATGAGTTGACCGATTAACTGAGTTGTAGCTTTGAAGAGCGAATCTGTAACGACTTGCACTTTGCCTTCTGAAAGACCCAAGTAGTCGCCTTCAGAAATATCACCTGCATCGCTTCCAGAGTCTCTTACAGCAATAGTTATCTCTCCAGCAACAACTTGAGAAGCAGCTGCCGTCATTCCTTCTAGATTTTCCTCTGCTGTTCCTTGGGGGTCATATTCCAGAAGAGAGGCAAATCCTTCAGTTATTCCTTTCGTTCGAATCACCCGAACAGTTTTTGAAGTTTGCTCATTTACTTGCTCTGCTACCGGAATAATATTTCCGTTGTTTGGAAGTATCACTACTTCATCGGCAGGTACTGCTTCAACAGCGTCAAGTAACTGTTCTGTTGAAGGATTCATTGACTGTCCCCCAACTATTACTTTCTGAACTCCTAGAGATCGAAAGATATCAACGATTCCAACACCATTTGCCACTGCCACGACTGCGCAAGGCACCGGTGGTCCTATGGAATCTTCTTGGTCACCAGCAATTTGCTCTCGTACCCATGCCTGTTCCTCGGCTTCTTCCAGAAGATCTGAAACTCGGATTTTGTACGGTCTCCCTATTTCAATTCCTGCTTCTATAGCAGCTCCAACATCATCTGTGTGGACATGGCAATTCCACGTTCGGTCTCCCCCGACCACAACAATTGAATCCCCCAACTCACTCCATGCTTCTTTGAAAGATGGGATTTGATCATCATCGGCTTCTAGGAAATACATCACCTCATATCGAGGTCCTTCAATCAGAGAGACTGAGGATTCAGAATGAAAACTCGTTGCTGAAGAAGTGCTGATTTCTGGAGCTTCAGGCAAAGGGCGACCATCAAGAACATTCAAAAGTGCATCCAACAAAAGCAGAAAACCGCTTCCGCCGGCATCCACTACCCCTGCCTCTGCGAGCACTGGAAGCATCTCAGGGGTACGGGCTAATGCATCTTTCCCTCGTTCAAGTGCCGCCTCAACCACAGTAAGTAGATCGCCACCTCCTTCATAAGCTTCTTCTGCAGCTTCAGAAGATTCTCTGACCACTGTCAAGATTGTCCCTTCCACTGGTGTCATAACTGCACCATAAGCAGCCTTTGAGGCTTCGCTGAGTCCTCTCGTAGCAGACGAAGCATCAAGGACCCCAGAACTTCCAACCTCTGCTGAAAAGGCTCGAAGAACTTGAGAAAGTATTACGCCAGAATTTCCTCTTGCTCCCATTAGCGATCCATGAGCTATTGAAGAGGTGATTTCTGTGATTTCAGCCTCTTCTGGAATTTCTTTCAGAGCGTTGACTACCGACTCTGCTGTCATCGACATGTTTGTACCCGTGTCCCCATCAGGAACGGGATAAACGTTAAGCATGTTCAGCGCCTCGCGGTGAGCCACTAAAGCAGCAAAAAATTGACTCATGAAATGGCGAAGTTCCTTCGCCTCGAGGTGAGAAGTAATAGTCACAAATGTTTAGCGTACTCACCCAGTTCGCTCTGACCATCCATCTATGTAATGAAAGAGTTGGAGTAAGGGTCTAAAACCCTCTAGCCTTACTGAGTTCCCCTTATAGTGTTTAACTATATTCGGATGGGGATATTGAGGTAAAAAAATGGCATCAGTATGTGAAATTTGTGGTAAAAAACCTTGGTTTGGTAAACAAGTGAGTCACTCTCATCGTCGTACTAACCGACGGTGGAACCCTAATATTCAACGTGTTCGCGCAGTTGTAGGAAAATCAACAAAACGTATGAATGTTTGTACAGGCTGCTTGAAGGCTGGCAAGGTTCAAAAAGCATCGAGGTAATCCAATATGCAAGGTGTCATAAAGTCCTTTGATCCTGGAACAGGTGATGGAATCGTTATAGAGCAAACCGAGTTCCATGAGTACGATCTTGCCCCAAATGCGCTTGAAGGTTCTATCCTCCGGATGCTTCGCCCGGGCCAACGTGTGATTTTTGAATTAGACGCCAATAACTGCGCCACTTCTCTCTCTTTCGGTTCAGAAGTAGACATGGGGACACCAGGAATTGAGTAGTTCCACTCGTGAGACATACGCCACACCATAGATTTATGCATTCCGCGCATAATGCGGCTAAGAATTAATGATGGCTTCTCCCACCAAAAATAAAAATCTCATTGAATGGGTTAATAGTTGGGCGGAAATCTTAAACCCGAAAGAAATTTACTGGTGCGACGGGTCCGAAGAAGAAGTTGAAACCCTTTCATGGCTTCTCCAACAAACTGGAACTTTTCAAAAATTAAACGAGTCTTTAAGGCCGAATAGTTACTTAGCTTTATCTGATCCCGAAGATGTGGCGCGTGTTGAAGATCGAACCTATATCGCTTCATTAAACGAAATAGATGCTGGTCCTACAAATAATTGGCGTGAACCTTCTGAATTAAAAGAAGAGATGCTTGCTCTTTATAAGGGCTCGATGACTGGACGGACTCTGTATGTGGTTCCTTTCTCTATGGGCCCTCTTGGGTCTCCTATTGCGCATATTGGTGTGCAGCTCACTGATTCCCCTTATGTCGCTGTAAGCATGCGAATCATGACTCGGATGGGTCAGAGTGTGCTTGACGTATTAGGTGAAGGTGATTTTGTTCCCTGTGTGCACTCAGTCGGAGCCCCTTTGGAAGATGGAGAAATAGACGTTCCTTGGCCTTGTGATGCAGATAATAAATATATTTCTCATTTTCCAGAAACTAGGGAAATCTGGTCTTATGGTTCGGGTTACGGAGGAAACGCTCTGCTTGGTAAGAAATGTTTTGCTCTACGTATAGCTTCAACTATGGCTCGCGATAATGGTTGGCTCGCCGAGCATATGCTTATTCTTTCTATCACTTCGCCGGAAGGTGAGAAAAAGTACGTTGCTGCTGCATTTCCTTCTGCTTGTGGCAAAACCAATATGGCAATGCTTGTCCCAACTTTGCCCGGGTGGAAAGTAGAGACTATTGGAGATGACATAGCTTGGATGAAATTTGGAGAAGATGGACGCCTCTATGCCATTAATCCAGAAGCCGGATTTTTTGGTGTAGCTCCCGGCACATCAGAAAAAACAAATGCCAACGCTATGGCTTCAGTCAGCAGTAACTCCATCTTCACGAACGTAGCTCTCACTCCTGATGGGGATGTGTGGTGGAAGGACATGACAGAAGAGCCTCCTCAAAATCTAACCGATTGGCAAGGACAGCCTTGGACGCCTGAATCTGCTACCCATGCGGCCCATCCAAATGCAAGATTTACAGCCCCAGCGGCTCAATGCCCATCTATTGCTCCTGAATGGGAGGATCCTGAAGGAGTTCCTATCTCCGCAATTCTATTTGGAGGACGTCGGGCTTCTAACGTTCCCCTCATAACTGAAGCAAGAGACTGGGATCATGGAGTTTTCCTTGGATCTATTATGAGTTCCGAAAAGACTGCCGCCGCCGCAGGGAAAATTGGGCAGGTACGATTTGACCCCTTTGCCATGCTTCCATTTATGGGATACAACGTTGGCGACTACATCAATCATTGGCTAGAAATTGGAGCTAATGCTGATCCAGACAAATTACCTCGCATGTTCTGGGTCAATTGGTTCAGAAAAGATGAAGACGGAAAATTTCTTTGGCCTGGGTTTGGAGAAAACTGCAGAGTCCTCAAATGGGTTCTCGAGCGTGTAGCCGGACAAGGTGAAATCACAGAAACCGCTATAGGGAATGTCCCTAGCATTCATGGACTGGACCTAAAGGGTATTGATATCTCAGAGGATCAATTAAATGAATTGCTTTCGGTAGATAATTCTGAATGGTTTGAAGAAATACCCCTTATTGAAGACCACTTCTCATTTATCGGCGAGCGACTACCAGATTCTTTAACTGCTGAACTAGAAGAATTAAAGACCAGGCTAAACAACTAAGCTCCCCCTAGGAACATCGCTCGGATGCCTAAACCCATGAGGAAGAGTCCTGAACCTCCATATAGAAGGTACTGGTACTGACGCAGGGGCTGGCGATAACTGTAAGCGATTCCAACTGTTATGAAAGCCACGAAGCCATAAAATAAATGGAATTGTGGGGTATCAATATTTTCTTTTACCATCAAACCCACTCCGATAGATACTTGAACAGCGATTGCTAGTTGAGCGATTGCTGTAATCCACCAAAGAAACTGGTGTCTGATTTTTGGTAGTTGATGCGCAAGTAGCGCCCAGAGTCCCGCTACACCGTTACCGATAATTATGACCCAAGATAAAAGTTCATGTACGCCGCGTATTGAATTCAATGCGATTCCAAAAGTAATAAAAATTTCATGACAGTTCGTTTTACCATCTCTTTAGTTCAACAGAAGATCACTTCTTAAAGGCTCTTCTGTTGTTCGTGGTGCATCTGGATCCACAAACCATTCTCTTCCAAAAGCTTTCTCGTATTGATCTTCTCCCAAGGTGACAAAAAATGAGTCCGGAGCAATTTGGCTGGCGTGGACGGCGACAGCTGCTCTTTTGCGAACCAGTGCTGTTTTCACATCAATTGCGTGAGTTATATCTTTCTCTGCCATACCGAATGATTCTTCTGACGATCTCTCTTCTCTTTTTGCGAGATCTTCATCTAGTTCCTCACCCGCCCCTGTTGCTTCATTTATCGCTTGCTCAACCACTTTCCGGATGGCATCACGATTAAGCGTGACCCAACGTAATCGAACGTTATTCTCTTGTGCCCATTGTGTTCCTACTTGATGTACCTGAATATGATCTGGGTGTCCGTAGCCGCCATTTGGGTCATAGACAACAATGAGGTCAACCTCTTCACTTCTAAGTAAGTTTGAGAGCCTACTTACTGCCTCTTCTTTAGTCGCTTGCCAAAAGCAGTTCGGATGACTTGTGGTGTCTGACTCCGCCATGCCGCTGTCTCTATAGCCAAGAAATTCAATTCTGGCGGCGCCGAGAATTTCTGCAGATTTTTCTACTTCTGAAGATCGGCGATCTTCCAATTTCTCACCTGTTTCCAAAACTCCTTCAACTGGTTCTCCCTCTTCTCCTCTAGTGGCAACTACAAGAATGACTCTATGGCCCGCTTCCGCCATCAAAGCCATGGTCCCTCCTGTAGCAAGGGCTTCGTCATCAGGGTGGGCGTGAAAGAAAACTACTGTTGCCATGTTGTCAAGCCACCACACCTGAAGTTCGAAGAGACTCTATATTCATCCCCGCTTCTGCAAGTATCTCATCGGTATGTTGCCCTGGGTGTGCAGGCGGTCTTTGAATTTTTCCAGGCGTAGCGCTGAGTCGTGGCGCGGGCATCGGTTGAGTTAGGCCAGCAACTTCTGTAAATGTATTCCGCTCAACGTTATGAGGGTGTTGAGTGGCTTCTTCAACAGTGAGGACTGGGGCGTAACACACATCGGTCCCTGCCAAAATCTCATCCCATTCATCACGACTTTTTCCTCTTACTACTTTTGCTATCTCATCTTTCAATTCTGGCCATTTTGTTCGATCCATTTGATGAGCAAATTTCTCCGAATCTAATTCAAGTTTTTGAATCAACTCGCTATAGAACTGTGGTTCAATTGACCCAATTGAGATATATTTTCCATCGCTGCATTCATAAACGTCATAAAAATGCGCACCGGTATCAAGAAGATTGCTTCCGCGTTCAGGTACCTGAAACCCTGTTGCCATCATTCCGTGGATAAATCCCATCAAGCTAGCCACTCCATCAACCATCGCTGCATCAACAACCTGTCCTTTACCTGTATTGCGAGCGTTAAGTAGGGCACAAACCATTCCGAATGCTAGGTACATTCCTCCCCCGCCAAAATCTCCTACGAGATTGAGTGGAGGAACGGGTCCAGAGTCAGATCTTCCGAAATGCGCTAACGCTCCAGCTAGAGCGATGTAATTAATATCGTGTCCTGCTGCGTGAGCATATGGCCCGCTTTGTCCCCAGCCAGTCATTCGGCCATACACCAAAGATGGATTTCTTTCCAAACAGACTTCTGGTCCTACTCCTAGTCTTTCAGCTACTCCTGGTCGAAATCCTTCAAAAACCATGTCTGCTTTCTGTATTAAATTTAAAGCTACGTCTACTCCTTCCGGAGACTTTAAATCGATTCCTATGCTGCGTCTTCCTCTGTCAATAACCGAAAGAGGCGGATCATCGGGCTGTTCTGCTTTGACTGAGGCTGCTCTGTCTATACGAATTACGTCTGCACCCATATCCGCCAACATCATTCCGCAAAAAGGGCCGGGTCCTATACCAGCCAATTCAACAACTTGAATACCTTCAAGTGCACCCATATTCTTCTCCTTTTAAATCTCTGTCTTTTCTATTCTTTTTCTAAATTGTTTGTGTGTTCAACGATGCTCTTAATGAGATGGGGCCAGCATCCAGGGGGAAGGTCATGCCCCCATCCGTCTATAAGCTCGAGTTTTGCGTCAGGTATTACTTCCGCTGTTCGCTCTCCACCGCTTTGACCGATCAAAGTGTCAGCCGTTCCATGAATAACGAGAGTCGGAATAGAAATTTGTTTCAATTTATCTTCTCTGTTGCCTTCAGTAAGAGCTGCTCGGGCTTGGCGTTCAAAAGCAGCACGCGGTATCGGTGAACGTTTGTCATACTCCTGAAATAGCGCTCGTGCATGTTCTTCATCATGCCATTCAGTGCTCGCCCAGAGACGGCGATCGGCTAGTTCTTTCTCGATTCTTTCCTTAGGGTCTTTTGGAGCAGGTGCCATCATTGCTTCAAAGGTTTCATTACTAGGGCGACCAAAATTTGGATTTCCGGTATTGGAAGCCATTGAGATGAGACTTAAACATCTTTCAGGATGATTTGCAGCAAAAGTTTGGGCGATCATCCCTCCCATAGACAGGCCTCCAATATGGGCTTGTTTAACCTTTAGATAGTCCATGAGCCCTGAAACGTCTTGGGCCATGTCAGACAACGTGTACCTGGTGCCGTCAGGTGGTCTGCTGGAAAGACCAGAATCTCGAGAGTCAAAACGTATGACGCTAAATCCTTCTTCTGTTAATCCCTTGCAGAACTTTTCGTCCCATAAGAGCATTTGGCTCCCTAACCCATGCATTAAGAAGATGGCAGGGTCGGTAAGGTCACCGAATTGTTCGTAAAATATGTCTATTCCAGAGGGTAAAGAAGCTAATGGCATATACCCATCTTTCAATTTGAAGATGGTTGCTGCAAACCGGGCGATAACGTCGCTTTAATGACCACCATTTTTGACCATAATTTTTCTGAGATTGAACCAGAAATTCTTTATGATTTGCTGCGTTTAAGGTCAGAGATTTTTGTCGTGGAACAGTCTTCTTTATATCTTGACCTAGATGGGTGCGATACGAATCCTCTGACTCGCCATATCTGGATAAATGGTTCAAATGGCCCGATTGCTTACCTTCGCGTTCTAAGCGAACCAGAGGGGATTCGCATTGGGCGAGTAGCAACAAGAAAAGAATCTCGGGGACAAGGCTTAGCTACTGAACTTCTTCGTTACGTTGTTGACTCAACTAAAGGAAAACTCACATTGCATGCCCAAGCGCATCTTGCGGACTGGTACACGAGTTTGGGGTATGTGGTAACCGGAGAAGAATTTGACGATGGCGACGGCATTCCTCACGTTCCTATGATTTTTGTTCGCTGAGCACTAGAGCCTGTCTCTTCTCTTGGGTAGGGTTCACTCGTGTCTGAAAATATTTCCCTTCCGTCCGGTGCAGATGGCCTTTTGCTTAATTTGAATGAAGAGCAGCATCATGCTGTAACTGTTGAATCAACACCTCTTGCCATTCACGCGGGAGCGGGATCTGGTAAAACTCGTGTTTTAACTCACCGTATCGCTTGGCGGTCTGCTACGGGACTTGATGATTCTCGTAGAATTTTGGCTCTAACATTCACAAGAAAAGCTGCTGCCGAGTTGAATCATAGGTTGCGAAACTTAGGACTCCGGGATCAAGTCGCTACTGGAACCTTTCATGCCGTGGCTTATGCGCAACTACGAAATTTCTGGAGAGAGAAATCTCTTCCCGAACCTGAGCTCCTCACAAGAAAGTCTGCATTTATCACAGCCTTATTGCCTCGTGATTATCGTTCCACAAAAGTTTTAGATGTGGTTGGAGAAATTGAATGGGCTAAGGCTCGAAGAATTCACCCTCAAGCTTACGCTGGTATGGCTGAGGATGAAGGGAGAGATATCGGTATAGCTTCCGAGCTGGTTGGTCAGATATATCACGAGTACGAAGACTTAAAAAATAAACAAAACAAAATTGACTTTGATGATTTGCTTGTGACCTGTGCCAAGGCAATTCGTTCAGACCGATCTTTTGGCAATGCTCAACGGTGGAGATTTCGGCATTTATATGTTGATGAATTCCAGGATGTGAATTCACTTCAAATTGAACTTCTTAATGCATGGTTGCAGGGAAATGAAAACTTGTGTGTCGTAGGAGATCCTAATCAGGCAATTTATGGATGGAACGGTGCAGATGCTGATCATTTAATAAGATTTGATACTCACTTTACTGGTGGAGTGATCGTTGGGTTGAAACAAAATTACAGGAGCACCCCACAGATTTTGCGTACGGCCGCTTCTGTTATTGACGTTGAAGACTTTAAAGCAAATAAACCGAGTGGACCCGCTCCGATTATTTCTCACTACTCTTCTGACAAAACGGAAATTACTGGGGTAACTCAAAAAGTTCGTGATAGCCGTGGCCCGCATGGAAAATGGGCTGATCAAGCAATTCTCGCTAGAACGAATACTCAAGTTGAAACGCTTTCACGCGCCTTGCGTGATGCTGGAATACCTGTCCGTACTCTCGCTGGTAGTAGTCTTTTTGATCGCTCTGATGTTAAACGGACTTTAAACGCCTTCAAGCAAAACAACCAGCCTTTAAGTGACCTCTTAGGAGATCTACATGCCGAGTCTGATGAAACCACAGAAACGGATCCAAATATTCAACTTGAAGAAAGAGTCACAGCATTTTCTGAAATCCGACTTCTAGCAAATGAATACTTGGCTTTGGATCCATCCGGTACTGGTGGTGGGTTCTTTTCTTGGATAAGAACCCATGTACGCACCTCAAGCGATATTTCTATTGATGCTGTAGAAGTTGCTACTTTTCACTCCTCAAAAGGGCTTGAATGGCCAACAGTTCACATCGTTGGACTTGAACAAGGACTTGTCCCAATCTCTCATGCAAGAAACGCTCGTTCACTTGCCGAAGAAAAACGCCTTCTATATGTGGCCCTTACTAGAGCAAAAGAGAATCTCTTTCTTTCTTGGGCAAGAGAGCGAAGCTTTGGTGATAACAACCCAATAAAGCGAGAACCTTCAGATTGGCTTGAACCGATCGATGAAGCCATTCAAGCCCTTGATCAGCCTTTAAACCAAACAGGGCAAATTGACCAGATCGCTAAGGCTAGAAAAAAAATGGCTTCAACAGTGTCCTTTAGGTCTCCAGTGATGACATCTTTGCGTTCTTGGCGTAATGATCGCGCTAAATTTTCTGACCGGCAAGCATACGAAATTTTGACAAATGCTACTTTAGATTCACTTATCCAAATATGGCCTTCCACTCTCAAAGAACTGCTCGGAGTTCATGGAATCGGACCTTTCAAAGCCGAACGTTATGGAGAAGAACTGTTAAGTATTTTGGACCAATTCAGTGAACTTAAACCAAAGACCCCAACTCTAAAAGCAATAGAAAATAAGGCAGTACCAAAAAATGGAGATCAAAGGTTACCTGAAGACCTTAGAAGTTGGAGAGCAGAAATGGCCGCTGGTAAACCTGCGTTTACGATTTTTAACGACAAAACGTTGGCAGACCTCACTAAAAAACGTCCAAAGAACATTGACGAACTCCTTGCTGTTCATGGAATTGGACCAGCAAAAGTCAAAAAATTCGGTCAAGACCTATTGGAATTTTTTAAAGAGTAGTGCCATCTAACTCTTTTATCGCTCGCCTTGGCGCTACCAGCCTCCACGCCTCTTCCACCGCTTGAGCGACTTCTGACCAGTCCAAATCAATGTCTAAACGTAAACCCACCCAACCGGCCGGTCCTAAATATGGGGGTGCGAAAAAACGATCGGGGTCTTGTTCTATTAGCTCTCCTTGAACTTCTCGCAAAGCTTTGAACCAAATGGAAGCGCTATTTCTTTGTTTTGACTCTTGAACAAAAACAAATGCTGATCTATTTTTCACAGCGAATGCTGGCATTCCATGGTTTAGCCGCTCCTCTGTTTCCGGAAAGTTCAAACAAATCCGTCGTATCTTCAACAAAAAAGGGGCTCCCTGAGATTCAGTGTTAGGGCGAGAAGTCATCGCAATTAGATCATCTCAAAATCTGCAATAACCGGGGCATGATCGGAAGGCTTCTCTCCCTTTCGTTCATTTCTATCTACAACTGTAAATTCTAAACTTTCTGCTAAGACGGAAGAGGCTAAAACTAGGTCAATGCGCATTCCTTGCTTTTTGTAAAAAGAGCCCCCGCGATAGTCCCACCAGGAAAATAGTCCTGACTGATCAAATTTTTCTCGAAACACGTCTACTAGTCCTATATCCACCAATTCAGATATCGCTTTTCTCTCCTCTGTTGTCACATGTGTCATACCGGCAAAAGCTTTAGGGTCCCATACATCTCGGTCATCAGGCGCCACGTTGAAGTCACCGACAACGGCCACTTTGTCCTGTGAAAAATCAATATTGGCCACTAGGTCTTCACGTAAACGATTAAGCCAGTCAAGCTTGTAATGGTAATGATCGTGACCGACTTCTCGCCCGTTAGGCACATAGCACGAAGCAACTCGTACGTCTCCACAAGTAGCCCAAATGATTCTGGCATCAGGATCCGGAGTTTCTCGGCCATCAGCAAACCCATGTCTTACGTCTTCCAACCCTACTTTTGAAATTATTGCCACTCCATTCCAGCGGCCTTCCCCATGGTGAGCTGACTCATACCCAAGGGAAGAAAATGCTTCGTGCGGGAAAGCTTCTTCGGTCATTTTTGTTTCTTGGATACAAAGCACATCAGGTTTAACCGCTTGTATCCATGATTCAACACGACCAAGTCGAGCTTTCAATGAATTCACATTCCAGGTGACAATCCGCATGGAAGTGACGTTAGCGCTCAATTTAAGGAGAAGCCGACAACTGCAGATAATTCGGCTATTGCCTGATCGGGGTCAACTACTTTGATTGTTGTCATCCCCATAGCCCGTGCAGGTTTGAGATTTACTCCAAGGTCATCCAAAAACACACAATTTTCTGGCTCAATACTTAATCTTTCACAAGTAACGTCATAAAACTTTTGATCTGGTTTTCGGCATCCCTCAACACTTGACTCAACAATCACATCAAACATTTCAACTACTTCTTGAACATCAGCTGAAAGAGGCTGCGACCCGATTGGAGTTATGTTGTTAGTCAGCATGGCCGTCTTAAGGTTGTTAGAGCAACGACGAAGTGCCTCCACCATGTTGGGTCTTAACGCTCCATGTAAGTTTTCAATTAGTTTTCTAGCGTCGACAACGAAACCCTGTTCAGCTGCTTCGATCTGAAAAAGTTCAATAAATTCTTCAGGATTGATTTCTCGACGTTCAAATTTTGCCCAAGCGTTAGTGTCTGGATTTGTAGAGTTCAATGTCCGTATTGTGTCTTGCGGTAGGCCAGTTTCAATTTCATAATCTGCGAATGTTTCAAACGGGCTAGTAAGGATCACTCCCCCAAAGTCAAAAAGAACCGCTTCAATCATAAGAACCTATGTTATGTCATTCCCAACAACGGAGCCTAGGTGAACAGGAAGTAACCTCGCTTCTGTGAACGCACAATTCATTTACACAATGCAAAAAGTTGGCCGCTTTTATCCTCCAGATCGTGAGGTCCTAAAAGACATCACTTTGGCTTTCTACCCAGGAGCAAAAATTGGCGTACTCGGTTCTAACGGTGCCGGTAAATCGTCTTTGTTAAAAATTATGGCGGGTATAGATGAAGAATTTTCAGGTGACGCTCGTCTTACCGAGGGCTTTTCAGTTGGTTTACTAGAACAGGAACCACAACTTAATATTGAAAAAGATGTTCTAGGAAATGTAATGGAGGGTCTTGGGGAAGTTTCAGGTTTACTCGCCAGATATGACGATGTCCTAGCTGCTTGGGCGGACCCTGAAGCAGATTACGACAAGTTGGGCGAGGAACAGGCAAACTTAGAACGAGAGATTGAAGCTGCCGGGGCTTGGGACCTTCAGCGGACAATTGAAATAGCAATGGATGCATTACGTCTTCCTCCAGGAGATAGTGATGTTTCGCATCTTTCTGGCGGCGAACGACGTCGTGTTGCTCTATGTAAATTGCTTCTTTCTCGCCCTGATCTATTGCTTCTTGATGAGCCAACTAATCATCTGGATGCAGAATCTGTGGCTTGGCTAGAACGTACTCTGCGTGATTATTCAGGAACAGTGATAGCGATCACACATGATCGTTACTTTCTCGACAACGTTGCGGGTTGGATTCTTGAGTTAGATCGAGGCAAAGGCATTCCCTACGAGGGTAATTATTCAGGGTGGCTTGAACAGAAACGCAACCGGCTTAAGGGTGAGGATAAAACAGACTCGGCTAGACAACGAACCCTTGACCGTGAACTTGAGTGGGTACGGATGGCTCCTAAGGCTCGGCAAGCTAAAGGAAAAGCCCGCTTAGCCGCCTACGACAAGCTTGTAGCCGAAGCTGCTGAAGTCGCCCAAAGAGACAACGAGTTACAGATCATTATTCCAGCTAATCAAAGACTCGGTGATCAGGTGATTGAAGTTGAGAACCTCTCAAAGGGATTTGATCAAAATTTGTTAATTGAAGATCTATCTTTCATTTTGCCGCCCGCGGGAATTGTCGGAGTGATTGGTGGCAACGGTGCCGGAAAAACTACTTTATTTCGAATGCTGGTTGCTGCGGCTGAACAAAATCCAGATTCCTCGTACATCCCTGATTCTGGTGTGATACGAATTGGCTCAACAGTGGAACTGGGTTATGTCGACCAATCGCGCGACTCTCTTAATCCAGAACGTTCAGTTTATGAAGAGATAACTGACAACCAAGATTTTGTTCAAGTCGGAACTCGGGAAGTAAACGGAAGAGCTTATGTGGCTTCTTTTAATTTCAAAGGTTCAGATCAACAGAAAAAAGTTGGAGAGTTATCTGGAGGAGAAAGAAACCGTGTTCACCTAGCGAAAGTTCTTAAAAGCGGTTCTAATTTACTACTTCTGGACGAGCCAACAAATGATTTAGACGTTGATACCCTCCGTGCTCTTGAAGGAGGGTTAGAGGCCTACCCGGGTTGTGCTGTGATCATCAGTCACGATCGCTGGTTTCTTGATCGTGTAGCTACACATGTGCTGGCTTTTGAGGGAGAATCTCAGGTTCGTTGGTTTGAAGGGAATTTTAATGAGTACGAAAGTATGCGCAAGAAAGAACTAGGCGCAGATGCAGCGCCAACACGTGTTAAATATAAACCACTTACCAGATCCTAAGTGCGTCTTTGACTCTCAGTAAGCGAGCAATTCAAGCACTTTCGTTGCCGTAGCAAAAGGGGCTCCGTCTTCTGGACGAATTATTAGATCTGGTGATTCTGGTGTTTCATAAGGGTCGTCTATTCCGGTGAAACCTTTTAATTCTCCAGCTCGTGCTTTTGCATAAAGCCCTTTTGGGTCTCGTTCTTCACACACTTGAATTGACGCATCAAGAAACACTTCAAAGAATGGTATTTCGGATGCTTCGTGCATCTCTCGGGCCATCTCCCGGTCTCTGTTATAAGGGCTTATAAGTGGCACTAGTGAGATAAGTCCAGCATCAGAGAGCAACCGGGCTACTTCTGATACACGTCGTACATTTTCATGTCTATCTTCTGCTGAGAAACCAAGATCCTTGTTGAGTCCATACCGTAAGTTGTCTCCATCTAATAGATACGCGGGCCGGCCTGATGCTATTAAGATGCGCTCACAAGCAGCAGCGACAGTGGATTTACCTGACCCAGAAAGACCGGTGAACCATATTGTGGCACCTTGAAGCCCGGTTGAACCAACCCTTTCTTCTTGGTTGACTCCTTCTGGATGCCAGACAATATCCGGATTATGTTCAGCCATATCAGGTTCCGGAGCCAACAATGATGCCTGCTGCGACAGTTGCATTAGTTGTTTCGTCAACAAGAATAAACGCTCCGGTGTTTCGGTTCCTGCGGTATTCATCAAAGAACAAGGGCTGTGTGCTTCTCAATGAAACTCGACCTATCTCGTTGAGCGTAAGAGATTCTGGGTTTTCTTCTCGGTGGAGTGTGTTTACATCAATTCTGTATTGAAGGTCTGCAACCATCACTCTGCTTGACCTAGTCGTGTGCTTTAAAGCTAGTTTCATTCGAGGTGCAAGAGAGAAAGTTTCTGACATCCAGCACACCATGGCTTGTAAATCTTGGCTTGAAGTGGGCTGGTTGTTTGGCCGGCAGATCATGTCTCCTCGGGAGACGTCGATGTCATCAGCAAGTCTCATTGTGACAGCCATAGGTCCGAAAGCCTCAGATACTGGACCGTCGAATGAATCGATTGAAGAAACTGTTGAAGTAAATCCACTAGGAAGCACCATCACTTCATCTCCGGGTTTAAAAACTCCTCCGGCTACGGTGCCCGCATATCCACGATAATCATGATGCTCATCACTTTGTGGGCGAATGACATACTGGACTGGGAACCGTGCATCTATATGATTCCGGTCACTAGCTATATGCACTTCTTCTAGGTGATGAAGCAAGGACGACCCTTCATACCAAGGCATATTGATAGATCTTTCAACCACATTGTCTCCATGTAATGCTGAGACCGGGATAAAAGTTAAATCTGGAACATCTAACTTCATTGCGAAACTACGAAATTCTTCTTTTACTGCTGTAAATGCTTTTTCGTCATAATCAATAAGGTCCATTTTGTTGACGCACACCACTAAATGTGGGATTCGAAGTAATGAGGCTAAAAAAGCATGTCGTCTTGATTGTTCTACCACTCCATGCCTAGCGTCGACGAGAACAAGCGCTACATCAGCTGTTGATGCTCCGGTAACCATGTTGCGCGTGTATTGAGTGTGTCCAGGCGTGTCAGCAATAATGAACTTTCTCTTCGGAGTAGCAAAATATCGATAAGCAACGTCGATTGTGATTCCTTGCTCGCGTTCAGCTCGGAGACCATCCGTCAGCAGCGCAAGATTAGTGTAATCATTTCCCATTTGAACCGAAGTCGCTTCAATAGATTCCATCTGATCTTGAAAAATTGACTTTGTGTCATAAAGTAATCTCCCGATCAGTGTTGATTTGCCATCATCAACACTTCCAGCAGTAGCGAAACGAAGAAATTCCATTAGAAGTACCCTTCTTTCTTGCGATCTTCCATCGCTGCTTCTGAAACTCTGTCATCAGCACGCGTAGCTCCACGTTCTGTGATCCGAGTGGCTGATACTTCTTCAATGATTTGTTCGAGAGTTTCTGCTTCAGATTCCACCGCTCCCGTGCAACTCATGTCGCCAACAGTTCTATAACGAACTTTTCGAGTGACTACTACTTCTTCTTCAGTTCGAGTCACAAATTCTGAATCAGCTAGCCACATGCCATCGCGAGAAAACACCGGGCGTTCGTGCGCAAAATAGACATGCGGTATTTCAACATTTTCTCTAGCTATGTACTGCCAAATATCTAATTCTGTCCAATTCGATATTGGAAACACTCGAATATGCTCACCTTGTCGTATTCGTCCGTTATACAGACTCCATAATTCGGGTCGTTGATTTTTTGGATCCCATTGCCCAAAATCATCACGAAATGAGTAAACCCTTTCCTTTGCTCGTGCTTTTTCTTCGTCGCGACGAGCGCCTCCAAATAGTGCGTCAAAGCGATGCTCTTCAATGGCATCTAACAGAGTTGTTGTTTGTAAACGATTTCGACTTGCTCGAGGCCCTGTTTCTTCTACAACTCTTCCTTCATCTATTGATTTTTGCACGGAGGCAATTACAAGTCGTGCTTCTAATTCTTGAACTCGTTGATCCCGAAACGCTAACACTTCCGGAAAATTATGACCGGTGTCAACGTGCATGACTGGGAATGGTAGTCGAGCAGGCCAAAAAGCTTTTGCAGCAAGGTGAAGCATCACGATGGAGTCTTTTCCACCAGAAAACATCAAACATGGATGTTCGAATTCTGCAGCAACCTCTCGAAAGATGTGGATTGCTTCGGCTTCTAAATGATCTAAATGATTGAGTTCATATGTTGTGATACTCATGATTTCTTTCCAAAGTCTTGTATTTCTATACATCATGCTAACCCTGTCCATCTAAGATGGTCACTCTTGAAGATAGAACGTAACGACCATTTATTTGCTGTGGATCTAGCTACTCGTGCTGGTCAACTGCTGCTTGATCAACGCAAGTCGCCTCCTGGCAACGATTTTTCAACACTGGGCGATATAGGAGATCAACGGTCTCATGATTTTTTAATGGACGCTTTGTCTAGATTCCGGCCGGACGATGCGGTTCTTTCTGAGGAAGGCACTGCCCATCCGGTGCATCCGGACCGTTCAGACACTCAACGCGTATGGATTATTGATCCAGTTGATGGGACGAGGGAATACAGTGATCCGCCGCGTACCGATTGGGCGGTTCACGTCGCTTTGGCAATAAATGGAGAACCAGTTGTTGGAGCGGTAGCTCTTCCGTCTTTAGATCTAACTTTGTCCACTGCAGAAAATTTGACAAGTAGATCTCTTGACCTTGTTCCAGAATCTCCAAGAATTGTTATCAGCCGTTCTCGGCCACCAAGTGAGTCTGAGCTAGTTTGCGAAGCATTGGGTGGAGAAATGATTGAAATGGGTTCTGCCGGTGCTAAAGCTATGGCTGTAGTTCGAGGAGAAGCCGATATTTATCTTCATTCTGGAGGTCAGTATGAGTGGGACAACTGTGCTCCCGCTGCGGTTGCTTTGTCCGCTGGGCTTCATGTTTCACGACTTGATGGATCTCTGTTGTCATACAACAATCTGGATCCGTGGTTACCTGATCTCTTAATTTGTCATCCAGTTTTGTCTGAATCAGTTCTGAGTGTCTTACGTAACGATAAGGGTGCCTAATGCGTTTGGTAATAGCTCGATGCACCGTTGATTACGAGGGTCGTCTTTCCGCACATCTGCCGGAAGCTATTCGTTTAATAATGGTAAAAGCGGATGGATGTGTTGCGATTCATGCTGATGGCGGCGCCTATAAACCTCTGAACTGGATGAATGCCCCCAATCGTCTCGTTGAGGAGGAAAATGAATGGAGAGTCTCAAACCCTAAAGGAGAGTTGCTTACAATCTCTTTATTGGAAGTGATAAGTGACAGTTCCTTTGAGATGGGTAGCGACCCTGGTCTTCAAAAAGATGGAGTTGAAGCCCATAT
Organism: Acidimicrobiales bacterium; assembly: GCA_029245675.1. GTDB lineage: Bacteria > Actinomycetota > Acidimicrobiia > Acidimicrobiales > MedAcidi-G1 > MedAcidi-G2B. The sequence goes on along the minus strand of JAQWOV010000019.1, from coordinate 109,724 downwards.
TCAAGAATTGCTTGCTGTAGAGCCTTCTGTGCTGGGAGAAGGTTTTCGTCTCATCCGTCGAGAATTTTTTACAGAGATCGGCCCTGTTGATCTTCTTTGTAAAGATGCAGAAGACCGCACTGTGGCTGTTGAAGTAAAACGACGAGGAGAGATAGATGGAGTTGAGCAACTTACTAGATATCTTGACTTTCTTAATAGAGATTCTGAGTTGAGCCCTGTAAGAGGCCTATATGTAGCTCAAGAGATAAAGCCTCAGGCCAGAGTGTTGGCTGAAGATCGAGGAATTGAATGCCTTGTGGTTAACTACGACGAATTAAGAGGGATTGAATCTAACGTTTTGAAACTGTTCTGACTCTTTCTGATCCGGTTCAAGCGCTACGGTGGGTCTTGTGTCTAAACGCCAAGGTCAGAGATGGTCTTCTTCGCCAAAGATCCGGTGGCGTCGCTTACTAATTGCTTTTACCTCCTTGGCTGTTGCTGCTTTTAGTTTAGTTGTGATCTCTACTGGGTCTAATGAGAAGCCACATATTTCTTTACTTCCGCTACCTTCCACTACCCATGAAACTTTTCATATAGCTGAAGACTCAGTTCCCACAACAACTACTCTCTCTCAGGCTGATCGGTTACAAGCAGTAATAGACCTGAACAATCTTTCTTCACAAGGTTTTCTTACATTAAGTGCAGCTGGACCAATTGTTTTTTTTCCTGATGAAACAAGAACCTGGTTGCGTTTAGACGGCATAACCCCAAGATTTAATGAAGAAGTAATCAAATCATCGTTAGATCGAGCGTATGGAGACATTTATGTTGAAGGGACTGACGTCTGGCTTGATGCAAGCGAGGAAGGCCTACTCGAAGTCGTAGAGGGCCAACCTGACCGCATTTGTTGCAGCCAAGACGATATAAATCTCATAACTGGTGCCTTAAGCGAAGGAAAAAGCCACGTAACAATTGGGCTATCTCCCATCAATCGAGACCGTGATAAAGAATGGATAGATTCCACTGGCGCTACTCATCTAATTGGAGAATTCACAACCTACTATCCTTCTGGAAGACCGCGAGTAACCAATATTCACCGTATTGCTGAACTCACTCGAGGCGTTGTCTTAGAACCGGATCAAGTGCTCTCCCTCAACGAACACGTGGGCGAACGCACATTAGAAAACGGCTTCGTAGCTGATGGAGCAATCGTTCACGGAGTGCTTGTGCAGGCTGTAGGTGGAGGTATTTCTCAGTTTGCGACAACCCTGTTCAACGCTGCTTTCTTCGCAGGTTTAGATTTTGAAGAATACAAAAGTCATTCCATTTATTTTCAAAGATACCCCTATGGCCGTGAGGCAACTATCTCCTGGGGTTGGCCAGATTTAGAATTCACGAATGTTACTCCGTATCCCGTAGTTATTTGGACTTCCGTTACTCCAGATTCGGTTACAGTGCAGTTTTACTCTCAACCCTGGGTAATCGGTGAACAAACAGGTCAAACGACTCGGCAGGTAGGGGAAGAATGCACTGCAGTCTCTACCGAACGTAGCCGGACATGGCTTGATACTGGAGAAACAACGATTGATTATTTCCAAGCACAGTACCGCCCTGAAGGGCTTAACTGCGATGGAACTCTTTCTGATCCTTCCGCCTGTTTAGTGGATGAAGAGTCAGAAGAGCCTATTGAGTTGGATCCAAGATGCCCGAACTACGTCCCTCCAACTACAACACCTCCAGCTACAACACCAACAGAAGCAAATTAAAGGAAAATGAGCACTAGCCTTTGCTCTCATGCAAGTTGATATTGCGATTATTGGTGGAGGTCCTGCTGGTTCTGCTGCAGCCATAACTCTTGCTAAATCCGGACGATCTGTTGCAATTTTTGATAAAGCGAAATTTCCTCGAGATAAGTGTTGCGGAGACGGACTCACTACTCTTGCTCTGAGATTAGGTGAATCGCTTGGGCTTATTCCTTCGAAAATAAGTAATTGGAAAGACGTCCAAGAAGCGATTCTTCATTGGGACGATAACCGTTCTGTACCTTGCGCTCTTCCTAGCGGTTCAGGATCCTATGCCGCTGTGGTTCCTCGCCTTGATTACGATCAGGCCCTTTTAGACATTGCACTGGCTAATGGCGCCTCTGTATATCAAGGGCATGGACTGGAATCAATATCTATTGAATCAGAGAAAGCCATTATGGCTATTGACGGTTTAGGAACGGTAAGTGCAAATTCAGTAATAGCTGCTGACGGCATGTGGTCCCCTACCCGACGTCTTTTGGGCCTCTCAATAGATAGTTACCGAGGAGAATGGCATGCTTTCCGTCAATATTTCAAAAATGTTGGCCCTAAAGCGAACAAGTTGCATGTTTGGTTCGAACCCGATCTTCTCCCTGGCTATGTATGGAGTTTTCCTCTTAGCGGAAGAAGAGCAAACATAGGTTTTGGGGTCTTAAGAGGCGGCCAGATCTCAATAAGTGAAACGGGACAAATCTGGAAAGATCTGCTTAGCAGGCCGAACATAAGAGAGGTGCTTGGCGACGAGTTCGAGCCCGAAGGTCGTCATACGGCATGGCCGATACCGGCTCGTGTGAACGCTATACCTCTATCACATGGCCCTGTTTTATTTACTGGGGATGCAGCGGCAGCGGCAGACACGCTTACTGGCGAAGGGATCGGACAAGCTTTACTGACAGGAATTCTTGCTGGAGAGGCACTCTTGGAAGAAAATCAAGTAGCCAAAATCGCTAAAAGATACGAGAGGTCAGTTGCTCAGGAATTATTTTCCGATCATCAAATGTCCCTCGTTCTTCAAAAAATTCTTAGCCACCCGAAAGCAACTCGTTGCGCTCTCAGTGTTGCCACTTCTACAAAATGGACGCGCAACAACTTCGTTCGATGGATGTTTGAGGATTACCCTAGAGCGCTTTTATTTACCCCAAAACGCTGGAAAAGGGGGGGGTTTCGACGACTAGGGGCATACACAGACCGGGTTGAACACTAATTTCACGTACCCTTATGGGATGGCGGAAGTACACCAAATTTTTCCTGCAGAAGATGGCGGGCTCTTTGAAGACAGTAATGACTTCTCTAACGGTCACCCCCTAGGTTCTTTCGGAGAAAAAATTGATGAAACTGTTGAACGTGCTTGGGAGCCATTGCGCGAGAACCCTGTATTAAATCGACTGTTTTATACTGCGAGCGAACTGGGAGACTTTAGCCTCATCTGGCATATTTTAGGACTCACTCAGGGCCTAACAAGACGTAAAGGTGAAAAGGATGCTGTTCGACTTGCTTTAGCCCTTGGAGTGGAATCAGCTTTAGTCAATGGAATAATCAAATCCGTTTATAGTCGAGAACGCCCTACTCAGGACGAAGAAAGACCTCATAATCTACGGCAACCTTTAACAAGCAGTTTTCCCTCTGGACACGCTTCAGCAGCATTTATGGCTGCAAGCCTTCTTAGCGAACGTTCCAAAGTGAAACCTCTTTGGTTTGGAGCAGCAGTTGTAGTTGCTGTATCTCGTATCCACGTCAAAATTCATCACGCTAGTGACGTGATAGTCGGCGCGGGCATCGGATTGACACTTGGAAAAGTAATACGAAAATTGATTCGATTTAAATAAGAATTAGTTCAACGGAGAAGCTTCTAGCTCTACTTCATCCGCTGCGAGCAAGAGTCGTATATCTAACAACAGATCTGCTACTTCAGAAGCGGCCATCAGTTGTCGCTCTTTCGTAGAACCTAGGCCTCGGTCAATGACAGCTTTCAACTCGTCTATCTTTATTGAGTCCAATGTTTCAGTCACGTCCACTCCTTACCTTGGGTTTTATCTATCAATACTCTCACCATAGACCAGGTAACCGCGTTACGCGTTACGGGTTTAGGTTTTTTTAGAAAATTATTTACCAGGGGCCAAAGAGCGAATTGCCTCTATCGGGTCTATTCCTCCAAAAGGCATAACTGCGAGAGCTGGAGTTGTGATCCCATTTTTCATGTACTGAGATATTCGAGCCCGACACTGATCTGGGCTTCCATGAACTATCAAATCGTCTACGACAGATTCTGGAATCTCGCCAAGGGCACCTTGTCGATCACCTGCGTCCCACCTTTCCCAATGTGCACCTAATAAATCCCCTCTTCCAAGCCATTGATGAAAAGCTTTATACACAGGGACATTGAGATAAGCCGCCAAGGTATAACGCCCACCAGCAATTACTGCTTCTCGGTCTTCGCTGGGACAAACAAAAATCCGTGCAACAACTTCTCTATCTGGGCCTTGTTCATTAACTATCCCTGCGACCGTAGTTACATCATCTGGCGATAGCCAATTAACTATGGCACCATCTGCTTCTCGGCCAGCTAGCCGAAGCATGCCTTCACGTAATGCGGCTACCAGCAGTTTGGGAGGTTGTTCTGGGATAATCCCAAGACGAAAGCCCTTGATACTAAATGAGTCATAATCTTCAGTGACTTTCTCTCCAGAAAGGGCATCTTTGAGAAATCGTACGGTATCTCGCACTCTCTTATAGGGCTCTTCAAATGGCACCCCATTCCAATTTTCAACAATGACGTTTGAAGATGAACCTATACCAAATGCCACTCTTCCAGGAGCTGCATCAGCAATTGTTGCGGCGCTTTGAGCCATCAATGCAGGGCTACGTGTGTATGCAGGAAGGATCGCTGTTCCTAAACGTAACTCTGGAGCCCAAGCCGCAGCAAGTGCTAAAGGGATCAGGCCTTCAGCACCATTTGACTCTGCAGACCAGACATCGGTATAACCAAGTTCCACTAATTCACGGTAGAAATCTTGTTGGCTATGCAAAGGGCCTGGAAGAGGAATTGTTAAACCGTATGGCGACATTTTATTACGTCCTGTTGATTTGGATTATGTTTCCTCCATCTTCGCATGAAAAATACTTAATCGTTTAATCAAGCGGCCGGTACTGACAGGTTTGGCTCGCTGTAGCCAACAAGTCACGCTGTTCGGACCAAAGGTGAACAGTGCCGTGTGCATATCCATGCGTAAGACTTCCGATTCGCACATCAACAAGAATCCAATCAGTTGAGACTGGATTTACGACACGAAGAGTGTTATCCAGACTGCGTCCACCTCCTACACCTCCACCAACAGCATCTCTTCCTCCCCAAGGAACATAATCTCCCAAAACAGCAAGAAAAGCCGGATCCACATGGATGCCTTCTGGCACTCGCACCCACATAGCTACTCGTCCGTCTTCGACAGGCGGGTCATCAGATTTTGATCGCCCTTTGACTAAACGCCGCTCAAGATTGTTAGAAACTGAACGCACTCCGTCACGACTCGGAAATATTGAGCAATCAAGTGGTGGTGGAGCTTCAATAGGTACAGCCCAAACACCTGATTTATCAACATCTCTTTTGCCAAGTGTCGCGAATGCGGATATGACCTCACGGTCATCAACTCTTCCGGTTACACGAGCTTGAGTTGAATTATGACCAACTGCTGTTAATTCGACCTGGAAAGTAAGTTCTTCACCTGCTTTCGCGTGAGAAACAAACTGTCCGGTTATCCAAACGAGGGGTCGATGTGCCTCAAATTCAAGTACTCGAATTGCAGCGGCTAAACCAGTCCCTCCAAATAAATTTCCAGTACTAGAGCACTCATCTTGAGTAAGGGGAAGTATCCACTGAAATTCAGCAGTTCCCTTGCGAAGAGTTTCAGTTAAATATTGCTTTCCGGCCATTGCTTGAGGATGCCTTGTTCAGCATGAAATAGCACCCACAAACCTACTAATGCCCCATTTAACTTCCAGCGCTCGGCAGAGATAGGGTTACCTGAACTGATAGTTCTTGAGATAAGGAGTCTTTGTGAATTCTGGATTCAACCCAAAAAGATTGAACCGGGTGGTTGATCTTTGCGAACGTTACGTGAACGAAGGAAAGCTGCCCTGTGCCCAAGTCCAAATAGTCCAAGAAGGGGACGTGGTTTTACGCCATACCACAGGAATGGCAGATATCGAGTCAAGTAAACCTCTTGGCGATGACTCAATTTTTCGAATTTATTCGATGACTAAACCGATTACTTCAATCGCTCTCATGCAATTGTATGAACAAGGAAAATTCCTTCTTGAAGATCCCGTTGAGAAATTTTTACCTTCATTTAAAGATCCTGTTGTTCTTTTAGGAGGATCGCTGCTCAAGCCGGAAACAAGGCCTGCGCAAACCGTCATGACAATCCGCGATCTTCTTACCCATACCTCAGGTTTAACTTATGGATTTCATTTCCAAAATAATCTTGACCAAATGTACCGCGATCAAAAACTTGGAGGTCCTTTAACTGAGAAACAGGGAAGAGCAAATGTTTCTCTAGAAGAGGGAATAGATCGCCTTGGTGGCCTTCCTCTCCTTTTTGATCCAGGAACAGCTTGGAACTACTCCATGTCTACAGATGTCTGCGGTCGACTTATCGAAGTGATTGGAGGTTGCAGCCTTGATGAATACCTAGAAGAGAATATTTTTAAACCCTTAGGCATGGAAGATACGGGGTTCTTCGTGGCTGAAGACAAGGTTGATCGCTTTACTTCTAATTATATTTTAGGAAGCGATAGATCTCTTGAAAGAATTGATCCTGCAGAAAATAGCCCCTACCTAAAGGAACGTCTTTTCCTTTCAGGTGGAGGCGGCCTTATCTCTACGACAGACGATTATCAAAAATTCGTTACCATGCTTTTAAATGCAGGGGCTTTTGGAGAAGAACAAATAATTGGACGACGGACACTAGAACTGATGACTATGAATCATCTTCCTCAAGGAAAGCTGCTTAATGAGGTAGGGCAATCAACTTTCTCAGAAACGGCGTTAGCAGGCATGGGATTTGGTCTAGGTTTCTCGGTTTTAATGGATCCTGCGGCGAATGCTGGCCTTGGAACCATCGGCGAGTTTGCTTGGGGTGGTGCTGCGAGTACCAGATTCTGGGTTGACCCAGTTGAGAAGGTCAGTTGTATCTTTATGACTCAATTCATGCCTTCTAGTTACTACCCCATTCGACGTGAACTAACCACGAGTGTATATCAGTCCATGAAATAAAAGATTACCTAGATAAGTTTCTTGAACTATTCAAATTGAGTGTTCGATGCCAAATTTTCTAAGTTAGTTGCCCACGCTTCGCCTGAGAATACTGATCTAAGGTCATACATAAACTGGGTGTAATCGCCTTCAAATTTACACTGACCATTCATATAAGCAAGGTCAGTGTCCAGTTCTCCTTTAAACCAAGCGACTGCATCGGGGTACCGGAAAGTAGCTGTCACGTCGCTTTCTTCACTGGCTCCAGGGACCAACTCTTGCACTTTTCCGCTAACGATCTTTAAACAAAACTGAATTTTTCCAAGCGGAGTAGAAGTAATAACAAACTTGACCCCTCCATCAACCTTCTTCTGTTCGGGCAAATTGGAATTCGTTTCTGCAAGTTCTTTTAGCCACTCTTCTGAAAGAAATATTGCCATTGTTTGATCTCCCTAAGTCACTCTCTGATGTCTTGGAAAAGGTCGTCTTCAAATACTCCGTCTTGGATATCTCCTACGAGAGACCGTACTAAGACATAGTCGTCAAACGGATGTACTGTACGAGCATGCTCATCTGGTAACCCAAACCAGAAAGGTGAATCTGGATCCACCTGAGTGGCATGAGCCCGCAAGGCTTGTCCGCGAATTTCCCACCAATCCGAGATGTCTATTCGAGTAGTAATCCGATGATCTTGAGATCTTCTCTTAAACCAAGATTCATCGTATGGGGATTCAAGGCCCAATTCTAGAAACTTCTTATGCAGCCCTTCAATTCTCGCACGCGACCATACTGTCTCGTAAAGTTTTGATGGTTGCCATGGTTCTCCAGAATCCGGATACTTCTCCGGGTCTCCAGCAGCTTCAAAAGCTGGAAGTGAGATGTCATGAACCATCAGGTGGTCAGGGTGGTTATATCCTTTTCGTTCGTCCGGATAGGTAACAATAACTTGAGGTTTTTCTTCTCGAATGATTGCCACAAGTTTTCCCACCGCATCATCAAACGGGGCGTTCATAAATGCTTCTGGGTTATCGTTATGTTCGCTTTCCGGCATTCCTGAATCCCGATAGCCCAACATAACCACTTGGTTATATCCAATTATTTTCGCCGAGAGTGCTAATTCTTCTGCTCTGACTTTAGGCAAATTCTCTTCAGTTTCTGAGTTTTGCAATGCAGGGTTCAAAATATCGCCAGCTTCTCCCCCGGTGCAACAAACTAAAACTGAGTGAGCATTCTCTGCGCTATAGCGAGCAATTGTCGACGCTCCTTTAGAGGCTTCATCATCCGGATGAGCATGAACAGTTAGAAGACGTAATGATTTTTCAAACATGGCTTGAAACAGTAGCGCCCCAGATCACTAAAACAGATGACCTGAGCGAAAGAATCTTAAAAACAGCAGTAAGATAGAGGTATGGAACCTGAGATTTGGCGTTGGATATGGCTAGGCGCAGCCGGCGTATTTTTGTTAGGCGAAGTAATTATCGCTGGCGGAGTCTTTATGCTCCCTTTTGCAGGTGGCGCTGTCGTTGCTTCCATACTGGCTTTTGCCGGCTTAGGTGATGCCCCTCAATGGATTGCTTTCATTGGTGTTTCTGCTGCTTTATTCATTGCTCTCAGGCCCGTAGTCAGGAAACTAAACCAAGGAGAAAATCCAATCGGTGTAGGAGCTGCGCGTTTAATTGGGGAAACAGGAACGGTAACAAGTCTCATTGAACCAGGTGCAGAAACCCTCGGAACAGTACGAATTGGTCGCGAAAGTTGGACTGCAGAAACCCCAGATGGACAAACACTGCAAATAGGCACAACAATCAAAGTTATAGAAATACAAGGAACTCGAGCAGTTGTCTCACCAATCGAAAATTAAAAATAAATATCTAAGGAGAAATTCATAATGGATTCAGGAATAATCGTATTAGCTGTTCTCGCCGCTCTCTTGTTTATCTGGATGGCAGTAGGAATCAAAATTATTCGCCCTTACCAAAAAGGTGTTGTTGAACAATTAGGCCGGTACAAGTCAACTTACGATCCAGGGCTGAAATTCGTTATTCCAATTATTCAATCTGTTACCAAAGTAGATATGAGGGAACGAGTTGTTGATGTTCCTCCCCAAGAAGTAATAACAAAAGATAATGTGACCGTCACTGTGGACGCGGTTATTTACTATGAACCGACTGACCCTCAAAGGCTGATTTATAACGTCGCTAATTTCGTTTTGGCAATAACTAAATTGGCGCAAACAAATTTGCGTAACGTGATCGGTGACATGTCTCTTGATGCAGCTTTAACTTCACGTGACACAGTAAATGTTTCTTTACGTGAAGTGCTTGATGATGCCACTGATAAATGGGGTGTACGAGTTGTACGTGTTGAGATTCAACGTATTGACCCACCAGCAGACGTCATGGATGCCATGCACGAGCAAATGAAAGCTGAAAGAACTCGTCGAGCGGTAGTGACTGAAGCCGATGGTGTTAAACAAGCTGAGATCACTAGAGCCGAGGGAGAAAAGCAGGCTGCAATCCTTGATGCAGAAGGAGTCAAGCAAGAATCAATTCTGAAAGCTCAAGGTGAGGCCGAAGCTATTCAAGCTGTTGCTGATGCTGAGCGTTACCGACAAGACACGGTTGCTCAAGGTGAAGCTGAGGCTATACGAAGCGTTTATCAAGCCATACATGATGGTAACCCGACACCAGATCTGATTGCTATCAAATACCTTGAGGCGTTAGGAACTATAGCTGATGGTCAAGCTACAAAGATTTTCCTTCCGGCGGAAATGAGCTCAACAATGGGGTCGCTTGGAGCGATCGCTGAGCTATTCACCGGAGAAGAACCTAAGAAGAAATAAGCCAAAGTTAAATTGGCTCTAGTTGATCTTCTCCTTCTTCGTCATTTTTTAGTACCCAACCGCACATCCGTGCCAACATTGTGCATCCTTCATCTGGGCCGCTAGCAATAATTTCGTCTCCTACTAGGAGAGTGTTTTTACCTCTAGGACGGTAAACATATCTCCCACCACGCCGAATCGCCAAGACAGTAAAACCTGGTTCAATATTCCAACGTAATTCTGAAAGTGATGCTTCGTCCGCTGTTGACCCTGCTGCAATCGGATAGCGAACAACAACTTCATCGGTTTCTCCAAGAGCTATTCCGAGAATTGGATGAAGTTCTTCTTCTTTTTCGATAAGCCACACCATTGACTGGGCTTGATCTCCTAAATCTTCCGCTGCTTCCGCTAAGTGAAGAAGTCCCCTTAACGCTCCCGGATCTATGTCATCCCCTGCTGACCGAAGAACCCAAAGTTCAAGATTCTCTTTCATCTCGTCTAGACGATCTTCTAAATGACAGACTTCTGCGGCTAGTCCACGATCTGCTAACACGAGTGCGCTGTAAGCCAGCCCTACAGCAGTTTCTGAAAGATTTTTCATCTCTACGAGCACATCAACTGCTCTGTCTAGGTCTGTAACTGCTTGCTGATCTTCTGCTCTAGGTGGTTCCCAGACCGGTGCAGCAGCTAACTCACGTAGTCGGGTGATGCCGTCCGGTGATCCTCTAAGAAACAGCACATCATCTGGAACTACGACTGTTTCACCATTCACGTCGGTAATCCACTGTCGGCCTCTACGTATTGCCATCACGCTCATCCCGGCTTGGACTGTTAGTTCAAGAGCCGATAATGGTCGATGCGCCATATGTGAACCCTCGCTTACAAGGACTCGATGGGAGACTTCTTCTGCATCAGAAAGGTCAGCTACCAGTTGATGTGGGATTCCTAGTCGCTTTGAAACAATTCGTGCGATATCAACGGCGTCATTGGCCATTCTTTCTATTGAAGATACGACTTGTAACACGGAAGACATTCCTTCGGCTTCACGTGGGCTTCGAGCTGCGAGGACACATACCGCTCGCATATCATGCACGAGTTCATTCATCTGGGCTTCAAGTTCATCGACTTCTTCCGCCATATCTGGGTCATCAAAGTACAATGCTGCATAAGCTAGGTCCACCATCAGTTCTGATGTGTCCTTTGCTTCTGCCAACATGGCTCTTAAGGTTCGTGGTTTATCTTCCATATTTCCTCACTTGAGGTTGTCGATTAATGCTAAACCCAACAACGTGTTGAGTGTAAAAAAACTTTATGTTTGGAGCCAAATTTAGATTTTTCATGCGACCCCCACTGCGACCATCGCTATGACAAGAGTGAACGCTCCTACTAAATCTAGAGAGGACGTAACCATCGGTATTCCGTAAGTGTCGGGATCTAGTCCGAATCGGAAAGCAGCCATTGTGGAGTAATAGGCGATGATAGTGACCATAATTATCGCTAGGGAGCCGCCCAATAATGCAATTAAAACTAGCTGCCAGAATCCGGGAGCGTTTTGATTGGTTATTACTCCGAGGATATGAGCAGCGCTCGCTGCAGCAATAAACACTGGTACTGCTACTGCTACAAGAGATTGAATATTTCTTGCGCTGGTTCGACTCGGTATCGGTGTTGCGTTATCAAGTCCTAGATGAAATTGTGTCGAAAGGCGGCTTGAAAGAATTCCTCCAAGGGCTCCTGCTGTCGCTAGAAATGCTGGCAACATGATAAGAACTGATTTTGATGTTAGTAAATCGGTGATTCTTTTCTCAACAATTACTCCTGCTGCAACATCTATCAGTATTGCAAAAAATAGAACTGGGATTGATTGTCTAATTATTTGATGGAGATCACTTTCCCCTAATCTCCACATCAGAAGAGTTCCTATCAAAACTATTATCACTATAAGAGTGGCTAAAAGATTGACTGAAGATGAGTTGGATATGAGGTTTGCTGCCAGAAGTAACGCAGGTACCGTAACTAAATCTCCGAATGCTGTGACCAAAGGAGACGTTACGTTGTCTAGATCCCATCTGTAACGAACTGAGCCAGCAACTAGCATCAAAGTGATTAGGACCACTGCTGCAGATGCTAAAACTCCTCCAAGTGTTGAAATTACGATGAAATCTCCAAGGCTCATCGTGGAGGCAATTCCAAAAAGGCTTACTGCTCCTCTTCCTATTACGGCAAGTATCACACTGAGTAACAAAGTCAGAATCGCAGCGGCTAGCAAGTTTTGACCTACAACTCCATCTTTTCGAAGGCTAAGGCGAAACGTTCCGGCATGTACCGCTGTTCCAAGACGACTACCCATGGCCCCAAATATGTTTCCGCGTAAAGCGATGGCTCCAGGAATAAGCATCAACAGTCCAGGAAGTTCTTCCAGTTTTACTTCTGCCCTTGCTAAGAAGAGCCCCCCTAATGAAGCAGCCACGACTCCTAAAACAAGAGCGAAAAACCGTTGTTGAGTATCAATTGAGGGAATCAGGGATTGTTTGAGGCTGATGCCTTTCCGTGAATTAGTCCCTGCTGCCATTTGTCTAGTTTGGTGGATACCAGCGTTCAACTGGCGCATTCTTTTTTTAAGAGTGCTGAACTGAGTGCCGTTAATCTTTATAAGTGTTTAGGTCTGTCTAGGATCGCGAACGAACCTGTACCGTAAGCCACCAGTTCAGACCCTGAAGTAGCTCGTGCTTCAAGCTGAACGAATCTTTTGCCTGATTTGAGTATGGAAGCTTGTACTTCAACTTCTCCTTCAAATACAGGTTTCAAATACCGAACTTGAATTTCTAGGGTTGTGCAAATTTGATCTGCTTGAATTGCTCGCATTGTTGCTATGCCCATTGCTTGATCAATCAGAGTGAACATGACGCCGCCATGTAAAGCACCATGTGGGTTGAGGTGGTTGCCATTGATGACTATTCGGCATCCGTTTTGACCGTCCTCAATGATATTTTCTAGAGAGAAGAAATCTCCTATGGGATATTCGGAACTTAGTTCAGTGTTTTTAGCTATCGGCTCTTCGCTCATATTGTCTTACTTGCTCATACTCCTAGTAGGGCCAAAATAGCATCAATATTTGCTAAAACACTCGCTGAACAATCTGTCAAAATTCCATCAGATAGGCAAGGAGCCCCAAATGCAATGGCTGCTGCTTGCAAAGTTGAGCTAGGGAGATAAGAAAGGTCAGGAAGCCCTGAATCAGGAGGCGTTGTTGGCGCTGTCGGCGGCGCTGTCGTCGTAGTTGGCACAGGAGGAACATTCGCTGTGTTGAGACCTCGTGCTTCAAGTTCAGCTAAATGAGCGTTACGGGTTCCTCCTCCATACCATCCATCAGCATCTATTCCTAGGACGGTCTGAAGAATCACTGCTTCGTCGCTAGGACCCCAAGGATATGACGCCAATAAAACCGCTTCCTCATCAATAGGTGGTGCAGTTGTAGTTGTAGAAGCTGGAACAACTGTTGTAGTAGTCGTCGTAGTACTTGTTGTACTGGTCGTTGTTGTGGTGTCGGGGGTTACGGCTGTAGTAGTTGTTTCGACAGGAATCGTAGTTGTGGTCGCTGGTATCGCTAGTTGTGTGATTGTTGGGTTATCTGAATCTCCGGCTGTTCCTGAGATGAGTAAGCCAATAACCGCCGCCAATAGAAGGCTTGTTATCACTTGTGCAATCCATCTAGCCATTTTTCTAGTCTCTCATTACTTAGACCTTTTTTTGTGTCACCCCCCTTGCTTTTCATCAATATTTGTGAGGAATTCAAGTCATTCAACTCGGGATTTCAACATTTTGTCAAGAAGCAGGCGCTAGCCTGCGAGTTATGAGTAGTGGTAGCACAAGTGTTGGTGTGGGCTCTTTTGAAGTTCCCACCTTTAATTCAGATTCCTTTGATTTATCTCGTTTCGGTCTACATACCGAAATTATTGACGATCAGCGATATCAACGTAGCGTTGAAAGGTTTAGGGAACGCGGAATAGCTTTACCTACTTTCTCTCAGTTAGCGAACCCAAGTGAAATTCCTGATTCGATCCGGTCAGATCTCAAGGAAGTGGATCGAAATGCTGCTGATCCTTTGAATCTCTATCGCGTTCATTGGTATAACGATTTCCATGGAAAATTTGTTGATATTCCAGACCATGTTGTTCTGACCAGTGAAATAACAGGTATTGACTCCCCCATCATTGTTGCTTTTGGTAATCGTTTCCCAATGATTGGAGCTCATAAAGTCTTAGCCGCTTATTCCTGTTTAGTCCCAAGAGTGGTAACTGGACAATATGATCCAACCACTCATAGAGCTATATGGCCCTCAACTGGAAATTATGCTCGTGGAGGCGTAGCTATCTCACGATTAATGGGTTGCCGGGGTGTAGCTGTTCTTCCAGAAAACATGAGCAGGGAGCGATTTGAATGGCTTGATAAATGGATCGCTAATCCTGAAGACGTGATAAAAACCACAGGTTCGGAAAGCAACGTAAAAGAAATTTATGATGCATGTAACGAACTTGAAAAAGATCCTGGCAACTTTATTCTTAATCAATTCTCTGAGTTCTCTAACCACATCGGGCATCATGAAGTTACGAGTCGCGCTCTTGAACATTTGTATCTGAATCTGGCAGAAAGTCATCCTGGTTTAAATTTGTCAGCATTCGTTGCTGCTTCTGGATCGGCAGGGACTTTAGCTGCCGGTGAGCGCCTTAAGTCAGAATATGGTGCTCGAATAGTAGCTGTTGAGGCTTTAGAGTGCCCGACCATGCTCTACAACGGTTTTGGGGAGCACAACATTCAAGGCATTGGAGATAAGCACATTCCATTGATTCATAATGTAACAAACACTGATGTTGTCGTTGGAATAAGCGATCGGGCTTGTGACGAACTTGGGGTTGTTTTTAATTCGCCTGAAGGACTCGCCTATCTAAGTGATTTAGGAATAAATCCTTCAATTATTAGTCAACTTGGCCACTTTGGGTTGTCTGGCATCTGCAATGTTTTGGCAGCTATCAAAACAGCTAAAACATTGGGCTTTGGTGCCGACGATGCGATCGTCACTGTTGCTACAGATGGTGCAGAATTGTATGCCAGTGAACGCGAAGCAATGGCGGCTAGCCGTTATGTGAATGGTTTTAGTTCAGAGGATGCTTCAGCCGCTGTTGAAGAACATCTGCAGGGAGTAGACACCAATGACGTCGAAGTCCTTGACGAGATTGGGAAGAACCGTATATTCAATCTTGGCTACTACACATGGGTTGAGCAACAAGGGATTGAATTTTCTGATTTCGAGATACGGCGGGAACAAAACGTTTGGGAACATTTACAGACCTTGGCTCCAGCATGGGATGAATTGATTCATGAATTCAATAACCAAACAGGAGTGCTAGCTGGTAGATGACTCCGTTATCTCAAAACCATGGGTGGCTGGGTTCTCCTGCCGGTGTTCTATGGCCTACTGCGGAACCAGAAACATCATCTGAGCAACAGAATCCCTTCATAAGATTTCGAAGTTTTTTATGGTCGTACAAAAATGCTGTTGAAAAAGATTTCACCGACAGAGATTTCATCCAGTTGGTTAACCGGTTAGACAATTCAATTGGTGAAGTTGATGGAACAGGGTTTAGTCAAACGCCTTTTGAAAATTGTTCTGATTTAAGTTCCGCTATTGGCAGAACAGGCGATCTTTGGATTAAGAATGAAACTGAGAATGTTTCAGGGAGTCATAAAGCACGGCACTTGTTTGGGTTGGCTCTTCACCTTGAGGTAGATGAAGTTCCATTAACTACCCCTCTATCAATAGCGTCATGTGGCAATGCTGCCCTTGGAGCTGCTGTAGTGGCTCGAGCGGTCAACCGACCTTTAATCGTTCATGTTCCGGTCTGGGCGGACACTTCAATTCTTGATCACCTTTCCGACCTAGATGCAGATATACGTATTTGTGAGCGGAAAGAAAATGAAGAAGGAGACCCTTGCGTTCTTAGGTCACAAGAAGCAGTAGCGGAAGGCGCTATTTCTTTTGGGTGTCAAGGAACAGAAAATATTTTCACAATTGATGGTGGACGTACTTTAGGTTTTGAGCTAGTTGATGCTTGGATAGGTACTCAAAAAATTCCTGAACATCTTTTCATTCAAGTTGGTGGTGGAGCCCTTGCTTCCAGTGTGATCCAAGCCTTGTACACCTCTTTGAACCTAGGTGTTCTGGAACAACTACCTGTACTGCATAGCGTGCAATCTGAGGGGTGTTCTCCTTTAAGTAGAGCTTTTGACATTGTGTCTTCTTCTGTGAACCCATTTGAAAGCTTGGATGGTGATGAACCAATGTGGGCTTGGGAAAATCCGACTTCAGTCGCTACCGGAATTCTTGATGATGTTGTATATGACTGGAAACCGATCGTATGGGCACTATTGGAGATGGGGAGTAGGCCTATGAGTGTGAACGAAGAAACTTTACTTAAAGCGCATGAACTCGTTCATGGTCATACCAGTATTTCTCCGTGTATTACTGGTACTTCAGGATTCGCCGGCATACTTGCTTCCCATGAAGAAGGTACTTTGAGTCCCGATTCTGCTGTTGCTGCTCTTGTAACTGGAGTTGAGCGATAAAGCCCTTTACCTTTCTTCCCGCCGATAAACCTTTCCGATTTCAGAGGGTGAAGCTGATGGGCGGTGTCGTGCTCTAATGGAGATGATTAGGAGCACTCCAATGGTGAGCAGATAGGGAATCATTGAGAGCAGGATTGGTGAGAAATTAACTCCGAATGTTTGTAAGCGTGTCTTAAGTGCTAGTAATCCGCCAAATAAGAGAGCCCCTATTGCGGCCCGCCCTGGTTTCCAAGCTCCAAAGATGACCAGTGCTACAGCAATCCAGCCTCGTCCCGCAGTAGCACCGTCTTGCCATGAGGTAGTAATACTTAAGGTCAAATACGCGCCTGCTGCGCCTGCTAAAGCTCCGCCAGTGGCGACTGCTGCGAGTCGTATTTTAACTACTGAGTAGCCTGCTGTATCTACAGTCGAAGCAGATTCTCCTGCTCCACGAAGAGCGAGGCCGATGCTGGTGCGAGTTAGTAAGAATGAAGTTAGAAGCCCAACAAAAATTGCGAAATAAACCATTGGTGACTGCTGGAAAAGAATCGGTCCAACCCAAGGTATGTCCGAGAGTGGCCCCCAATCGACATTTGAAAGTATTGCTCCTGGTGGGTTACCAACAGCGCTCTTGCCAAAAAATGCGGAGAGTCCTAAACCTAAGAAGGTAAGTGATAAGCCTGAGACAACCTGTTCTGCCCCTAGCACGACGGTAAATATTCCGTGGATTGAAGCGAATGCGGCAGTGACGATCATTGCGACGAGTAAGGCCAACCAAGGGTTTTCGGTATTGAGAGCAACTAGAAATCCTGTTACCGCGCCTAGCGCCATCATTCCTTCTACTCCTAGATTTAAGACTCCGGCTTTTTCAGAGATAAGTTCTCCTATGCATGCAAGGTATAAAAGGGCGCCGAATGAGACCGTGGTGCTAAGCATTCCAATCATTGATGCTTCATTCATGTCGAGCCGCCTTTCTTCTCACGTTTTACGCTTTTCAAGCTATACCGATTGAAAACTCCAGCTCCGATTGCTCCAAAGAGAATAAGAGCCTGAAGGATAGTGGATACAGAAGATGAGACTCCTAGAGTTTGGATGCTTAAACCTCCGACTTGCACTGCACCAAAGATAAGGGCAACTGCAGCGACTCCTGAGGGCCGCATTAACGCAAGTGCTGCAACAATGATCCCAGCGAATCCGTAGCCTCCTGATACTCCTTCAACAATCCTGTCTGAAGTTCCTGATAATTCAATTCCGCCTGCTAAGCCTGCTATGCCTCCGCTTAGCACCATAACTGTGATGATTTTTTTATTTAAAGAAATACCGGCATAGCGGGCGGTTGCTCCTGAGGAGCCTGCAACTTTTAGCTCGTATCCCCAGGCTGTGCGACTAACTATAAATCCAAAGAATGCTATGACTAAAAAAGCAATAATTACGCCCCAATGAGCTCTTCCGAAGAGTTTAGGTAGCCGTGCTTCATCTGCAAGTAATGGGGCTAATGGAAACCCTCGAGATTCAGGATCTTTCCAAGGTCCGTGTATGAGCCACTGTAAAAGCCTTAATGCGACTTCATTGAGCATAAGTGTTGTAATGATTTCATTTACACCGATCTGAGCTCGGGCGATACCAGGTCCAGATGCAAGTAACGCCCCCCCAAGAATGGAAGCGATGAGCATCAATGGAATCAGTAACGGGCTAGCCCATCCTTCACCTATTTGCGCTATCCAAGCTGCCATCATTGCTCCAGCAAGAATTTGACCTTCAGCACCAATATTCCATAGCCCCATGCTTCCAGCGACTGCAACGGCGAGCCCTGCCAGTCCTAGAGGAACTGCACGATTGAGTGTTTTAGCCCATGCATTGGAACTGCCTACGGAAGAGTTAAATAGTCGTTCATAGATTTCAATTGGATTGTGACCGGAAGCAACCAGTAGCAGTATTCCTGCCAGTAAGGCAACTACTAGGCCGATTAAGAATGAAAGAGGTTGCCCTCCTCGGAGTGGTTGTTCCCGGCGAACCAGTACTAGACGTTTCATGATTCGTCTCTTTTGCCTGCCATCGCTGCTCCGATATCGTGCCGATGGGCGGTCGTAGGATCAAATTCTTTTACTATTTCTCCCTCGTGCATGACTAGTAATCGGTCAGAAAGTGTAAGCAATTCATCGAGATCTTCAGAAATCAAAAGTACTGCTACTCCTTCGGTGCGTTCATCTATAAGCAAGTCTTGAATTGCTTTCACACCTTGTACGTCTAATCCCCGAGTAGGTTGTGCCGCTAGGACTACTTTTGGGTTCCCGCTTAACTCTCTACCAACTAAAAGTCTTTGAAGGTTCCCGCCTGATAGACCAGCTATTGGTTCATCTATCGGTCCGGTTCTTACTCCAAATCGTTCAATTATTTCTTTGCAATAGTTCACTGCCTGTTCAGAAACAAGAAAAATGCTTTTCCTTAAATTTTTGTAGCATCGTAAAATTGCATTTTCAGTGACGGTTAAGCGAGGAGCCAGTCCTACTCCTAGCCGGTCTTCAGGAACATAACCAAGCCCTGCAGTGAAGCGTTCTGAGGGTGGAGCATTTGTAAGATCTTTACCGGAGATAGTCACTTTTCCTGATGTAATTGGCCTTAAGCCAGCTATAGCTTGGGCCATTTCTCGTTGACCATTGCCAGAAACTCCGGCGATACCTACTATTTCGCCACTTTTTATCGTCAAATTCAGATTTTTTACGGCGGGAAGGAATCTATCGTCTAGCGTTCCAAGTCCTTCTATAGTTAACATCGCCTCACCTGGTTCTTGATAAGGAGGCCTCTCGCTAATCATGGGCGATGAACCGACCATGAGGCCGGCTAAATCACTTTCATTTACTTCTTCTACTTTCAAAGAGGAAGCAACTGTTTTACCTCCGCGGAGCACTGTTGCTTCATCGCAGAAAGCGGTAACTTCATGTAATTTATGGCTTATAAATACAACTGTTCGACCATCTTCAGCTATTTTTCGCAAGACTTTTCCAAGTTCGTCTGCCTCTGCTGGAGTTAATACTGCTGTTGGTTCATCCAGAATTAATATCTGTGCTTTCCGCCATAATGTTTTGAGAATCTCTACGCGCTGTCGTTCTCCCATTGAGAGCTGCCATACAGGTCGTGTTGGATCTATAGCAAGTCCAAATTGTTGGGCTATTTGCTCTACTTCTTTCTCAATGAAACTCCGTCTAATAATTTTCTCTGAGGCGCCAAGAACGATATTTTCGGCGACTGTGAATGAAGGAACCAGTCGGAATTCTTGATGAACCATGCCAATACCAGAAGCTAAGGCATCTGAAGGAGAATGAAACCAGTGTTGCTCTCCATTGATGCGTACTTGACCTTCGTCTGGTCTGTAAACCCCAGAAAGAATATTCATTAAGGTTGATTTTCCCGCTCCATTTTCACCAAGTACAGCGTGTATCGTTCCTTTTTTGACCCTCAAAGTGGCCCCCGCATTAGCAACCACACCGGGGAAACGTTTCCAAATGTCAACTAACTCGATAGCTAGTGGGGAATCAGAAGTCATAATCAAATTAATTTACCGTGTAGACGCGCTAACGGCGTCAGCGGGCTAACCCACTGACGCCGTCAATCAAATCAAATACTGGCGTCAGCCTGTTGATCCAATTACGCCTTCAACGAAGCTCATCATGCCGAGCATGTCGCCGTCACTCATTGTCTCTCCAGCAGCAACTAGAACACTGCCGTCTTGAGCATTAATAGGTCCAGCAAATACATGGAGTTCTCCATCAATGATGGCTTGTTGCGAGTCTGCTACTGCTGCTTGTACATCACCAGGAACATCATCAGCGATCGGAGCTAAAGCTACAACTCCGTCAGCCATTGATCCCCACCATGATCCGCCGGAATAAGTTCCATCTGCGGCTTGCTCAATAATCTGAGCATAACGGTTGGACCAATCCCAAACCGGAGCAGTCAGGTGAGCATTTGGTGCAAAAGCACTCATGTCAGAGTTGTAGGCAACCCATCGAACGCCTGCCGCCTCAGCTCTTTCGCCTGCTGCGGTACTGTCTTGATGCATGGCTATAACGTCTGCACCCTTTTCAATTAGGGCTTGCGCAGAGTCGCCTTCAACTGCTGGGTCAAACCAAGTGCTGGTCCAAATCACTTCAACCTCGGCATCTGGGTTCATTGACCGTACACCAAGAGTGAAAGCATTGATTCCACGAATAACTTCAGGAATTGGGAACGCTGCAACGTAACCGAGGTGATTACTTTCGGTCATAGCACCGGCAACCATTCCTGATAGATAACGCGGCTCATACATCCGCCCAAAAGTATTACCAAAGTTGGTTTCATTGCTCATGTAACCAGAAATATGGTCAAATACGACGTCTGGGTACTCGTCAGCCAATGCTGCCATTGACTCCATATATCCAAATGACGTACCAATGATTACTGAATACCCATCATCGATGAATTCGCGAGCATAGTTAGCGAAATCTTCTGTTCCTTCAGGAACATTCTCAACAACTTGTGTAGTTGCTCCTGTTGCTTCTTCAGCCGCTAGTCGGCCTTGATCGTGTGCATAGGTCCACCCAGCATCTCCAGGTGTACCAATGTAAACAAATGCGGCCTTTACATCACTGCTACCATCATCATCCGAACCACAAGCTGAAGCCACAGCTCCAAAGGTAAGGACGACGGCTAATAGCATCAGTAGACGACGTCTCATTATTTTCTCCCTCTGCTCAATACGGGTGGAGACCCTACAACCCTCCGACAACCCGCGTTGATGCATGGCTATCTTGGCATATTCTCAGTAATTATGCATCTTTCAGGCAAAAAGATTTCAAACCTGTGTTACCTGTAATGAAATTCTTGTTGCACCGTTATCTATAGCAGCACTTAACATTGAGCCAATTAAAGGCAAAATAACATTTGGATCTCCAGTAATTGAATTACCAAACGGTCCAATTTCTACTTTTAACCCTTCATCTTCTGCTATCTGAATAGCAGCTTGGACATGGGGTCCTGGTAACCCCTCCACAAAAGGCTCTACGGTAAATTCGGCAGTGACCACCTCTATATAATGGCTTATTTTCTTGAGTCAAGAGGTGATTAGTTGTATTTCCAAATCCGTCGCGCATGTTTAGCTAAGTCTTCATGAGCTTTAGGTAAGTCAGTTCCAAGCACTTGTCCATCTTCCACTACTAGGTTCCCGTTTACCAAAACATGCTTTGCGCGACGATCAGGCCCTAAAACGAGTCCGTCTATAGGGTTACGAATATCTGCTATGTCGCTACCTGGCCATACTGCAATATCGGCATTTTGCCCGATCTCTAACGTCCCAGAGTTTTGCATTCCTAAACACCGAGATCCGCCTTGTGTCGCTATTGCTAACACTTCTTCTGGCATAAGGGCATCTGGTCGCATCTCTCGTAGGCGTGCTGTGTAAAGAGCTTGACGCATTTCTGGAAATAATCCTCCAACTTCATTCGAAGCAACTCCGTCTACTCCTAGCCCGACTGGAATTCCTGCTTTTATCAAGTCAGTAACTCTGCACATTCCTGCAGCGATACGAGCATTTGAAGAGGGACAGTGAGCTACGCCTGTTCCAGCTGAACCAAGGACTTTCATCTCTGCATCATCTATGTGTATCCCATGAGCTAACCAAACATCGCTACCGACCCAACCCCACTCGTCAAGCATCTCAACTGGCCGACGACCAAATCGTTCTAAGCAGTGTTGCTGTTCTTCAGGTGTTTCACAGAGATGAGTGTGTAACCGTAGTCCCAATTCACGAGCTAGTTCTGCTGATTCAACCATCAATTCTGTTGTAACTGAAAAAGGACTACAAGGAGCTACTACTACATGAACCATGTCTCCGTCGTGGTGACGTTCTGCAATGGATTTTGTTGAAGAAAGTATTGAGTCTCTATCTTCTACTACCCGATCTGGTGGTAGGCCGCCTTTACTCTCCCCTAAATCCATTGAACCACGGGACAGGAACAAGCGGATCCCCACTTGTTTAGAAGCTTCAACGATTGCGTCAAATACCCTGTCATCACCTCCGGGCACTAGGTAATGATGATCTGAGGCAGTTGTGCACCCTGTGGCCGCTAATTCTCCAAGTCCCACTAAGGCAGCTATATAAACATCTTCTACTGTTAATTCGTTCCAAACAGGGTACAGATGGACTAACCAGTCAAAGAGATTGCAACCAGTCGCTTCGCCACGTGTCATCCACTGGTAAAGATGGTGATGGGTGTTGACTAAACCTGCAGTGACTATGTCCCCTTCACAGTCAAGTACAGAGTCTCCGCTTAGAACCTCGATTGTTCCTAGAGCTGTGATCTTTCCGTTTTCAATCGCTATATCTCCGGGAAATCTGGCACCGCGTAAAATGAGTCGTGACATAGTGATCAGGGGGTCCAGTCGGCAAACACATCTACCATTTTCTTTACATCTGGACCCAACGGATACAGAATGGGGCACGTGCACCCATCAGCCATATATTGGGCAACTTTTTCTCGAACCTCGTCAGGCGTTCCAGCTGCACAGATCATTTGAACGATGTCGTCTGGGACAAGCTTGGAGGCTGCTTCTACTTGCTCGTGAGTCGCTGGCCATGTTAAAACTTTTCCGATTTCTTCAAGAAGGGATTCGGGCACCCCGGATGCTTTCATGATGTGTGGCTGTTGACCTAAATATTGCGTAACCATCAATCGAGCGCCATCCAGCGCTTCTTCGCGGGTGTCTGCCACCGAGCACACTACTAACTGAGGGCGGTCTACGTCATCAAGGCTTCTTCCAGCTCGTGCCGCTCCATCTTCTAGAGACTGCATAGCTTTCTTGTTGTATTCAGGAGAGACTAAATAATTAAGCACAACTCCGTCTGCAATTTCTCCAGACAGTTCAAGCATCTTGGGCCCAGTTGCGCCGATGTAAATAGGAACATCTTTTGGTCGGCGCTCTTGATAGACGTAATCAAGTTCGACTCCATCTAAGTTCACAAAATCACCTTTGAACGTGACAGTTTCGTCTGCTAAGAGAGCCCTTACTGCAGTTATGATTTCTCTCATAACTCCTAGTGGTTTGTTTCTTTCAATACCCACTTTGCTGGCAAGCGGATCCCACCAAGCTCCTATACCTAAGATCATGCGGCCGGGCGCAAGATCATCCAGTGTTGAAAACGTTGAAGCAAGTCGTGCTGGATTACGTGTCCAGCAGTCAACTACTCCAGATCCAATTTTTATAGTTTCGGTGCAAGCTCCGAAGGCTGCCATCGGTACCACTGCATCGCGAACCAGTCTTGAATCTGCTTGCCACACAGCTTCAAATCCTTTTTCTTCTGCGTATTGCACATATTCAATTGCTTCCGTTATTGGATGAGCGTCTTGTAAGTAGATAGCTAACCGCGTCATAAATACTCTTTCTTTGTTTATTCTAAAATTTTTATAATCTTTGGTGAAGTTTCCTGGCCGCTTCTGCAGATTTGGCTCTTACTTCACTTTCGTCCACTCGAGTAGATTTTCCGTCTTTCCAGACTACTTCATCGCCTATTTCTATCTCGACTGGTCTTGTTCCAGTTGTGTAGGCAAGATGCCATGGATCTATGTGGTCGTAGTTCCATGTCACTTTGTCATCTATTGCTTCTGGGAATAAATCCCATCCAGCAGACAACCATTCCCAAGAAATTTCTGGTGTGGCTGTAACATCATTTTCTCGATGACGAGCGTACGCGAGACGGAATTCTTCCAGCATGTTTGCACCAATACCGTCTGTTCCTAATGTAATTTTATTCTTGAATCTAGTTGGGTTGGCGTAGCCAACGCCATTATTCATATTTGATCTTGGATTGTGAACAATAGTTCCACTTAACTCATGATCATCTTCTAAATGAACGCCATGAATAATGAGCCAGTTTTCCTCTGTGAGGTTCTTTAATCGTTCTGCTGCTCCAGCATCTACTTTCCCTTCGGCTACATGAATATGGACACCTACATCAAGTTCAGAAGCAAGTTGAGCAGCAGACTCAAGAGTTTCTTCGCTGCAGGTAAAAGCAGCATGAACTCCTACCATGCCATGCCCGCCATTCTTTAGATATCTTTCGTTCTCGGCTAAACCACGTTTTGCTCCTTCAGGTCCGTGTCGATCTGTCACGCCATATGCGCAGTTCACTCGGACTCCTACTTCGGCGCAAGCTTCAGCAATTACAGAAAGTGAACCTTCTATCGCTGTCGGCGATTCGTGGTGGTCAATGATGGCAGTCGTTCCTTGCTCTAGTGCTTCTAAAGCACCAAGCTTTGCTGACCAGTGAAGTATTTCTAAATCCAAAGCTTGGTCAAGTCGCCACCAAACTGTCTCCAAAATTTCTGTAAATCCTTTAGCTGTGTAGGGAGGAGGGGGCATTCCACGAGCTAGCGATGAATAAAGATGATGATGAGAACACACAAGCCCTGGAGAGGTGTTCATCTAGCTTCCATCCCAGTCCGACCATTGTTCTTGTTGTTTGAGTTCTGTTAATGGGAGAATACTGCGCCATTCCCCATCATGTTTTTTTAATGCTGCAGCCACGGCGCCAGCAGTTGGTACCAAACCGATTTCTCCAACACCTTTAATGCCATATGGAGCGTTTGGTTGAGGGGACTCAACAAGTCGAACATCCACTTTTGGCATACCGCTGGGTCTAATAATTCCCAATTTGCGAAGAGTGTTGTTCACTGGGTACGAGTTCTCGTCAACTGGAAATCCTTCAGTTAAGGCATAGCCCAGACCCATATGGACTGCTCCTTGGATTTGACCCTCACATAACACGGGATTAACTGCTCTTCCAACATCATGTGCTGCGATGACTTCCTCAACATCTCCCGTGTCAGGATCAATAACAACGACTTGTGCGGCATATCCAAATGTTGAATGAATAATAGGATTTTCTACACCATCATTAAGAGAGTTGGTCCAATCAACCCGATATTCGCCAAGATAATCAACACCAATTCTGCACCCATCTTCAAGAGCTATCTGACAAGCATCTGCTACTGCTCCGGCCCCCATTAGCGTTCCTCGGCTTCCAGTGGTCTGACCAGCTCCCATTTCTCTTGTGGTGTCCACAATCACCTCAATGAGCGAAGGGTCTATCTTGAGTTCTTCTACTGCGACTTGTTGCGCCACAGTGTGAATGCCTTGACCCATCTCTGTCCAGCAATGTCGAACTTCAACTTGCCCGTCGTCTCGAAAATGAACGACCGCTTGTGCGATTTCTTTAAATCCATTTCCAAGTCCAGAGTTTTTGAGACCTAATCCAATTCCTACTGCCTTGCCTTTCGCTATTGCCTGTTCATAGGATTCTTTAACTTCGTCTAAGCAAGCTTGGGCACCAAGACACCCGTCATCCATTATTTGTCCGGGGCCCCAAACTGCTCCTGGACTGATCACATTCCGGTTGCGCATCTCCCAACCACTTATTCCTACTTTTTCCGCTAATCGATCAATAACACCTTCCATAGCAAATTGCGCTTGATTAGCTCCGAAACCGCGAAAGGCTCCACAGACCGGATTGTTTGTGCGGACTGCGGTGGCTTCAACATCTATATTTGGAACTACGTAGGGGCCACTTGCATGTCCTGCTGCTCGCTCCAATACCTTCATCCCAACCGATGCATACGGTCCTGAGTCACCAATCATCCTCACCCAAAGCGCTTGTAGTTGCCCTTGACTATCGCATCCTGCTTTGTAGGCCATTCTTATGGGGTGACGTTTGGCGTGCATGAGGAAAGATTCTTCACGAGAAAGAGTGCATCTGACAGGAGCTTTCAAAATCCACGCCGCCAAGGCTGTTTGCGCCTGATTTGACATATCCTCTTTACCGCCAAATGCTCCTCCATTTGAGACAAGTTCAACAGTGATATCCGTAGTTTCAATATCTAACACTGAAGCAATTTGATTACGGTCATCCCAAATCCCTTGACCGCCAGACCAAACATAGAGCTTTCCTTCTCCATCTGGAGCTGCCAAAGTTGACTCTGGTTCTAAGAACGCATGCTCAATGCGTTGCGTCTGGAATACTTCCTCAACTACATGTTCTGATGCTGCGAGTGCTTCTTCAACATCACCTCTTGTATATGTAGAGACTGACAATATATTTCCATCAAGCCCCCAAACAGCGTCTTCGTCAGATTTTGCAGCTATAACCGGGTCATTAAATACTCTTAATGGGGTGTACTCAACTTTTACTAAAGTTGCGGCATGACGTGCTGTTTCTCGATCCGTCGCCACAACAAGAGCAATGACATCCCCTAAGTACGAGGTTCGCCCGCCTTCAGGTATGAAGACCGGCCAATCGGTATGGATGATGCCTACCCGAAGTTCCCCAGGTACGTCTGCTGCTGTAAAAACTTGATAAACCCCGTCTATTTTTTCTGCTTCGGTTGTATCGATTTTCACAACTTCAGCCCTTGCATGACTTGCAAGATGCACTGCTCCGTGTAACAAACCCTCAGGTTTTAAATCATCGATATAAGGGCGATCTCCTAATGCGAGTTCTTCAGCTTCATATTTCCGATTGCAACTCCCAATACCACCTACTGGAGTCTCTTTCGGTATCTCTTTCGCTGCAATAGATTCAACTGCCTCCAAAATTTTTGTATACCCGGTGCATCGACATAAGTGAGCACCAAGGTGACGTTCCAAATCATTCCGGGTAATGGTCTCAGCTTTTTTGTCAACTAAAGCCTTTGCGCGCACCACAATACCTGGGATACAGAATCCGCATTGAAGCGCCCCATGAGCAGCGAATGCCGACGCATATCGTTCTCGTTCTTCTTCTTCTATACCTTCTAATGTCAATACAGAGGTATTCTCAATACGTTCCATTGACATTTGACAAGCAACTCTGGCTTTACCGTCAATAAGAACTGTGCAGCATCCACATTGCCCTGAGGGAGAACATCCATCTTTAGGAGAAAGAATGTTTAATTCTTCTCTTAACGCAGATAAAAGGTGCGGATGTTCCCCTTCAACTGTGACTGAATCTCCATTTAAATTGAATGTGGTCATGTGAAACTAACTTTCCTTAAGTGTCTCAGGGATTTCGACCCCAATTTGGCTAGTGATGCGGGTATAAACCTCTGGACGGCGATACCGAGAAAAGTTGAAAAGGGTTTCTTTGTAGTCAGCACATAGGTCGAGATCACAGTCAGCGACAACTAACTCATCTCCAACCGTAGAACAAAGAGCCTTTATTTCACCAGAGGGTCCAATGATTGCGCTTTCTCCCAACAGGTCACATCCTTCTTCTTCTCCTGCTTTAGCTACGCCTACCACCCACATGCCATTCTGATAGGCGCCTGCCTGTAAAACTAAATGGTTGTGGAATCCTTGTAGACGATCTTGATTCGGATCTGGCGCATAATGTACGGGTGTGTTGTAACCAATAAGTACCATTTCGCAGCCTTGTAAACTCAGAACCCGATAAGTTTCTGGCCATCGTCGATCATTACAAATCGCCATACCCATTATCCCCCCGAATGCAGCGTGTACTTCAAAGCCTGGGCCCGGGTCAAAGTAATACCGCTCAAGGTGTTGAAATGCTCTCCATGGTTCATGCTCTTCATGTCCGGGCAAATGCACCTTCCGATAGTGGGCGATGATATCCCCCGCTTTATCAACGAGTACAGAGGTGTTGAAGTGCTCGCCTTTAGGGGTGAGTTCTGCATAACCGAGATGAAATCCAACTCCTAGTCTTTTTGCTTCATCAAAAAGAGGTTTCGTCTCTGGACTAGGCATTTCTTTTTCAAAATAATGGTCAAATTCTTTCTTGTCGTCCACATACCATCGTGGGAAAAATGTTGTGAGAGCTAACTCTGGGAAAACCACGAGATCACAACCGGCTCGACTTCCCTCGCGTAGTAAATTAATAAGCCTCTCAACTACTTCGTTGCGAGAATCTGTTTCTTGTATTGGCCCAGTTTGTGCCGCCCCAACGGTTACTATTCGACTCACTGCTCAACTCCTGGTAGGTCTTTGGCATCAAGAGTCAATATTGATTGCAATAAGACATTGGCCCCCGCTATCAAGTCTTCACGGTCTGTATGTTCTGACGGATTATGGCTAATACCGTTTTGGCTTGGTACAAATATCATTCCAGTTGGACATACTCTTGCGAGCATCTGAGCATCGTGCCCTGCTCCTGAAGGCATCGTCATTGAAGAATGACCTAATTGAGAACAGGTTTCAGAAATAATGTCCGCCACTTCCGTATCAAATACAACTGGCTCAAAACGAGCGAGTGAACGTGAATCAATGGTGACGCCCTCAGACTCCTCTAGCGAACTAATGCATGATTTCATTTGGTTTTCTGCATTGACTAATAAAGACTCATCTGTATTTCTCAGATCTACTGTTAATTGTGCTTCGCGTGCTACGACATTGACTAGGTCTGGTTGAAATTGCATTCTTCCTACAGTTGCCACTTGTCGGCCACCCATACGTTCAGTGATGTCTCTGGCTTCTGTAGTTATTCGAGCCGCAACGTAACCGGCATCGTGTCTTAAATGCATCGGAGTGGTTCCGGCATGATTCGACTGACCTTTAATGGAATATTCAGTCCATGATATTCCTTGCACTCCCGTGACGGTCCCGATGGTGATGCCTTCATCTTCCAATAGCGGTCCTTGTTCTATATGCAACTCAATAAAAGCTCGTGGAGGAATCCCCGGGCATGGCGCTGCGCCGCGGTATCCAATCCGATCAAGTTCTTCTCCGAGTATGGCACCATCAATACCTTCTACCTCTAAAGCTTGTTCTAGTGCTAGCCCTCCGACGTACACCAAACTGCCAAGCATGTCTGGCGGGAACCGAGCACCCTCTTCATCAGTAAAAAATGCGACGCCTACGGGGTAACGAGTAGATATATCATTCTCTACAAGCGTTTCAATCATTTCAATTCCTGCGAGAACCCCAAAATTTCCATCGTAACGACCTCCTGTAGCGACTGTATCTATATGGCTGCCAGTGAGAGTTGGTGGTCCATCTAGGATCCCTGGTCGGGTGGCAATGACATTTCCAATGCCATCAATTGTTATTTCGAGACCAAGATCTTTCATCCAAGTGACAACGAGATCGCGCCCATCTCGATCTTCATCGGTAAGCGCTAGACGGCAGGACCCAGTACCTTCATGTGGTCCAATAGTCGCCAGATCCTCAATGCGTTGCATCAAGCGGTCTCCATTAATTCTTAGAGATTGAAAATCAGTCATGACGACTCCTCAACCGAAACTATGTCGGTAAGTCGTACAGGAACACGTGGAAGTTCAAGGTTCGTCGCCTCGCGTATAGCTGCTACAACCGCAGCAGTTGAAGATATAGAGGGAGGTTCTCCTATACCTTTTGCTCCAAATGGTGCGCCAGGTTCTGGATGTTCAATAATCGCTGCGATTTCAACTGGAGGCATGTCTAGAGCTGTGGGAATCAGATAGTCAGTAAAAGACGCATTTCGAATATTTCCTTCAGCAACAAGGACTTCTTCCATTACAGCTAGCCCTACACCTTGTGCAGCTCCTCCCTCAAGTTGTCCAATTGCTTGAACAGGATTAAGTAATCGACCCACATCTTGTGAGGTAACTAATTCCACTACTTTCACTAGACCAAGTTCAGGGTCTACATCAACCACTGCCCGATGCGCGGCAAACGCAAACGATACATGGGCGTCTCCTTGCCCATTTTCGTCTAGTGGGAAGGTTGGAGCATGTCTATATTCGACTCTGGCCTCTAGGGGGTTTTCCGAGGCTGCATCAATGCTTATGGAAAAGTCCCCATTAAGCGAAAGCACTTGCCCTTCCACAAGGACTAGATCATCAATGCTTATTTCATGTTCTTCAGTGATTCTTTGCAGTAACTTTAGGCGCACCTCTTCGCAGGCTTTTTGCACGGCTCCACCTGACATCCATGTCTGTCGGCTAGCAGAAGTAGATCCAGCTGAACCTACTGTTTCAGTTGCAGCAGGAGCCAAAATAACTTCTTCTACTCCAAGGATTTCGCGAGTAATCTGTTGAGCTAATGTCACGAACCCTTGACCGACTTCTGCACAAGCACACGTAATGGTTGCCACTCCATCTTCTAAGTGGCACACAGCTGAACTGAAGTCATCAAAACCTTCTGAAAACATTAAGTTCTTGAACCCGACTGCTATAGCTTCTCCACGAGAAATATGTTCCGGGTCTGCAGTACGCCCTGCTCCACCTGGTAGGGACATAAGATCTGAGGATTCTTGGGAAGAAGGAACATGTTCTGCGCAAGTTCTAATCACCTCTGCTACCGGAGCCGTACCAGTGATGATCTGACCTGTAAGTAACTGATCTCCTGTTTTTAATGCGTTCTTTAGACGTATTTCTACTGGATCCGCATTCAGGGCTACAGCTAGTTTGTCCATTTGTGCTTCATGCCCCATACATGTCTGCACTGCCCCAAACCCTCTCATCGCTCCGCAAGGTGGGTTGTTTGTTCTGACCACTATTCCTTCAATGTTTGCATTAGGAATTCGGTATGGGCCTCCAGCGAAACATGCCGCGTTCGCTATTACTGCTCCACTTGAAGATGCATAAGCTCCTCCGTCAAGTAAGACTCGAGCCTCAACTCTTACAAGATTTCCCTCTCTGTCTGCATGATGTCGATACCACATCTTGGCCGGATGGCGGTGAACATGACCATGAAAGGACTCTTCTCGAGAGTAAATCATTTTGACTGGTCTATTTGTTCTCATTGCAAGCATGCATAAATGGACATGGAGACTAAGGTCTTCACGAGCGCCGAAAGCCCCACCCACTCCAGCCAAAGTAATACGAACATCTTCTTCTTTAATCCCTAGGCAGGAGGCAACCTGTCTCCGGTCTGCATGTAACCATTGAGTTGACACATATAGATCAACTCCTCCGTCTTCTCCTGGCACTGCGAGCCCTGATTCGGGACCAAGAAAGGCTTGGTCCTGCATGCCAACTTCATAGACACCTTCCACTTGAATATCGCCTTGTATTTCTTGATCTCCATGCCGAAGATTGATTTTGCGAAATACATTTCCGTCTGGATGAATGTGCCCTACCGACTCTGCTATCTCCGGGTCGGTTAATGGAACCATTTCCTCATATTCAACATTGATCGCAGCGAGCGCTCGTCGGACAATCTCAGGGTGGTCCGCAGCAACTATGGCTACAGGTTCTCCTTCATACCGAACCACTTCCGCCGCCATAACTGGCTGATCAGCATGTTCTAGGCCATACACTGCCTCTCCTGGTACATCATCATGCGTAAGCACTGTATGCACACCATCAATAAGCAACGCTTCAGTGATATCTAATTTATTTATGCGAGCAGCCGGGTAAGGGGAACGAAGTGTCCCGCCCCAAAGCATTTTCTCATGCCACAGGTCACTAGAAAAAGCGAAAGTTCCCTTCACTTTTGGTATACCGTCCGGGCGTGGAGCGGAGTCTCCTATTCGAAAACTTGAAATAGGTGTTTCTGTTTTTACGTCACTCACGTTTTTCTCCCCTTCGGGAAGCTGCAGCCATTTGTACTGCCTCAAGAATCCGTCCATACCCAGTACATCTACACAAGTTTCCACTTATCGCTTCTCGCACGGTTAGATCATCAGGGTTTTTATTTTTTTCTAAAAGGTCATCAATAGTGACCAGTAGACCCGGGGTACAGAAACCGCATTGAACTGCACCTGCATCTATAAAAGCTTGCTGAACATCACTTAACTCTCCTTCAGCAGAAAGACCTTCAATAGTGGTGATGTCTTGTTCTATGGCTGATCCTGCCAAAACTAGGCAACTGCATACGACTTCTTCCCCTATCCGAACCGAGCACGATCCACACTCCCCTTCTTCACAAGCGTTCTTTGCTCCAGGGAAACCCAAACGTTCCCGTAGAACCCAGAGCAAACTTTCACCCACCCAAGAATCAGCAACCTGATGATCTTTTCCGTTTACATTAAGAGTGTAAAAATCATTACTCATGAGTTGCCCTCACTGAAAATTCTGCATGCTGCGCGACGGGATAAAATTTTAATTGCATGACGACGGTATGCCGCTGATCCACGATGATCATCTATAGGTTGTGCTGCATCTGCACATAATGAAGCAAATGCGTCTAGAACCTCAGAACTAACTTCATTTTTTCCCCAATCCACACCATTTGAAAGAAGATTTTCAGCCTCCGTGGGGCGAATCGGAACCGGGCCAACAGTACCTAAACAACTTCGAACTTGATTTTCTTTCACATCGGTAAGAAGCGTGAAGGACGCAACTGAAATCACCATTGCATTGCGTGGTCCAATTTTACAAAATTCTTGAGAGCCTTCAAGAACAGGAACACTAATTTTTTCAATCAACTCCCCCGGTTGAAGGGCATTCTGTTTAACTCCGACAACAAATTGATTTATCGGCAATTTCCGAATTCCAGCTGATGACCGAATCGTCAATACCGCTTCCAAAGCAAAAAGGGTTGGCAAAGTGTCTCCCGCAGGTGATGAGGTCCCCAAATTTCCACCTATCGTCCCTGCATTTCTTATTTGAGGAGATCCAACCGTTCTTGACGCTTGAGCCAAAGCAGGCACCATTGAAGAAATTTCTTTACCCATCATCTCTGAATAAGTAACGCCAGCACCGAGATGGAGCCAATCGTCTTCCCTGCTCCATCCTTGAAGTTCTGGCACACGGCCGATCGCTACAACTTGATCTACAGACAGGGACCCTTTATTTACTTGAACCATCACGTCTGTCCCGCCAGCCAGAATTAGGGCTTCTGGACATTCCTCTAAAGCTGCTAAAGCATGATCAAGCGAGCGCGCGACAGTAACTGGCATAAGTATTAATGCTGCCTGCATTTCAACATTTTGTCAACTTTCATAAATGCGGTACTGTTAAAAATGTGACTTCTTACAACCATCCGCTTCTGAAAACCCTAGCCCCTTTCGTAGAAGCAATTGGAGCAAAGTTACTTCTACCAAACGAAGTAACAGAAACTGACTTTCCTCTATTCTGGAATGATGAGATAGTCGGCGGACTCAGAAGACCTGATCTGAATCAAGCTTTAGACCATCTTCTTCAAACCGCGGAACAAGAAATCGGCACTTCACGTGAAAATATGACTCGATTAGAGAAGCAGCAAGCCGTAGCTCTCCTAAATGAGTGGGGTGCCTTTACTCTTCGTAAATCCGTTGAAGATGTAGCGGAGGCTCTTAGCGTAAGTCGATTTACTATCTACAACTATTTAGAGCATTCAGAACAAAACTAAATCAAGCATCAAGCGCTTTATACGAAGCTGAGTCAAGATCTACCACTGGTGGCTCTGTTGACCATGGAAAATTGATCCAAAGGTCCGTGTGTTTCCAGACATAATCACAGTCAACCACTGATTGAGGCTTCTGATACAGAACCGCAGAACGAACTTCAGCTACTTGCTCTTTGGCCGTATCGTGAACCAACTTCAAAGTATGACCAGTATCGGCTACATCATCAGCTATCAATATCTTTGCATCGTCAAGATTAACCCAATCAACATAAGGAGGAAGCACGACGGGCAAATCTAAACGCTCATCTACCGCCGTGTAGTACTCAACATTAATTACATAAAGATTCTTTACCGCGAGAGCGTAACCAAGCGAACCTGCTACAAACATTCCTCCCCTAACTATTGCCAAGATCATGTCCGGCTTATAACCATCATCTGCAATAGTCTGAGCAAGTTGCCTCACCGCAGCGCCATATTTAACCCAATCCATTTCTTCGCGTTCTTCCACGGTATTGCTCCTTCCTTCTTGATCTATAAAACTAGCCTGTCATGAGCACTAAGCCCATAACCGTGTAGAGAACCATAACCATAAGCATGGGGTATTGGCTTCGTAGTGCAGTTCGCTTTGACCATAGTTCCACAGAACGATCATGAGCGAACAAGACCCCTAGGAGATGCCCACAAACAATTGACCCAATTTGCACCCATCCGATGACGGTGGTTGAAACTACAGTCCAGTTAATTGCATGATCAGCTGTGCCGAATATATTCCATCCTTGTCCATAAGGGTCGGAAAGTAAGATTTTGAATGCTTGACCTTCAAGAATCAACAAAGAGAAATAGTGTGCTACGTCATATCCGATAAGAATCGGGATCAACGAACCTCCAAATATCTGTGCAAAATTTTGGTCACTAGTCAATCGAGACCCAATGCGCGAAGCCTGATGGTATGCAACACCAATAATTAACGCAACCCAAGCCAAACCCAAGGTGTTCACCACAGTTAAGCCCCCACCTGACTTGCCGACAGCTAGGTCTAACCACCATCCAGTTCGTGACACACCATCAAATGCTGTGCCTCCCAATGCAGCCAAAACAATTGCTATTGAAGGACCTGACATGTTTAAAGCCGAGATACCTACAAATGGAAGTCTTACTTTTAGCCGATTGTCTTCACCCTTAAAAATTGGGGAAATAGCTGCAATAAGCTGAAATAAAACCCCAAACCCTTCAGCTTTTCTGGCTTCAGCCCACCCCCATCGCCAAGCCAGTGCCAATAAGAACACCGTGTAAATCAAAATGCTCCAACCAAGAACACGGGGACTCGATCCATGATGATAAGCAAGTTCTAACCAATGGAAAATTGTGATCGGGATTAGTGCAGCCCATCCGGAAGTAAGCCAATTAGGTGCAGGGCGTGTTACAACGGTGCGACTTTTATCCAGCAACTTTCCTAAAGTTTCCCACGGGCTAACCGTTTTCCAAAAAGGGCCAAAAATGGCAGAAGAGATAGCTACCCCGACCCAAAAAATAATGAACACAGTCGTCGGAGCAATATTGGCGACCGTATTATCAGGTCCGATAAAACAAGCGGCAAGTACGACGAAGAAAAGCACTAGCACTACCAGTCGAGCAGTTGCTGCAACAACCTGACTGGTCTTCACTAATTTTGAAATTAGATGTCCGTTCAATAGTTTTGGAAATCTTGGTTGATGCCAAAGCAAGCCAAGTGCGGCAAACGAGAGCAACAGTGCCATTGCCCCGCTCCATGCTGCAATCCATTCTGAAATTGGAAGATCGCTTCGCCCTCCTACCCCATGAGCAAATAGCGAATTAAAGATAAGGACCACTAGGAAACTTCAAGTGCAAGAATTTGATAACCGGCTTCATGAAGTTCTCCTTCAAAAACGCCTGGAACATCTGCTTGAAATTGCAGTGTTTCGGGCTGGCCGGCGGTAAGTGAAACCTCAAGGTCGTACACATGGAGGTGAAACATGTCGTCTTCATCTGACAACAAAGTAATGCTTACTTGCTCTCCAACATCTACGGTTAGCCTTTGGAGGCCATCAACAACTGTTCCATTTTTTACTTCTACAGTTATTCCTTTATCCACTTCAGGGGTTTCTTCGCCTTCTTCGATTTCTATAGAGATTGAGTCAGATATAGCTTTCCCGTCAACGTGATACTCGCGATGATCATTTGTGGATATAGCCACTCGGAAGTTATGTAGACCTTTTGTGAGATCAGTAACCACATAACTTGTTTCATGAAGCATTGCAACCGAAACACCGTCTACATATAAGTGCAGATGCCCTTGACCTGATTCATGTTCAGAAGGTGGACTTATTGGAACTAGTTCAAGATTCTTAACCGCGAAGTTCAAATTGACTTCTCCGGTTTCTGTTGCTGTTCCAGAAATGGAAACTGTTGGCGGATCCGTTAATTGAGAAACATCAAGGCTGTTTCCGTGGTCGTGATGATGATCATGGCTGTCATTATGATCCATAGCCATACTTGTTGGTGAAGCATCATCAGTAGTGCTTGAAGAACAAGAAATTAACGTAGCCACTATCAGTGCAAAAAATATTTTTTTAATTACCTCAACCATGAGATTCCTCATATTTCCGCATGCTGTCTTATCCAAGTATGCATCGCGATTCCAGAGGCTACCCCAGCATTAATTGATCGTGTTGACCCATATTGTGAAATTGAACATACCTTAATTACTGCTTCTCGTGCTTGGTCTGAAAGCCCAGGGCCTTCTTGACCCAGTAACAGCACACACCTTTCTGGAAGTTCTGTTTTCTCAATAGCGACAGACCCTGGAAGATTGTCGATTCCAATTATTGGAAGCTCTTGATCATCAGCCCAAGAAAGTAAGTCTTCAATTGTGGGATGGTGACTCACATGCTGGTACCTATCAGTCACCATCGCTCCTCGGCGATTCCATTTTCTACGCCCCACAATATGGACACCAGCTGCCAAAAAAGCATTAGCGTTACGTACAACCGTCCCAATATTTAAGTCATGAGCCCAATTTTCTATCGCAATATGAAATCCGTGGCGGCTTCGATCAAGTTCTTCAACAATCGCTTCGCGGCGCCAGTACCGGAACCGATCAATTACATTGCGGCGATCTCCGTTAGCTAAAAGTTCCGGATCATAACGAAGATCAGTAGGCCATGGCTCGGGATGTGGGCCTACACCCACATCAGATTTTTCCTCATCCACCTAAGTAACCTACGATTTACTAATCAAGAGTTCTCTGCAGCTATTTCTTCGTCGGTGGGGACTTCCACACCTTCGATGTAATAAAGATGAAGATCCGCTATTACATCTGCTACTCCATCGGTTTTACCTTCTCCAATGTCAATGGTGATCACATTCGCATTGACATGCACACCATTAAAATTGCTATGTTCAAAAAGACGTCGTGCTAACTCATCCGCTGGTGTATCGCCAGTGATCTCTTGACCTAGAAGGTACCGTTCATGCCCCATGCCGGTAAGACTCCGATTAATTTCAAATCGAATGATTCCCTCACGAGAAGAAGTTTTTTCCACGACTGTAATTGGTTGACCCATACTGCGAGGCTAGCGGACGACGGATCTATCTCCCTAATTTAGGAACTTACTTTTTGGACGATCTCCCGCCATGTAAAGAAAGGTTCCTAGGAAAATTGATATCAGCGCAAGACCTGAATGAATGAATTTGAATCCGAAGTCATGCTGTCCCTCAAAGAGTATTCCTGCCCCACGGATAAGCCAGAAAATCGACGTCCCTAAACCAAAGATTGCTGCAAATCGAGCAGTGGCTGGGCCATATTTTTTCCAGAAACCTGTTAAAAAAATTAACGCAACCAAGACGAGTAATAAAAAAATTCCTGCAACCACAAACACCCAAATTTTTTCAGATAATTCAACTTCTGGATCATTAATCAAGTTTCTTATTCGATTAACCCAGATAAAGACTGTCCAAATTATAAGCAGCCATAACCTTCTAATAATTTGCGCCATGACGACAAAGATTAGTGAATTGAAACATGTGTAAACAACATTGCCTCAATTAAATAATCTAATTTGTGGGCTACTACGAAAACGTCTTGGTTCGCCCGCATTAGATGCATTTTCCATGAAACTCCAGGATCTCCGATGAAATTTCGTGGCTCCAAAATTAGAAAGAGCTTCGCGATGACGCGGACACGGGTACCCCTTGTTGCTAGAAAAAGAATATTCTGGCCACTCATCGCTGGCTTCGCGCAATAAACGATCTCGTGTAACTTTTGCAATAACCGACGCAGAAGCTATAGAGAGACTCGTTGTGTCTCCTTTAACAATGGTTTGAGCTATTCCCCCACCCACAAAATCCCAGTTCCCATCAAGCAAAGCCCTGTCCGGCTTTAATCTGAGTTCATCTAACGCTCGTCTCGCCGCTAGGCGCTGAGCCTCAGACATACCAAGTTCATCACATTCATCATTAGAAGCATGGCCCACAGACCAAGCGGTAGCCCAATTTGTGATCCGGTCAAAAAGTATTTCCCTTTCCTTCTCCGTTAACATCTTTGAATCACGAACCCCAGTTATTCGTTTTTCCTGGTTCACAACTACTGCTCCGATGGTAAGTGGTCCTGCCCACGCTCCTTTACCGACTTCATCTAAACCAACGACTACTTCATGGCCTTGGTTCCATAAAACTTTTTCTGCAGAAAGTCCAGGCGCTTTCCCTTGAAGAGCAGCTCTCATTTTAGGACGTCCCATTATTGTCTTTCGGCGGAAGAGGAGTAAGTAAAGTTTCACCTTCTGTTTTAAAAGTTGAAAATTCCTTCTGTAAGCCGGGGATTGTGATCAGCGGCGCTAGGTCTTCGTGTGGCTCCATCTCCCATAACAGTGCTGCATTCTCCCCATGCCATCGAACGGCGAAACCTAGTTTTCCCCAGCGTGTAGCCATTCCATGTAATTCAAAATCTTTCCCGTACCAAGATCGAGGCAATGGTTTAGAAAGGAGTTGAACTCCTTCGTTGGTTTCAGAAACAAGGTCATCAAAAGGACTTACAAGAGAATCAGGAAAACCTCTATCTAAATTGGTGAGATCTTTAGCAGCCCTATCTTCTCCTATCGCACGCAAAAGCGAAGTTAGACCGTCAGTTAAGACTTGTCCTAGGGCATCTTTTTTTCTCAAAGAACGAACTAGTGGTTCGATCTTTACTGCATCGGATGACAGGAAATCTTCTACCCGTCGATGCCGAATCCAAAGTTCAATCGCTGCACTCAACCACTGTGGGGTTGGATCTGCAGAAGCGATTCTTTCAGATGCATCGTCTACTAGCCCCCACGCAGCAAGTTGGATCGCTCCCTGAGGTGTCGGGCTTGAAATAAGAAGGTCTACCAGAGCTCTTGGCCCTAAACCACCAAGATCATTGTTCGGTAAATTCGTGGTTGCCCTCGTTTTTAATCGTTGACCCCATCCAGTTTCCACACGAGAAAAATCTGGAAGACTCCCAGGATCTATCTTTTTTTCTATTGTGGGAGCGATCACGAACCTAAGCCCGCTTTTATGTGTCAATGGGACAATCAATGCGCCTGTCGCACTCTTTTTCCTGCTTTTTAATGGTGGTGGAATTTCTTTATCTGCCTTTCCATTAAAAATTAAGTTTTCAAGATTTTTAGATCCTTCTTGTAACAAGTAATAGCCCGGTGGCCGGTCGACCGTGACCTGTGAGCACTCATCCACAATCAAGGAGTTTTTTTCTACTCTTAGCCTTTTTATGCCATCTAATGGAGTAACTACAATCGCTACAGCAACTGGTGTAGATGATTCATTTGATAGTTCTGTTGTTACTGAAGGTTTTTGTGCCTCACGACCAATAGCTGCCCAAGTTTTTGCCACTATTCGTCCTGATGAAATAGTGAGACTTGTCTCAAAGACTGGCGCTGAACCAACACGTTTATGCACAAGAGTTGTTTCAGATTCAGGCCTATACCAATGCTCTTCTTCTCCTATCCACCACTCGACTTGATAGTTCCCAAACATAGGGAGGATAGAACCAGACTCGGTGACTGTCGCTGAGACCCCACTATCCGTGCCTAAGAGGCCATAAGAGGATTCAACTTTAATTGCCATAATGCTGATCCTATTCGCTGAGGCCTCTACACTGCCGATTGTGACCGATTCTACTTTTGTTCTCATCCCCTTGAAATCTTTCGTCCAGGCCAAGCTTCGCCTTGCCACAGTGATGACAGAAGAAGGTCGAGTTGATTTAGCTAAAAAAATGGCTGAAATAGTCCTTGATGCTGCTCAGCCTCTGCCAGTGGCAATAGTCTGTGATGATTCTGAAGTCGCTGCTTGGGCTCGCGAAAAAGGAGCTGAAGTTATCCGAGCTGATAACCCTGGCTTAAACACTGCAGTTGAAACTGGGGTTTCTGCTTTAGCGGACAAAGGAGTAGAAAAAGTCATCATTGCCCACGGTGACCTACCAAAAGCTACCCAACTCTCTCATTGTGCAGATTTTGATGGAATAACCTTGGTTCCAGATCGGCACAAAGATGGAACTCCAGTGTTGACAATTCCTACTAATGTGAAGTTTGAATTCTCCTACGGGCCAGGATCATATGGACGTCATGTTTTAGCAGCAGAACATTCAGGTGCTCCTTGGAGGAGTCTCATTGATTCCAATCTGAATCATGATGTAGACGAGCCAGAAGATCTTGACGGAATTGATTTTTAGGCCAATTAGCTACATTTATTAGTTCCGCAAAGATGTTAAAGAAATCCTTGTGATAGAAATACTTCTATGAAATACGTCAGTTTTACTCATATGGAAAATGGGACTGCTGAAGATTGGGCGCTCATAGACTCTGAATTCAACGCTCATGCCTCAAAGCATCTTCCTGATTATCTAATGGAAACTTTACGCTCAATGCAGGGGCCAACTTTCGGCTATCAAATTGATCGGTACCGACATTCATTACAAAGCGCTACTCGAGCGTTGAAAAATGGGGAGAGTGATGAAATGGTCATCGCAGCTCTCTTTCACGACGTTGCGGACCCTATAGCGCCAGCAAATCACTCTGCGGTTGCATCTGAAATCTTGAAACCGTACGTAGATGAAAGAATTTTCTGGATTGTGCGACATCACGGATTATTTCAGGGCTACTACTACTTTCATCACTTGGGTGGAGACCGTGATGCTAGAGAAATTTTTCGCGAACACGAGTGGTTTGATGATTGTGCTCATTTTTGCCATGAATATGACCAAAACTGCTTCGATCCTGACTATAAAGAGATGCCACTCGAAGAATTCGCTCCTCTTGTCTACGAGGTACTTGGCAAACCAAGTCGTTTTAGTGGATTTGAACTAGCTTGATTCGCGACGCTTTCTATCTGCCTGTTCCAAAGTCTCGAAAACACTTGTAAAGCCAGGAATGTCTCTCATCGCTCTGTTCAAATAGAAAAGAGAACCCAAAATAGCGACTGTGGCTGCTGGCCACCCAACGAGAGTTCGAATAATTAAATATCCATCTACAGAGGTCTGACGAAATAACCAAATGTCCCAAGCCGATGTTATGAATTGCCATACACCCGTAATAACCGTTAAGCGCGAAGTTGCTCGGCGATATACCTCATGATCACGAACTGCTTGATCAAATGGAATGACGTAATGCATAAAACGTTCAACAAATGAACGTTTCGAAAAAACGGTAGCGATAAGCGCTACCCCAATAAGTGCTTTGGTTCCTATTCCAATACCAAAATAGACAGCTTCTGAATCAGTAATTACTCCAATTACTCCACGAACTACCAAATATGCGATCAATCCAGGTAAATACCTTCCAATCATTTCGCCTCTTCGGTGCCGTCCCACCACGGCTTTAATCCCCCAAAGTGTCGCGCCAATTACTCCCCAAGCAAGTCCAAAAAACCTATTTAAGACTATGAAAAGAAGAATTGGCAGTATCGAATCCCAATTCCTATTGGAGTTTGATCCAATACTGTTACGCGGGTCGTTCATTTCTTTAAACTCTCACCTGAAGCTGGTAACCACATCCATCCGAGGCTATCCACCAACGCTGGATTGTCATAATCTTGTTCTCCATGAAAATAGACCCGCTCCGACCACTCGTCTCCAATACGTACTCTGTGTCGAATATTGGACATTTTTGCTGCAGTAATGACATCTTCAACTGAAGAATATGTTTCTAGACGCTGCAACACAGAACGTGTGGGAGAAATCATTGTCAGAAGTCCATTTCTCCAATTCTCCAATATCTCAGAAGGTCTCCCCCAACTTGACTCAATTGCCTCAAAACCATCAACCTCTGGATTAGTCTCAGGATCCACAGAGGCTATAAAAAAATAAGTGTCGTATCGGCGTGGGCTTGGTTCTGGGGTAATCCACCTACTTATTGGATGAATCTCACTGAAATCTAACCCTTCAGATCCCGATAAGAGGTCTATCAAAAGCGTCTCATTTCGTTCGAGCTCTTGACGATGTTTGAGGAGTTTTTGATTCTTGGTTCCAACCAGAATTCCTACTTCTTCAATTGTTTCACGTGCCGCTGCAACGAAAAAAGAAAGACCATTTTCGCTTACCTCCAATTTCTTATCTGCTTCTTCTGAAGTGATACCAGAGACCATTTTTCCCCAACGATTATCGCGATCACTTTCTTCCACTACCCCGCCTGGGAAAGCTGTGTATCCGGGGGCGAAGGCAAGCTTTTCACTTCGTCGTATTGTAAGCACATGTAAGTCAGGTCTATTGCTGAGCAAGACTACGGTAGATGCAGATCGTGGAGTCACCATTTTTTTATTATGAACCTAGGTTCTCTATTTTCCATGCTTGAACACTACCCCTAGGGTTTTTAAAGTTGTAAACATCTTGGGAACTTCTACTTTACGGAGTTATTGAGTATGAAATTTTTTTGCATAAAATTTGTTTCCCGACACCTCCTCAAACTGTTCAACATGCGAATCTTTATATATGACTGAACTGCGATGGAATTCAGACTTTAAATCAAGCATTAGTCTTGATAGACCGGTCTTAGCGGTGGCTTTTAAAGGTCTCTTTGATGCTTCAGGAGCTGCAACTTCAGCCCTTGAGTGGTTAAGCAGTTACTTCTCTTTTATGAAGCTGGGAGAAATAGATCCAGAAACTTTTTTTGACTTTACGCAAGAACGGCCCACCGTCTTATTCGGCGAAAACGGTGAGCGAGAATTACGCTGGCCTGCTAATGAAATAAACGCCATTAAAACCCCTGAGGGTCAGAGAGACTTAGTAGTCATTGCCGGGGTTGAACCTCACCTTAGGTGGAAAACATTTTCAACTGTTTTAACCGAAGTGGCTCATGAAGTTCAGGCTGAAACAGTAACAACCTTGGGTTCTATGGTTGGCATGACTCCTCATACACGACCTCTCACAATAATCGGCAGTTCAACTAATCATGATTTAGCAGAACGGCTTGGCTTGAATCGGCCCTCTTATCAGGGTCCAACCGGTCTCGTTGGGGCTTTGCATGACACTCTGGATAAGGCTGGAATACCCGTTCTATCTTTAAGAGTATCTGTCCCTCATTACATCCCTGATGCTCCTAATCCGAAGGCAACTCGTGCGCTTTTAAGGCGTTTTGAAATGGTTACAGGAATTGATACGGGCTATACAGGACTAGATTCAGAAGCTTCTGATTGGGAAAAAAGAGTTGATGAAGCAGTTGCCGGCGACCCTGAAATCACGTCATATGTTCGTCGTCTTGAAATGCAGTCAGATCAGTCAGAAGAAACAATGCCCTCGGGCGATGATCTCGCTGCTGAATTTGAAGCTTTTCTTCGGGATCACAATCGATCTGACGGCGACTAGTAACCTCTTTAGAAAGTGTTGGGAGAATTTTTTGCTTACGAGGGAAGATTACACATGTGTCCTTGAAAAAGACATGAACGCTTTAGTTGCTGCTTGTCTTGAGGAACCAGAAGCTCAGGTTTTGGCTTGTCCTGATTGGAATAATGCTGATCTCTTGGATCATGTAATCATGGTCTGGAGTTTCGCTTGTGCTCAAGTTAAAGCGACTAATCCTGAGAAGCCGACTCGGCCGGAGATTATTGAAGGACAGGATGATTTAGATTTAAGAGCCTTAGCTAATACTGCGAGCGGCAATCTTTACGAGGCTCTAGCACTATGTGACCCTACTCAGCCTGCTTGGAACTGGTCTCCAGATTTAACTTGTGGGTTTTGGATAAGACGTATGGCCCACGAAACTGCTATTCATCGGTGGGATGCAGAAAACGCTATAGGAAAACAAGCAGAGATTCATCCAGATATTTCTTTAGACACTCTGGCTGAAGTAATTGAAATGGCCATGCAATTCCATATAGGTGGACCAGTCGCTGAATTTCCGAAAGGCACTCTTCATGTTCACTGCACAGACGCAGATGGGGAATGGCTATTAACTTCTTCTGGTAGCGATTTAGTGGTGACGAAAGAGCATGCTAAAGCTGATGTTGCTGCACGAGGCGCCGCTTCAGATCTAGCTTTGTGGCTTTGGCGTCGAGGAGACGCAGGGGTGGAATTCTTCGGTGATCAAAGTCTTCTTAACGCTTGGACTTCTCTTGTTCCTTAGCTAATCACTCCCACGGGACAAGTTACTCCGGTCCCACCAATACCGCAGTAACCAAAAGGGTTGCGAGCGAGGTATTGCTGATGCCCTCTCTCAGCATAATAAAACGTATCTAATTCTTGAATTTCTGTTGTGATGGTTCCATAACCTGCAGCGTCCAAAGCTTTACTAAATGAATTCTTAGTGGCTTGTGCTGCATGCAGTTGTTCGGCGTTCTTGAAATAAATTCCTGATCGATATTGGGTGCCTATGTCGTTTCCTTGGCGCATCCCTTGCGTAGGGTCGTGGTTTTCCCAAAAAGTTATAAGCATCTCTTCAAGAGACACGATGAGTGGATCAAACACAACCAAAACCGCTTCTGTATGTCCAGTTAATCCGGTACAAACCTCTTCATATGTGGGGTTAGGAGTTGTTCCACCTACATAACCAACCGCAGTTACCCAAACTCCTTCTGTTTCCCAAAATTTTCTTTCGGCACCCCAAAAACAGCCCATAGCCACTACAAGAGTTTCAGTTTCTTCTGGAAACGGGCCTTCTAAGTTGCGGCCATTTACGATATGAGGATCTTCAACGGGTATG
The DNA here is from genome assembly GCA_029245675.1 of Acidimicrobiales bacterium. Lineage (GTDB taxonomy): Bacteria > Actinomycetota > Acidimicrobiia > Acidimicrobiales > MedAcidi-G1 > MedAcidi-G2B. Next base: position 64,817 of record JAQWOV010000019.1, on the reverse strand, counting down.
GAAATAACTCTTCCAGGTAGTGTCTCGTTTGATTCGGGGAGTGTTTGTCGTTTCATTTCAATCTACTTAAATCGTAAAGGATAAATTTTCTGATATTTGCTTTCCTAAAGCCTGGTTTCCTCCAAGGCTAAGTCTTCCGTCCTTGATGTATTGAACTGGATCATGACGCCCTCCAGTGAGTGCAAGAAAGTCTGTTGAGGTCAGTGTTAGCGAAACTGTAGGTTCTTGATCAAACAGCTCTACGAGTTCAGCTTTTTCTTCAACTGACACTCTCAATGTTTTTACTATCGGTCCTGTAAGTAAAATTTCAACGCGGCTTCCTTGAGGAGCTTTTCCCCGTTTGCCAACTATGTAACCGATAGCTTGGGTTACTTCCTGAACAGATATTTCCGCCGATTTTCCATCTTCGTCACCTGGTTTATCTAGCGGCTCACGGCAATCTTGAAGGTGAAGCCAGGAGTCATAAATGCGTATCTGCATAAATCTTCCATAAGGGGCTTCGCCCGCTGGCGTCCAACCCACATTGGCAAACTCTTCTTCTGTTAACTGCCGCAGCACCTCTAGTCGTTCCGAAGTGATTTCACAGAAAGCTTTCAGAACTTCAGCGCCAGGAAGGTTTCTAAATGATTCAACCCATTTTTCATTTGCTGCACCTATTGGGTTCTTAACATGTTCACCCTCAGTTGAGTTTTCTGGTGCTGGATTACCTGCCAACATATTTTCTGTTCCGACAATATGGGCAAGATTGTCTTTAACTGTCCAGCCCGGACATCTACTTGAAGTCATCCATTCTTTTTCAGAAAGATTTGAACCAAAATCTTTCCAAGCTGTCCATACTTCCTCAAGCCCTTCAATAACGTCTTGTTTCCCAATCATTTTTCTATTCCTATCGTGTGGGATTAGCCACAGTGTTCCAATCGCGTGCTTCAACGTAGGGGCGAAAGGCAGAGGCGATGTCTTGCATGTCTTCATCGCTTTTTGGCCGCTGTAATTCAAAGAGGTGAGGGAATTCAAGCCAACCTACGACTAAGTCCCAAAGACGATCTGCCGCTTCTTCTTTTGGAGGATCAATTAGTACGGGGCCAAATAATTTTTGATCATTTTCGAATACCAGAGTAGGGACTCCCCATCCTCCTAAATCAATCACTCGTTTATGATCTTGATGCACATCTTCGTGCGTGGTTGAATCTTCAAGAGCTTCGTCCACAAAAGATGGATCCAAATCGATTTCAGAAAGAAGTTGTCTTGCAACATCTGGATCATGAGCTTTACGGCCTTCTACATGAAGAGCCGTGCCAGCCTTAAGGTACCACGCATTGTTAAGTTCTGGATCTTGACGCTTCAAGAGTGCTCCTATACGCATCATTGACCACCCGTAGGACCAATCTCTTTCCCACGGGTGTTTTTTTCCTTCAGTTAAATTGACTTCTTCTAGACTGAAAAATCTCCAATTCACTTCAATGTCACGCCTGTTAGATACTTCACGCATCCATAAAGAAGTTTGATATGCCCAAGGGCACATTACATCAAAGTGAAAATCAACTTTTGTAGGGCTGTTTGTTTTATCCATATCTCAATTCTCGCGCAATTCATGTCTTAATACCTTGCCCAAAGCATTTCTTGGCAGGTTATTTACTATGACTAATCTTTGAGGAAGTTTATAAGCAGCTAAATATTGTCGGCAGAACTCTCGTATCTCTTCAAGGGATGGGATTTTCTCTTGTGAAGTGGGAACTATCCAAGCCGTCACTTCTTCACCCCACTCTTCGGAGGATAGCCCGGCCACTGCTACCTGTTCGATAGCAGGATGATTGATGAGAACGTCGTCTACTTCTCGCGGGTATACGTTATATCCTCCGCTGATAATCAATTCTTTTTTTCGCCCAATGATTTTCAAAAAGCCATCTTCATCTAGCTTTCCTAAGTCACCAGTGCGAAACCAACGTTCAGTTGATTCATCTACGAATGCTTCCTGATTTGTGCTTAACTGGTTCCAATAACCTTCAAAAACATTGGGCCCACTAACCAGAATCTCTCCAGATTGTTCTTCCACTTTCATCTTCACACCCGGAAGCGGAAAGCCAACTGTTCCAGATCTTCGTTCACCCAAATATGGGTTAGAGACAAGCATCACTGTTTCAGTCATCCCATAACGTTCTAAAACTTCAATGCCTGCTACTTCATTCAATTTTCTATGAAGTGATGAGGCTAAGGGGGCCGAACCCGAAACACATAACCTCATTTTGGTCATTTCTTGAACGTGAGGATGTCTAGCAAGTCGGTGATACATAGTTGGCACCCCAAAAAACATTGATGTTTGATGAGTATTGATCGCTTGAATTACTTCTTCTACTTGGAATCCGTCTTGAAGAATTGCAGACGAACCTACGAGTAAGGTTCCATGTAATCCAACCCCCATTCCATGCATATGAAATAGTGGTAGGCACAGCAGCAACCTGTCGCCTTCTTCCCATCGCCATGCCAATCGAACGGAATGTGCTCCAGCTAATAGATTTCTCTGAGACAAAATAGCGCCTTTGGGTTTTCCGGTTGTTCCAGAGGTGTAGACAATGAGAGCAGGGTCATTTGGCTCTACTTGGTCAATTTCTGTTATGGGCCCTGCAGGAAAATCTGCTGTTGTGCTTGAAACATAAATGCTTTGATCTATGGATTCAACCCATTCTTTCCAGTGCGGGTGATCAATTAGGGCGGCTCGTGGGGAGGCGTCATTTATAACGTGTTCTAACTCCGCTTTCTGATACAAACCGTTTACTGGAACAACAATGAGCCCAAAACGAAGAGCCGCCATGTGCGCTACTACCAGATCAGTTGTTGACGGTCCGGAGATGAGAATCCGGTCGCCTTTTTTGAGGCCAATCTGTTTGAAACTTCCTGCTAATTCTAAAGTTCGCTGCAAGAAATCTTTGCGATTGATCCAACCACGCTTGTCATGAAACAAAGGACGAGAAGAGTTATCAGAAAGCGTGGCGACGCATGCATTAACTAAAGTTTCTGATCTAGGCAGAACGAAATCATTCTTACCTATATGTTCCGGCCATACTGAAGCAGATACGGGGGTCATTTCTTTCTCACAGAATTATCCTCCGTTTTCGGCTGCTTTCTTTCGTTCGAAAATCTCCTTGCAGGTTGGGCATACTGTGTAGCGATCAGGGTCACGACTTGGAACCCAAACTTTTCCGCAAAGTGCTATGACAGGTTTACCTGAAACAGCAGATTTCAGGATGTCTGATTTTCGAGCATAGTGAGCAAACCGATCATGGTCTCCTTCGCTTTCACTCGTTTCAGATTCAACAACTGTCGGTGTGGTTGTGAGTGGTTCGGGCATAGATGAGATACATCTACTCTTCGCTTAAAGCATTAAGCTTTTCGACTCTTGTCAGATGTCGCCCACCTTCAAATTCTGCATTTAACCATGCCTCTAAAGCAGCTTCTGCCACTTCAAATTCGGTTGATCTTTCACCGAAACAGAGAACATTGGCGTTGTTGTGTTGACGGGCTAATTCTGCTGATGCAGCGTCATTAACGAGCGCTGCTCTTATTCCAGAAATCTTGTTTGCTGCAATAGAAATTCCAACACCAGATCCGCAGACACACACACCATACTTTGCTTCCCCATTAGCAACAGCGCGACCGACTGCTGCTCCATATTCTGGGTAATCAACTCTGTCTGTTGAGTGGGATCCAAGATCCAAAACTTCGTATCCGAGTCCTTCTAGGTGTTCTGCTAAATGTTTTTTTAAGTTATAGCCTGCATGATCGCAGCCAACGGCAATAGTAGTCATAACAAGATTTTAGCCGTCGTTGTCTATAAGCCCTGCTTCGGAAAGCTCTTGTTCACTGATCTCTCCTAGTCGAAGTATTTTGGAGTCTGATGATGAGAGGTCAATTAAGGTTGAAGGCTGACCCACACAAGAACCACCATCTATTACAAGTAGATTATTTTCGAGCTGTTCCGCCACTTCGAGTGCAGTTTGTGGTGTAGCCGCTCCAGATGGGTTTGCTGAGGTAACTGATAAAGGTCCAACTTCTTTGGCTATATCTTGAACAAATTCATATTTTGGGCACCGAATACCTACTGTGTACTTTTCTGAACCGACATAAATAGGTGTTTCAGAACGTCGCGGCACGATTACGGTTAACGGCCCTGGCCAAAATTTCTTTACCTCTTCTGGTATTGAATCTATAACTGCTATTTTGGCAGCCTGATCAAAATCTGCCACCAATACCGGCAAAGACTGTGTGAATGAGCGTCCTTTGATTTCAAATATTTTCTTTACCGATTCTTTATCTGACGATAACGCCCCTATGCCATAGACGGTGTCGGTGGGGAAAACGACTGGGTTACCTGATTGCAGCTCTTTAATAGTTTCAGATAATGCTAAATCCCTTTCATTTCTGATGCTAATAATGCGATTAGTCATAACTTTCGAGCTACTAAGGATCGGGGTTTATCTGCGAGATCTGATAATACAAGCACTTCGTTGAAACCTGTGGAGATTGCCAGTTCAGCCATTGATTCTGTCTGTTCAGGCGACATTTCTAAGACTAAAGAGCCTTGTGGCGTCAGCCATGAAATTGATTCTTTGATAATTTCTTCAAGATGGTTTGTTCCACCTGCTCCTCCGTATAAAGCTAAAGACGGTTCCCAATCTTTTACTTCCGTTGGGAGCACTTCTGTAGTCGGGATATAGGGGGCATTGGAAGCAACTACATGAAGTTTGCCTTTAAGAGACTCAGGTAGAGCGTTAAACCAAGACCCATGGCAAAGAGTGACCCGTTTCGATGGTTGCCCTAAGCCTGCAAGATTGGCTTTTGTAACCAATAAAGCCTCTTCGGATAAGTCGGTGCACCATACTCTGGTCAAAGAACGTTCAAGAGCAATTGATAATCCGATGGCCCCAGAACCTGTTCCTAAATCTGCAACAAAAACTTCTCCTCCATGTCGGTCTGCTTCTTTCAAAACATGGCTTACTACTGTTTCTGTTTCCGGACGAGGTATCAACACTCTTTGATCAACCATCAAATCCAGATCTCTGAACTGCCAATGCCCTAGAACATACTGCAGAGGTTCTCCACTTAAACGACGAAGTAAAAGCTTGTCATAGAGCGCCATTTGTCTATTGGCAACTAAGTCATTTAGAGAAGCACCAACTAATTCACAACCTGCAACTTCTTCAACTAACCATCGTGCTTCCATTTCTGAAAAACCTGATTGATTAAATCGTTCAGTCGCTTCACGTAGCACATCTCCCCAGGACACCGTTCCTTCTGGGGAATCACTTTTCATGGGCTATCTGTTCCCGCTCTTTCTATGAGTTGTTGCGCTCGCTCATTTGTCAAAAGTTCATCAATAACTTCATCTAAATCACCTGTCAAAATTCGCTCTAGTTTGTGAAGAGTTAGCCCAATCCTGTGGTCTGTTACACGATTCTCTTTGAAGTTGTACGTTCTTATTTTTTCTGACCTTCCACCTGTTCCTACTTGGCCTTTACGCGCTACAGATGCCTCGGCTTGTAGCTTGTCTTGTTCGTTTTGCATTAAGCGTGAACGTAAAACTCTTAATGCTTTTGCTTTATTTTGTAATTGACTTTTTTCATCTTGCATTGAGACGACTAGCCCTGTAGGTAGGTGTGTGATTCTTACCGCTGAATCTGTCGTATTAACTGACTGACCTCCCGGCCCTGAAGAGCGATAAACATCAACTTGTAATTCGTTGTCAGAGATTTCGATATCCACTTCTTGAGCCTCAGGAAGAACACTCACCGTGGCTGACGAAGTATGAACTCTTCCTTGCGATTCTGTTACGGGTACCCTTTGCACTCGATGGACTCCCCCTTCATGCTTAAGTCTTGTCCAAGCAGAAGAACCGCTGATGAGAATTGAAACAGCACTGTATCCACCCATATCTGCCTCTTGGGCGTCTAAAGGTTCTACTTTCCATTTATGTAAGCCAGCGAGAGCTACATACATGTCGTGTAAGTCACGGGCGAATAAATTTGCTTCTTCTCCGCCTTCAGCTCCTCTTATTTCAAGAATTACGTTTTTGCCATCATTTGGGTCGCTTGGTAACAGCCGAAATCGTAGTTGTTCTTCAAAGTCAGGAATTTTTGACTCTAAATCTTCGATTTCTTTTCGCAGTTGCTGTCTGTCGTCGTCAGAAGCGATGTCAAGAAGTTCTTTGGCAGCTTCCAGATCTTCATACATAGCCTTTAGCGGTTTGCCCACTTCTAATATTCCCCCAATTTCTTTTAAACGTCTTCCAGCTTTCTCAAGAAGAGAAGGATCACCAATAACCTCGGGATCAGATAACTGTATTTCTGCTTCTTCTTGCTCTTTCTCAAGATTCGAAATCTGTTCTTTCATGAATTCAGAGTATCGCTCTATCGGCTTCTTGTGGGGCAGGCCCATTCTCCATCTACTCCAATAAGAGCAGATGGAGTGGTTAAAAGGTGGCTTGCTTCAATGATCAAAGGAAGCATGTCTTGGGGTGGGAGAACAATAACTATTCGCCCAGGCTTGTGTAAAGATGCCAATTCAGCAGTTAAAGGGATCAAACCTATATCTATTCCTACGGAGCATACACATAACACTTGCTTGTGATCTTCATCTATCCCGATTGCCGCTGCTGGAAAAAAATCTTTTAAGTTCTTTGACTCGTGAACTGAATCAATAGGAGTCATCTCTGATAATCCGATGATTTCTGGTTCGGATAACAACTTATGTCTAAGCCATCTCTCTCGCGACAATGTGGCAAGCGGATGAGCTCCTGCTGCTGCGGTCCGTTGTATACGAACCTGGTTTGCAGCGGCGATTAAATGTTCAACCCGACTTTCACCACTGTTTAAAAGTTCTCCGGCTTCACGATCGAAACGGCCCACACCTACTTGAATGCCCCCTTCATCCGCTCTTACTACTTCTAGTCCAAGGATTTCTCCTCTCCAGATCCCATTCTCACAGACGATTGACACTCCTGCCTTCCTACACATTGCTTCAAACTCTTCTGAAAGAGTTGGAGTAATCGGAGTATCAGGGAAGAGAGCGGGGCTGACTTGGGCAAGTTTGCCTTCTTGGAAATACATAATTTTAGTTTCGCCTTTAAGCCCAATTGCTTGTCGTGCGGCGATACCAGCAGCCTCAATATCTTCGAATACCACGCAAAGTTCTAACTCTGGATTTCGGGTAAGTAAAAAGATGCCTTTACCAAGGACAGATTGTGGATTCTCATCTCCAGCAAGCACCCAACAGCGATCTTTGGTGAGGAGAACCGAATCAGAATTATTGTTTCCTGTTTTTATCTCTGTGGCGTCGTATCCTGCAGATTTGACTATGCCAATAAGTTTTGCTTTTAGTAACTCAGCGCGGCGTTCTGGTTCAATAGACAAATTGCACCTATAGGAGGAATCGCTCAGGTTTTACCCAAGCTTTGAGAATCTAGCCTTTACGGCGTGAACCGTAACGACGTTCAAAGCGTTCAACACGTCCAGCAGTATCAATAATCTTCATTGTTCCAGTAAAGAACGGATGGCTAGCTGAAGTGATCTCAACTTTTGCTAATGGGTATTCAACGCCATCATCAAGAGTGATGGTCTCTGACGTTTCAATAGTTGAACGAATAAGAAAATGAGTACCGTCAGTCAAATCTTGAAACACTACCGGTCTGTAGTTTGGGTGAATATCTGTTTTCATAACTGATCCAGTCTGCGAGCAAGAATGGGTATCACCAACCTGCAAGGTCTTGATTTTCTTTATTTAAGCACCCATGTTTGGGCCTTTAGCCACTTCGGCTAAAAACTCTTCATTACTGTTAAAAGTTTTTAAACGGTCTGTGAGGAGTTCTAGGCCTGCAGCTGCTCCGCCGGTATCTGAGACTAATCCGTTTAGGACTCGTCGTAATTTCCATACTTGATTGAGTTCTTTGCGTTCAAACAACAGTTCTTCATGTCTAGTTGAAGATGCATCTACATCTATTGCAGGGTAAATTCGACGTTCGGCAATTCGTCTGTCTAGACGAAGCTCCATATTTCCTGTTCCTTTGAATTCTTCAAAGATGACTTCATCCATCTTTGATCCGGTTTCAACTAACGCAGTAGCGAGAATGGTAAGAGAACCTCCCTCTTCTACATTTCGTGCTGCTCCAAAAAAACGTTTCGGCGGGTATAAAGCCCCACTATCAACACCACCGGACATGATTCTTCCTGTTGCAGGAGCAGCGAGGTTGTAAGCCCTAGATAGACGAGTGATTCCATCAAGAATGATGACGACATCTTCGCCATTTTCGACCATACGTTTTGCTCGTTCAATCGTCAGTTCTGCAATCTGTGTATGTTCTTCACTGGGGCGATCAAAAGTGGACGCAGCCACTTCACCATGAGCTAGCCATCGTTGCATGTCAGTAACTTCTTCTGGACGTTCATCTACTAGCAATACAATCAGTTTTACTTCAGGATTATTAGTTTCTATTGAACGAGCTATTTGTTTCATAATCGTGGTTTTCCCGGCTTTAGGCGGTGACACGATCAGACCACGTTGACCCTTACCAACCGGAGAAAGGAGATCGATAATTCGAGCTGTCATGTTGCTTGGATCATCTGGTATTTCCATGGTGAGTTTTTCATCAGGGAAAAGAGGAGTCAGGTCTTCAAACTTGGGGCGATTTTTTATCCCTTCTGGATCTCTCCCATTGATAGTGTCAATCCGAAGTAATGCTGGATTTTTTTCGCTTCGGTTTGCAGGACGAGACCCTCCGACGAGATAGTCACCTTTGCGTAAGCTAAGTTGCCGTACCTGCTTCACTGAAATATAGGCATCAGTCTTTGATGGTTTGAAACCATTCGTACGTAAGAATCCATACCCTTCATCTCGTAGATCTACATACCCTTCAACTGAAACTGGTTCACCATCCCAAGCTTCATCAGACCCATGATCACGTCCACCGCGCCTACGTCGTTTGCGATTTCCGGGGCCTGCTTGATCATTCTGTCTATTTTGCGTGCTTTGATTTTTTTGTACTCGAACTTCAGAACTTTCTTCTTTCGTTCCACCTGAATCATCGGCAGTTTCTTCCTTGGATTCTTTCGCTGTATCGCTAACTTCTTCTTCAGCTACTTGGACCTCCCAATCAGCCAGTGGTTCTTCCTGCTCTGTCTCTTCGACTTTTGGGGTCTCTTTTGTCTGAGATCTATTTGACGGTCCCTTAGTTCCTGCTGTCATCTCAAGGATCAAATCAACTATCTCTGCTTTGCGCGCTCTAGAACCGGGTTTACCACCTAGTGCTGTAGCCATCGTTACAAGGGCGTCACGATCTTTGCTCTCTAATGTTTCACGTTCTAATTGGGTGGAGTCCATGCTCATACACCTTGGTTTATCGTGGGCAAATGCCCGGTTGGAAGTTCTCATCAGGATTGATCAGAACCAATTGGTCCAGATGGATCAATTCGGCGAATGTGAACAAGTCTTTAAAGAATTGACACAGATTTCGTTTTTAACGAATGATTTTCATCAGTTGAGGAGCCGTCCTCATTCTGACATTTGTTTATTCTACCTAAATATTTTGTCTTCAACACAACCTCTAACAAAGATCCACAATACTTACGAATTAACTTCTGATATTAAAGACTTAATTTCGCAGTAATTCTGGCAAAAGACTATGGCCTTTTACTAGTGGACAATCCGCTACCCCGTTTTCTGTAAATACTCCTCCGATTCCATCGTCTTGTGAATCAACCATCAGATAAGGAACGGGGTTTGAGTTGTGTGTACGGGTTGTTAAGGGGGTGGCGTGATCTGGAAGCATTAACATGCGCCATGGTCCTAGATCATCAAGGCCGGGTATCAGATCTTTAAGAATTCTTTTATCCCAGTTTTCCAAAGCTTGTACTTTGGCTTCTACGTCACCGGCATGTCCAGCTTCATCGGTTGCTTCAACATGAATGATGAATAAATCCATCCCTTCTTGTAGGCGTTGAAGTGCTATGTCGCGTTTTCCTTCATAATCAGTATCGCATTGTCCTGTCGCTCCAGGAATGTCACAAACTTCAATCCCGGTAAGAGTGGCTATACCTCGTAGTAAGTCAACCGCTGTAACTAAACCAGCTGATTTTTTATATAGCTCAGAGAAGCTAGGCATCTGAGGCATAGAGCCTTGCCCCCACAACCAAATTTGTGTGGCTTCAAGGCTTGATTCTGCTAGGACTCTTTTTGATTCTTCCATGATGTCGATAAGAGCTTCTGAACCGGGACCAGATGGCAGAATCAGGGGATCTCCTGTCAGGTCATGTGGAGGCGTACAAGAGGCTTCTACCCAGCCGGATGGAGTAACTACAGAATGGCGGAAGCTCACGCCAGAATGGAAAGAAATTTCATCACTTCCTAGTTCGCTGTTTAGTAGATCTATAACTACTGCTGCCGAATCGGAACTCGGGCTACCCCCGGCATAGTCAATCATGATGTTGTTTTCAACAGAAACTAAGTTGCATCGAAATGCTATTTGATTCGCATCTAAAGAAAGCCCCAAAGCGGCTGCTTCGATCGGAGCGCGTCCGGTGTGGAATTGAGAAGGATCAAACCCGAAGATAGACATATTTCCTACATCACTACCAGGTGGCATTCCTTCAGGTATTACTTGTGCACGACCAACTGTACCTCTTGCTGCGAGAGCGTCTAAATGTGGAGTGTTTGCTACTTCTAATGGTGTATGACCGTCAAGTTCTGGAACTGGCAAATCTGCACAACCATCAGGGATACATATGACATATTTCATCCGACTACCTCTTCAATATATTTCTGGACAGTAGCCAAATCATTAGGTTGTTGCGTGTACTGTTCTGGCCGGTCTAGAAGGTCGGCCAAATGTGCTGGGAGTTCAGGACGTATTCCTGTTGCGTCTTCTACAGCGTCAGGAAACTTCGCAGGATGAGCAGTAGCAAGTGCAACCATCGGGATTGATTTGTCTTTCCGGCATTCTCGGGCTGCTAGTACCCCAATTGCGCTATGTGGATCTAGAACTATTCCAGAATTGTCCGCCTCTTCAGATATGCACCTTTTTACTTCATCATCAGTAAAACAAGCACCAATCCATTGATTACTTAGAGTTTCTCGAATGTCTGGATCAATACTGATAGTTTTTCTTTCTCTGAATTCTTTAAGCATTTTATCTACTTTTTGCCCGTCTCTATTCAATAATTCAAATAGAAGTCTTTCAAGATTTGATGAAATTTGAATATCCATACTTGGAGACGTTGTAGGTGTTACTTCATTAATTTGCATTGTTCCGGTGTTAAAGAATTGAGTAAGTATGTCATTTTTATTTGAACCGACAACTAACTGAGTTATGTTCACTCCGCTCATATGAGCCGCATAACCAGAGAAAACATTTCCAAAATTTCCCGTTGGAACTGAAAAGGCTATTGGTGATTTACGGCCACCTAGTCTTTCTGCTGCTACTACGAAATAAACAATCTGTGCCATAACTCTGGCCCAATTAATTGAGTTGATTGCCGAAAGTTGCATTCGGTTACGGAAATCATGATCGGCAAACATGGCTTTAACTAAATCTTGACAGTCATCAAAGGTCCCCTGTATGGCCACATTATGAATGTTTTCTGCCTTGACTGTTGTCATTTGTCTGCGCTGTATTTCTGAGACTCTTCCAGCAGGATGAAGAATCACCATTTCGATGTTTTCTTTGTCGCGGCAAGCTTCAATGGCTGCTGAACCTGTATCTCCGGAAGTCGCTCCTACAATCGTTATCCGTTTACCTTGTTTCTTTAACTCGTGATCGAAAAGTTTGCCTACTAGTTGAAGAGCGACGTCTTTGAAAGCAAGGGTCGGTCCATGAAATAGTTCAAGTAAATATAAGTCTTTCCCCATATCAACAAGTGGAGTTATCTCTTCGTCTCTAAAACTTGAATAGGCTTCTTTTACTATTTCTTCAAAGGCTTCAGAAGAGATGCTGGACCCCAAGAAAAGACTCATTGTTTCGACGGCGGTTTTTAAATAGTCTCCAGTGCCTGAATCAGATAATTGCGGCCACGCTTCGGGGATATAGAGCCCGCCGTCATTAGCTAATCCTTCAAGTAAAACACCACTAAAATCAAGTATCGGAGCCTTGCCTCGGGTACTGACATAATGCATATTTAATCGCCAATTACTCTCAACACACTGTCAACACTGCTTACAACGCTTAACGAATTGAGACTATTAATAGTGGAGAATAAGTCTTTTTCCCGGCTTGAGTGAGTAATGAAAATGAGTCGCGCTTCTGAGCCCATGCCTTCTTGTTCCATGGATTGGATTGAGACGCCATGATCACCAAAAACTTCCGCTACTTGAGCAAGAACACCTGGTTGGTCTTCAACTTTTAGATTCAAGTAGAAAGGCGATTCTAAATTTTCAGGAGGAATCATATTGGGCTTATCAAGCGCCCCAATTAACGCTCCGTGACTGCGCTGTAGATTCCCGGCAGCATCAATCACGTCACCAAAAACTGCGGAAGCTGTTGGCCGTCCACCTGCTCCTGGTCCATAAAACATGAGCTCGCCAACAGCGTCACCCTCAACAAAGACAGCGTTAAAACTGCCATTTACAGCTGCTAATGGATGGCTTAAAGGAACTAGAGCTGGATAAACACGCGCTCCGACTTCTGAGCTTCCATTTTCATTTACTTTTTGTTCTGCTACCGCCAATAGTTTTATGCAATGGCCAAGTTGGTTAGCAAATTTTATATCTTCAACTGTGATCTTCGAAATACCCTCATGCTGGACGTCTTGAGAAGTCACTTCAACTCCAAAAGCTAAAGTTGCAATGATGGCTACCTTGGCGCCAGCGTCGTATCCTTCAACGTCGTAAGTTGAATCTAATTCTGCGAATCCAAGCTCCTGAGCTTCTTTTAATGCTTCATCAAATGAAACTCCGTCTTGAGACATCCGACTCAAAATGAAGTTTGTTGTACCATTTATAATCCCGCGAATCTGAGTGATCGGTTCGCCTGCTAAAGACTCTCTCAGAGGTCTAACAATCGGAATTCCACCTGCTACAGCAGCTTCAAATAAAAGGTCCACTCCAGAATTTTCTGCTGCGGAATAGAGTTCCGCTCCATGAGCCGCTAGAAGTTCTTTATTAGCTGTCACTACAGATTTGCCCAAGTTTAAAGCCTGCAAGATCAGTTCACGGGCAGGTTCAATATTTCCCATTACTTCAATAATTAAATCGATTTCAGGATTATTCACAATTGATGCTGAATCAGTGGTAAACACCTCATCAGGTAGAGGAATAGATCGATCTTTATCTAAATCCTTAACTGCAATAGCTTCAATGCTTAGGTCTAAACCTGTACGACGTTTCACAGACTCATGTTGTTCAGTTAATAGCTGGACTAGCGCCGCTCCGACATTGCCGCAACCAAGCAGTCCTATACATATTGAGGATGATTTCATAGATACAACGCTACTCCTGTAAACGGGTTGATTGGGTACGATTTAACGTTCTCGTCTGACCAAGTCAGGAAAAGTTTCTCTAGCTACTACTTCAGTGGCTTCTCCATCTTTAACGAAGATGACAGGAGGCCGTAAAACTTGATTGTAATTTGACCCCATTGAATGCCCATAAGCGCCCGTTACAGGTGTTGCTATAACGTCGCCAATAGCTACATCGGAAGGAATCCATCCCTCACGTACCAGTAAGTCTCCAGATTCACAATGTTTTCCGACCATGCGGATTGAGCGATCCCTCTTCTTATCCATAGATCGAGGAAGAAAAGTTTCATAACCGGAACCATAAAGAACTGGTCTTGGATTATCACTCATTCCCCCATCAACAGCAACATATGTTCTTAATCCTTCTAATTCTTTAATAGTTCCAATTCGATAAAGAGTTATTGCTGCTGCAGCCGCAATAGCGCGTCCTGGCTCAGCTGTAACTTTTGCTTTTATTCCTGTTTGTGCGCATGCGGTCTGAACTGCTTCACCCCACTCAGTGATTGAAGGAGCATGGTCTTCTTCTAAATACGAAACACCTAACCCTCCACCTATCGATAGCTCTGGCAATTCAAGTGGGTTAGAAAACTCTGCCATTACTTCCACTGCTCGTATAAAAGAATCCACTTTGAAAACTTGACTTCCTATATGTGCATGAATGCCAACCAGTTCTACTGCTTCTGTCTTAACAGCTCTTTCTACAGCCTCAAGGGCGAGACCAGTTGAGACAGTAAAACCAAATTTAGAGTCATCCTGACCTGTTGATATGAATTCGTGTGTGTGTGCTTCAACACCTGGGGTGATGCGCAGTAAAATTTTTGGAGATATCCCTGTTTCTTTGTGAAGTATTTGTAACCGTTCAAGTTCGTCAAAAGAGTCAACGACGATTCGTGAAACACCGGCCTCTAAAGCCATTCTCAATTCACTTTCACTTTTGTTATTGCCGTGCATGATTAAACGGCTGCCATCAATGCCGGCGTGAAGCGCCATGTAAAGTTCGCCTCCAGTGGCTACATCTATATTCATGCCTTCTTCGACCACCAGTCTGGACATGGCTCCACACAAAAAAGCTTTTCCTGCGTATGCGACGCCTTCGCCAAATGCTTTTACAGCTTCCCGGCAGCGGGCTCTCAAGTGGTTCTCGTCGTAGACAAAAAGTGGGGTGCCGTATTCTTCGGCTAATTCAACTAAGTTGCATCCAGCTATAGAACCAGAACCATTTTCATCTATAGAGGTGTTATCAGGTAGCAGCCTTGAAGGGATTGGATTAGCCATTGATCTCTTCTCCTTCTTCATCTCGCCACATCTCTGTTGGTGCACTAACACCTAAGAGGTCTAGTGAAATCACTAGACCAATGCGAGCCGCTTCGGCTAACCAGAGACGCGCTTGAGTAGTAGAAGAATCTATGTCTTCGCCAAACACACGGCAATCGTGGTAAAAACTATGAAATAGAGATGCGAAGTCTCGTGACCAATTCGTTATCCGATGCGGAGCTACTTCTTGTGTTGAACGAAGAACCACAGTAGGCAATTCTTGCAAAGAGCGAAGTATCGCTAATTCGCTTGGGTGATTAAGAACTGACAAATTAGTTTCGCTTAAAGGACTTCGCGTTATTCCTGCTTCTTGAGACTTTTTCATTATTGAATGGATTCTGGCATGAGCATATTGAACATAAAAAACAGGATTTTCATTTACTTGTTGTGCGACTAATTCCAAATCAAAGTTCTGAGAAGAATCCACTGAAAGCAGCAAGTAGGTAAAGCGTGCTGCATCTGAACCAACTTCTTCTATCACCTCAGATAATTCAACGATGTCACCCGTACGTTTCGAAAGCTTTACTTCTTGCCCGCCGCGTTGCAGTCGAACCATCTGAGTGATCGCTATTTTTAGATCTTCTGGTTTGTGGCCTAAGGCAGACATAGCAGCATGCATACGATTGATATATCCATGGTGATCTGCTCCCCAAACATTTACTAATGCTTCAGCTCGCTCAAATTTATTTCGGTGATAAGCCACATCCGGAAGCAGATAGGTGTACTCGCCGTTCGATTTAACGAGAACACGATCTTTATCATCTCCCCAATTTGTGCTTCGAAGCCAAACTGCTCCATCTGAGTCAAACACAGCATCAGCATTGCGTAGATCAGCCAAGGTTTCTTCAATCGCTCCTGAATCCACCATTGATCGCTCTGAGAACCAGTTATCAAAGTAGATATTTAACGCCTCTAGTGTCTCACGATGAGAACGCAACGCGCGTTGGTACCCCCATTCAAATGGGTCAGCTTCCTGCGGCATCTCTGCAGCCCATTCTTGTATGTACTCTCCTTTATATCCATCAACTGGGATTTCTTTATCAGATGCTTTTGCTGCCAAAGATTCGACATAAAGTTTCATCTGAGTTCCTCGATCATTGATGTAAAAATCACGTTGAACTGAATATCCGCACCTTTGGTATAAACGTGCTACTGAGTCGCCAAGGCAAGCCCCTCTTCCGTGGCCTGCGTGTAGCGGTCCGGTTGGGTTTGCACTTACAAATTCAACAATAACTTTTTGATTGCCGCCAATTTGGTGCCTAGCCCAGTCCTCTATACCTGCGTCTACCACCTCAGTTAAAACGTCATGAAGCCAAGAATCTTCTAACTTGAAATTGATGAACCCTGGTCCAGCGATCTCAATTTTCTCTACATGAGTGGGCGATTGATGCTCTAAAGCTGCTGTTATTTCAGATGCAAGGTCTCGCGGGTTTCTATTGAGGGTTTTAGAAATAGCAAGAGCAACATTAGTTGACCAATCCCCATGGTCAGGGTTTGCAGGGCGCTCTAATTTGATCTCATCAAAGGAGAGATCCAAAGTTAATTCTAATAAAGCTTTCTGTATAGCTTCGATAAGGCTGCCGCGTACGTCCATCAAAATCCAAAGTAAGGGAACTGTGTAGCTTCCGCTACTACCTTGATGTTACCCCAAGTGCTTACCGCGCCGGGTATGGTTTTTGGCTAATGAAAAGTCAGAGTTTTCCGTACGGATTTAAGCCCTTGTTCCAGTAAATGTTGCTGTACCGAATGCCCCTAATTTGGACTCTCCGGTGATTGTGTCTCCATCTACTGTTGCTGTCGATTCAATTGTTATTGCCATTGGAGAAGTGATATTAACTTTCCATGAATAAGAACCATCACCGACTTGTCCGTCTTCGATATCCATAGCTCCCTGAGGCCCAGACATAGTTCCTGTCAAAGTGTCTCCGTCAGTCGCCAGAGTAAGAGTGCCTTCTTGTGAGCCCATCGGACTTTGAAGAGTTACATTCCACGTTCCATCAATACTCATATTTTAGATCCTTTCCATAATTCGTAGAAATAATTCTACTTCATTTACTTACTAATCTCTTATCGTGATGCTTATCTCAGCTTCACGCTTCGCTACTAGGAACAAGGTTGAAATAACAATAACCATTCCAATTATTTGTATCTCGGTGACACGCTCTTCAAGAAATAGCCACGCTCCTACGGAAGAAATAACAGGAATAGAAAGCATCATGATTCCTGCAAATGAGAGAGTTACATGTAAATGGGCCCAATTCATTAGTAGATGACCTGTTCCAGGAACTGACAAAAGAATAAGAAGCGTGATCCATTCTTTCCAAGAGGGAAACGGAATGGCTAATGTTCCAACTTCTACTGCGACTATAGGAAATACGGTGATTGAAGCAACAAGCATTGATAAAGATTGAAGAGTGAACGTGTCCACTTCACTGCGTACATTCTTTACAGCAACAAAATAAACAGAGAATAGAAGCATGGCAGCAAAAGCTAAAAGATCTCCGCGAGGGCTCCATGTCAGCTCATCAGAGGTTCCTAAGATAACTAAAGCCACCCCGCCGGTAGCTATAAATGAAGCTCCGATCAGCCATCTAGTAACTGATTCTTGGAATCGTCTAGACGCTACAGCCAGAAGAACGATTGTCTGTAAAGCCCCGATCATGGTTGCATTAGCAACTGTGGTATTACGAAGTGCCGTAAAAAAGACTGCGAGTTCCAAACCCAAAAGAATGCCCGGTAAAGCTACCAACCTTATATTTCTTAGGCTCACTCGTCTTCCTGTAAGGAAATAAATTGTTGAGTAAAGCACTCCCCCAAGTAAGAGCCGCCAGAACGCAATTTGGAGTCCAGGTAGATCCGTTCCTGCGACTATTACATTTCCAGCTGACCAGCAAATGGCAGCCATTATTGAAGCTAAATGGCCGAGACTGAGTTGAGGAGAATTTTTAATGGCCATTAAGCACTTACCCTAGATGTATCTCTGGCTCAATAGAGTCATATCCTGTTTCTTAATGATTATTGGTTTTGATATAGGCGGGACGAACATTCGTGCCCTTTTGATTGACTCAAACTCTGGCGAGATTTTTTCTCGGGCCCAGAGCCCAAGTGCTGGTAATGAAGAACAATTATTGGAAAATCTCGTTGAACTAACTGAAGAGCTAAAAACCTACTCAACTGAAGAAGTAACGGGAATTGGTTTAGCTGTCGCTGGATTAATCGGGCGTGACGGCGTAGTTCATTACTCTCCTAATTTGCCAGATCTTGTTGAGTTTCCAATTGGAGCACGTCTGCAAAACTTGACTGACCTTCCAGTCTTTGTCGGCAATGACGCAACAGCTGGAGCTTGGGCTGAAGCACAACTGGGTGCAGGACGAGGAGTTGACAACTTTGCTTTTGTCGCCTTAGGCACAGGAATAGGAACTGGACTAGTTATTAATAAAAACATCGTTTTAGGAGCTCATGGGTTTGCGGGCGAAGCCGGTCACGCTACTACGAAATCAGACGGCCCAACTCACATCACTGGCCTTAGCGGATCTTGGGAATATTTCGCTTCCGGTAACGCTCTAGGGCGGCTAGGCAGACAGGCAGCCGAAAAAGGGAGATTTGCTCTCGGACTGGAGTTGGCTGGTTCGAAAGAACAAATCACTGGCCTTCATATTTCCGAAGGTTTATCTAGTGAGGATGAACAGTCTTTAGTTATTTTTGACGAATTTTGTCGCCAAGTAGCTATTGGGGTCTCGAACCTGATCACCATCTTGGATGCGGAACAGATAATTATCGGAGGAGGGCTGGTTCAAATTGGAGATCCGTTGACCTCTGGAGTTGAGAAATGGCTTCCAGAATTTATGTTTGGCTGGGAATACCGTCCTGAAGTACCAATTCGTCTTGCTGAATTAGGAATAGACGCTGGTTCTCTTGGAGCAGGACTATTAGTTCATGAAATAGGAGAATTATCTAAATGATCGGTAATGAAAAATACGTCTCTTTTACTACGTTCACTCGTTCTGGTAAACCAAAGCCACTGCCTGTTTGGATTGCAGATTTAGGAGATGGCACTTATGGATTCACCTCTGATATAGATGCTTGGAAAGTAAAACGGTTATCAAACAACCCAAACATAAATTTGCAGCCGTGCAATATACGAGGGATGGTCAAGGAAGACTCAGAAATAATTAGTGGAACTGCCGAAGTTGTAACAGGTGAAGAGTTTTTGAAAGTCTTAAAAGCGATAAAGGCCAAATACGGATTTATGGCCTACCTTATTCATTTGGATATTTCGGCATGGTTCAAAAGATCTTCAGAAAAACCTTCAGGTTGTGCGATCATCGTCAGTGTAAATAGTTAGCGTTTATAGTTGTTCTGATTTACCCGCCCCTGTAGCTCAGCGGATAGAGCATCGGCTTCCGGAGCCGTGAGCGCAGGTTCGAGTCCTGCCAGGGGCGCTTAACTCATTTATTAGGCTAGATTTTGATTATGACTACTACAAAAAAGTGGACATTCCAATGGAAAGAACTTTACGACGAGGTCATCACCTCGGGTCTTTGCACAGGCTGTGCGGGCTGTGTGATTGCCTGCCCGCATGATGTAATCGGGTATCAGCATGCGCCAGGCGCTTACAAACCTTTTCATCTTGAGGAAGAACTAGGACTTACCGATTGTGGTCATGGACAGAAAGGGTGCACTTCTTGCACACGAGCCTGTCCGCGTTTTCGTGATTGGGAAACCGAAGCCGATAACCATCTCTTTGCTCGTCATCGTCAACCTGAAGAAATGTCTGGAATATATAAAGATATTCTGTTAACACGAGCCTCAGATGAAACAGTTCATAAACTTGGCCAAGATGGCGGATTAGTGTCTGCCATTCTTATTTGGTGTTTAGAAAATAATGTTATTGATGGAGCATTAACGTCACATCTTGAAGCGAATTCAGATGAGGAATCCACTAATTGGAAAGCTATTCCTGCTTTAGCAACTGATCGTGAGTCTGTACTAGCAGGGGCTGGAAGTCGGTACACGTATTCCGCTAATACTCTTGCCATAAAAGAGGCTCGCGAAAAGAACCTCGAATCTCTTGCTTTAGTTGGAATGAGTTGTCAAACCTCAATTGGTCCAGTTATGTGGCATCGTCGCGTTGGTAAAGTTGGTAAACCAATAAAACTAAACATCGGACTTCTTTGCTCTAAATCTTTTGATGATTCAATATTTGAAGATCTTTTTTGGGCCAAATATGGATTAGCCAAAAAAGATATGGTCAAGATGAACATCAAAGGGGTGTTTCAAATTTGGATGCGTAATGGCGACTACCATGAAATCAATCTAAAAGAGTGCCATGCATGGACTCGAGAAGGCTGTAATCATTGTCCAGATTTTGCAGCTGAACATGCTGACATTTCCACGGGAGGTATCGGCGAAAATAACGATTGGACATTGACAATTGTTCGAACTGAATTAGGTCGCCAAATCATTATGAAAATGCTCGAAGAAGGTGTTATTGAAGGAAAACCTGGTGACAGCGACCCAGGTGCAATAGCTCTAATGCATAAACTTTCTGCCAAAAGCAGGAACCGTTGGCCAGATTGGGCTAATCCTCAAGCCCGAACAGGACTTGAAGTCACAGCTGGTTAAACGAGGCAACCATTTCTTCAAAAGCCGCGTTAATCTCTAACGATTCATGATCAAGAAGCGGCTCTAGCGGGGGGAAAACATTGTTCCACTTTTTCTCGTTACCTTGTATTTCCTTAATAGATTTCAATGCAGCTATCGGTGGGTATTTCTCAAGAACTTCACGAAATTTCATCACTACAGAATGTGCCTGATTAGCTTTTTCAGCTTGTTGGTTCTGATGGAAGGCAATCACGCTGTTTAACATCGGAGCTGCCACATTAGCTGTTGCAGTAATACATCCTCGTGAGTTACGTGATAAAGCGTCGAGTAACGTCCGTTCTGAACCTGGGTACACGTCTAGTCCTTCAATTTCTAAAAGCAATTTAGTGTTCTGCCAGTTTCCTGAAGAATCTTTTATCCCTGTGACTACTTTAGGGAAATTTTGAAATAGTTTTTTCACTACAGAAATAGGGAAACCAACTCCTGCCACTTGAGGAATGTGGTAGAGAAATACTCGCAGCCGGTCGTCATTTATCCGGTCTATCAGGGAAGCAAAGTACTTGTAGAGGCCCTCTTCGCTGGGATTCTTGTAATAAAATGGCGGCAGTACAAGAACTCCTGCGCTATTCATCTCCACCGCGTGCCGGGTGAGAATAAGTGTGTCATCTAAATTAGTTTGGCCAGTTCCAACTAGTAATTTAGATGGGTCAATACCGCTTTTGACGAGAGCTTCAAGAGAGGTGATTCGTTCCTCTCGCCCCACAGATAGTGCTTCTCCAGTGGTTCCAAATGGAACAATTCCAACACATCCATCATTCAAAACTTTGTGTGCATGATTAACTAGTAAATCTACATCTACCCGGTAGTTGCTAGTTAGTGGAGTGAGTATCGGAGAAAGAACCCCGTGTGGGAATAGGAACTGTTGAGGATTCATCTAGCTCTGGACAATAGAGCCGGCGCAATTCTCATTAACCTCAACGAACCATGGGAAAGCATCTCCAAGCCCACTTTCGGTGATCTCATTGCTGTGTTTTTTGATGTGATCATCTAGCTTCTTGAATTCACTAAACGTCACCGCTTGTTTTATTCCGTCAAGGAGACACCCACAAAATTCTTCTCTAACCATTTCAGTCAAATCTTCATTAGCTGCGTGACACGAATCAAGGAAGTTGCGTTCAGCCAGACCTTGTCCATCAACAGCTTGTTCTTCCCATTCATTCGGGGTTGCTGAATTTGCACATCCAGCGACTAATACGAGAAGAACCAAAATGATGGGAAATAAGGTGAGGCGAGAGCGTTTAATCTTTTTCACAAGAAGATGTTACCAATCTGTTTGCTTTATTGGGCTTTAGCGAGATCTTTAGCTCTTTTCAAAACTGAATCAAACATCGGTTCTGTTAGTTTTCCCGTAAAAGTATTTTGTTGACTCACATGGTAAGAGCAGAGAATAGTCTTTCCGTTTGGGAGAGAAGCTTCTACTCCGTGCCCAAATTTAGGTTTGGGATTTAATCCCAGCTCTGTGGCTGTTGATTGATATCCGATCTGACCGAGCACTAATACTACTTTCACTTGGTCAAGTGCCTGTAATTCTCGTTGAAAGAATGGGCGACAGTTTGCTTTCTCTTCAGGATTAGGTTTATTAGCTGGAGGAGCACATTTAACAGGGGCTGTCACATAAACATCATTTAGCTCTAAGCCGTCTTCACGATTCTTTGAGTCAGGTTGGTTAGCTAGTCCTGCCCTGTGTAAGGCAGCAAATAAGAAATCCCCAGACCTATCACCGGTAAATACTCTGCCTGTTCGGTTCGCCCCATGAGCCGCTGGAGCAAGTCCTACTATAAGGATACGTGCCTTCTCGTCTCCAAAACCTGGAACTCCCTTACCCCAATATTCTTCTTCGATAAAGGCTGCGCGTTTTTCAATTGAAACTTTCTCTCTCCAGTCAACTAGACGTGGACAAGCGACACACAGAGCCACTTCTTTGTTGACTTTCCTTAAAGTTCGAATCGGATCCACTCTGGCAGGGTAGATTATTAAGCCATGACCTCCACACTTGTTCTTTATATTCGTCACGGAAGCACGCCAACTACTGGGGCTGTTCTACCCGGACGTGCCCCAAATCTTCATCTTTCTGACTCCGGAAAAAAGCAGGCAGAAGCTGTGGCTGCCCATATAAGTGCTGGGGAACCATTTTTTCTTGGCAAGAAAGTTTCTGCCATTTACGCTTCTCCGATGGAAAGAACAAAAGAAACTGCCGCTCCTATAGCTAAAGCAGTTGGTCGACGCGTTCGCACTGCGAAAGGCTTAATTGAATGCGACTTTGGTAAATGGACTGGAAGAAAATTGAAAGATCTTTTCAAACTCCAAGATTGGAGGACTGTTCAGTCTCAACCATCACAATTTCGTTTTCCTGGAGGTGAGTCATTTATAGAAATGCAAGCTCGAATAACTTCTCAGGTATCTGATCTAGTTTCCAAGCATCCGAATGAAACTATCATCTGTGTCTCTCATGCAGATCCAATCAAAGCCGCTTTAGCCGCAGCATTAGGAACTCCTCTAGACCTCTTTCAGAGAATCGTCGTTGGCCCTTGTTCTGCAAGCGCTGTTCTGTATAACGAAAATCGGCCTATTGTCCTAACAATGAATAACAACGGGCCGCTTAGTAATTTGGTGGCATCATGAGTGGCCTGGAAATCAACTGGGAAGATACCGATTCAATTGTCGCAGGTACGACTGGGCCTCAAGGAAGACGGATTTTTTATCTGCAAGCAAGACGGATAAATGACCTAATTTCGCTCAAACTAGAAAAACAGCAAGTCGCAGGTCTTGCAGAATTCTTGAATCGAATGCTTGACGACCTCCCGCCTTCAGATACAGAAAGCGAAGATCTTCTCTCCTTAGATGATTCATTCATTGAGCCTGGAGAACCTGCCTGGGTAGTTGGAAGTCTTGGTGTCACTTATCAACAAAGTAACGATCGAATAATTCTCTTCGCAGAAGAACTCTTACGAGATGAGGAAGATATTCCCGCACAAGCTCGATTCCCATTAAACCGTCAGCAAGTTGCGGCGCTCATAGCACAGGCTAGAAATCTTGTTGACGCCGGAAGGCCTCCTTGTCCTTGGTGTGAAGCCCCATTGGAGTCAAACAATGAGGGTTGGTGCCCTTGTGCAAACTGATGAATCTTCAGATACCTCCAGTCCTTTTAGAGACCGTGGCCCTCTAGAAGATTCTTCAGCTATAAGAATGTTGATGGAAGGCGAACTAGACCTTCTGGGACGTATGCCTTGGTCTTCAAATGCGACTTTTTTAGTTGACATCAACTTAAATAATTCATTTATTCAAGGTATATATAAACCTTCTTCTGGCGAAAGACCTCTTCATGACTTTCCCTCCGGAATTTATATACGTGAAGTAGCTACTTGGGAACTAGCAAAACAACTCGGCTGGGGAATGATCCCCCCAACCGTGACTCGTTCTGGACCGTTTGGTGAAGGGTCAATTCAGCTATACATCCCGTGCGACTATGAACAGCACTATTTCTCGCTACGTGACGACCCTTCCCACTTGAAGACATTGAAAAAACTCGCTGTATTTGATCTGATATCAAACAACACTGACCGGAAAGCCGGCCATGTTCTAGAAGGGAAAGATGGCAGAATCTGGGCAATTGATAATGCCTTGAATTTTCATCATCAATTCAAAGTCCGAACTGTTATTTGGGACTGGGCTGGTGAACCAATTGATTCAAATTTGATTGACGATTTGAATCAATTTCTTTCTAATGGGCCTTCAGGATCTCTACTAGATCTCCTGACTGCCATGGAAGTTGATGCTCTAATTTCTAGAGTTCAGGCAATATGTTCCAGCGGCACTCTTCCTCATGATACGACTGGACGCCGTGTCCCTTGGCCGCTTCTATGAGTAGTGATCTTGAGCGTTTACTCGAACTTGGCGACCTAGATGGGCTTCTGCGGTTAATTGATCAATGCTGCGTAGATAAATCTTGGCCACTTCTTGAAAGCATTGCTATTCGCTCTCGGCAAGCCAGCGACAGAGGCCATCAACTTTGGCCTGCTGGGGACCATGCGGAACATCGTCTTGCTCTTGAGTCTCCTGGAGAATTTGCTGCACGAGCTGTAGATCGAGATGCACAAGTTTTCGGTTTGGCCCCACTCACCGAAGTTGCTGCTTCTTCTCACACATGGGAAGAGATCTCCTCATACTTGTCTTCTGATCTATTTCGAGCATTAATTGCTCATGAAAGAGTTTTTCGAGGCGAAGACTTATCTGATCTCAAACTGACAGAAGACCCTCTTGACCTTCCTCTAGTTCTCACAGAATGGGAATGCTCTATTAAGAGTATTCAGATAGAAAAGTATGCAGTCGTAGATACAGCTCCGAGTTTTGAAGAGCTCACCCCTCTTGCTTTACCGAGTCCTAGTGAAATAGAACATGATTCAGGTACCCAGGCCCTACGTAATCTTGTTCAAACATGGACAGATCAGTCGAATGGAAGCTCTACCGCAGTAAGAGTTGATGGAAATGCAGCTACAGCAATTGCTTCATTAGGGGTCAGAGAAGTTAAAGCTAAGCAGGTTGCTCTCTCTGAGATTTGGAAACATATGACCTGGGCTGCTTCTTCAGGAGGAGCATTTGGTCGTCGACCAGGCAACGCCAGAGGACGTTTTGACGTTTGGTGGTGTACTACTGCCTTAGCTGGATTAGATCAAGAAAATATTTGGCCACCAAATACTAACGACTTAAATCAAGCCCTAAATGAGATGAATTGGTGGATATGGGATGATGAACCACTTTCCAAAGGGTGGAAACTTAAAGTTGCGGTTGAAGATCCTCTTGAGGGACTGTCTTGGGCATTAACGGCACAAGATCGAAAAGACTAGACAGATAAGACGTTTGTCAAAGAGTTGCCTTAATTCGGTTTAGCCTCATCCTTCAAGTGCAGCAATGAGTTGTGGTAGGACTTTATGCACATCTCCTACGATGCCGAGGTCTGCGACTCCAAAGATTGGAGCTTCTTCATCTTTATTGATTGCAATGATATTCGCAGAGCCTTTCATACCAACTAAATGCTGAGTGGCTCCTGAGATACCGCAAGCCAAATACACCGTCGGTTTAACCACTTTTCCTGTTTGCCCAACTTGGTAAGAATACGGCACCCATCCTGAGTCAACCACGGCCCGTGAAGCACCCGGAGCGCCTTTTAATAGTTTTGCGAGACTCTCAATCATCTCATATTTATCTGGCTCTCCTAGGCCACGCCCGCCAGAAACAACTATTGCTGCTTCATCTAGTTTGGGGCCAGTCGTTTCTTCAACAAATCTGTCTTTTACAACTGAGGTGTTCGTATTTCCAGTATCACCGATCGAAATGTCACTCACGCTTGCAGCAGCACCACCTGATGGATCTGCCTCAAACGATTTAGGTCTTACCAGAAATATGGCAGCACCAGAACCAGTGAATCCAGTTGTGACGTTAGTTGCACCACCGAAAACTGGTTCAACTCCTAGCAGGCGATCACCATCTACTTTCAACTCAACAACATTAGTTATAACTGGTGTATCTAATTTCGCTGATAACCGCCCAGCGACATCTCTACCGTCATAAGTAGTTGCACATAGAACTGCGTCTGGGCCACTACCTTCGTTTACAGCTCCTGCTATTGCTGAAGCGATTTGCGGACCAGCCAGTGAATCTCCTAAGTCGCCAATAGACCTAACGCCCGTAGCTCCATATTCTCCTAATTGAGAAGCTAAAGCTGAGGCGTCGCCGTGAACTATTACCTCTACTGTGTCTGCTAACTGACGAGCTCCAGTGATCAACTCTAATGTTGTAGTTGAGACTGATCCGTTGGTTGCTTCACCATAAATCCAAATAGTTGAGATGCCCATAATTGCCTCCTAAAGAACCTTGAGTTCATCTAAAAACGCCATGATGCGTTCGTGAGCATCACCTTCGTCAACAATAATTTCTCCGGCTTCGCGTGCAGGAGCTTCTGCTATTTCTGTGATTTCTTGTCTTGATCCGCTCCAGCCGACAGTTCCTTCTTCTATTCCTAAAGCCGCTAAATCGAGTTCTTCAACTGGTTTGTTTTTTGCCGCCATAATTCCTTTAAAGGATGGATAACGTGGCTCAACTACTCCGGCGGTAACTGAAACGACACAAGGAAGAGGGCATTCGACCTCGTCATAACCCTCTTCGGTTTGTCGCTTTACCGAGACAACTTCGCCGTCAACTGAAATCTCTTTTGCGAACGTGACTGAAGGAAGGTCAAGAATTTCGGCTATCTGCGCTGGAACAGTTCCTGTATATCCATCACTTGATTCAGTTGCTGTAAGTATCAATGTTGGTTCACAGCGAGTTATTGCGGCAGCCAAGACTTTGGCAGTTGACAGCGCATCAGATCCTGCTAAAGAGTCATCACTCACAAGTACTGCGCTCTCTGCTCCCATCGCAAGAGCAGTACGTAAACCACTCATTTCATTATTTGGAGCCATCGACACTAGGCGTACTTCACCTTCACCAGCTTCATCTACAAGCTGCAAGGCCATTTCAACGCCATAAGAGTCTGACTCGTCAAGAATCAGTTTCACATCTCTTTTAAGAGTCTTGGTTTCAGGATCCAATGCCCCTGGATCAGCGGGATCGGGAATTTGTTTTACACATACAACAATGTTCATGGGAAATATTCTGCCTTATATAAAGTGTTTGACAACAATTCGCGGGTAATTTTCTTGAATGGTCATCAGTCACTTCAGAAAATTTTGGCTTTATTCCAACAGTTCTTGGCTTGAATTCTATAAAAAATTTCGGTTTCGTTGAGTTTGTAATGACTAATAGCGCCTTCAGCGATACTCTCGTTAATACTATGAAATTGCTTTTAGTGGTTAATCCTTCCGCCTCGTCGGTAACTGCCCGTACACGAATAGTTATTCAAAAGGCACTTTCTGCTGACCACCGACTTGAAGTAGCCGCTACTAGCCGGCGAGGTCATGCCACCCGACTCGCTCAGAGTGCCGCAAATGACAATTTTGATCTTGTAGTTGTTTTAGGAGGCGACGGGACTCTTAACGAAGTTGCTAATGGGTTAGCTGGAACTGAGACAGCCCTAGCTGCTCTTCCAGGAGGATCAACAAATGTTTTCGCCAGAACTATTGGACTGCCTGATGACCCAGTGGAGGCTACTGGGTCTTTACTTGATGCTCTAGAAGCAGGGTCGGTACGTCGAATTGGCTTAGGAGTAATGAACGATCGCTACTTTTTATTCCATGCTGGGATCGGTTTTGATGCTGCAGTTGTTGAACAGGTAGAACGGCAAGGGGGATTCCTGAAAAGGTTTGCTGGGCATCCCTTATTTGTTGCTGCAACAATTAACACTTGGTTACGGCACTACAACCATAAAGAGCCATCATTTCATATTTCCTCATCTAGCGAAGACGTAGATGCAGGAACGACTGAGACCAGTGGAATGTTTGCAGTGTGTTTGAACACAGACCCTTATACGTATTTGGGTTCACGAGAAATTTCTTTCTCTCCCGAAACCAATCTTCACACTCCGCTCGCTGTAGTTACCTTTCAATCTCTATCTCCAAGCCGCCTAATTCCTATACTTTCCTCCTCTCTTGGATTAGGGAGCGGCAATATCAACGACAGCCCCATCATCGACTACCAAGCTAACGTTTCAGAAGGATCTGTTTCAGGGTATGACCCCGTTCCATGGCAGGTAGATGGCGACTATCTAGGTAAAGAGAAAGAATTTACCTTTAGGCACGAAGCAGAAGCTTTGAACCTTGTTTTACCTCTCGGCACTAGAGACATTTATTGATCAAAACGTTCATCAACTATTCGCCGCGCTAACGCAGGTCGATTAGTGATGATCGCATCAACAGACCAAGATAAAAGCTCTTCTATTCTCTCCTCTTCATCCACCGTCCAGACGAATACTTTAAGGCCACGTTTATGTGCTTGAGTCACAAATATCTCGTCGACTAATTCATCCCATGGATGTACTGCACCATGGCCATGTCGCAATACGCGGTCAAGAATTTGGTTGGAACCGGTGCGTTCTAACACCAGCCATCCTGTCGGTAAAGTTTCGTCAATGCTACGAATGCGATTCACAGCATTGATGTCAAAAGAAGAAACTCTTAATAGCTCAGGTGGGCGATAAGCCTGCGCAAGACCAACCACTGCTTCACATACCATTGTTACGTCTGCCCTATCAGGTTCACCTGGAAGACTTTTTACTTCAACGTTTACACCAAGTCCTTCAATTGATTCGAAAGCCTCCGCAAGACTAGGAATATATGCCGGAAGATTTTTTGAATCTATTTCTCTAATAAGACGTCCGTCTTCAAGATGGGCGTCATGATGCACCACAAGAACTCCATCTTCTGATCTTCGGACATCTAGCTCAACCCAATCCGCTCCTTGCTCTTTTGCCGCTTCAAAAGCTGCAATCGTATTTTCATAATGGTCGATTGACGCCCCCCTATGAGCAACAACTAAAGGTTTAATGGGCAATTGGAGAGTATTCATAACGTATGTAGGCAACTTATCCAGTCTTTAGACTTCTGGCTCCTGAGCATCATCCCAAGGTCCAAGTAATCGATTAGCTGGAACTTGAACCTCTGCAATAGCGCCACTTGTTTTATTAACTGGTTTTAAAGTCAGTGATCCTCCTAATTCTCCTTCAATAAAAGTACGGACAATGGTTAAACCCAGACCTTGTGCTTTTTCAATTTCGAATCCCTCTGGTAGTCCTATTCCGTCATCTATAACTTGGATATTAAGCCCTTCCGGCTGTCGATCAATTTGAATTGTCACGTTGCCAGACACTTCCTTACTGGAAAGATTCGGTTGGGGATATCCATGGTCTACCGCATTTTGCAATAGTTCTGTAACTACAACAGCCAATGTGGTAGTGGCTTGTGATGGCAGAGTTCCGCCTTCTCCTATAACGCTAAATCGTAGAGGCCGTTCTGGCAGAGAAACCGTTTCTTCAACAAGCCTGACAAGCAATCTCACTATTTCGGTGAACTCGGCGTCATCTTCTGCGCTTTGGGCGAGAGTCTCATGAACCACTGAGATGGCGCTAATTCTTCGCACTGATTCTTCTACTGCAGCGCGCGCTTCCTCAGTTTTTAATCGGCGGCTTTGTAGACGTAAAAGCGAGGAAATTGTTTGAAGATTATTTTTAACCCTGTGATGAACTTCCCGAATGGTTGTATCTTTCGAAACTAACTCCCGATCACGACGTCTAAGATCAGTTACGTCACGAAGAAGCACTACCGCCCCAGTTGCTGAGCGTTTATCAAGTATGGGCAAACAATGAGACACGACCACGACTTCTGTCCCGTGAGTAGCTTCTTCGATAACTGCAGTGCGGCGGGCAAACGCTTGCCTAAGCATTGCTGATCCTAAATTTGTCTCTCCGAGACGTGAACCAACTGCAGCACGATGCATTCCTAGACGATGTAGCGCTGATACGGCATTTGGTGAGGCAAATTCAATAAGGCCCTGATCATCTACTAACAGAAGTCCATCACCTACGCGGGGAGTTCGATGACGCAAGCGCTCTTCCTCTCGGTAAGGAAACTCCCCTCTCTCTATCATCTCTACAAATCGGTGGAATACTCGCCGATACGTCCTCTCCAACACGCTGCTTGATTTATCGGTTGAATGCACTCGCTCTCTAGCCAATACAGCTATAACTTGATCGCCTAGACGAACTGGAATTGCACGCACAGAAATTTCTCGATCAGGGCCGGCTTGAATTAATCCATCAATATCTTTTTCTTCGTTAAAACAATCAGTAATCAGAGATCGTTGGCGAGACTCAAAAGTCTGACCAATCATGTCTGCACGATAAATTGTGGTTCCAGTTGTCGGCCGAATATGCCCTAATAAGACCAAAGTGTTTTCAGAATGGGAAGAATTCATTCCATAAAGTAAGAGATCAGCAAATGAAAGATCCGCTAGTAAACCCCAGATAGCTGTCAGATTCTGTAAATGCGCTACCTGATCACTGTCTAATTTGGTGTGAGAGTGACAAAGTTCGGTCAACGTAGCCATATAGTCAGCCTAGGTCAGACTTTGACAGGGACTAAGATTTTTGAATCAACTAAAGCCAACAGGGTTACCGGAGCCAGCAGCTCCGATGTCTACGTAAGCTATTTTGTTTGTTGGAATCCCCACTTGTCGGCCTTTGATATCAGTAAACCAAAAAAGGCTAATTTCTTGAGAGAGTGCTGAGTCAATATCCTTTTTAAGTTTTTTTAAATCTGTCTTATCAGATAACTCAACTGTTATTTCTTTTGGAGTGTCAGATACTCCTATGCGTATATCCACAATTCTTCCTTGCTCTATTTAATTCCTGTTATGAAACTATCCCAACAAATTTAATTCTGGGTGAGAACGTCGAGTTGGTTTAAGATCTTCATCCACAACCCGGGCCAACTCTTCAAACACTTTCCCTGATTCAGTTGAAGGATCAGCAGCAACTGGGTTGCCTGTGTCTGCTCCTTCCCTTAGAGCAGGGACAAGAGGGACTCTGCCTAAAAGAGGAACGCCTAGTTGCTCTGCGAGCTCTTGCCCACCTCCTTCACCAAATAGTTGGTAACGAGTACCATCTTCTCCCATGAACCAAGACATGTTCTCAACGACACCGTTTACTGAAACGTTCACTTTCTCTGCCATATACGCTGCTCGCTGCGCTACTTTTTGAGCAGCAGGTTGTGGCGTTGTTACAACAATCATCTCAGCAGTAGGAAGAAAACCTGCTAAAGAAATTGAGATGTCCCCAGTGCCGGGAGGAAGGTCAACAAGTAAAAAATCTGGGTCATCCCAATAGACATCTGTTAGAAACTGCTCAAGAGCTTTATGTAGCATCGGTCCGCGCCAAATTACAGGTTGATCCTCTTCTGCAAAAAATCCCATTGATAT
Organism: Acidimicrobiales bacterium; assembly: GCA_029245675.1. GTDB lineage: Bacteria > Actinomycetota > Acidimicrobiia > Acidimicrobiales > MedAcidi-G1 > MedAcidi-G2B. The sequence goes on along the minus strand of JAQWOV010000019.1, from coordinate 33,441 downwards.
GCAGCGCACTCCATGTGCTACTGGCGGAATAAGCATGTCGTCAATAACGGTTGGTGGTGCTTGCACTCCTAACATCCGCGGTATAGAAAATCCCCATACATCTGCATCAACTACTGCAACATCTCTACCTCGCAGCGCTAACGCAACAGCTAAGTTTGCTGTCACTGAAGACTTCCCTACCCCACCTTTTCCAGAAGCAATCAGCAGAACTCTCGTTTTACTTCCAGAACGCCCAAATGGAACTTCCCGTCCCTCTGCATGACCCTGAGCAGGATTTGTTCCAGCTGTAGACTGTGGATCTCCATGAACCATTAACCGAACAGATTCACGCTGCTCATCTGACATAACTGTGAAATCAACATCAACTTCAGTTACCCCTTCAATCGGGTAAAGAACTTGATCAATGGATTCTTTGATTTCATTCTTTAAAGGGCAACCAGGAATAGTGAGCGCTATTAATACCTCTACTTTTGATCCATCAATCCCAATATTGTGGACCATCCCAAGTTCAACAATGCTTCTCCGCAACTCAGGATCCTGAACTGGTTCTAAGGCATTTACTATCTGGTCTTCAGTTACCGTCACAGGGTCTCCTAACTAGCTACTTTTAATACACCATGGAATCTAACAAGCATTGACTCTATATTCGCTAGGATATCTGCGTGGACAAGCCACCACTAACACCGACAGAATTTGTTTCAGCAATACACCGATTGAGACTTTCTCTTAAATGATTTATCTCATACGACATGCTTCAGCTGGAGCGAGATGCGATTTTGGAAGAAATGACTTTGAACGACCGTTGGATGCTCATGGGGTTCTTCAAGCGGAGCAGATAAAAGAAGCCCTGCACTCTCAACCAATACAAAAGGTTTTGTCAAGCCGAGCAATTCGTTGTCAACAGTCAGTAGCCCCTTTAGCGCGTCATCTAAATTTAGAGGTAGAGATTGACCCTGATTTTTTTGAAGGTTCGCATACGGCTGCAACGGCCCTAATTAAAAAAATTCTAACTGCCCCATACGACGTTGTCGCTTGCAGCCACGGTGACGTAATTCCTGAAATTTTAGGCGATCTAATAAATGAAGGCCTTCAAATTAGAGGCGGGAGATCCTGTGCTAAAGGTTCAATTTGGGCACTATCTTTTTCTGAGGGTCAACTATTAGGTTCTTACTATTCGTCGCCTCTCGAATTTCAGTAATCAATCAAGCAGGCCTTGGCTTTGTAATAATTGAACTAACAGTTCTGGAGGGTCTAGCAAATCCTGAAATGCTCTGATATCTGAAGCAGACCCTTCTTGATCCTCTAACAACACAGATCTAACTAACGCTCGATAAGCCAAAGCGTTTGGATGTTGTGGGTCATAAATCAAAGCTTCATCAAGAGATTCTATAGCAGCTCCTATGAGGCTAATTTCGAAAGTATTAGCCAGTAGCCACCCTCTTTCTGCAAGCAGTGATGCATCTTCAGCATTTCTGTCAATTCCAGAATCTAAAAGTTGTAACGCCTCAACCAGGTCTCCTTCAGAAGCTAGTGCGGAAGCAACTCTCTCTCGAAGGTTGCTAGCAGAAATTAAGTCCCAAATAATCGGAGGAGCATCTAAAGAGTCAAGGGCAACTAAGTCTGATGCAGCTCCAACATAATCCCTGTCAGAAAAAAGTTGTGAGGCTCTGAAGACTCTTGCATCTGGGTAATTCGGGTCAATCTCAATTGCTGCAGAAAGGTCTTTTCTGGCTGCTTCGAAATTTCCTGTTCGCCAAAACGTCCAACCTCGGTACGCTAGCGCTTCAACATTAGAAGGCTGAATTATTAACACTTCATCATAGATAAGAAACTTATTTTCATCTGTTGCCGCTTGTGCCTCTATTAAAAGTGTTCGAGTTGAAGAACGAATGTCTCCAGTCGCTGCATCACTAGCTCCTCGACTTCCTGTGAATTGCGATATAGCAATCCAAGCAATGAGCGGCACGCCAATAACGAACATTATTGTCATTGCGCGTTTGTTCTCAAAAAAAGTCGATTTCAATTTCTCTTTACTTTGCCACTTCTTAAAAGTAACTATCAAAAGAACTACTGCTATAGCACCAATCAAAATTGGCAACGTCCAAACGAGTCCTGTTAATCCTGACTTCTGTGGCGTGTAATCAATACTCTCACCAAATCGAGATACTAAGTCTGCCCTAATTGCGCTGTCCGTCTGTCCTTCATCAACCATACGAGCAATTTCAGTTCGTATAGCTTGAGCTATCGGCACATCTGATTCTGCTACTGATTGTCCGTCACAAACAGGACAAGCAAGGTCATCGGCAATTCGTTGAACTTTGTCTGCATTCGTCAGTACAGGTTGTTCCGTCAATTCAGAGAAAATTAACGCTCCAACAACAATGACGAGTAGCAGAAGCCAGCGATAACGAGTCATTTAGTTTGAACCTCAGCTAATAGATCTTCAAGATAGTTTTGTGTGACTCCCCCTAAGACCTTTGCAGCCACAAATCCAGACGGTGACACAAGGTAAGATTCAGGAACTGCGACTACTCCCCAATCGACAGCGACACGCTCTGTGTCGGAAGCAAGCACTGGCCAGTCTCCTCCATTAAGTTCGAAGAACTCTTTAACGGCTGTTTCCGTGTCAGAGAAAGAAACGGTAACAATTCGGACATCGTCTGCTCTTTTATGGTCTTCTGAAAATTTGACAAGTTCAGGATGTTCTTTTATGCATGGCACACAGGTTGTCGAGAAAAAGTTGACGATTACCCACCGCCCACGTTGATTGTCTAAATCCCACAACTCTCCTCGAAGTGTTTCGGCTTTGATTTCTGGAGCTGCCTCTCCAACAAGATACGTAGTCATTCGATCTTTTCCGGAATCTCTTGTCGCCATTATCCCGATAAGAATTAACATCAAGACTCCTACGATTGCTGAGGTAATACGTAGTGGTGTCATATCGTTACCTCGTTTGCAAATGCTTCCTCGCTATCCCTATCGCGTCGACGAGAAGGAACTGCAGACATCAGCGTTCCTAAAGCCATTACTCCACCACCAACCCAAATCCACCACACCAAAGGCTGGACCGTTATGCGCACTACGGTGGAATCGTCTTCATTTTCTGGAATTTTCAGTACAGAAAGTTGGACATCATCTTTCCATGTAGATCGAGTACTTGGAGTACCTATGGGTTGACCACTAAATGGGAAAATATTGATAGAGGGAGTAAATATTTTTCCGTCAATTGCTACTTTTACTTGCGTTTCAATTTTTTCTTCTTTCTCCACAACAGCGTTTCCTTGAAAAACAAGTTGATGCCCAGCGAAGACAGCTGAATCCCCAACTGCTGAAAAGCGAAATTCGGTTTGCCGGACAAATGCGGAAGAGACAGCCAGAGCTACCGCAATAATTGCCACACCAACGTGCACCACCATCCCGCCACTTGACCTGCCGAAAAGTCCTGCGAATCCGCGAGATCTAACTGCGAGAATAAGTGGACGTGCTGCTCCACCTATTGCAAATCCGGCTAATCCAATTGCAAGAGTTGTGGTCCATCCTCTTGCTCCAAGTAGGACCCCTGCAACAGTTACTAAAGTGCCAAAAACTCCTGGCCACCAAAGTCTTTTAGATAGTACTTCGCCCCCTGCTTTCCCCCATGGAAGAGCTGGAGCGATTGCCATTAAGAAGAGAAGTAAGAATCCAATTGGCATTGTCATACTGACGAAATAAGGGTTTCCGACCGATATGCGATTCCCATTAATAGCTTCAACTATCAGTGGGAAAACTGTTCCAAGGAGAACCACAAAAGCGAAGCCAGCAAAGAGCAAGTTATTAGTTAAAAATGCTCCTGTTCTAGAAATTGGAGTATCTATAGAACCTTCAGTACGAATGTCGTCTCCTCTTAAAATTATGAGCACAAGAACGCTAACCACCACCAGAGTAAAGAATGCAAGAAACATCGGCCCAATGCCTGATTCAGTAAAGGCATGCACCGAATCTAAGACTCCTGAGCGTGTAATAAATGTTCCCAGAATTGTCAAAGCAAACGTGGAGCAAAGCAGTGACAAGTTCCAAACTCTAAGCATGCCTTTTTGTTCTTGAACCATTACTGAATGAAGATAGGCAGTTCCTGTGAGCCAAGGTAAGAGGGAAGCATTTTCTACTGGATCCCAGCCCCAATAACCTCCCCACCCCAATACTTCATAAGACCACCAAGCTCCAAGCAAAATGCCAACTGTTAGACAACCCCAAGCAGTGAGCGTCCATCTTCTTGCTTCTGTAAGCCACCCTTCTCCATGGCGTCCTGTCACAAGCAATGCGATTGCAAATGCAAACGGGACAGAAAATCCTACATACCCGAGATAAAGCACCGGGGGGTGGAAAGCCATCAATACATGATTCTGGAGTAGAGGATTTGGACCTGGCCCGTCATACCCAGGCCACGGATTGAACTCATGAAATGGAAACGCTGGACCTGCAAGAAGCAGGAAGAAGAACAAGCAGATAACAAATAGCGTGAATAAAGCCCAGGTGACTACTGGGTCAGTTAAACGTTTTCGGAACCTCAAAAATACTAGAACCAAATATCCAACAAGGATCAACACCCAGAGCAGTATGGAACCCTCTAAGGCTGACCAGAGAGTTGCAAAATTAAACAAAGCGGGAGTTCGGTAACTCCCGTGCTCGGCAACAAACGCAACAGTAAAATCCCGAGTAATCAATGCGTTTTCCATCACAGCGAACTGTCCAACGGCAGCTATTCCAACAATGAGCACAAACCATCGGATACGGAGCAGTGAGCGTTGCGATCCAGTAGCTAGCCCATGAATGATTGTTAAAACCCCTAATAGGGATGCGGCGAGGCCTAGAGCTACAAAACCTGAACCTAATGTTGTGTTCACTGACTCTTCATTCCTTCAACCCACAAGATTCAATGTCTGTTATACGATCGGGATCGGTTCGATAATCATTATCGTGTTTAACCACCATATGGTCAGTAGAAAGATACCAACCGTCTCTTGTCGCATTTGGAAGAGACTGAAACTCCGGTAGGGACTCGGATACCCATTCGCCTTGAAGCACTACGGGAACTCCGGGTTGAAACAATTCGGCAGGATCTCCAACATGTACTACATCGACATAAACTCCCTGGGCGCAGAATGTGAAGAGGACCGCTGATTCTCTTCCAACGGTTGTTTCTACAATTCCCGGTAGTGGAGTACCTACAACTCTGAAGCGTTTGTCAATTAGCTCTTCTCTTTGTTCGACTACTTCATCTACCTCATAGAAAACTAAAGTCGCATCTCCAAGGGTCACGAACAACACTGCAGCAACCGCAGTCAGCAAGAGAACTATTATTGCAATAGGTCCACGTCGATGCTTTGACCTCTCAGGTCGAGCCGGTGAAGGAGTAAGATCCTCAGTCACGGATCTCAGTCTCTGAAGAAGTCATCCACCTTTGCCGCCCTGACGGCACTTGAGAAGCAATAGAACGTGCTCGTCGAAACATTGAAACTAGATAAACAAGGATCACTACTAAAGTTATTCCCCAACCTGCAATCAAATACCCTAAGTGCGTCATGATGTTTCCTCTTCATTAGTTACCGCCACAGCTCTTCTTTCTTCAATTGCTGTTAAGGCTTCCTGTTTTAAAGATTCTTTTTCGAGCCAACCCAATCTAAAGCGGTGCAAAACAAGCCACGTAAAGAGCATTAAGAAAACAACGATTCCCATCATGAGTGTAAAAAAAGTTAGATCTTCAATTTTTAGTTCACTTAAAGTTGATTTTTGATGAAGCGTGCGGCTCTCCCACCACTCAACGGAGCGATTAATAATCGGAAGGTTTATTGCTGCGACTAGAGCCACAATTGCTGATCTGCGTGCTTGCTTATGCTCATCAGCGACTACGCGACGAAGAGCCAGATAACCAAGGAGCATCAAAAAGAGAATCAAGGTGGTCATTATCCGAACATCCCCCCATTCCCACCATGTATTCCATACTGGTCGACCCCAAATAGAGCCCTGCACAAGAACTAGACCGCAGAATATAGCTCCTACTTCAATTGCGGCATGTGCAGTTACGTCCCACCATGGTGTTCGTTTAATTAAATAACCGATCGATGCAACAGCGCCTACTAGAGGAGCCAAATAGGGGCCAATGATTGCCATTGGGACATGCAGATAAAGTAGCCGTACCGCATCAAATTGGCCTATCTCTTCCCCTGTTGTAGGATGAAGACGCACATCAGGATCTGTGAGAAAGAAAGCAAAGACAAAAAGTGTGACTAAACCCAGCAAGGTAGCGAACCCTAATAGTCGTGATTTAGGTGAACTTGTGACACCTTGATTTTGCTTTAACATTTTCCCTGCACTCATTTCGCTTCTCTTAACATTTTACTCTTCTACCAAGACTCCGTAAGCCAGTGAACCCAGTGTCGCTGCTATTAGTGCGAATAGTGACAAAAGTCCTGTCCATTGCCAACCATTTGAAACTGTCTCTCCAAGAGCTCCGCTATAAGCCTTTGTAGCCCCTATAAGCACGGGGGCCAACACCGGAAGTAACAAGATTGGTAAAAGTGTTTCTCGAACTTCAAGCCCTGAAGCTAAAGCACCATAGAGGGTACCAGTCACCGATACCGCTAGAGCAGTTATAAGTCCTGCTACTACCCATAATGTTGGGTCTTCAATGACTGATCCATAAAAAATTATTATTCCTCCGGTCAAGAAAATCTCTAAAAATACCAATTGTGTAAAAATAGCTACTGACTTTCCAAAGAAAATTGCGACTGGTGATAGCCCGGCCAATTTAAGTCCTGTTAAAGAATCATTAGCCGTTTCTAGTGAAACCGATCTTTGGATAGCGAGCAACAGGGAAAGCAGCACTGCGATCCAAAACAATCCAGGAGAGAATGCACGAAGGGTTTTTTGGTCAGCATCGAGAGCGAAACCGAATAAAACCAATACAAGTAGTGCAAATGGAACTACCTGATTGATAATAACTCGTGATCTGATTTCAATACGTAGATCTTTTTTTGCTACAAGAAGAAGGTCATGCATAAATTGCTTCATTGATCTTCATTCTCCAAAGTGATCCCACCGGCAACTGTTATTATTCGCGGAGAAAGGGAACTAACTCGATCAAGCTCATGTGAAGCGATGACTACCGTTCCCCCTACGCTCACAACCTCCCGGATGAATGAGTCAATTGCTTCTCTTCCATCTTGGTCTAGCCCGGAATGTGGTTCATCTAATAGCCACAGTTCAGGTCGTCTTACGGTAAGAGAAGCCAGTGAGGTTCTTCTTTTTTGTCCAGCCGACAAACGAGATACTGGAAGACTGAGTAGGCGTTCTTCAACTCCCATTCTTTTAATAGCATTTTCGGCTCGTTCGTGAGCTGTAGCTTTATCTAATCCAGAGGCCTGAGCCCAGAAAATAACATTTTCTCTTGCAGTTAAATCCTCATAGAGGCCGCTTGAGTGTCCCAACATTGCAACAGATCTGCGAATTGACTGCTGTTCTGTAAATAAATCATGCCCTAACACTTTTCCTGAACCTGAACCTAAAGGTAGAAGCCCAGCACAAAGCTTGAGAAGAGTAGTTTTTCCTGCTCCATTCGCTCCTTGCAAAGCAACTATTTCTCCAGATTCAACAGTTAAATTGACCCCTGCCAAAGCCGGGAATCTTCCAAGAAATACCATTGCTCCATGAAGTTCAATTACGTCCACGATGTCACGGTACCTCCTAGTCTCGCTACTCTAATCTTATGCGTGTTTATCATTTTTTTTATGTGCTAATTTTTTTCGGTTTATTAGCCTCAGCTTGTGGAAGTGGAAATAGGTCAACTTCAGATTCTGCAGGTAACTCTCCAAGCACAACTGTTATAGAAGCCCGTCCCTTACTAGAAGATGAGGCCGCACCTGATTGGTATGGGGTGCCCGTAAACCTTCATGATCTAGCCGAAGGTGACTGTTTCAACATGTATGCGTGGGTTAGCGATGACCGACATATTGAAATTAATACTCATGTTCCCTGTGATTCTCCACACCAGTTTGAAATTTATCAACTTGTCCAGCATCCAGCGCGAAACGGCGCAGTGTGGCCTGGAGATGAAGAAATGGCTGCTTTCGCAGTGAGTCAATGTTATGAAAGTTTTGAAGATTTTGTGGGAGTCATTTACGAACTTTCCGAGTTAGAAATCAACTATTTGACGCCTAATCGGACAAATTTTGAACACGAAATCGCTCAATTCCGTGGTGTGCATTGTTATTTATTTAATGACGATGGTTCAGAGCTTCTCAGCTCAGCTGAGCAGTCTTTTCGTTGAAACGAGTGAAAGCCCAGCCCAGGATTGAGGAATCGCTCCCAAGCCTTCTCCTGTCTCTGGATGCCAGTATTCAGCACAACCTGAAACCTGGGCACCATTAGCTGTCGCCAATGTAAGTTGTTTAGCTGTTTGCAAATCAAACCTAGAAACAGCGAGACTTATTAGGTATGAAAGTTGTGGCCAAACAGGGCCACGCCAATATTGTTTTGGGCTAAATACTTTCTCCTTTAGATGAACCCCTCTTGGCCCGAATCGCCCTTTGAACGCTTCAGTTGAATCAAATTGTTCTACTAGTTTGGGCGGAAGTTGTTTTTCTTCTACTACCAATAACGGCAATAATGCATCGAGTGTTCGACAACTTCCGGATTTGTTGGAGTGGGGTCCAGCATCTTTCCATGTTGAAGAAGATTCATCCCACCTTTCCGCGATTGCATGCGTTATCTCATTTGCTGAGTCCGCCATACTTTTATCTCCGGTAACTGCGGCCAATTCTCTGGCATTGAAGGCAACAAGAGCATTGAAACCTATTGAGGCTACTTGGAATTCTGGATTTCTCAGCGGAGAGCCATCAGCAGTTTGCTCTATTGTCTTTACTAAAACATTTTTTTGTTTCTTCCAGCGCTCTTTATCAAACCCACCGGGACAAAAATCATCCCACCTTGGGCTATCATCTGCTCCCGATTCCCAAGGATGGCACAGTAGTAACAGACCAGAATCGTGGCGCGCTCGTTCGTTTATTAAAAAAGATAAACCTGCGGTTGCTGACGATAGTAGTGCTTGGTTCATGCGCACCCCAGCACGATCAAGTTCTGCAATTGCATGTCCGTACATGGGCGGCTGAGTAATTGAAGATCCATGTGAACGGCCCCAGAGGTCAAAATGTATATCTGGATCACAAACATAATTGATATGAGGAACAAATCCTGAATCTAATTGCGGACGGAATATTTCTGTCAATTCTTGCTCTGCCCGGTCAGGTCTCCCCAGTTCAAGCCAAATAAGAGAATGGAAACAAGAGTCCCAAAGCCACTGCCATGGGTATGTCTTTTTATTTGGGGCTGCGTAACCTTGAGTAACCCAATTCTCTTCCATTATCTGGTTAACTGAATTCTTGAAATTAGTATCAAATAGTCTTGAGTAATCCATGCCTACATGTTCTTTCTTATCATTTAGATTCGGCCCTACCGACGGTGTTTCAGTTGTCGCTCAAAATTGGGCTGTGGTTCTTGCCGAACTTGGTTTTGATATTTCTTGGGTAGCAGGTTCCTTTGAGCCAGGGTGGAAAGCTTCTGGTGATACAAGAGTAATAGAAGGACTCGGAATAGGAGAAAGCAAAGTTCCAGATATAAACGAACTTTGTGATGCTCTTGAAGGTCAAGATTTAGTCGTGGTAGAAAATCTTCTGTCAATCCCGCTAAACCTTGCTGCATCAAATTGCGTCGTGGAGGCTTTGAGGGGGCGCCCCGCAATTATCCATCATCATGATCCTCCCTGGCAACGTAAACAGTTTGCTCATATAGAAGACCTTCCGGTTGATGATCCGGCATGGCGTCATGTGACTATAAATGAGTTAACTCGTCGGCAAATGTCCGACCGAGGTATTGATGCCACCACTATTTATAACGGCTTCAACATCGACGTGGAGCAGGGCGACAGGGATGCAACTCGTGACAGACTTTGTGTCGCCGATGAAATGCTTCTTGTAGCCCATCCGGTACGAGCGATCGAACGCAAAGATATTCATCAAGCGATACAGGTAACTGAAAGTCTTGGAGGAACATATTGGATCTCTGGCCCAGCAGAAGATGGTTATGGATCAAAACTTGCCAAGGAACTTTCTTCAGCGAATTGCCCAGTTATCCATGCTTCAATTGACAACCGTTCTGATATTTATGCCGCAGCTGACCTTGTTGCTTTTCCATCTACTTGGGAAGGTTTTGGTAATCCTCCGATTGAAGCAGCGCTATACCGCCGGCCTGTTTTTGTTGGCAACTATCCAGTCGCTGATGAGTTAAGAGGCTTAGGGTTTCACTGGTTTGCCTCGGAAGATACTGAAGCTATGCGTGAGAGATTAAATGATTCAGACGGGCTGAACATTCTTTTAGAGCACAACCATAAAGTAGCTTCACGCGAGCTTTCTTTGAAAAAAATGTTTCAACGTTTGGAGAACCTGATCATTGAGGCAGGCTGGACTCATGTCTCTTCCTGATGACCCTGTTCTTCTTAAAAGAAAGCGGTTAGCGCGACTGGCTCAAGTAGGACAGCGCTGTGGTTACTGTTCTTTTCTTATTTCGCTTGTCATTTTCGCTGTTGGTTTCATAACAAGTTTCACAAATGCTGTAGCTATTTCGTTAGTTATTTTACTTATATGCGGTTCATTTTTTCTTGCCCCATCTATCGTTTTGCATCATGCGGTAAAAGCAGCAGATGATTTAGACAAAGAATAATTTCTACCCAATAGGAAATGGGTTCCTCTTCCTGACTACGTTGCAAGTATGGCTAATACTTCAGCTGTCTCTCGTCTTCCTGCATCTGAGCGTCGCGAGCAGCTATTAGAAAATGCTTTACATGTAATTGCTCGCCAAGGTTTTCATCAGACCTCTATGAATGATGTTGCAAAAAAAGCTGGAGTTACAAAACCTGTCTTATATCAACATTTTGAATCAAAGCAAGAAATGTATTTCTCAGTTCTGCGTGAAATTTTGGGTCAAGTTCAGGACTCGATTGATTCACACCGCAAATCTTCTAGCGGTCCTTTGGAATGGGTTGAGTTAGGGATATTAGGGTTCTTCAAATTCTTTGAAAATAAGCCAGATGCTTTCAACTTTCTTTATGGGAGGGCAGATATTCAAGACGCAGAAGTTAAAGATGAACTTAGGAAGATACAAGACAACATGACTTTGCGTTTGGCTAAAAACTTTTCATTAAGTTTCGATATTGAAAAATCAGTTGCCGCGGCTTCCGGAGCATTTGGTTTAATTTTGGGGGTGCTTCGTCACTGGATGCAGGACGGGCAGAGAAAATCTGCTGAAGATATGGCTTATTTGACTTCAAAAATGGTCACACGTGGCATAGCGGGACTGATCGAAGACCTTAATCAGAGTTCTTAGGAGAAATATCTATTGGTGTTGAAGGGATCTGCCCTTCTGCAAGGTCGGGTAAAAACTCTCTTAGTCTTTCGGGAAGAACAGGAAAATCAAATGATAAGAGTTCTTCCACAGACCACCATCGCGCTTCAATAAATGCTGCCGCTTCTAAGGCTTCGAGATGTTTCGGCCTGTACTCTCCTCCATCGCACCACGCAATGTGAATTTTTTCATCGTTGTCAAAAAAGTAGGGTCCAAAAGTGAACTGGACTTGCTGTGTCCATATCACCGGTCCCATTTCTGCTTCTATTCCGGTTTCTTCCCATAACTCTCTTGCGGCTGCTGTAGCAGAATCTTCTCCCCACCCGACTCCTCCGCCTGGAATCTCCCACCAAGATGGTTTGAATGGGTCAATCGGGTCTTCAGAATGAATAAGAAAAATTTCGTTGGACTGGTTTAATAGAACCACTCGTGCAGCTTGGCGTTTTTGAGACATGAGTTAGGCGCATTCTCCGCAACGACCAAGTATGTCAAACCGATGACTGGCTGCTTTAAATCCTTGCTGTTCAGCTGTCTCAACTAAACCTTTTATGATTTGTTCGAATTTTTCTGGTACTACGAAATCTTCTAACCGTCCACATTGAGTGCACTCCAGGTGATGATGATGTCCGGTCAAAGACTCATCTAACTCAAACCGGCTGTGATCATCTCCAGAATTTATATGTCGAACGATTCCTATTTCTGCCATCTCGCTTAGATTTCGGTATGCAGAACTCTGTGCCAATCCTTGAAGTTTTCCTACCTCAAGGATTTCGGGCAACGTCATTGGCCTTCTGCCTTGCATAAGAATTTTCACAACCTCATATCGGGACTTGCTGTAACGCATTTTCGCGGCATGCAATCTACGTCCCACGATTACGTGAAGTTCGTTAACTTCTGATGCCGAGTGATCCATAAAAGTAAATTCTAGACGCTATTGGGAATCAATGAGAATACCGACGATGGAGTTATTTGCTGTTTTCGTGTGGGGTCATAACTGCTAAAGCATCATCTATGCCAAAGGTCTTTGTCTTTATTGTTGTGATTAGCCGGCCGGGTTGAACGGCGGGTTTGAGTGGAGTCGCAAAGTCTCCAAGAGAATCAACTGTTTTTTCTATTTCTTCAGAAATAAGAGCTAAGCCCCAAATTTTTGTTAGTTCATCATCGCTCTTGACTTCAGGTCCGACGAGTTCAAGGATTACGTCACCTAGCCAAAAAAATGTTTGCCTCATTCCTGTTGCGCCAAGACTGAAGTTTCTAACTCTACGAGCTTCAATACCTGCCTCTTCAAATGCTTTCGTTGTTCGGTCACAATCCGAGGTTGTGACTACAAGATGGTCTATCCGACTAACAAAATTTGGGTGCCTTGAATCCAAATGAGTTTCTTCAACTTCAGTTGACTCGATAAAAAATTTCAATCCATCAACATCTCCATCAATATTTTCTGTTCCTATGGCATAAATTCCCTGTTCGCTAGGCTCATTATCAAACTTAAGTAGGACGTCATTAAGGACACAAGCAGAAATTCCAGGCTTAACTTCCGTTATCTGAAATCCAGCCGCGCTCCAGTTTCCTGAACTAGTGCCAACCTTCAGGCTTTTTAAATGCACTCCACTTCGATTAGACATGAGTACCTCCCTCAGGATTTCGAGTTGAAGGCATTCGATGCATCAAAGCGTTTCTACGGCAACGACAAACCAAATTCCCAATTTGATTAAATACCCGATGTTCAAAAGTAACAATTCCCGTTTCAGGCCGAGAAGAAGATGCTCGAGAATCAACAACTTCTGTCTCAAATGACAAAGTATCGTTTAAAAAGACTGGATTGGGGAAAGCAGTTTCCTCAAATCCGAGATTTGCCACGGTGGTTCCAAGAGTCGTATCTCTAACACTCACCCCGACTGCCAAGCTTAAAGTAAGCAAACTATTTACTATCCGCTGTCCAAAAACCGTTGTAGCCGCAAACTCAGAATCTAGGTGTAAAGGCTGAGGATTGTACGTTTTCAAACAAAAATCTTCGTTTTCGGATTCCGAAACTGTGTGCTTTATATCATGCTGAATCACTAATCCGGCCGTTAACTCTTCAAACCATAAGCCCTGAGATTCTATTTTTTTATTCACCTATCTATTGTGGCTCGTTCAAGTCTGACTACGCTCGTCGGCGATGGATAATTATTTATGGACCCCGTCTCTTGAGAAATCAGGCTCTAGTCAAATGGGTTTATTTTCTGCTGCCGCCGGTATTCCAGAAGAAGAACTGCATGAATGGTCTATAAAAAACCCGTCCGAATTTTGGGATCTGGTTTGGCGACACTTTCAGGTAATCGGAGAACGCGGAGAAGGTCCGACATTTTCATCTGGGTCTGACCTATTTGAAGCAAGGTTTTTTTCTGGATCCTCGTTGAACTACGCCAGGAATTTGTTGCGGCGCTCGGATGATACACCAGCGATAATTTCTTATTCGGAAGATGGGCTCTCTGATCAAGTTTCTTGGGCCGAACTACATGACCTTGTCTCACAGCTTCAACAATCTCTGCGAGCTTTAGGGGTCACAGAAAAAGATCGAGTCGCTGCTTGGTTGCCAAACGGAATAGAGATTTATGCTGTCATGCTTGCTTGTGCATCTATCGGAGCTGTCTTCTCTTCAGTGTCTCCGGACTTCGGGCCAAAGGGTGTACTTGATCGATTTGGCCAAATCAAACCAAAAGTTCTCTTTGCTGCTACCGGTTATCAATATGGCGGTCGACAATTTAGTTTGATTGAAAAAATTAATGATGTCACTAAAGAACTCTCAAGCGTGGAGCAAGTTGTAGTTGTTTCAAATGACGAAAGTGAACTCTCTCAGTTAGGAGAATGTAAGACATTCAAAGAGTTTCGTTCTTTATTTGAACCGAAAGAGGTTTCCTTCGTAGATCTTCCATTCGATCACCCTCTTTATATTCTCTATTCATCTGGCACAACAGGGGCTCCGAAGTGCATTGTTCATAGAGCAGGCGGCTTGCTTCTCAAACATCTTGTAGAACATCGCCTGCATTGTGATGTTCGTCCAGGAGACCGTGTTTTCTATTTCACTACTGCTGGATGGATGATGTGGAATTGGCTGGCAGCTGGGTTGGCTGCAGAAGCCACACTTATTGTTTTTGATGGGTCGCCTTTCTATCCGGATGGATCACAATTATTTGATTTAGTAGACCAAAATGGAATAACTCTTTTAGGCGTTTCAGCTAAATTCATTGACTCTGTCTCTTCCGCAGGTTTACGTCCGATAGAAACCCATAACTTGAAGACTCTACGCACGGTCTGTTCCACTGGGAGTCCTCTTAGCCCAGAAGGTTTTGCCCATGTTTATGAAAGCTGGAAAGAAGATGTTCATCTCGCTTCAATTTCTGGAGGAACAGACCTTTGTGGATGCTTAGTCGGAGGCAACCCAAATAAGCCAGTTTTCGCTGGACAGATACAAGGACCAATTCTTGGTCAAGACATAGATGTCCTAAATGATGATGGAAATTCAGTTGATGTTGGCGTTCAAGGTGAGTTGGTGTGCAAATCAGCATTTCCTTCTATGCCTATAGGTTTCTGGAACGATCCAGAAGATATTAGGTGTAAATCCACTTATTTTGAAAAGTTTCCAGGTGTATGGCATCAAGGTGATTTTGCTGAAAAAACTGCTGCAGGTGGCTTCATTATTCATGGAAGGTCTGATGCGACGCTCAACCCTGGTGGAGTCCGTATAGGAACTTCAGAGATATATCGAAGAGTTGATCTTTTTGATGAAATTTTAGAAAGTCTTGCCGTGGGGCAGTCCTGGATGAGTGATGTCAGAATTATTCTCTTTGTCGTAGTTGCTGATGGGTTTTCATTTGATGATTCTTTAGCGAACCGTCTCCGTCAGTCAATTCGTGACGGCGCTTCTCCTCGGCATGTACCAGCTGTAATTTTGGGTGTTCCTGATCTTCCTCGCACAAGATCAGGAAAGCTTGTCGAACTCGCGGTAAAGAACATTATTGAAGGACTTCCCGTCTCTAATGTAGAGTCGCTTGCAAATCCAGAAGCCTTAGATTATTTTCAAAATCTTCCCGAGTTAGATTAACTTTTCGGGTGAGAGGAAAGCGGAACGTTAGCTACTTGCAAATGACCAAGTTCGTTCATTGAAACAACGCTTCGTTCACCTGTTGAGGCTCCCATCACTCTATTTATTGAGGTGTAGTGCGCCTCAAAAAATAACGGCTGCCTTACTCCCATGAGATGGGCGAGATAGACCGCTATGACTCCTCCGTGGCAACCAACCACTACCCTGTCGCCAGAGTGATTTGAAATAATTGATTCAAGGCCATCTATTACCTGTTCTTGAAAAGCTTTGGGGTCGGGTATGCCTGCTGCGATCATTTCATACCACTCGGGCTCTCCTTTGATTTCTTCAATGGGAATGTATGCGGTTTCTCCAGCATCGTATTCAACTACTCGCGGCTCAATAGTTATTTCTTGTCCTAGGCCTCTTGCTAAAGGCTGCACTGTCTCGAATGCTCGTTTTTTAGGACTTGAGTAAATTGCATCAATCTTTTGTGCTCCGGGTCCTTCAATTAACCATTCAGCGAGTGCCTGAGCTTGACGCTCTCCCAAAGGAGAAAGAGAAGGGTCAGCTTCTTCGCCAGTGTCAGAGTTATCAACTCTTACGGGTAAGCCATGTCGAATCAAAATAAGTTCCATATGTCCGGACCATATCGCCGGTTTCTCTCTACGCTATGGTTTTGTTATGAAGATTGATAGTGGATTACCGATGGCCTTACCTACCTCTAATAGTGGTGGGTTCTCTGAAATAGCTGCTGCTGCTAAAGAAATTGAAGCGGGCGGTTATGCCGGTGCGTGGACTGCAGAAACAAGCCATGACCCGTTTCTACCCCACATGATCGCAGCTGAGCATACGGAAAATATCGAGCTTGGAACAGGGATTGCAGTGGGTTTCGCCCGTAACCCTATGCTTCTAGCAAATTTAGGATATGACTTACAGAGGTATAGCGGCGGACGATTTATTCTTGGGTTGGGTACTCAAATTAAACCGCATATAACTAAACGTTTCTCCATGGAATGGTCTCGACCTGCAGCTCGAATGCGAGAAATGATCCTAGCTACCAGGGCAATATGGGATGCATGGGAAACTGGGGAACGGCTTAACTTTCGTGGAGAATTTTATCAACACACCCTTATGACCCCTTTCTTCAATCCTGGTCCCAATCCATCGGGTATACCAAAGATTTTTATTTCTGCTGTTGGACCGATGATGACTGAAGTCGCTGGCGAAGTATGTGACGGCATCGTCTGTCATAGTTTCTCTACAGAGGCGTACTTACGTGAAGTAACTCTGCCGGCATTAGAAAAAGGCTTAACTGCTTCTGGACGAACCCTTGCCGACTTTGAAATTTCTGGACCTGGATTTATTGTCACTGGACGAAACGAAGACGAAATGGAAGATGCCGCTAGAGGAATCCGTCAACAAATTGCTTTTTATGCATCAACTCCGGCTTATAGACCTGTTTTAGATATGCATGGATGGGGTGATCTTCAAACCGAATTGAACACTCTTTCAAAGAAAGGTGAGTGGGTCGCCATGGGAGATCTTATTGACGATGAGATACTCGAAACTTTTGCCATAGTCGGCGAACCCGATCAAATTGCTAGCCGAATTACTGCTCGTTGGGGTGACTGCATTGACAGAATGACCTTCTATTCTGTTTCTCGACACTTAAATCTTGAGTTCTGGGCTCCTATCGTTTCAGAGTTATCTTCTAATTAGTCCCCAGTGTTGCTTAACACAGCGCTACCGTTGTGTTTATGAATGAAGCGAAGTTCAACTTCACGGATTTGTTACCTCTTACTAGTGACCCCTACACGACGACAAATTTCCGAAAACTCTCTGAAGAGGGAGTGAAGGTCGTTGAAGGCCCTCATGGAAAAGAGTTCTTAGAGGTCAGCAACGAGGCAATCCGTTTATTAACCGCTACTGCTATGCGCGATATAGCGCATCTTTTACGCCCTGAGCATTTAGCGCAAGTGGCGGCGATCCTTGATGATCCCGAAGCTTCCACCAATGATCGGTTTGTCGCTACTGAATTACTTCAAAATGCTTGTATTGCGGCAGGTGGAGTACTTCCTTCTTGCCAAGACACCGGCACCGCTATTGTGTCTGCCAAAAAAGGGCAGCAGGTTCTAACACCTGGTGATGATCGGGAAGAAATATCACGCGGAATCTACGACACCTATCAAGACAACAACCTCAGATATTCTCAGTTAGCTCCTTTAGATATGTTCACAGAGGAGAACACGAAAAATAATTTGCCTGCTCAAATTGAAATTGAGTCCGTCAGCGGAGAGGAATACAAATTTCTTTTCATGGCAAAAGGTGGAGGCTCAGCAAACAAGAGCTTCCTTTACCAAGAAACAAAAGCTCTACTAAACCCCGACAGTTTAAGTTCGTTTCTTGAAGAGAAACTTCGCAATCTCGGAACCTCCGCTTGTCCGCCTTATCATCTAGCTGTTGTTATTGGAGGAACATCAGCGGAACATACTTTAAAGGTCGCCAAGTATGCATCGGCCCATTACCTCGACAATTTGCCTACATCTGGAAATATTTCTGGCCATGCTTTCCGAGATTTAGATTGGGAAGAACGCGTTCTGGAAATGACACGTAATTTTGGCATTGGGGCACAATTTGGAGGTAAATACTTCTGTCACGACGTTCGAGTAATTCGTTTACCTCGCCACGGTGCTTCAAATCCTGTTGGTATCGCCGTTTCTTGCTCGGCAGATCGACAAGCATTAGGAAAAATCACGAAAGAAGGAATTTTTCTCGAAATTCTGGAAGAAGACCCTGCGCGATTCCTTCCCGAGATAATTGGCGATGAACTTACAGATCAAGTCATTCCCATCGATCTTGACCAGCCAATGTCAGAGATACAGAACGAGTTATCAAAACATCCCGTCACTACTCGGCTTTCACTTACAGGCACTCTTGTAGTAGCCCGAGATATCGCTCATGCAAAAATATCTGAATTGCTTGATGCCGGTGAAGAAATGCCTGACTACTTAAAAAATCATCCTGTGTACTACGCCGGTCCAGCCAAAACACCAAAAGGTTACGCTTCGGGTTCTTTTGGGCCTACAACTGCGGGCCGCATGGACTCTTATGTGGAACGATTCCAGGCTGCTGGCGGAAGTTTGGTGATGTTGGCTAAAGGTAACCGTTCAACTCAGGTCTCCGAATCTTGTGTACGTAATAAAGGTTTTTACCTTGGGTCCATCGGCGGTCCAGCTGCCCGGTTAGCTAAAGACTCCATCAGGAAAGTTGAAGTTCTTGAGTATCCGGAATTGGGAATGGAAGCTGTATGGCGCATTGTTGTTGAAGATTTTCCAGCCTTCATAGTTATTGATGACAAAGGGAATGATTTTTACAATCAGGTCACAACTTCTGTGGAAATCAGATAAGCATTTCTGACCTTATAGTTTCCCCTGGTCGCCCAATTAAGAGAACTCTTTCAGGTGGATCCGTTTCGTCAAAGAGTCTATCGATTATCTGATCCGCTAAACCTTCTCGTTCTTCGGTGCATTTAGTTAATGCGATAAGGAACCGAGAGGGATCTGGAATTTGTTTTTTGCCGCCTGAATCATGAACTATTAAAGATGCAACCATTTTAGGAGTGATCAGAGCATCTATTCCCACGTCTAATATCTTTGCCAATATTTCTGGCCGATGAGCTACATCAACAATCGGCTTCCCTATTGCATCTAATCCAATATTTAGCACTACTACTGTTGCTTGTGTCGGTATAGGTGGCTCATGGCTTGCTGGTGCTTTTATTGGTCGTCGCCGAGCGCCGTCTGCCTCAACAAGAAGCCATCCAGAGAAGTTAGAGAAATATCTGTCAATTTCCTCTCTACTGCGCCCAAGGATTCTGTCGCCCTCAATTTTTCCTATCCAACGAACTGCCTGGTCTTTAAATAACGGATTGTCATCACTTACCGAAATAAGCCCACTACTTTCATTTAGCCCCATCTTTGTTGTGGTTGTCACTATTACCGGATGATGCGCTGCCGACGCTTCCGAAGCAAGAGCGAGAACCATGGTTGTTTTACCTCCGCCTCCAACTGTGCAAACCATTTCTCGAGAAGATAGACCAAGTGCTTTAGATAATAAAACTTTCATCTAAGAATTCTGTACCGAATTTACATGACATCGGTGGATAAATGCGCGAAGATCAATTACATCAAAAATATGAGAACCTGAATTGAGGGAATGACTTGGTTAAGCCGCATGATATTTGTGATATCGATCTCCTTACTAGCGGAGATGTCGAATCTAAAGACAGAGAAAATGCTCTAACGAAAATTCGGCACCTATGCGAGTTCGGACATGAGCCTGTAATTGCTGCAGTTGTGAAACTGAAAATTCGGTCAAAATCTAGACTGGAATTGCCAGCAATCGCAGAGGCCTCATTAGATCTGAATGGAACTCCGATTCGTGCTCACGCTGCTGGGCGCTCAATGACCGAAGCCGTTGACTTACTAGTTGACAAGTTAAGTAGGCGTCTCAGAAGAAGACGCAAGCGTTTTGAGGATAGGCGTAAGCAAACTCTCAATCGCTTACGGCGAGCTACAAAAAAGGAAAATACCCGCCACGAAACAAGTTCGGCGGAACGCGGACAAGTTCCTGGCTATTCAAGGATCCCAAATGAAGAACGTGAAGTAGTTCGGCACAAAAGTTTAGCTATGAGGCCTGTCAGTTTAGAAGAGGCTGCTGACGAGATGGATCAGTTAGATCATGACTTCTACCTCTTTTTTGATTGCGACCACAACATTGACAGAGTGGTCTATCGAAATGGCGGAGGAAAATTATATGTGATGCCAACGACAACTGGAGAAACTCTTCCCGGGAATACAAGGCCTCCTATTCTTCCTAGTTCTCTAGTTTTAAACCATCTGCCTCTAGCTGAAGCTAAAGCTTTATTAGCTGTTGGAGAAGAACCTTTTGTTTTCTTTGCTGATTCTCCAGGTGGAAGAGGACAGATTTTATATCGAAGATTTGACGGGCATTATGGGTTAATTACTCCGGCGAATTAGTTCCTCTCCTTACCGGAGTAACGATGGGACCGAAGCCATCATTGATGACTTTTATTGAAGCTCCGTAATGTTGAGTTATTTGCTCTTCAGTTAATACTTCTTGCGGTGTTCCTGATGCAACTACTTCGCCTCGTTCTAACAGAATTAAAGAATCTGCATATTGACCAGCAAGAGTCAAGTCGTGCATTGTCGCTAAAACCGTCAAATTCAGCCGCTGCCTCAATCCATCTACTGCCTCCAACATTTCTTGTTGGTGCCCTATATCTAATGCAGTAGTTGGTTCATCTAAAAGTAGGACCGGAGATCCTTGTGTCAAGGCTCTCGCCACAACCACTCTCTGTATCTCTCCTCCGGATAAGGTGCCCATCGTTCTTGATTCAGCGAAACGAACGTCAAGTTCATCTAACGCTGAACGTGCCATTTCTATGTCAGACTTTTTTTCAGTTTCAAAGAATCCAAGATGTGATGTTCGCCCTAAAAGTACGTAATCAAGTACTTTCATTCCGTGCGGTATAACTGGCTGTTGTGGAACAATCGCTATCTGTTTAGCAACTTCTCTACGACTGTAAGCGCCAAGAGAATGGCCATCAATTTGTATCAGACCCTGAGATACTTGAAGCCCTGCGATGGTCCGAAGAAGCGTCGTTTTTCCTGAACCATTAGGACCGACAACTGTTGTCCATCCACCTTTTGGTACTTCTAAATTGACTCCGCGTAATACTTCTGTTGTTCCGAAACTAACGCGAAGAGACCTGCAAGAAATTGCTTCCATTAAAGCCTCCTAGAAGTTCGAAGAACTAGGACAAAAAATGGTGCGCCCATGAAGGCAGTAACAACACCGATCGGAATTTCTGCAGGCTCAAGAGCTAGTCGAGCTACTAAATCTGCTCCTACTAAAAACGCCCCGCCAAACAAAATAGTTAGGGGAAGAATTATTCGATAGCTAAATCCAAAAATAAGCCTAATGGTATGAGGAACGATGATGCCAACAAAGCCAATGAGTCCACTTACTGCAACAACAGCAGCAGTTCCTAGTGATGCCGCCAACACTGCCACCAGTCGAACCAAACGGACATCCACACCCAATGATCCGGCTTCTTCATCGCCAACTCCGAGAACATCTAGCCGTCTCCTTAATAGCAATAAAATAAGCAGACAGGTTCCCACATACGGAGAAATAAGTAACACCTCATCCCATCCAGCAGTCCGAAGTTGTCCGAGTACGAAGAAATAGACTTGCCGGATTGTTTCTGAATCACGTTGTTGCACAAAGGTTTGAACCGCAGTAAAAAAACTCGCTACTGCTACGCCTGCTAGCACCAAACTTGTTACTGGGTCAATGCGTCCTGTCGAAAATCCGACTAAGTAAGTAAGAGTTACAGCTATAAGGGCCCCCGCAAAAGCCAACATTGGAACAGCATCAAAAGTTCCTATACCGTCGCCAAGTCCTGAAACGATTGCAACGGTTGCTCCAAATCCTGCTCCGGCGGCAACCCCTAGTAGATAAGGATCGGCTAGAGGATTGCGAAATACTCCTTGATATGAGGCGCCAGCGGTAGCCAGCATTGCTCCTACGAGTAACCCTAGAACCACGCGTGGAAGACGAATTTCCCACACAATTGCTTGCTCACGTGCCGATAGTCCTGAATCAGTATCAATAAAGGGCAGTCGATCTAGTACCTCTACTAATACTTCTCTGACTCCAAGGGAAGCGGGGCCTAGTATTAGACCTAGCACCACAACTGTTCCTGCAGCCAAGATGGCTACAACTAGCCACCAGATTTTTAGTTTTGCTGGACCTTCATATTTTTCCGAATCGTTGACTTGGATTAAAGGTCTCATATTCGAACTAACTTAATTCGTTAAATCGATTATCGCGGAGTGTATTTGAGTTAAGAAGTCAACAACTCGAGGACCCCAACGCCCAGAAGTCTCATCTAACTCAACAACCCAATTATTTTGTACGGCAGTTAATTCTGCCCATCCTGGTCGTTCAGCTAAAGTCTCTACCGACTCTCCCCAAACTGCATCAGCGAGAAAGATTAAATCTGGGTTGGCACTAATTATGTATTCTGGAGATAGTTGTGGGTACCCAAATCCTTGGTCGTCTGCAGGATCTGCAATATTTTCTAATCCTAAAAGTGAATAGAGTTGGCCAATGAAAGTTGAAGAGGTTGCCGTGTAAAGAGTGTTGTCAACCTCATGGAAATAAGTTAGACCTGCTCCTACTGGATCTTCAGCCAAAGAAGCTAAGTCTGAAACAATAGACTCATTTAATTCTTCTGCAGTTTCAGAGTGACCAGTTTTTTCTCCTAATTCAGATATTTGAGAATACGTTCCTTCAAGAGATGAAGCTGTTCCCTGTACGAGCACCTCTATGTCTAGAAGTTCTAAACCTGCAACAAGGTCCCCTGGGTCATAAGAAATGACCACTAGATCAGGGTTATATTCTGCTATTGCTTCAACATTAGGAGTGAAGCCTGACAAATCTGTCATTGGTGCTTCTACGGGGTAAGTTGAATATTTATCAACCGCTATTACCTGATCTCCCGCTCCTATAGCAAAGAGTATCTCTGTCGCTGTTGCCGACAATGAGATGATGGCTTGAGGGTAGTCTGGCGTTGAAGGCTCATCCAAAGATTCAGCCTCTGTTGTAGTCGTAGTCTCAATAACTGCTTCTGTCGTAGTTGTAGTTTCCGAATTTGCCGAAATTGCCACTACTTCAGAACCTTGCTGAGAACTACAAGCAGATCCTAGAACTGTTGTAAGCAATGCTGCTATTACAACTACGGTGCGCTTTGCCGCCAACCGTGAACTAAACATTTTTCTCCTATCTATGCCTCGTCAAAACGGGGTGACAGGAAACTGTCATCAGCCGCTCTTCCGCGAGAATTTTTGCCGAAGCCCTATGAAGGTCGACCTGACTCACTCAAAATTTGAGTACACAGTTGCGGGACAGCGCTGGATTCTCACCAGCTTCGCCTTTCATAAGGTAAAGAAACAATACCTTAAAGTTTCTTGTAATTACACCTTTTACAGATCACCATCGAAGAGTTTCTTTTACTACTTCTGTGTATTCAGGACGAGAGATCAAAAGTCCTGCAACAACAGGACGCGGTTTATTGAAGTGGAGCCGCTCACCATCAACTCCACTAACGTCAAACCCGGCTGCCTCTGCTACTGCCGCCGGAGCACAAGTGTCCCATTCATAAAGTCCACTGGGGTGTACATAAACATCCACCGCTCCTGATACCACTGCCATGGCTTTGAATCCGGCAGATCCACATGCTTGAGCTGTTCCACCAATAGCTCGCGCTACTTCTTCGGCTTCTCCCCATTGACTACGGCTAGTGATGACAATCGGTTCTTGCCGAGCCGGAGGAAGATGAAACGGAGTCTGTTGTGTCCCAAAGAGATGATTATCAGCCGGAAGAGCTACCGCTGCCGCAACGGGTTGCCCCTCAGTCACTAACGCAACATGTACAGCCCATTCCCTACTGTCCGGATATGCATAGTCTCGAGTTCCGTCTAGAGGATCCACAATCCATGTACGTTGAGCTTTAAGTCTCTCAAGGTCATCGGTTCCCTCTTCAGACAAAACTGCGTCATCTGGCCGAAATTCAGCAAGCTTCTGAACTAAATATTCATGTGATAAACGATCTCCAAGCATTTGAACTTCTTTGCCGGATCTGCCAGATGCAAAAGCTTTTTCTCTTACCTCTAGTAGCAGAGAACCTGTTTCTTGGGCCAGCAGGCCGGCTAGTTCGTGATCATTCATGGCTCCGCAGACCCTACCTTCCTCTTGTCTGAGGTAGCGTGGTGGGAGTAAGAAAATTTCTTTTCAGTAAAGAGCGCACGATATGTCACATGGACGAATAACTGGATGGGCTACTAATTTGCCTGATCGGGTGCTGACCAACGACGAACTTGCTCAGATGGTAGATACTTCCGATGAATGGATTACAGCTCGAACAGGTATAAAAACTAGACACATTGATGGCAAAGTAACTGAAATGTCTGCTGCAGCTGCACTTGACGCTATGAAGATGGCTGGAGTTTCTCCTGATCAAATTGATCTTCTTTTATTAGCTACTATTTCTCCAGATCAGCAAATTCCTGCTAGCGCTTCTGTGATTCAAGATAGTCTCGGTTTGAGTTGCGGGGCCTTTGATCTCAATGCTGCGTGTTCTGGTTTCGTTTATGGCCTCGTGACTGCTATGCAATTCATTCAGGGCGGTATGGAACGAATCCTAGTTATTGGCAGCGACTCTCTAAGTTCAATTACTAATTGGGAGGACCGTGGTACTTGTATTCTCTTTGGTGATGGAGCAGGTGCAGTTATTGTTGAAAATTCTGCTGACAAGCCCTCTTTGCTTGGTTGGGATTTGATGTCCAGCGGAGATGCAGCAGATCTGCTTTATTGTGAACATGGCGACAACATAGTGATGGATGGACAAGCAGTTTTTCGTAAAGCTGTTCTTGCTATGGAAGCTGCGGCTATAAACGCTATGGATAAAGCAGGTGTAACTTCTGATCAGATAAAGTTAGTTGTTCCGCATCAAGCAAACGTTCGCATAATTGAATCGGCTTTGAAACGTCTAGATATTCCGATTGAAAAAGCCGCGTTGGTCTTAAATTACACCGGTAACACATCAGCAGCTTCTATTCCTCTAGCGCTCGTTGACGCCCTCAATGCTGAAAGAGTCGATTCTGGCGATCTGATACTTTTAGTGGGTTTTGGGGCTGGGATGACTTCTGCTGCTGCTGTGGTTCGTTGGGACCCTCCAACTATCTGAATTTGTTTCATGCTGACCGCTTCAGAATTATCTAGATCTTTCGGCCCTCGCACGCTTTTTTCGAATGTCTCGCTTCAACTCGGTCCTGGTAGAAAAGTTGCTCTAGTTGGAGGAAATGGAACTGGGAAAACTACCTTGCTGGAAATTTTGGTGGGAATTCAATCTCCAGACCAAGGAAAAGTTCACCGGCCAAAAGAGCTTCGAGTCGGATATCTCCCTCAAGAGCTTCCCCCGGAAACAGGAAGATCAGTTTTCCAGCAGGTGATGTTGGGCGCTGAGCAGGTCACTCACCTAAGTGGTGAAATTGAGAAATTAGGAAACCTTGTGGCATCTAGTTCAGGTCATGAACAGGCTCGACATTTAAGGGCCTTAGGCGAAGCCCAGTCACGTTTTGAACAAATCGGTGGTTATTCAACAGAGTCTGATGCGCACCGAATTCTTTCTGGTCTCGGCTTCAGTCCGGAAGACCATGAACGGCCAATGGGTGAAATGTCTGGCGGTTGGAGAATGAGAATTGCTCTCGCCAGACTGCTGCTCTCCTCTCCTGATCTTTTAGTAATGGACGAGCCGACAAATCACTTAGATATTGATTCAGTTAACTGGCTTGAAGAACATTTAAAAAACTGGCATAAAGGCCTTTTGTTTGTCAGTCACGATCGAGATTTTATCGATGGCGTAGCGAATCGAATATTAGAACTCTCTGGTACTCATGTCTCTGAATATGTAGGAGGATTCGCAGATTTTGTTGTAGCTCGAGAAGAATTACTTGCCTCGAAACGTGCGGCAGCGGCACAACAAACCCGTCAAATTGAGAAAACAGAGCAATTTATTGAACGGTTTCGCTATAAGGCAACCAAAGCACGACAGGTGCAAAGCAGGATTAAAGCATTAGACAAAATGGAAAAAATCGTTGTGGAAGACGTTGGAGATCAAAAAATCCGATTTGGGTTTCCTTCTCCCCGCCGTTCATCGCGTTTAGTTGCTGAACTTAATGAAGTTACGGCTGGTTACGACGAGGACGTTGTTCTTCAGGAAGTTTCCTTTTCTGTTGAGCGCGGTAGCACAGTTGCTTTAGTCGGACCAAACGGTGCCGGGAAAACCACCTTGGTGAAACTACTCACAGGTCAACTAGCACCTCTGAAAGGTGATTTGAAACTTGGCACTAACGTTGACTTATCAAGTTTTAACCAGTTGCAAACAGAAATTCTTGATGAAAAGCGCTCAGTGCTTGAAGAATTACGGACAGTACCAGGGGTTGAAACCGATGGCCGTAATCTTAGAACATACTTAGCTTCTTTTGGGTTCCGTGAAGAGGCAGCAGACAGAAAAGTAGGTGACCTCTCCGGAGGAGAACAGACTCGATTAGCTTTGGCTAAAACTTTAGCTATGCCAGTGAATCTTTTAATTCTTGATGAGCCGACTAATCATCTTGATTTACCTAGTTGTGATGTCTTAGAAGATGCCTTGAATGTTTATCCGGGGACTGTCATTTTGATAACTCACGATAGGCACTTGATTCGCTCGGTCGCTGATTCGCTAGTAGAAGTACGTGATGGTGTGACTTCCTGGCATGACGGAGTCCCAGATCATGTTCTATTTCCTGGACAAGAAAATTCTTCAAAATCCGTTGAAAATTCTCCACAAAAAGTTGGACCCTCCACAAAGAAGAAAAAGTCAAGCGACGATGCTGTAAAAATAAAACGTCGCCTCCAGAAGGTTGAGCAGGAATGGGAGTTGGCGGAAGCTGAAGTCTTAGCAACTCAAGAAGCACTCGCTAGTTCTGATCTTTATCAAGATCCAGAAAATGTTGATAAAGCAGTGACAGCACATAATGACGCGAAAGATGAAGCGGCTCGTCTAATGGCTTTGTGGGAGAAGTTAAGTAGTTCGCTCCATATAACCGATTAATGAATTACTGATCCATATACCAGTTACTCATTTCTTCGGGCTACTGTCGTCCCTATGCGTATTTTGGTAACTAACGATGATGGCATTGATTCTTTAGGGCTCCATGAGTTAGCTCGTTCTTTAACAGGGCTTGGTGATGTGACCATAGTTGCTCCTGATAGAGAGTATTCAGGTGCTGGTGCAGCTCTGGGCGCTGTGCATCTCATTCGTCCAGAAGTTCATGATGCTCATATAGACGGAATTGAAACTTCGTGGTCTGTAAGTGGACCTCCGGGTCTTTGTATCATCTATGCGCGACTTGGCTTATTCGGAGAGCCGTTTGACTTAGTGGTGTCCGGAATAAACCCGGGGATTAACGTCGGCAGATCTGTTTATCATTCAGGAACTATTGGGGCTGCTCTTACAGCACGCAATGGGGGTATAACCGGAATTGCAATTAGTCAAGCTGTCACTGATTGGGGTGTTGAAGGTCAAGCTGCTAGCGAGGTTCTTGATAAACAAATATGGAACTCTGCTGCAGAAATTGCAAGAATTGTTACTTCTGCAGTTATAGAAAATCCCCCCCGAGAAGCTTCTGTTCTCAATGTTAATGTTCCAAACCTGCCATTGAATGAAATAGCGGGATGGCGTAACACTAAAATTGGATTTGAACCGATGCGATCGTTGTCAAAAGCAGAACTTATAGCTAAACCAGGTCATTCAGGCAGCTACAAAGTAGATATGAACTGGGGTGATCCTTCACCTTTGCCCGAAGACACTGATGGTGGTGCTGTCATGAAGGATTATGTCAGTCTTACTTGGTTGGGTTATATTCCCGCTGAAGACCCACCAGAAAACGACCCAGCAGCTCGGGCTTTGGACAAACTTTTTACACAGTGAACGACCAAATAGTTTCTAACCCTGATGAGGAAGTCTGGTATGTCGCTTACGGGTCCAATCTTCTCACGGCACGGATGTTGGCGTACTTAGAAGGGTCTACAAAAGAGTCTCTGTGGGGAGAACATAGAGGCGCAAAAGATCCAACTTTTCCACGAGATGATCGAAGAGTGGAAATCTCTCTTCCGATTCGATTTGGGGGGTACAGCCAACGGTGGGACGGAGGGGTGGCTTGGTGTCCACATAAAGCACTTTTAGAAGAAAAGGTCACAGCAGTTGGACGTGCTTGGCGGGTAACCCGCGGGCAACTCGCAGATATTGTTGCTCAAGAAAATCGTAAAGAAACAAGAGAAGTCTCTTTCCCGGATAGGTTTCCGGAACCAGGCGAAGCTTTTAGAACGAATAATGGATTAATTGATCTATTGATTTCTCTAGATCCAATTATCGGAATTCCAGCGCTCACGCTTGGGTCTAGTCATCCACCTCCACCTGGACCTCCAAGTCCGTCTTATCGTGCAGTATTAGCGGCAGGCATGAGTGAAATGGGTTTAACTAGTGCAGAAATTATGAAATACCTTTCTGCACTTGAACCTAAAGCGTGAAATCCCTCTTTGCTGCGGGCAGACTCTAAGCATGAAGATTGTTGTGCTCCACCAGAGTCGTACTGGAAACACTAAAAGAGCTGCCGAACTAATTGGAGGCGCTGTTCAGTCTTCAGGAGCTGAAGTAACAGTTCGACCGATCAGCAATATTGATTACAAAGAGTTAGCCGACGCTGATTTGATTTTTGTCGGAACCTGGGTTGATGGCCTGATACTTCTAGGTCACCGTCCAGGAGATTCTGGGAAAATAAAAAAGGTTCCTAAACTTTGGAATAAGAAAGTTGTGGCTTTCATGACTCATGCTTTGAACCCAGGAAATGCTGCAGAAAAGATGACTTCTTTACTTGAAGAACATGGCGCTACGGTTGTTGCTGCTCGTTCCCTCAACCGTCATAAACTTGAATTAGAAGCACCTGCTTTTGCTAGTGAGGTTCTCTCACTAGTCAACGTTTGAAAGATTCTTCTCACTGTTGCGACGTAAAGCAATTAGACCATCTACGGCAAATAAAGCGACCGCCGCCCAAATGATGGAATAGCCCACGAGTTCTCCTCGGGCAATTACTTCATCGTAAACAATCACCCCAAGGATCAGTTGTGTCGTGGGTGCTACATACTGCATCATCCCTAGTACTCCGAGAGGAACTCTTTGAACTGCAACTGAGAAAAACAAGAGAGGTATCGATGTTGCAATGCCTGTTGAGATAAGCCATAAATTATCTGCATATACCGTCAAACCCATTGCTCCGTAACCATCAACTCCTCTAAGGATGAGGTAAATGAGAGCTGGGACGGACATGAACATAACCTCAACAGTCAGAGTGTTCAGTGCGGGACGGTCGACTTTTGATTTCACTAATCCATAGAACCCAAAACTTGTAGCAAGATATAGAGCTACGACGGGGATTGAGCCAACTGCGATAGTCAAGACAAAAACACCTGCTAGCGCTAAACCAATTGACATTTTTTGAGATGATCGGAATTTTTCTCCGAGGAATAAATACCCCAATAAGACATTGATTAGTGGGTTCATGAAATAACCGAGGCTGGCCTCTACTACTTGGCCATCTCCTATTGCCCAAACAAACACAAGCCAGTTCGTAGATAAAAGACCCGCTGCGGTGATTTGTAAGTATCTCTGCCTTCGGTCTCTCAAAAGGTCTGCAATCTCTTGCCACGAGTGTCTGGCTAGGTGAACTCCTGATAAAAGAACGAACGTCCATATCATGCGGAAGCAAGTCACATCTAAAGAAGGGATGTGATCAAGTTGCTTCCAATAAACCGGAGTGAACCCCCACCAGATATAAGCGCCTAAACCAAAAGCGATCCCCCGTTGCACTAGCTAAGTCTCTTTAATTGAAAATAGGAACTAGCCGTTCGTCTATTTTGATTTTTGTTAAACATTAACTAGACGATTCAATAGGTTTGGTCACGACCTGGGAGAGAGCAATCAAAACGACTGCCATACCAAGTGCTTGTGCTCCTCCAAGTTTCTCTTCAACCAGTATCCAAGCATAAATTGGAGCAACAACAGTGAATAGAAGATTCACGAGACTCATCGTTACAAGTGGAACATGCGCATGAGCGTAGTTAGTGAGCCAGTGCCCTGCGCCAGGAAGCAGAGCCATGAGAATCACTGGCCACCACTCGCCTCCCGTTGGTGGACTTATTCCATGTCCGAAAGCAAACGCAAACGGAATAATGGTTACAGCCGCTGCAATGGTGAGTCCTAATTGATAGACCATTGAGTCAAGTTCTTCACGAGTTTGCTTAGATATGACGTAATACGCACTAAATAAGAGCATTCCTATCAGGGCTAATAGATCTCCTTGACGTGTCGCCACACCGGTAGTGTCCGATGCATAAGTAAAGAAAGCGACGCCACCCATTGCTATTAGCGACCAGAAATAAACCACTTTTGGTGGTTTCTCTCCGAAAAGTCGACCCGCTACGCCGAGAAGAACAACAGGTTGGAGCGCTCCGATCATTACCGCGTTCGCTGCGCTCGTTCTTCGCATAGCCATAACAAAAAAAACTAAATTGACGCCGAAAACTATTCCGCCTTTTAGGGAACTCCGAAGCGCCTTTTTCCCAAGTTTTCCACCAGTTAGGCTCATAGCTATCCAGTAACCGAAGCCAGCTGCTAATAGTCTCCAGAAAATAAAGGTCATTTCTGGTAGATCTGAAATCTTGACGATGCTTGGGCCAGATGCAAGTAAAAAAACAGAAAGTAGTGCAGCTACCCTGCCCATTATTGCTTTTTGCTGCATCGTCTTAGCCTCTCATGACTTATGATCAAAGCCCGAACCCGCCGTAAAGGTTTTATAACTTCTAAAGTTATTTCATGGGTTCTAAAGCTTTAGGTCTTTTATTAAACGACGAAATTCAAGACTCTTTGTACAAAAACTATGGCGGGTATCAAAAATTTTTTTCTGACCTTCTTACAACGAGTGAAGAGACCGTCAGCATTTCTGTGTATGACGTGGTGAAAGGCCAGTTACCAGAAGATCCTTTTGAACAACAAGGCTGGATAGTTGGAGGGTCTCGTTCTTCAATCACTGCTTTAGAGCCGTGGATGTTCAATCTTTTTGATTTTCTACGTGAGTTAGACATCAACAAAGCCCCAACAGTAGGAATTTGTTTCGGACATCAAGCATTAGCTCACGCCTTAGGTGGTGAAGTGAGACGTCGAGAAGTTTGGGGAATAGGCGCTCAACCAACGGACATTCTTTGTTTGGAACCATGGATGACTCCAAGTGAAACTGCTCCTCTTGTCTCTTTCTGCCACGAAGACGAGGTCACAAAACTACCTGAAGGCGGCAAGCTGGTGGGGGGTAATAAGAGTTGTGGAATAGCGATGTTCACCAAGGGTGACCATATTTTCTCTATGCAACCTCATCCCGAATTTTCAAACGAATTTACTCGAGATCTCTATTATGAGTGGAGTCACCTCTTCGATGATTCTTCTTTAGAGACCGCTAACAATTCTCTTGACTCCCCATCAGATCGTCACATTATTGCTTCTTGGATCAGAGAATTCTTCTCTTATTCAAGGGCCTGATTCTGCGCTTTCTGAAGCGCCATTGATAATTGATTGGTCCACGCAGCAAGTTCACTTCTTTTTGCTTTTAATCCAGGCGGCTGGATCGCTTCACCTACAACCACTTGAACTTTTTTAGGTCGAGGAAACTTAGCCCCTGAAGGTAGCGCCTCTTCTGTTCCGCTTATGCCTACTGGAACGACTATTGATCCAGTCTTAGCTGCTAAATAGGCGGTTCCATCAAATAACTCTGCGATTTGAGATCCTTCATGTCGAGTGCCTTCAGGGAAAACAAGAACAATGTTTCCTTCTGATAAAAGATTCCGAGCTGTACGTATTGATTCTCGATCAGCCGCTCCACGTCGAACCGGAAACCCTCCTAAAGATGCTAAAGCCCATGCCAAGGGGCGAGATTTAAATAAACTCTCTTTAGCCAAAGAACGCATTCGACGTCGCATTAGAGGTGCCACAAAGAGCCCATCTAGATTTGATCGGTGAACGGGAGCGAGAATAGTCGGTCCGTCTTTAGGAATATTTTTCCGTCCAGTGGTTTTAACTCGAAAATAGGGCCACATGATTCCCAAAATTGCTGTTCGGATTAGCGCATAAAAAGGTAGAGCAGTCCAAGCTTCGCTAACTCGTGTAGCCCGTTCTTGGTATTCCGTGGCCATGATTACTTAAGATGCAGGGGTGAGGAATAGTTGGACTTCGATTAGACCGTTATCTTCAACAGATACGACTATGGGTGCGGTGGGGACTTCCACTCCAAAATCGCTGAAGATCATTGGGAACTGGCCAGTAACAGTAATAATTTGACCGATTCTCTGTGCAATAAGTTCAACAGAAACTTCTTGAGTGATGCCCTTGATTGTGAGTTCTCCCATTGCCGAAATCGGGTGCTCTATTCCTTCTGTTTCTGGGTCATCAAGTGTTAGAGGCCCGACCAAGGAGAATACGGCATTTGGATGATTCCCTGCGTCCAAGGCGTCATATACATTGTCATCTCGCCAACTACGATCTGTAGTGATTTGAGAAAGGTCTGCAATGATCTCCGCACTTAAAAGTGCAGAACTAGAGAATTCTAGAGTTCCACTTACTACTGGAGTTCTACCCACTGCAGTAGTTTTTCCTATTCCTTGGGCTAATTCTTCCTCTATGCGAAATCCGACATAGGAGCTTGAGAAGTCTTCAAACGACCCGATTGTGGTATCCACGACCCAAGATCCTTCAATACTTGTGTCTGCTTCAGTAGTTGTAGTTACAACTTGAGTTGTGGTTGTTGAATCTCCACTTGTAGTAGAGGGAATAGTTGTCGTGGTTTGGGCTGCTTCAGCAATTGCTGCTGCTGACTGTGCATCGGGAGGAGGTGGTGCATCGCCTCGAAATAGAAAGAACCAAATAGCAACGAACACAAGAATGATGAGAAGTGGGATACCGATAAGAAGTTTTTTTCGCATGTTTATAAGGCTAAACCTAAATTCATTCAATATCCCAACAGTCAGAAATTTGCTCTAAACTAATAGTTATGTCTAAAAAAAGATTTTTTCTGATTTGCGCCCTTGTTCTCTCCTCCTTCGCCGCTGCTTGTACTACGTCAACAAGTGGAGACCCCGAAAGTCTTGCACCCGCAACAACCGAAACACCCGCAACAACCGAAACACCCGCAACAACCGAAACACCC
>JAQWOV010000015.1 GCA_029245675.1 Acidimicrobiales bacterium | reverse complement strand
AGTTACCGCAGTTTCACCCGATGGAACCACAACCGTTGAAGTGCAAGGTACAAAAATAGGTGTTGGGGCTTTTGCCTCACAGCGTATTCTCGTTATTACGTAGTAAATAGATAGTCTCAGTCACTATCACATCTGAAATCGAAACTATGAAAGATTTCATACTGGATTACGTTTTGTTAGATATGTTCCGCTTTTCTAATGACAAGAAACCAAGTAAGGACGGCTGATAGTCCGATAAGTATGAGAGCCATGATTCCTGCTTCCGCTACGAAAGCTTCTTCAAAAGAGCTAAAAATTCTTGTTGAAAGAGTGGAGAACCCCAAGGGCGAGATGAGAAGAGTGATGGGCAATTCTTTCATTGTTGAAAGAATTACTAGTCCAGCAGCAGCTCCTAAACCGGGAGCCATAATGGGTAAATCAATGCGGAGAAGTCGTGAAATTCGCTTGGCTCCTAAAATCTTTCCTGCATCATGCAGTCGTTTGGGTACGAAACTTACTGCCAATAGGACGACTCCTATAGCAAGAGATCCAAATCTAACGGCGTAAGCAAAAACAAGAAGAACTTTGGTGTTGTTTACTAGGTCGTAAGCCCAGTCGGATTGTAATGTCCAAAAGCGCATTGCCAAAGCGATCAGAATTCCTGGAAGAGCAAAAGTAGCGATGACGACAGAGTGGGCGATATTGCCGACTCTAGACTTGTATCTAGCCGTTAGATAGGCGATAGGCAATATTGCTATGACAGTGACAAGTCCTGCTATAACACTGATAGAAAAAGTGTTCCAGGTGGACTCCCATACTTGATCTGCGTCGATGGTTAGAGGAGAACCTCCGCGGGTAGTCCTAATTAGGCCGTCGGTCGCCCAGTTTCCTAAAGCGAGAAGAGGTGCGCCGATCGAGAGGAGAATGGTGAATAGGACAAACCCAAGGGCGGGTAAGCGCCATTTGCCTAATAAATATTGAGTTGGTTCTCCAACAAGTGTTTCGGTGGTTGTGAATTTGATACGTGAGAAGAACCGTTCGGTGATAACGATAATTCCAGCGAGAAGAAGAAGTATCAGACTCAAAGCGAGTGCAACTGATTGATTGCTTAACTGTGAGGTGTAAATGCTTCGGGCTAGGGTGTCGTAGCGCATTAACTGAACAGCCCCGAAATCGCTGATCGTATATAAGAACACCAAAAGGGTCCCGGCGGTAATAACTGAGCTGATTTGTGGTAGCACTACCCGAGAAAGTATTTGATAAGGGCGTTGGCCTAACACACGAGCATTTTCTTCTAGTGAACGCGGTAGTTGACGCAGTCTCCCTGCAACTGGTAAATAAACGTATGGATAGCAGAAGAGGGTAAGTACTAGCCAAGCACCAAAAAAACCTCGCATCTCTATCGCTGGTTCAATACCAACTCCAGAAAGCATTCGATTTATAAGACCCCCAGGGTTCATTGTCCTAATAAAGGCGGCCGCTCCAATAAAGGTAGGAAAAACTAGGGGGATAGGAAGTATGAAACGCCAAATTTTTCTCCCGAAAAGATCGGTTCGGTTTGTCAACCAAGCCAGAGTGGTTCCAAGAATTGCAGTGGTAACTGATACTGCTAAAGCTAATGAGATGGATCGCCATAGAGGTCCAAGTATTCGTTGTGTTCCCAGCAGTCCAAACGGATCTCCACTTTCAGTAAAGTTTCTCCAAATTAAGTAGAGAGCGGGGAAACTGAAAAGAAATGTTAATCCGAGGACAGCGATTTGAAGCCCAGTTGGGCCTCTCTGACTATTTTCGGCTTGGCTCACTCGTTAAGGATGCCACTTGCTTCGATGATTCGCGACGCTTCTTCAAAACCTCCGCCTAATTCATCAAAGTTCACTGAACCTACTCCAAAGGTGCTCAATTCAGGTAAGGCACTATTTGGTGATACTCCAGCAGCTACTGGGTATTCAAATGTTTGGTTTGTGAAGTATTCCTGCACAGAATTTGAAAGCAAGTATTGCAGGAAGTCTTCGGCAGCTTCTACGTTTATCGAGGAGTCCAGAATAGTTGCAGCGGTGATGATTAATAGAGAACCGATGTCATTATTTCTGAAATCAAAATTTTCTGCACGGTGTTCTGATCCGTTTGCTGCTTTTTCTTGATAGTTGTAATAGTGGTTCACTAAGCCCATGGAAATTTCGCCGCGGCCTACTGCCTCAACTATTGATCTGTTGTTCGGGTAGTAGCGTGCTCCATTAGCGACCATATTTTCTATCCACTCATTGGCGGCATCTTTCCCATATTGGTCCATGAAAATTGTAAACCAGTCGATAAAAGATCCGTTGGTTCCCGGGAGAGCCACTTTGTTTTTGAATTCTTCGCTAGTTAAGTCAAAGACAGAGTCTGGAAGGTCTGCGGAACTGTATTCATCAATGTTGTACACGAGTACTCTTCTTCTTCCTGAGAACCCTACCCAGGTACCGGTTGCTGAGCGATTTTGTTTATCAACTAGTTCAAGGGTTTCCGAACTTATGGTTCCAAGTAATCCTTTTAGTTCTAAGTAGCCCACTGGCCCAGGGGATCGAGAAAGGAATACATCGGCCTGAGTTTTCTCACCCTCTTCGTTCAGTAGAAGAGCTAGATCTGTTGAAGCCCCCCATCTGACTTGTACTGCGGTTCCGGTCTCACAGGTAAACGCTTCTATTACTGGAAGAATCAAGTTTTCTTTTCTCCCAGAGTAAATCGTTACTGAACGCCCGTTCTTGTTTGAGCATTCATCGGAATAAATATCTGCAGCTAGTCCTTCAAGTGATCGCGGATCGCTCCCACAAGAGGAAAGAACCAGGGCTGATATGAGTGTTAAAAGTAGTAGTCGTAATTTCATAGAGAGTTACC
>JAQWOV010000005.1 GCA_029245675.1 Acidimicrobiales bacterium | reverse complement strand
GATGGAAGATGGTTGAGGTCTTGGCAAATCGAAGGCGGAGCTCGACAACTCGGTTTCGCTGCTGATCACGCCGCAATGATCGAAGCGTTAGTGAAACTCAGCGAAGCGACGGGTAAAACAAAATGGTTTGACGCCGCGATCAAAACAGCAGACGTTTTGATTGAAAAATTCTCTGACGACGACAATGGGGGATTCTTCACCACCGGAAACGACACACCCGCGTTAATCTCCCGTCCTAAGGAAGTTATGGACAATGCGGTGCCCTCCGCGAACAGCCTTGCCGCTTTAGGGCTTCTGCGCCTCGGAGCGTTAACTGGTGAAACAAAATATGTTGACGCAGCAGAAAAAACAATCAATCTTTTAGGATCTATCGCCTCTGAACACCCCACCGCATTCGGACACCTCCTTGGAGCTATTGACTTTTCTCTCAGCGGAATGACAGAAGTAGTAGTAACCGGCAACCGCCCAGATCTAGTTCAAGCAGTCCAATCGATGTGGCGCCCAAATCTTGTTCTCGCCTGGGGGGAGCAACGCCAAGGACCGCTTTGGGAAGGACGAGACGAAAACCTTGCCTATGTGTGCCACAATTTTGCTTGCCAAGCACCCACCGACAGCCCTGAAGAGCTCTTAACCCAGCTTCAAAATTCATAGAACCTGTTTTATTTCCGACACCTAGCTTTTTGTTGGAGTTAAAAAGCCGTTAACGCACAAGAAATATTGGCGTGTTAAGTTCCGTTTCGAAAGGAGAAAACATGTCATATACAAGCATTGCAACGTCAAGGCCTGGACCGAGACTTCAAGCAGCGCAAACAAGTGAGGAACTTGGAGCGCTTATGTTGGAGGTTTGGGCGGTAGTGAACGCTAACGGTGGTGAAAACACTCTGACAGGAACAGATTTCGCCCGTGGCGTCAACATTTCAATTACTAACTATCCAGATGCAGCGTCATCGGAGAAAACAGTTGTTGAACTTACCGCAAAACAACTCATTGAATTTATTTCAACTGGGCCTTTCATGACCCTTGAAGACTGGATGCCAATCGCTTCCGCAGCGATGGACGGCAACTAAAAAACCTGTTTGCCTCTTGATGGTGAGGTTATGGGTGTAAAGCGGTGAGGATCGCTTCGTGCACGCGACCAACATCAAGATCAGTAACAACGTTGATGGGGGACTGGGCGTCAGGGTTACCTGATGTCCGGCCCTGATCATCAACGGTCACCGCCATGGGAGTGAATTCAAACAATTCCGGTTCCACCACGGTCAGTAAAGCGCACGGATCATGCGCCGGACTTTTTTGCTGCGGAGCTTTCGGGATACATGCTTGCAGCCACGACCAGAAACGATCCGCCTGATCCGCTAAAAGCCCGCCAATAGGATGACTCTCAGTAATTGGCAGTAAATCTTCTTCGGTAAGCATGACACGCAACGTCTGATCCAACGGCATAACCGTCAACGGAATACCCGAATCAAAAACAATTCGGGAAGCAGTTACATCTGAAGAAACATTGTGTTCCGCCCACTCACGACCAAACTCACCACCCATAATCGTCAACCGGTACACATTCGAAACAAAAGAAGAATCCCGCTCAATAGCCGCCGCAATATTTGTAAGCGGCCCAATAGCAACAACATCAATATTTCCTGGGTCAGCAGCAGTCAAAGAACACAAAAGATCAACAGCATCGTCTTCACCAGCCGAAGCAGCATCAAGTCCGGAAACACCCACACCCTCAAAACCTGCCCACATCACCTCTTTACCGCTCATTGGGTCACTAACCCCGCGAGCAACTGGAACAGAAACCCCCATCCCCGTCAACGCAAGCGAAGCGAGACGAGCACGCAAACCAACATCGCCATACACCACCGTCACCGCAGCCAAATCAACATCGCTGCGGCCAACAGCTACAGCAAGAGTCCACAAATCATCAACATCCGTACCGACATCAGTATCAACAATTACTTTTACCATTAGTGAAGCCAAGGAGCCTGACCGGCTTTAAAAAGGGCTTTAGCGGTGAACCGAGCGACCCCAACGTTCACGGCGTTACCTAACTGTTTATAAGCCGCAGCGTCTCTGATACCGACTCGTTTGATCGCTTTAGCGAACTTGTCGGCCGGCATTCCTTGAAGGCGAGCGCCTTCCTTCGGAGTGATCCGCCGTTTGCGTGAACCAATAATTGACGTTTGCGTAATCGCAACTAATGCCGGGAGATACGAAGCAGGTTTCACCCGTATTCCGCTTGGACGGAGTTGAATTACTAAATTAAAAAGGTTCCGGTCTTTTCTAAAGGGTTGAGTTTTTCTTGCTTGCCATTCAAACTTTCTTCTCGACGGAGGGAAATCTTTCACTGTTCCGGATTGACCCCAGGTCCGGGTTAACCATTCGTCGATAAATTCACGATTCTCAACATAAAACTTTGAGTTCTTCTCAAGAAAATTTTGTTTCCACTTCGGTGTTCCTGAAGGAATGTTCGGCGTTACCTGAAATTCGTCAACCCAAATAGGGAACCCAGGGAGTTTGCGTTTCCCATAATCGGTTTTTATTCCTTTAGCGAATGCTTGCCATGCTCGAAGCCACGCCATTTCGTCTTTCGAAGGTTTGTAATCTGCCAAATTAGGAATCTGTGCATCGTCGTCGAGAAAATCTTCAATACGCCAACTATCTGGATTAAACCCTGGAGTGGGACGTAACTGAAGGGGAGTATTGCCGGTTTTGTTTCGACGGTAAGCCAAAATGAATACTCGGTCACGCACCTGCGGGGCGCCGCCGTCTTCCGGAGAGAAAAGATGAGGGGAAAGCACATTCGGTTTTGAAGACACGACGTAACCAGCGTCTGTGAGGCTATCAATGATGGTTTTCCATGTGTGGGTGTGTCGAGGTCCCGTTAGGTTGCGAACATTTTCTAAAATCACGAACTGGGGTTTCTTCGCTAAAACAATCGTCATGATGTCATAAAAAAGCGTTCCACGAGTCTGATCACGTGTTCCTTCTTGATAGCCAGACTTTGAGAAAGGCTGGCAAGGAAACCCGGCACAAAGCACATCATGATCGGGAACTAATTCATCAACACTTCGCTCTCCGTATTGATTTCGTTCCTCACCGGTTTCTTCATCAATGAAAGTAATAGAACGAATATCGTCAACAATTTCCGTGTCGGGAAAGAGTTCTCGGTAAACCTTTTGACAATCAGCATCGCGTTCAACCGCTAAAACACATTGCCCGCCTTCGGCTTCAAGAGCGTGATGAAAACCACCAATACCAGCGAAAAGATCGATAAATCTGAAAGCCGGTTTTTTCATATGTTGAGCTTATCGCATTAGTGAGACAAATGAGTGAACGAGAACTTTAACCTTGGGCTCTTTTCTTCGTTACAGTTGTATGTATGCCTCCAATAGAAAAAAGTACTGCCCGGCAAGAAAAAAGTACTGCCCGGAAAAGAAAGAAAAACATCATTGCTGCTTTTGAGAAAGGGATGTCAAATGATGTTAAAAGGTTCAAAAAACTAAAAGAGGAAGCTGAAGAATCAGGGTCACCGCGATCGATAGTTACTAATGGAGATATAGATGGCTTGGTGAGTGCTTGTTTGCTCCACTCTGTAACAGGGTGGAAGGTGAAGGCCATAGTCTGGCCAAATCGTAAGATATCACTCCATCCAGAATTAAAAATCGAATCACAAGAACAAGCATCAAAGGAGCTATTTGTTGTGGATCTTTTTTCACCGGTGATACCTGGGGTTTCTAATCACGGAGGACTATGGGGTGGTAAAAAGATTGCCGGTAAAAATGAGATTAAAGAGAAATTTGATGCATTCGACCAAAAACTTATAGATCAGAGTGAGGATGTGATGTGTGCATCTCCTAATCATTGGATCGGTATAAAAGGCAGTTACCCCAATAAAGCCGAAGATGCACTTTCTTATCGGTATGGCTACAGAATGGGTACAGCGCAGGTCTTATTAGCAATGCTTGAAGCAGCAGACTTGAAACCGAAATTATATGATGCAGAATACTTGCCTTGGTTGATCGCTAATTGTGATGGAGGTATAGGGTCTTTTAGTGGTGCTCCAGAAAATATTCCTATGTGGTGGAGCGCTTTAGCGACTTTCGCAGGGCCGAGTAGTTACAGCCAACAGATTTATCGTCTGGTTGGAGAGTCCCCAGTTAATAGATTCAGAGAGATTGATAATGCACTTCGGTCGGAGGAGAATACAGATTTGGATGGGGCACTAAACGGAAAATGGAACTTAAATCATCAAGCTGGCACAACGAATCTACAGTTGTGTTACACGAATGTGAGAGTTGTTACAGAATGGATAGATGATATTTCTGGATGGGGTGATCCTTTTGCAGGCGAAGTTTCGGGCATTGACAAGTGGGAAGTAGAGGAACCTGGTCATGTTGAGAGGCTTATTTCCCCTAAGGACGGCATGCATGAAGGAATTGAAATTCATTCACCTCAAGGCCTTCAAGAATTAGATAGAGATCTAGATCGTGTTTTAAAGTCAATTAGTTATGGATATTTCACTCTCAATCAGACAAGTTATATGTTTGGGCTGGATCCTTGGTGGTAAGTCCGTTTTTCTAATTTAGAGAATTTGTGAGAGCTTTGATTAGAGAGTCAAGGTGTTCTCCGCGTGGGGTGCCATTACGGTCTGACCAGTCACGGTATTCACGATTCCACCGCAACCCCGGCGGTATCTCAACTTGAACCCCACCGTTTTTACTTTTGTTGACCGGATTATCTGGGTGTAAGCCCCGCAGGGAGGGCGGCATGACGTCGGTGTCGTCAACTACCCGGTATTCGTCGGGTATTTCAGCCCGTAAATGACCGGTGATGTGGTGAGCCATTTCTCGGTTGCTGCCACCAACAAGTACCGCCCAAAAATCGTCGTCACGGCCGTACCCGTGAATAGAGAGAACGAAGTCAACGTTGTCGAGAAAAGCATCAAGTTTCTCTGACACTCCAGGAATAAATCGAGTGGAGGGGAGATGTCGTCGAGAGCCGTCAGGTTGAATCACTGCGTAGTAAGAAGACCCGGTTCGTTCCGCGACTTCACGAGCAACAACCTGAGTGGCTTGCTCTAACCCGCCACCGTGAAGGGCACATACCCCGATAGTGGAGCGAATCTCTAACTCTTCAACAACACCGTCAACGGCAAGTAACTCTTCGAAACTCTCAATACGAGTCACTTTCCCAGGGTGAAGAACTGCTCTTTTGGTTTCCGTCATAAAAATCCTTTACAAAGACACAATAACGAAAAATTTGCTTTAACTACTCACTCTGGAATAACCGGAGTCTCTGAGTGTGTGCGCTATGTTGCTAATACTTATGAAACAAAAATTTTTACTTATTTTCACGACGTTTCTTTTATTCGCAACTGCTTGCAGCACCACCACTGATGACGAAATAGCCGAGTTGCGTGCCGAACTTCAAGAAGTCGAGACAGAGCTCGCAGAACTCAAAGCAGACGACTCTGGTGCCGATGAAAGCGGTCGCGAGCAGCTCCTTCAAGAAATCCTCGCTGAACCTGAATTGGGGATTGGCAGAGACCTTGCCGAATGCTTTATCGATTATGTAGTGGATAACTCACCACTTGACTTTGAACAATGGAATACCTTAGGTGACGACTATCCAGTGAGCACTGAAGCTTTGGAAGGCTTATCGCAGGAAGAAATGGAAGACCTAATATCTGTAGTCGTAACAGGGACAGAAGACTGCGGTCTTTTTGATGAAGGATATGAAGACGCCGACGGTGGAGACTATTCACCGCCGGTAATAATCGGCGAGTTCAACTTCGAAATCTTTTCGGAACATCCTTTTGACTGTCTGAACCAAGAACTCGATGTGTTCGTAGACGTTTTCGGCATTTACGTCATTTCGCACTCAAGCATCCCTGTGGAATATGTTAAACATTCCGCCAACGTGGTTGCCGAATTCATGGACAACGATGCCGACGGTGTCATGGATGACCCTGAAGTTCACCGTTTCCTCGTTGAAAACAATTTTGTTGTCCCGGTTTGGACTGAATCAATGCGAGAAGAAGTATTTCCTTCGTTAAGAGGCACGTTTTGTGAAGACAACCTTGGTTGGGCCGCCAGCATGTATTACGGAGAAGACGACTGGGCGTTCGGCGGAATAAAACAAGCTGGCACATGGGACACTAACTTGGAAGAAATATGGCATGTTCTTTCAATGGGTTGGTATTACACCTACCCAGAATATTTTGGAGACGAACCTGGTAGTCGACTCGCTGACGCCATGGACGCTGCACGTGGTGGACAATTCCAAACCGTTCCTAATAGCTATCCGGAAGACGCGTGGTATAGCTACGACGACTACACCTGTGATTATTACTGCCAAATGCATGAATACTTTTATTGGATTTTGATGGCCAACATGGATGCTCTGGACCCGGCATATACCGACAAATGCGCAGACAGTGCTGACGAATGGTATGTCTGCACTAAAGACGAGTTGCAACAAATAGATCCACAAGCATATGACCTGCTCAACAACCAAGGATTCAATCTCCCCACAAATATTCCTGTAGGGAACTACCAACTCGCTGGGGACTAAAACTAGTTAGTTACTCGGAGTGGTTTGTGAATTCCAGTCCTTTGAATTCACCAGAGGTTCGCCATTGGTCAATGTATTTAAAATACGCAACCGAACCTTCTGGATAGCCGCCAGCGTTCAAAGTTTCTAAACGTCCTATTGGTTGCCCTTCGTTGTTGTAATACCCGGGTGTGCATTCAGGGTTCCCAAAGAAAGACCGAGGGTTCCCTTGGATCATTTCAATCCATTCACGCTCAGCTTCTTCAGTCACTTCAACTTCATCAGCATCAATTTCTAACGCATGGGCGATAATTGAAGCGATCGTTGTTCCTGCTTCCACCAGATTGTGGGTCACGTTAGAAAGAAGGTTCCCTCCCTGAGCAAGACTTGAAATGAAAAGGTTAGGGAAGTTATGCATGTGGATCCCATGCAAACTTTGCATTCCGTCTTTCCAATGATCTGTTAAAGTTTCGCCGTCTTTGCCGAAAGTTTCAAAACCGGATCGTCTTGATTGCGGTGTTCCAACTTCAAAACCTGAAGCAAAAATGAGGCAATCAAGTTCGTAATGAGTTCCGTTAACCCAAACACCTGTTTCATCTATCCGTTCAACACCTTTACCGTCAGTGTCGACGAGGTGTGCGCCTGGTTCGTTATAGGCCTGTAAATATTCGTCATGAAAGCAGGGACGTTTACAGAGTTGCCGATACCACGGTTTTAATGCTTCAGCAGCTTCAGGATCTTCAACAATGGAATCAACACGGGTCCGAATTTCTTCCATTTTTTCATCGTCACTTAATTCATAGGCTTTGGCAAATAATTCTGGACCAGGTTCTGTTCCAGGTTTCTTCAACTCTTCGCCAATTCTTCCGATGATGCGGCGGGTGAGGTCAGTCCACCCATCTTTCACCAAGTCCTCTTCGGCGAGTCCACCGGTTTGGACCGTGGCAAAATTTTCTAACCATTTTTTCTGCCAACCCGGCTCAAGAGTGTCAAACCATTCCGGTTCAATTGGTTGGTTATTGCGTATATCTATTGAAGATGGTGTGCGTTGAAAAACATAAAGTTCCCCTGCGTCGCGAGCTAAATGGGGGATGCATTGAACAGCCGTAGCTCCGGTTCCGATAATGCCAACGCGTTTATCGGCCAGTTTCACCATCGGTGTTCTGGTTGAGTCGCCACCGGTGTAGTCGTAGTTCCAGCGGCTGGTATGAAAACTTTCGCCTTCAAAAGTTTCAATACCGGGAATACCAGGAAGTTTTGGCCGCTGTAGAGGTCCTGTACCCATGGCAACAAACTTTGCTTTTATGGCATCGCCACGGTCAGT
Source organism: Acidimicrobiales bacterium (assembly GCA_029245675.1). Lineage (GTDB taxonomy): Bacteria > Actinomycetota > Acidimicrobiia > Acidimicrobiales > MedAcidi-G1 > MedAcidi-G2B. Next base: position 78,368 of record JAQWOV010000005.1, on the reverse strand, counting down.
GTGAATAATCCATCTTGTTTGTGTTTCATCCCATTCAAGTTTGGAAACCGATGTCGAAAACAAAGCGTTTTCATAGAGTTCGAACTGGGTGCCGATACGTTGAGCGTGAGCGAAAATTTCATCAGCGAACACATATTTTCTTGTTGGCATGTGTCCTGTTTCTTCCAGCAAAGGCAGGTAAACCATTGCTGCGGTGTCACACATTGCTCCGGGGTAACGGTTCCAATACCATGCCCCTCCGAAATCTCCACCGCCTTCGATGATGCGAACGTCTTCAACTCCGGCTTCTTTCAGACGGGCTCCGGCACACAAGCCAGCAAAACCACCTCCGATAAAGGCAACGGTAACTTCGTCAAAAAGAGGTTCACGCTCTACTTTTTCAACGTAAGGATCTTCAAGGAGATAAGCGAAACGGCCAGTAGGTTCTAAATATTGATCATTCCCATCAGGCCGCAAACGCTTGTCGCGTTCTTCACGATATTTTTCCCTTAAGGATTCTTCATCAAATGTTTCAGTAACTGTCATCTTTTTCTCTGCATGTGTATCAATATAAACGAGAGTAATTAAATTTTACCTGTGTTGTTACCACATAGTAACAACACAAAACCCTCAAATCTTCATTCGGTCTTTAAAATGAAGGCGTGAAAATTCTCCTTTCTCTCCTTATAGCGCTTCTCATCGCATCAGCTTGCAGCACCACCACAGATGACGAAATAGCTGAGCTGCGCACCGAACTTCAAGAAGCCGAGACAGAGCTCGCAGAGCTTCAAGTAGATGACTCAAACCTCTCAGACCCTGCTCAAGTTTCCACCACTACAACTTCACGTAGCGAACCTGATTCAGAAATATCAGAAGGATCTCCGGTTTCAGATATTGACTGGGACCTCGCTAAAACATCCGGCGGGCAGCCAGGGGTTTACTTACCGCGACATTGCCCAGAAGCGGAACCAGAATCAATAAACAACGACGGATTCGTCAATTACCAAACCACAGACTCTTTTGAATGCGGTCCTGATCATCTCCTAGAAGTGCAGATGCACGCAGAGGTGGTTAGAGACTGGGAATCCTCCGAAGACTTATACGGGGTTTCTCAATATTTGAGAATCTTTCCGGTGATGGAACGTAATCCCACAACTGGTCAATTTGGTTTATGGGGTCAATGGATCGGAGATGATAGAGCACACCCGCATGGACCATTCAACTCCATTGAAGGGGGGTTATTCATTCACGACAAGATGGGACGCAGCAAATTTCCAAAATATATGGCATCAGCGGCAACCCATTTGTACTCCTCACTAAGTGACACCGGAGGTGGATGGGGATTCTACGAAAGAAGAATCCCTTGCTCAGTGCTAGGTCGAGTGACTTTATCTAACCAAGTTCTTGTACCACCAAACCTCATTTCGTTTGATGAAGACCAAGAAACTTATGATTCTGAGGGAGGAATTTTCTTTGGAACTTCTTGGGTGGCGTTACCAATTTTCGGAGGAGAAAATCGTGAAGACGAACAAGAGTGGGGGACTGACGGGGGGAAACTTACCTGGACATTTGTAGCAGATGCAGCAAACTACAGCGGTCCTCTTATCGCCTATGTTCCTGAACATTGGTCAAGAAGAGTTGACCGTTGGAACGCGATGGAGATACTCGATGATATTTACGAGTGGGACGACAGCGAACCTGCTCAAGCTCTTAAAAACTTTGTGCAAGGCGATATTTCCTCAGAAGAACTTCATCAAGTAATTCAAGAAGAATGGTGGTACACAACGAGCCCAGAAGACGAAGGGTGGGAAGAGGACAAGCCGGCATGGGTGAGACCTGAACAGACACTCGGGTTCTCCGCTGCTAGCCCTTATTTGCCTACCGGAAATGAAATGCCTCCAATTCCAGCATTTTCAGCAATAGATGAAAATGGACGCACATTCATCAAAATGTTTCCGCCACTCTTCCCGGAAGTAAATGAGATAGAACCATTTGTTCTAAATGTCCAAACCTTTGACGTCAACCTCTACAACCATTTCGTTGACATATTTAAACCAGAAGCTCAACTTCAAGAAGTAGATACTTCATTCGGGAATTTTGGCATACCGATGACAGTGGAACGCTGGAATGAAGAAGATTGGCGAGAAGTGCGGTATGAAGAAACAGAGGTCAATGAATGGGGCGAACGCGACGCTGATCTATTCATTTCAGCACCATTCCGTCCGAGACATGACAACGGAGAAACAAATATCTTCTTTGAATGGGAAGGTGTAGCTCCAGAAAATCGGGGATGGGATCAGTACTTAGAAATGATTGGGACAGAAATAATTCCCGTAGCAATAGAAGAAGTACCGGCATCACTTATTGAACTCGAATATGAATCTCAACCACATACCACATCGCTGGCGCCACACGTGGAAACGGAAGCGATTTATTACGACGAAGACTACATACCTGATTATTCCTGCTGGGTATGTGAAGACACAGAAGTTTGTGACCCGACGACTTACGAAACAGTAACTGATGATGGCAGCAAGATTTCTTACCGCTGGTACCGCTTCCGAGATCAGCCATTATTTAGAGACCTCGCGGTGGATTATCCAGAAATCTATTCAGATTCATACTTAAATGAGATACAGGAAATGATTGAAACGATGCATCAGCACTGGGGCGGATCGCAACAATTTATTGAACGTCCAAACAGTCAAGATGAATTGCATCTTGCAGAAATTGACCATGGTCTTCTCGTTGAACCTCCAACAGGAAAAGAAATTGGTTGGGTTCCAGTCGCCACGCAAGTAGAGCAGCCGGACGGAATTTGGCAATTAGAAATAGATGTTAGAGAAACCCCTATAGGAAGGTTGGTTCGATAATTCAGTTCCTGAGAAAACAATGTAGTGACAAGAAGTTGCATCGAATTGTGACTATTCTTGAGTAGTCAACGACAATCCCTCTCTAATTTATGTCTCTTCTCACTTCTTTCCGTCTCGCTTTTATAGTCGTTGTTTTAGCGTCAAGTTGCTCTGCTGCTTCTAGAACTCCAGCGATTTCTGGTTCGCTTGATGCGCTTTATCCAACAACGACAACGACAACGACAACGACAACGACTACCACAATTCCTGACGCGGTAGTGATAGAGGTTGAACCTCCACCCGTTACTCTCGAAACATTGATTGACACTTATTTTGAACCTGAAGATAAAGAGTGGGCGTTACGTGTGGCTAAGTGTGAATCATCTGCAGAACCAGACGACATGGCAAGTGATGCATACAACGAAGAAAGTGGTGCTTCTGGATGGTTCCAACATCTTCCAAAATTTTGGGAAGAACGAACAGAAGCAGCAGGGATATCCGGAGCCGATATTTTTGATCCAGTAGCTCAAGTACTAATCGCAGCGTATTTGCTGTACGAGACACCTTCAGCGGAAAGCCATTGGTATCCGTCAGAGTATTGTTGGAGTAGAGGCTAAAGTTTGATTATGTCGATTCTAGAAATTTCTCAGTTGAGTAAACGGTATCGACGATTCCGACACAGCCCCACCATTGCTGTAGATACGTTAGATCTCAACATTGAAGAACCAGGTCAAGTCATAGGTTTCCTAGGGCCGAATGGGTCAGGAAAAACCACAACGATTCGATGCATGCTTGGCTTAATAAAACCTAGTTCCGGTTCTGTCACTCTTCTCGGATCTGAAATGCCTCAAGGCGCGTCACAGGCGTTAAAAAAAGTTGGAGCACTTGTTGAGAATCCCAAATTCTTTGAAGAATTCACTGGACGAAGAAACCTCAGACTTCTGGGACGTATTCAAGGTATACGACGAAAAGAAATTGATGAAATTCTTAACCAAGTTGGTTTAGCTGACGCCGCCGACATAAAAGTAAAAAAATATAGCCTCGGGATGAAACAAAGACTAGGAGTGGCTGCGACACTTCTTAAGAATCCTGAGCTTTTAGTTCTTGATGAACCAGCAAACGGGTTAGACCCTGCAGGGATTGTCGAAATGCGTCGGTTGTTACGAGACTTAGGAGATTCCGGGAAAACGGTTTTCGTATCCAGCCATCAGTTAGGAGAAATCGAACAGGTTTGTGACGAAGTTGTCATCATTGATCATGGCAAGGTAGTTACTTCTGGGCCAGTTGACAAAATTGTTAACTCGTCAAGTAGTAGCACGCTTGTCGTCACGGTTGAAAATGCTACTGAAGCTAGCAAAATTTTAGAAGAACAAGGGTTCGTTGTTTCTTCCCGGACAAACAACCAGTTAGAAATTAAACCTGCCCCAGACGATCCTGCACGCATCACTCAAATTCTTGCTGATGCCAACATCTATCTCACCGGATTACGAAGCGAAGAAGGAAACCTAGAAGAAGTATTTCTTGGTCTTACTGAAGGTAGATCCGGAGACATATTATGAAGACTTTTTTACGGCTCCTGGGGTCAGAACTAGAGCGGTTCGCTGCCCGCCGCATGGCTCGAGTTCTTCTAATATTTGCAGTCGGTATAGGCGTGTTGGTCGGAACAATCACTTTTCTAGTTACTGATGAACATTCCGCGCCAGATAGTGCCGCTGTTCAAGAATGTTACGAAGATTTAGAGCAGTGGGGTTTAGAAGAATCGGAAAAAGAAGAAACCTGTTTTGAGTGGGCAGATGACAGGTTTCATCTCACCTGGCTTTTAGGAGACAGCACCGAAGATTGGTCTTCGACACGACCGACTCCAGAGCCGAACCGAACTGAACCATTTGGTGGGCTAGAAGGCATCTTGCCGATAATAGGGGGACTTCTAGCGGTTCTGACTGGCGGGCTTGTCGGGGCGTCATTCTTTGGGGCGGAATACCGATTCGGCACCATCGAACAAGTTCTTTTATGGGAACCACGACGAAATAGAGTGCTTCTCGCGAAATATCTCACAACATTCTTGGGGTCCGCATTAGTGGCGACGACAGGAAGCCTTGCCATAGCTTTCTCTCTTTGGCCAACAGCCTTGGCAAAAGGAACCACCCAAGGGGTTGATGCCAGATTCTGGATAGACCTAATTTCAACAGCAGGAAGAATCGGTATCGCCGCTGGTTTATTAGGGATCATTTCTGGAACTGTCGCGATATTTACCCGCCATACCGCTGGAGCAGTTATGTCTCTTCTCGGCTATCAACTCATCGGTGGGATCATTATCAATGTTTGGATCAAATGGTTAGCGCCTTGGGACCCACTATTTAACGCCACGGCGTTCCTCTCTGAATCCGATACAACAAAATGGGTGAAACAAAGAGGATTTGGTGAAACCTATTGGGTCGAAGTTTACGCCAACTCGTATCTCACTGCCGGTTTAATAGCTTTTGCTATCGCGAGCGCTTTTGCACTAGGCGGATTTATTGTCTTTAACCGTCGCGACGTCTCTTGAGATAAAAATGGTTAATAAACCAAGTGTTTTATTTCTCTGTGTGCATAACGCGGGAAGATCGCAAATCGGAGCTGGATGGATGCGTAGCCTTGGAGAAGAAGCAGTTCAGGTTTATTCTGCAGGGTCGGAACCCGCAAATCAGATCAACCCGATGGCAGTTAAAGCAATGGCTGAAGTAGGAATAGACATCACGGATCAGCAGCCCAAAAAATGGACTGATGACATGGTCCGGGAAGTAGATGTGATTATTTCAATGGGGTGCGGAGATACCTGTCCGGTTTATCCTGAGAAACGTTATATCGATTGGGAAATCGAAGATCCCGCAGGGAAAGGAATCGAGATGGTCCGTAGTGTTCGAGATCGGATCGAAGAGCGTGTTCGAGAGCTATTGGTTGAACTTTTAGGTGAAGAGAACAAATGACAAAGTATGAAACAGAGATGTTGTTTATTGATTCAGAATCTAAGCAAGATTTGGAATCTGCAATTGAAAAAATCGCTGAATTAGGGGATGGGTGGATCAACGTAGAACCCGTCGTGGCAGAAGATCACCAAAATGAAGTTCCAGGTTTTTTCGCTTGGTTTTCTGCTCGAGGGCCGAAAGTCCCGGTAGGAACCTTCGTGCCTGGAAATAGTCAGAGTCTGGCTTCTGTGGGTGTCGCCCATGGATCAGGACGAGGAGCTTCGGACCAACTTCAAAAAATGGGAATCAAGCCCCCAGAAGTATGGGTTTCACGTCAAGATCACGCAAAACATGGACTGGTTTGGGAAATAAACCCTCGTCAAGTCGTTGCTTCCGAGGTCGTTTCACTTCTTCTTCAAAGCACCGTAGGGCTCTCTACTGTACCGACCACAGGTGGATGGGCTGCCACTGTTCATCAGCCTGTTTGATTGCTTTAAACTTCAGCGACAGCCTGCATGATTAGAGATACTGCTTCTTCTGGATTGATGCTGTAAGCAACTTTGCAATTAGGTTCAGAATCTGATCCGGCACCGCGTTCATCAACGAGAGTCATTCCGCGTGTATGTTGCCCCTTAACTTCAACGGTTACGTGTCGTTCTTCGCAAGTGAAGAGATCTGGGTGAGTCACCGCAAGTACTGCACATGGGTCATGCATGGATCCCGTTTCAGTGCCGAGATGTGATCGATAAAAATCTGCATAGAAGTCAAGAAGGTAGGCCATGGCTGAACCAACCGGGGTGTCAATCGAATGACAGATCTCGGTTTCTTTAATTCCGACTTGAACTTGATGCGTCAAATTTAACCCAATCATTGTGATCGGACTTCCACTGTGTAGCACAACTTGAGCAGCTTCTGGATCTGCGTAAATATTGAATTCGGCTGCAGCGGTAACGTTTCCAAGCCCTCCAGCGCTTCCGCCCATGAAAGTAATCGAAGACACTCTTTTAGATAAGTCAGGGTCTGCTTGAAGAGCGAGAGCGATATTTGTTAAAGGGCCAATGGGTACAAGATGCAGTCCTTCTTCTTTCCGTGTCGTTTCAACAAGAAATTCAACGGCATTAGTTGAGTCAGGATTTTCTGGTGAATAGGGGAGGTCTAAACCACCTAATCCGCATTCTCCGTGTACGTGACCGGCTGAAAGAGGGGCAGTTTCAAGAGGTTCATGGGCGCCAGCATGAATGGGAAAATTTGAATCAATTAGAGATCTGAGACGTAAAGCATTTGCCGTAGTTTTATTTAAAGAGACGTTTCCTGAGACTGTAGTGATGGCAACTATTTCTGCCCATCGTGAAGCGGTAACGATAGCGAAGGCATCGTCAATGCCTGGATCGCAGTCAAGGATGATGCGTGGCTTATCAGTCATAGTGAAAACTTATCTCTAGTTTTCTAAAAAAGGAGGGAGGCAGGTTTTTAGATTAAAAGTTTTTCGTTTGATGCATTCGTTGGACAGTGCATGTCAGTACCTTGCGCGCTAATTGTGGCACTTTGTCAAGGAGAATAGAGAATTCTTGACGATTCATAGTGTCAATGATCATGTCTGTATCAGCGACAACGGTAGCAGTGCGAGGGGTGCCGGCAATCACGCTAGTTTCACCTATGAAGTCACCCTTTTTTAGCTGGGTTAGTTTTTCTCCGTCACGATTAACGGTCGCTTCACCTTTTCTAATGATCATAAATTCTCGTCCGTGTTCGCCTTCACGAGCAAGATGATGACCGGCTTTAACATTGACTGTGGTCGTTAGACGATCAACTGACCGCAAATCTTGTTTAGAGAGGTTAGAGAATATTTTCACTTCGTTTAAAGCGACGGGTTTATCTTTACAAATCATTAAAACTCCTGAAATTAGTACCTTATATTGTGGCATCAAAAAAAGAGAATTAATGGGTGTGGTGACCGACAACACATGTGTCGTTTGACTCACCGATTTTGGAATAGTTTTTCTAGTTGGTGAGAATATCGAAGAACGTACCGAGGCCGCCTTTGCCGTCCAGGCGATACATCTCCGAATAGCCGCAACTGGTACAACTGATAACACCAAATTTTTGATTTTGTAGATTCAAGTATCTACTTATTCCAGAACCGGTGGTTCGTATCTCTCCGGTTGTGTGTTCAGTGCCATGACATTTCACACAAGAGAAGGATCTTGTTTCTGTGGGGTCGTTCATAGTTACTCCTGTCTTTCCAATAATTAACTTAGTTCAATTCTGAACGTTACGTCCGTTATTGTTGGTATAGATGCTGGTTACTGGTTAAGAGAATACTGAACCTTGTTCGTCATCAGATCCAAAAGGGTCATTCCCGGAGCCATCAAAAGGTTCTTTTCTTGATCTTGACGATCTCTTTTCTTGACGCTCATTTCCTGATGTTGATTCTTGTTCACTAGAAAACGTCTCCGTAGAAGACCGGTTTTTTCTTCTACGACGGAAAATCCAAATCCATATGGCTGCAACGATGAAGCAGGTCACAATTCCGCTTGTGACTTGACTTGAATAGTCGGCACAGCCAGTAACGCAGTTGGGGTCCAGAGGGGTGTCGGACCCTTTATCGGCGGCTTCTGCAATGTAGTTAATAAGACTGATAATTGAAGTGAAAGTCACTATTACAAGAAGGGCTAATCCGATTCGTTTTAAAAACATGAGTTAGCTACCTGTTGAACATTGTTCATATTGTTGAGCATCATTTAAGAATTTTAATCATCTATCGTGTTCGTTGCCTAAAGAGTCCTTCTTGTACCACGGTGGCCACATGAAGGCCATCCGGGGTAAAGATTTCACCAGTGGAAAGACCCCGACCACCAGTTAACCCATGTGAACGAAAGTCATAAAGTAACCAGTCGTCAGCTGGGGCTTGGCGATGAAACCAGATGGCATGATCAAGGCTGGCTCCGATAAACGTCTCGTAGTAGGCAGGATCTCCTCGCTCAACTCCTTCTAGCAACGGATGTGAACGTCTGATGGTGCTCATTGGCATTTCGTCGGAAGCAAATGCTAAGCCGCAGGCTTGGAGAATTCGACTATCTCCAATGGTGTCGGTAACTTTCATCCAAGTAGCAGTACGTCCTTTTTCTTGTAGGGCGATGCGTTGGTTCATGAATCCCCAGTCATCTGAGTCTCCGCTTCCAGGATCACCTACGTCATCTAAAAGTTGAGACTCTTGTACATCAACTTGGTCTTCGTCTATTTGAAAAGAGCAAGAAAGATTAAAGATCGCTCCATCAGATTGTCGAGCCACCACTCGCCGGGTAACGAAGGAGCGTCCATTTCTAATTCGGTCGACTTCATAACGAATAGGTTCGTCGCTAGTTCCACCTCGTATGAAATAGGAATGCAAAGAGTGCGGATGGTATCTCTCATCAACGGTTAAAGAAGCGGCGCGAAGAGCCTGCGCTACCACTTGACCTCCATAAACACGGCCCCACGGATAATGAGGACTTGTCCCCACGTACACGTCAGGTCCATGCGGCTCTAAAGACATCAACTCGTTAAAGGGAGGAACCTCAAAATTCTCAAAAGGGTTATCTTCAGCCATTTAAAACCATTCCAACATGTAAAGCTATTCCGTTAACCATGGCGTCTTCGTTCAGACGCATGCGATTCGAATGGCAGGGCGCAGCCTGAAGGCTGTCTTTTATATCTTCGGGGCAAACACCTAAAAAGGCCATCACCCCAGGAACCTGCTGAAGAATGTAGGAGAAATCTTCTCCTCCCATAACTGGAGCAGGCATAGTCAAAAATTTTCCTTCTCCAAGAGTCTGTTCACAAACCTTTCCAAAAAAATCTGACTGATCGGCATGATTGACGGTCACCGGATATCCCTCTTCTAGAGTTACCGAAGCTTCACACTCATGCGCTAAAGCAATTTGTGTGCATACCCGCCTAATCGAATCACGTACTTTTTCTCTCGTCTTCTCAGACACACATCGAATAGTTCCTTCAAAGAAAACAGCTTCCGGTATGACATTCGTAGTAGTGCCTCCTTCTACGTGAGTGACACTTATCAAAGCAGGGTCAAAAGTATTAATTTCACGAGTAACCGCGATCTGAAGAGAAGTGATCATGGTCGCCATCGCTGGTATCGGATCGGTACAAAGATAAGGAGTTGAAGCATGTCCACCTTTTCCAGTAACCGTAACTCGCAGAGTGTCTGTAGAGGCCATAAAAGGGCCAGGGCGACAAGCCGCGTAACCATTAGGAATATTTGGAGTTATGTGAATAGCAAAAGCGCGATTCACTTCTTCAAGTACGCCTTCTTTGACCATCATTGGAGCACCAAAAGCTCCTTCTTCGCCAGGTTGAAACATGAAGCGTACTCGTCCGGAGAACTCGTCGCGTCTCTCTGAAAGTAAACGTGCCGCGCCAATAAGCATTGCGGTATGAGCATCATGGCCGCAAGCATGGGCTTTACCCGGATCTAAAGAACAAAAAGGCTCATCAGAGTCCTCAGTCATTGGAAGAGCATCGGTATCTGCCCGTAAAAGTACAGTTGGGCCGTCTTCAGTCCCATCTAAATCTGCGACTACTGAAGTTAATCCTTCTCCCGTGTGGATTTCTACCGGCAAGTCTTTCAACGCGTCAAGAATTTTTTCTTGTGTACGAGGATTGTCTAGACCCAATTCTGGATGTTGATGTAGATCTCTACGGAACGCTACTACATCATCAAAGACGGAGTTAGCGGCATCTATCAATTCATTCATACCGTCCATCATGCATTATTCGATGAAGAACTCCTCAAGTTGAATTGAATTAGTTCAACTAACGGTTTGGAAGATCTCGTTCTGCAGGCCCGGTATAAATCTGGCGTGGTCGAGCAATACGAGAATCCTGTTGCAGCATTTCGTCCCAGTGCGCCAACCAGCCTGGAGTGCGACCTATGGCGAAGAGAACGGTAAACATTTCAACAGGGAATCCCATTGACTGGTAAATCAAACCTGAATAAAAATCAACATTTGGATAAAGGCTGCGATCTATAAAGTAAGGATCTCCTAGTGCAACTTCTTCAAGTTTCAAAGCGATATCTAACAGAGGATTCTTGCCTGTCACTTCAAATACTCGGTGAGCTGTTTCTTTCACAATTACTGCGCGGGGGTCATAATTTTTATACACTCGATGGCCGAACCCCATCAAGCGCCCTTCGCCAGACTTCACAGAAGCAATGAAGTCATCTACTTGATCGTATGTTCCAATCTCTTCAAGCATTCTCAGAACAGCTTCGTTAGCGCCACCATGACGAGGCCCATAAAGAGCCGAAGCGGCGGAAGCAATCGTTACATATGGGTCGGCGTGAGCGCTCCCAACTGCTCTCGCTGTAGTAGTAGAACAGTTCTGTTCGTGGTCGGCATGAAGAACGAACAACAGGTCAAGAGCATTTCGTAAAACCGGATCAATATCGTAACTTCCATCTGGATGGCAGAACATCATGGTGAGGAAATTTCCGGTGTAGTCAAGATCAGGATCAGGTTGGACGTAAGGCGCTCCTACATTTTTTCTGTATGCGCTTGCAGCCAAGGTAGGCATCTTTGCGATGAGTCGAATCATTTGAGCTCGTCTGATGTCAGGATTTTCGATGTCCTTGCTTTCTGGAAAGAAAGTTGAAAGAGCTGCGATGCTTGAGACAAGAACACCCATTGCATGGGCATCGTCTCGAAAACCTTCAAGGATACGTTTATGAAAGTTCTCATGGATTGCTGCATGTTCAGCTATTTCATCTGCGAAGGATTGAAGTTCTTCTTCGGTAGGGAGCTGGTTGAAAAGAAGCAGATGTGTTACTTCAAGAAAACTAAGGGAAGTAGCTACTTGCTCTATTGGGTAACCGCGGTACCGAAGGATTCCGGCTCCACCGTCTAATTCGGTGATACCACTTTCCGCTCCGGCTGTTACTCCAAAAGAAGGATCGTTAAACCAAATGCCGGGAAGCAAACTACTCCAAGCTTTGGCGTCAACTCCATTATTTTCGATAGGAATTTCAACTGATTCGCCAGTGCGATTATCAGTAACTGTGATGGATTCTGGCACTAGCAACCTTTCTTAATCAAAAATAACTTTGCTACTTAGTCATTTAACCAACGAATACTACTTTTTTCACTGTATGCCACTTCAAAAAATAATAAGAAGTCAAAAAAAGATAAAAATGCCGATTTTTATTTTTTGCGTCAAAAATCAAAAAGATCCTTGAAGTTCTTCAGCAACTTTAAAGGGGGGTGTTGTCGTGCTTTCGTCGAGGAAGTTTTTCGCGCTTACCAGTCAACATATCAAGGGCTTTAATTAGTTCTATTCGAGTATGGGCGGGATCGATTACTCGATCTACAGTTCCGCGTTCTGCAGCGATATAAGGATTTAGTAAGCGGTCTTCATAGTTACTAATCAATTCTTCTCGTTCTTTTTCGTTCGCTTCACGGTGAAGAATTTCAACAGCACCCTTAGCACCCATAACCGCTATCTCAGCTGTTGGCCAAGCAAGCATGACGTCGTTGCCCATATAGCGAGAGTCCATAACTATGTAGGCCCCTCCGTAAGATTTCCTAAGGGTCACACATACACGTGGTGTAGTTGCTCGTGCGTATGCGAATGCCATTTGAGCCCCATAACGGATCATTCCTTTCCACTCAAGATCTTTACCCGGGTAAAAGCCCGATGTGTCAACCAGGGTGATGATTGGAAGATTGAACGCATCGCAGAAAGCAACAAATCTTCCTCCCTTTTGCGAAGCTGGGATATCTAATGTTCCTGCAACAGATTGTGGTTGATTAGCGACTAATCCAATAGGGCGCCCATTCAAATGTCCGAAACCAGTTACGAGATTTGATGCAAATTCGGCCCGAAGTTCAAGGAAGTACCCATCATCAGTAAAGCTTTCGATGACTTCTCTAACGTCGTAGCTTCCCGTCGCAGACTCCGGAATAATTGCACCTATATCTGGGAGTTCTCTAACAGGAGAGTCGTTACATGGAATAACTATGGGCAATTCATCATTGTTGTCAGGAACGTAAGTCAAAATCTCAGCGACAAGGTTGTCCGCTGATTCAGTATCCGGGACAACAAAATGTGCGACTCCTGAAGTGTTTGCATGCATCAAAGCACCGCCTAGTCCTTCAGTGGACAAATCTTCTCCCGTGTATTGTTGAACCATATTTGGGCCGCTCACAAAGGCATACGATTCATCTACCATAATGACGAGATCCGCAAGCCCTAAGAGTAGAGCTGGGCCGGAAACTGCAGGTCCAGTTACACAGAAAATTATTGGCACAACTCCTGAACAGTTAACAAATTCTTTTGCAGCGGTTCCCCAGCTATGGATAGCGCTAACGCCTTCAGAAATGTCAGCGCCGCTAGAACTGATATAGCAAATGAGCGGCAACCGTTGCCGGTATGCCGTTCGCGCTGCTTCGGCTAAATTTTCTCCATCAATTGGTAGGAGGGCGCCGAGTTTTTCTCCGCCGGTTTGAATTTCAATAACTTTACGTTCACCGATCGTTGAGAGGCTGAAAGACACATTGCTGTTTGTTCCGGCTCTTAGTGCTACTGGATTCGATGAATGATTTGGTTCCATTAGTCAAGCGTTACACGAATGCCGGGTTGGTTGGGGGCATTTTCGGAAACTATTTGAGTGAGTACTTCAATTGTTAAACGCACGGGTGTTGATGGCGTCATGCGATGGTTGAATGCTAGGTCAACTTTACGTTTAGATAAACCTTCTACCGGAACTACTATCCAGTCACCTTTTGGATGTCCAGAAGCAGCGCTTGCTGGTAAAAGTGCAGGAATCTCACCCTCTATGGCTAATGAGGCTAAAAGTCTTAATCCGGTGATTTCTGCTATAGGTAGTAAGGAGATACCTGCTGCAGCGGCTTCTTGATCAATGTTGTCTCGAATTGCGGTCCCGGGAGGCGTCAGCATTATTTCTAAATCAGATAGGTCTTGAAGTTTTATTGCATTTTTTTTAGATAGTGGATGATTCTTAGAAGCAATAATTACGTATTCTTCTTCAAAAAGTGGCAGGGTGTCGATCCCAGATGAACTAATGGGTGAGTTGACTATAGCTATGTCAAGTTCTCCGGTGATCAATTTAGGGGTTAGCGAACTTGTCACATCGTCAGTGATGATTGGTCGAAGAGCTGGGTAGTCGTTGTTGAGTTGGTTTAGTAAAGGATTTGCTATCCATCTAGCCACTGTCCCGATGCATCCAATGTTTACTGAGCCAGCCACCTCATTTTTCATAGAGGAAATATCGTCAGTTATGGCTCTTAATTCACTTCGGATACGTTGCGCTCGTTCTATAACTGCTTCGCCTTCGGCGGTTGGAGCCATAGTTCTCCGATCAATCAAAACTGTCTTCAGTTCATGTTCTAGCCTTGCTACATGAGTAGATACGTTTGATTGCACGGTATGCAATGCACGAGCAGCACCAGAAAAACTATGGTGTTCTGCTACGGCTAGTAAAAGATTTAATTGGCGAAGATCCATCACTATGAATGATGCCAGATTAGAACCCATATTTACTACCGATAGTCAATAAGATTCGATATCTTTAGTGAGTACTCAATTTAATGAGAAACCTCTAGGGTCTAAGGGCAAAGAGTTTTTAAAGGCTTTCAAATACATGACCACCACTCTCGCAATTCATTTTGACCCGACTACTATACATGCAGCAGTAGATAGTGATGGCCGTCTGGATTTGATAGCACTTGGCGGCAATCAAGCCGGAATGCCAATGGCAATACATCTTGGTTTAGATGACTCTGTATTCATTGGGGATGAAGCGGAAAAGCAAGTTGACCATGATCCGTTGGGTGTAGTTGATGATCCAATAGGCAGCCTGATTGAAGAAAATGTTTTGTCACAAGGAGGAAGAGTTTCTACCTCAGAAGTCCTTCTGGCCAGACTCTTAACTGAGGTTTATACAAAGTCTGTTCAGGTTCTTGATAGAACACCGGATCAAGTTCTAGTGGTCTTAACCGCTGGTGGGCCTGAAGAAGAAACCTATATAGCGGCAGCATCACGAGCACTCATAGGGCAAGTGGAATTTGTTAGCGAAACAAAAGCTTGGTCTGCGATGGCAGCACATGGGCCTCAAGATGTAGATCCTGATCTTTCTGGAGTTATAGGCGGGTTGCTTTGGAGACGACATGGAGATTCTCCATCTGGTCCAATACCCCGAGTAACTCGTGAGGATCTCGGACAAACGGAATCTTTAACTTCTTCAACGTTGCAGCCGGCCCCAAGCGTTATTGCTGATGGGACACGGTCCGTGTTTGAAGAAGGTGAACCAGTGCGGACCAAGAAACGGTCAAAAACTCCACGACTATTAATCGTTCTTCTTCTTCTTTTTGTTGGGGTTGCTGCTGTTATTGGATACGTGGTTCTCAACCAAATGCAAAATGATGAAGAGGCTCCTCTTGCTGAGGATCTGATAGTGACGACTACTTCAACAACTACGACGGTTCCACCGTCTACTACTGAACTGATTGAGGAAGATCCAACTACATCAACTACATCAACTACATCAACTACATCAACTACATCAACCACGACGACTACGACGACGACGACTACGACAATCCCGCCACTTGGCATGGTGACAATATCTTCTGTCGGGATTCTGCTAGATGGGATGATGGAACCAAACTTGCTTTCATTTGATGACCCAGCCGATGAAGTCCTGTCGGAACTAGATGGAAAGATCGGACCTTCAGACTCCGATACCGGATGGATTGAGGATCCTTTATGTACAACTCTTAACGTGAGAAGGATCATTTACGGCGATTTAGAAGTCGTGATGGTCGATGAAGACATTGCAGATGGAACACCTGGCGTTGACGCGGTTTTTGGTCAGTGGTTTGTTTCTGGTGCGTGGGCAATCGATTCATCTATTTGGACTATTGAACGCATTGGAATCGGATCGACCGTCGCCGAAATGCGTGATGCCTCTACAGTGTTTGCGATAGAGACAGCAATAGATGGAGACTTAACAGGATATTTCAACTTCAATTTCGTCAATATTTTACAAGATGACGGAATAAACGGATTAACGAATGCTACATCTGACATAGGTGTTGTTCTCGCGATGTGGTCCGGTAATACGTGTGATCGACGTAGCTGAATTATCTATTCTTCAATAACTCCGGATATAGAGGGATCTTCTTGAAAATTTTTAGGAGAACTCTCTGCGGAAAGGAAGAGCGCGGTAGCAATAAGAATGCCACCAACGAGCACAAGAATTTTCCACCAAAGCGGTTTAAATCTCATGAAAATGATGAAGAGGCAAGCGTTTAGCTCCCAATACTCAATATCTCGACTTTAAGAACTCCATGAGGCGCTTCAAAGGAAACAATGTCACCGGCCTTGCCTCCAAGAAGAGCTTCTCCTAATGGTGAGCCAGGGGAGACGACGTCAATGTCATCTCGTTTTTCTTCAATGGATCCAACGAGCAACAATTCAGGGGTCTCGTCACCTTCGTACAATATAGAAACAGTTACCCCGGGAGAGACGACATCGGTTTGAACGTCAATTTCTTCAATTATTTCGCAGTCTTCTAGAACGCTTTCTATATGCATAATGCGTCCTTCCATTTTGCCTTTTTCCTCTTTAGCGGCGTGATAGTCGCCATTCTCTGAAAGGTCGCCTAGTTCACGTGCAGCTTCAATCTTTCGCGCAATATCAATTCTTCCGCGAGTTGTTAGATCAGTTAATTCCGCGACGAGGCGGTCATAAGCATTTTGTGAGAGTTGTTGCATTTTTGACATTTGGCGAGATCGTATCCGTAGGAACTGAATTCGCCACCTTATTGGGCACCAATTTAACTTATTTGACTAGTGTTATTAGCAGTTTGCTACACTCAACGTGATGGACAGATTACTTTCAGTGATCCAAATTTTTTAGCGCACGTTGTTTAACGTGCGCTTTAACCGTCCACTTAACGTGGACGGTTTTTTATTTAAATAAGACGTTTATATAAGTTGAAAGGCAAGGAGCAATTACGTGGCACATCGTATTGGCATCATTGGTGGCGATGGTATCGGACCGGAGGTTATCGCTGAGGGTCTGAAAGTTATTAGCGCGACCGGTGTCAACTTAGAAACGGTCACGTATGACCTAGGCGGAGCCCGATATGGGCGCGACGGAACAGTTCTTCCTGATGAGATGATTGAAGAATGGCGCGATTTAGATGCCCTATATCTGGGTGCTGTAGGTACACCTGAAGTCCCACCAGGATTAATCGAGAGAGGCCTTTTGCTTAAGATGCGATTTGCTCTTGATCTATATGTGAATTTGCGCCCTTTCACCTATGCAGAAAAAAATATTGATTTCTCGGTAGTACGAGAAAATACCGAAGGATCTTACGCAGGCGAAGGAGGAGCTTTACGGCAAGGAACTGCAAATGAAATCGCCACACAAGGATCCGTAAACACCCGCATGGGAGTTGAACGTTGCATCCGCTTTGCATTCGACCTTGCAGCTAGTCGTCGCGGCCATTTGACTCTTGTGCATAAAACAAATGTTTTAACTTTTGCTGGAGATCTCTGGGAACGAACATTTAACGAAGTTGCAGAGGAATACCCGGAAGTAGAAACTGCCTACAACCACGTAGATGCAGCATGTATCTATTTTGTTCAATCTCCGGATCAATATGACGTAATAGTTACTGACAACTTATTCGGAGACATTCTGACAGATCTTGGTGGAGCCGTATCTGGAGGAATAGGTATGGCAGCATCAGCGAATTTGAATCCATCTCGTACAGGACCATCAATGTTTGAACCAGTACATGGATCAGCCCCAGATATCGCAGGTCAAGGCGTTGCTAACCCAACGGCCGCTATCCTTTCAGGAGCGATGATGCTTGACTTTTTAGGCGAAAACGAGGCGGCTAATCGCATAAAAGAAGTCTGTACTGATCCAGAAGTTCAAGTTCAAGGAACTATAGCTATTGGAGACGCAATAGCGGAGCGGGTTAGTTAACCCATAACAGTCAAATAAAAATAAGGAAATTGAAATGGCATTAGAGACAGCAGAAAAAATTTGGATGAATGGGGATCTCGTTGACTGGGATGACGCTACTGTCCATGTTCTGACACACACTCTGCATTACGGAAACGGCGTATTCGAAGGAATTCGAGCCTATGAAACAGATAAAGGACCAGCAGTCTTCCAGCTGCGCCCTCATATAGAACGACTATTCCAGTCAGCAAAGATTCTTTTCATAGACATCCCTTGGACGGTAGATCAGCTAGTGGAGGGTGTTCTTGACACAGTAAGAGTCAATGGATTTTCTTCCTGCTACATACGGCCGCTTGTTTATCTCGGTTATGGAGAGATGGGGCTTAATCCACTTGATTGCAAGGTTGATGTATCTATTTCTTGTTGGCCATGGGGCGCTTATCTCGGAGAAGAAAGCCTAAAAAAGGGAGTCCGGCTTATGGTCTCTTCTTGGCAGCGTCATGATCCAAATGCCATGCCACCAGCAGCTAAAGGCGTTGGGCATTATGTAAATTCTCAAATGGCTAAAGTCCAGGCAATAAAAGCGGGATATGAAGAAGCCATTCTTCTTTCTCCTCAAGGGTATGTTTCAGAGTGCACCGGAGAGAATCTATTTATCGTACGTGAAGGCAAGATCATAACTCCTCCTTCATCGGCAGGAGCACTTGAAGGCATAACCCAAAAGACTGTTAGGAAAATCGCTGAAGATCTTGATATTCCGTACATTCAAGGAAACATTCTCCGCAGCGATCTATATATCGCTGAAGAGGCGTTTCTTTCTGGAACAGCAGCTGAAATTGTTCCTATCAGATCTGTAGACGATCGAGAAATTGGTGATCCCGGTCCCGTAACTAAAGCAATTCAAG
Organism: Acidimicrobiales bacterium; assembly: GCA_029245675.1. GTDB lineage: Bacteria > Actinomycetota > Acidimicrobiia > Acidimicrobiales > MedAcidi-G1 > MedAcidi-G2B. The sequence goes on along the minus strand of JAQWOV010000005.1, from coordinate 59,693 downwards.
AAGTTTATTTTGACGTCGTACATGGAAAGCGTCCCGAGTACGAATCTTGGAATGAGTATGTCAATCCTTAACTCAAAGACACTTCCCAAAACGGTAGAAATTTACGACACCACGCTACGCGATGGCGCTCAATTGGAAGGAATTTCCTTAACAGTTGACGACAAATTACGAATTGCTGAGCAATTAGACAACTTGGGTGTTCATTACATCGAAGGTGGCTGGCCAGGGGCTAATCCCAAAGACGTAGAGTTTTTCGAGAGAGCACAAAAAGAATTACCTCTTAAGCAGTCACGATTGGTTGCTTTTGGATCCACCAGAAGAGTTAACGGCAATGCAGAGAGCGACCCAACCTTGACAAACTTGGTTTCCGCTGGGACCTCTACAGTTTGCATCGTAGGTAAATCATGGGACTACCACGTCACTGAAGCGCTTAGAACCTCCTTAGATGAAGGGGTCGCTATGGTTGCAGATTCAATAAAATTTTTAAAGGATCAAGGTTTAGAAGTCTTCTTCGATGCTGAACATTTCTTTGATGGCTATAAAGCAAATCCAGAGTTTGCTCTTCGTGTTCTCGAAGGGGCTTCCGATGCAGGAGCCGACTGTCTAGTTCTCTGTGATACCAATGGTGGTTCATTGCCATTTCAAATAGAAGAAACTGTCTCGGAAGTAGTAAGTCAATTAGGAACTCCCATTGGGGTTCATCTACATAACGACACCGGATGTGGGGTAGCTAATGCAATGGCTGGGGTCATGGCAGGAGCTACACAGGTCCAAGGAACAATCAATGGTTATGGAGAGCGGGTTGGGAACTGTGACCTTGTTCCGATTATCGCGAACTTGAGTTTAAAACTAGGAGTCAAAACACTTCCTGACGAATGCATGGAAAAACTTACTTCTGTAGCCCATCATGTCGCCGAGCTAGTTAATTTCTCATCTGACCCACAACAGCCATATGTCGGTTCAGGGGCTTTTGCTCACAAAGCAGGACTCCATGTAAGCGCTATTTCTCGACGACCAGACGCTTATGAACATATTGATCCAAATCTGGTTGGAAACGGAACACGATTTTTGGTTTCGGAAATGTCTGGTAAATCAACTATTGAACTAAGAGCGCAACAACTAGGTTTAGATATTGGCGGCGAAACTCTCAACGAGGTGGTAGAGACATTAAAAGATCTTGAATACCGCGGGTACCACTTTGAAGCTGCCGACGCATCGTTGGAATTATTACTCAGAGCTTCCACCGGATGGGAACAAGATTTCTTTCAACTCCAATCATTTTCTGTGAATGTTGGACACTTATCTGGCAGCGGTAGTCGCGCCTGGAATGATGTCGCAGTAGAAGTAGATACTGAAGCGAACGTATCAATTGACGTAGACGGTGAAATAGTTGAAGCATCAGGTAAAGGAAATGGTCCAGTCAATGCGCTAGATGCTGCTTTAAGAGAAGCCTTAGAGACTCGATACCCAGCTTTAGGGAAACTCCGACTAACAGACTTCAAAGTTCGAGTACTTGAAACTAGCAAGGGAACTGGCGCTATTACTCGAGTCTTGTTGGACACAACAAATGGTGAACAGACCTGGACAACTATCGGAGTTTCAGAAAACATAATCGAAGCCTCATGGCAAGCATTAGTGGATTCCATTGTGTATGGATTGATGAACACCGAAGAGTGATCCATTTAAAATGTTTGATTTGAAGAAAGTTCTCTTAGCTGAAGGTTTAGGAACAATGTTCCTACTCATTGGCGTCGTGGGCTCCGGGATAATGGCGAAAAGGCTTTCTGAAGGACAAGAAGGACTGATTCTCCTCCAAAATGCGGCCGCAACAGCAGCTGTTTTAATCGCAATAATTTCTATCTTCAGTAAAATCTCTGCTGACTTTAATCCTGCAGTGACGCTCACCGCTTGGGCACTTGGACATCGATCTCGCAAAGAAATTCTGCCAATACTTCTTGCACAAACCACAGGAGCAATCTCCGGGACCGTATTAGCAAATCTTATGTTTGATTTATCTGCAGTAAGTTGGTCCACTACAAGCCGCAGTGGAAGCCATTTATGGCTTGGAGAAGTCATAGCAACAATCGGATTACTGCTAGTAATTTTTAGCCTTCTTCACACTTCCCGTACTTCAAAAATCCCTTATGTAGTAGGGGCATATATTGGAGGAGCTTACTACTTCACTTCGTCAACAAGCTTTGCGAACCCAGCAGTGACGATCGCCCGTTCATTCTCTGACACGTTCACTGGAATATCTCCAACTCATATTCCCATGTTTGCTTTAATGCAACTGATAGGAGTGGTGATTTCAATAGTGCTTATACGAGTTCTCTTTTCCTCAGATTCAATCAAAAAGATTTAGTATCTAATCTGTTTGATCATCAGAATTAGGAACGGTGATTGTTGAACAAGCATTTTCTTGGTTTACTGGTTCCTCAGACACTCGAGCATCCATCCAAGCCAGCAGATCTGCCCAGTAAGCCCCCGGAGCACTACCATGAGTGTGCCCCTCATAGAGAATGCGTTCAATATGTTCATGCCCTTCAAGAGCGCAAATCTGATCTAAAAGAAGGCCGCTGCTGCCTGCGGGGATTTGTTCATCTTGGTCGCCATGGAGAATAACGAGTGGGGTCTGATTTGGCAATTGATTCGAGTCGTTTTCGACTAGGCGAGCATTCCACGATGGATCACCAAAAATATCGTCAACAGAAGTCAGATCTTCATAAGGTATCGGGTTAAAGATATCGAAAATGTGTCCGGTGCAGCCAAGTTCTAATTCCTCAACTAGAGGCAAGTACTCAGGCTCAACGATCGTCTCTAAAGAAAGCTCGTCATAAACTTCGGCGAAAGAGGCGGCAACCATAATTAGATAGCCCTGAAAGGCGCCATTCATCAGAAAGTCTTTAAGAAATGGGAACTGACTCGGTGGTGCTCCAGCTCCTACACCTACAAGGTTCAATTCAGGAGCTATGTCTTGCCAACGTTGAGAAGCATGCATGGCCGCATGGCCTCCCTGAGAGTGACCCCATACGATCAGAGGTCCGTCGGCTCCTAAAGTGGGGGCAGTTTGAGCTGCTCTTACAATGTCAAATACTCCTTGCGCCTCACTGGCACCAACAATGTAGGGGTGAAGTCCGGGTCCGCCCATTCCTTCAAAGTCAGAAGCGACCACTACCCAGCCTTCGTCCAGTAACGGTTGAACTAAAGCACTGCGTCCAGCAAAATCAATATTTTCACCGACGTAGTCAAGTGAAGGAGCACACATATCTGCCATACCGGTCGTGCCATGCGCTACAGAAAACACAGGCCGAGGCTCAGTTGCTACAGAGTTCGGAGCGACAATTGTGCCGGTTACTTCAATCGGGTCGCCGCTCACAGACTGGGACCGGTAGGTTACGAGCCAGCCAACAATAGTTTCATCAGTAAAATCAATTTCCTCTACTGCAAGAATTGCACCAAGAGCATTTGGATCTGAGGAGATCTCCAATGTGGGGACCGTGGATTCATCTCCAAACAAGTCAATTTCTTCTAGAGACAAATTGCTCATACATGTGCTCGCTACCTCTGTGGCGATTTCGTCTAAGTCGTCTTCGTCTTCCTCTGACAATGTACTTTCTAGAAGTAATGCGTAGCTATATCCAGATACTGCATGCATTTCGTCAACCATGCATGTAGCAAATTCCTCGGTCTCTAAATCAAACACAATGGTTAGCAAAGCGATCAGTTCATCTCGGCCTTCTTCGGAACTTTCATCTTCGGCGGGGGCCGCTGTTTCGGCGGGGGCCGCTGTTTCTGCTGGGGCTTCCGTGGTGGTTGGCGTCTCGTCAGCAGCCTGGGTATAGGTACTGCCTTCAGAGGTTCCATCAGAAGAACAACTTGTGGCGGTTAAAGCGAGAATAGAAAAAATAAGAATAAGTTTGCGTAGGTTCATGGAATTGATTCTTTCACATTGAAGAAAGAATTTCTTAACTTTGCCCAACAACTTTGAATTTCTTAACTGTTTTTATTTGTTACGAGTTTTTTGGTTCAACAAAAATTGAATGCGCATCTGGTACTACGGCTTTCACACGAACCTCAATTTCTTCAATAGCGGAACAAACTTCTTCAACAGAAAGAGATGGGTCAAAAACGACTTGCGCTCCGACCAAAATATGTTCGGGTCCAAGATGTTGTGTTCGTAAATTTTCAATCTTTGAAACAGAAACAGAGTCGTTCATTGCCTCATAAATAAGTGACCGATTCTTTTCAGTAACACCTTCACCGATAAGAAGGCTGTACATTTCTTTAGCTAAAACAATGGCAATTATGGCAAGTAGGACACCAATACTTACCGTACCTATTCCATCCCAAATTGGATCGCCAGTCACTTTGCTCAGGACTACGGCAATCAAGGCAAAAGCCAAACCAAGCATGGCCCCAGTATCTTCAAGGACCACTACAGGCAGTTCAGGTTTTTTAGATTTTGTTATGTACTCTCTCCAAGTCTGATCATTTCTTTGCTTATTTGCTTCCACAATGGCAGTCCGTAAAGAAAATCCTTCCAAAATCAAACCAAAAACTAGGATGCCGATAGCCCACTGATAGTGGCTTATTGGCTCGGGGTGTAGAAGCTTCTCTATTCCCTCGTAGAGAGCAAAGACTGCTCCAGCGGTAAAAAGTACGACCGCTACAACAAATGACCAAAAATAGCGTTCACGCCCGTAACCGAATGGATGTTTTTCGCTAGCAGGGCGGTTTGAGCGTTGAACGCCCATGAGGAGAAGCAGCTGGTTGGAAGCATCTGCAACTGAGTGAACACTTTCGGCTAACAACGCTGAAGAGTGAGTAAAAATAAACCCAATGAATTTTGCAACTGAAATACCGGCATTTGCTATAAATGCAGCAAGTATCGCTTTTTTGTCGCCACCGGCAGCCATGATGATCGTCCTTTCAAAATTTTTAACTCCATAAGTTATCGTAGTGCTTGAATTCTTCAAGATAAGTCCGGATAGTCTTTTTAATGTGGCAAAACGTAAACGTAAAAAACTTGCAACAGTCCAAGCCTCGCTGCCGCCTGTAAGGCCAGGAATGTTGAGTCCAATGCGCACAGTGCCTATTTCTATAAATAGGCCCCCCTATGCGATGACTGGTAACCCTGGGCCAGCAGTATCTTCAAACGTTCGCACTGAAGAAGAGGCCCAGAAAATGAGATTGGCTGGCAACGCTGCGGCAGAAGTCCTCCTTGAAGTTGGACCTCATGTTCAGCCAGGAGTTACAACTGACAAAATTGATCAGATAGTTCATGAAGCAATCCTTGCGAGAGATGCTTACCCAAGTCCATTAAATTATCGTGGTTACCCTAAATCTGTTTGCACTTCTGTAAATGAAGTAGTTTGCCATGGGATTCCTGATAGTAGGCCGTTAGCTAATGGCGACATCGTAAATATAGATGTGACTCTTTATAAGGGGGGAGTCCATGGTGATACATCAGTTATGTTTTTCGTCGGCGAAGTAGATGAAGAGTCAAAACGTTTGGTGCTCGAAACCCGAACCGCACTTTATGCCGGTATGGATTCAGTAAAACCCGGAGAGCCGATAAACGTTATTGGACGAGCGATAGAAAATCATGCGCGACAACATAATTTAGGGGTAGTTAGGGAGTTCATTGGTCATGGAATAGGCACTGAATTTCATTCAGGCCTTCAAATAAAGCACTATTACGACCCCTATGACAGCACGGTCATAGTTCCAGGGATGACTTTCACTATTGAGCCAATGCTGACTTTAGGAAACCCTGCTTGTGAAATGTGGGATGACGACTGGACAGCGGTCACGAGAGATGGAAGCCGAACCGCACAGTTTGAGCACACTCTATTGGTCACTGAAGAAGGAGTCGAAATACTTACAGTTACAACAGACGGTGTTGCCCCAGCTGAAGAACTTCTCAAATTTTAGAATTGAGTTTATTTTTATTCCCAAATGGCAGTTTCTCTTTTTGCTAATGCAACCCAAGTACGGCCGGGAGTCATACGAATCTCTTCTTCGTCAACGTGATAAATAGCTGGAAGGTCAGGGTCTGTTCGTTCCCATTCGCCAATGATTAAATGCCCATCTGTAAATATCCAGGCAATGCCGGTTCCAATAGTTTCAGCCTCAGGAGAAGTTTCAGCAGCAGGACTAGTTCCGTAAGTCACAAATTGAACAATCACATTGGCTGGTGCAACGCGCACTCCACTTGAGTCAGTATGTGCTGATCCGCCTTGACGGCGAGCCCACCCTGAACCATTCCATTTATATTCCACTTCGGTCCACCCGAAATCAATGTCTACTTTCTCAGCCGGAATTGCAGAAGGGTGTAAGGGCTCTTCAGAACCTCTGAATTCAAAAGGGGCTGGTGGTAGTTCAGTTCGCTCAGGCTGTGGGTTGAGGGCCCAAAGTTGGCTCGCAGATGCATATAGATTGTGGGGAGAACGACGGGTTTCAGATCGCCAGTAAGCAGAAGGGAGTTCTCTATAGCCGACGCGTTCAACATCAGCAGCATTAACAAGACTTTGAGTGATGCTGTTTGCCCCAGAATAAGCAAACAGAGGGCGGTCAAAACCAATGAGGAGTATTGGGTCGGAACTGCGAGCAGAACGAATAGGCCCTACCACACTAGGGCTTTCTGTCTGAAAGATTGCTACAAGTCTAGTAAGCCCGGCCTCTACAACTTCTTCGTAGACCACGTCTGCTTGGTTGATTCCAGACTGAGGTCTAGCTGCACTTACATTGTCAATTTTGAATGCCAATGCAGGACGAATGATGTCTTCACCAAACAAAGCGGTCCACCGCATCGCTACGAGGAGTTCTCTCAATCGATCAATTTCTAATTCGGCTTTAACAATGCTTCCTCTAATAGTGTTTATTGTCGATGTACTTGAATCAATTTGCTCTTCAATACCTGGAATAACTGACATAGCCTCGGACCGATCTTCCGCAGCAAGAGTTCGACGCTCAGTGGACTGAGCTTTTCTCTCAAAAAGAGAATCTATTTCGGTACCAAGTTGCCGGAGTTCGTCGTATATCTCTAGCAACTGATCGTTAGCGTCGCTGATAATTGACTCATATAAAAGTCTTGCCCGTATTTGTTCAAGAGCTTCTTCTGAGAGTTGAATTGATTGAGTCAGAACAGCGTTTATGTGCTCATCGTTTCTTACATAGGCATCAATTGCCATTGCATGTCGAACTGCTGTTGGCTCCTCTAGAGATACATAATGATCTATTAAGTCGTCAGCCATAAGTTCTGTGTAAATAGGGAGAAGAGAAAGTATTTCTTCTTCAATTGCTATTCGAGTTTCTGTTTCTGCAACCAGATCAGCAATATCATTAAGCTGCTTTTCATAACCGCTAATTAATTCTTCTAGATTCTGTATTTCAGATTCAAAGGCAACGATAGATTCTTCTTCCTCGTCTATTCGCTCAAGAAATGTTTGAGCTCCCACTGCGGTCGAAGCAAAAACAGCGATAACTAGAGCCAAAGTCGCGATAGTAGTTAGAGAAAGTTGCCGCATATAACGAGCGTAGATCGTTTCAAGACCTAAGGTGAGTCACTTCATTGATTCAAGCCATAAAGAAGAGATCCGACTAAAAGTACTTCCTTGTGCCCAAGTTTGAGTTAGTTTGGCAGGGTGACAACAGTTGCCATAGTTAATCAAAAAGGGGGGGTAGGTAAAACTACTGTCGCTCTCGGATTGGCTTCTTCTGCCGCGAGCAAAGGGATCAAGACTCTCGTCATAGATCTGGACCCTCAAGGAAACGCCACTACAGGGCTCGGCCTTTTTGAACCTACTCGTGGGATTGACACAGTGCTTGCTGCTGACCATCCCGGTGGTATCAAACAGACAATTGAAGAGTCCGGGTGGCCTGAAGAATGTGGCAAGGTTCCCTCTGTTGCAGCTTCTTCTCCCGCATTGTCCGTACGTGAACCTCAGTTAGCGACGGATCCGCTAGGGGCACAAGAACGTTTGAGTTCTGCTTTTGACATCCAGCATGCTTCAAATTTTCCTCTGACGATCATTGATTGTCCACCTTCGCTTGGATTACTCACAATCAATGGCCTTTTTGCTTCTGATAGCGTTCTTTTAGTAACAGAGCCAGGGGCATGGGCAGTAGATGGGGTGGCTCGCATGCTACAAACGATAGAGCGCATACAGACTCGTCGAATTGAAGCAGAACCGAAGTTAGTCGGAATAGCTATTAATCGTCTAGCGCGAACTCGTGATGCACGCTATTGGCATGAACAACTCCAGGACGCTTACCCTGGAAAATGTTTACCGCCCATCCATCAACGAGCTGCCGTATCAGAGGCTTCAGCGCAGTCAATGCCAATTCACGGTTTAGGTAAACGACCGGGAGCAGTTGAAGCAGCGGTAGAATTCGACGTGGTTCTTGATTATGTCTTAAATGGAGATCATCGTGAGTAATTACAATCCTCAATCGCAGAGAAAAAGAAACGGACCTCCAGACATCAGCCCTGTTGACACTCTGTTGGAGAACCCTTCTCTCAGCGAGGAGGACCCATCAACTGATAGTCAAAGCGCTGTTTCGGATGTTCCAATCCAAGGATCTGAGATCCCTGTTCAACCATTTGAAACTCCTCCTGTTGAAATGACTGATGAAAGAGTTGACCGTTTATATCGAATTGGAGCGTTTGCTGCAGTAGTAGCGGTGATTTTTCTTTTAGTTCGAAGGAAAAGAAGACAGTAGCTAAATGAGTTGTAGTGCGGGAGCATCAGGTCGCATTCTTCCAGCCCCAAGTCTTTTTCTTATTTCTTTCTGACCATCTTCACAGATCCCTGCATAGGGGCACCAGCCGCAAAGCGGACCAGTACCGGTATCAAAATTTTCTGCATCACAGTCTTTTGCGAGAGCACCCCACGTGTCAGCAAATTGATCAGTGCTGTTAGAAATCAACTCTTGATTAATGTCAACCTCAATTTCTAAAGACTCTTTTCCCAGATACAAAAGTCTCCCCTTTGCAGGAAGTTCGCCAGTTTCTGATTGAACAGCAGCGGCATAGAGAATGATTTGATCAAGAGCTTTATCTCGATATGCAGGTTTTGGAGGTTTACCGGTTTTATAGTCTGTGACTATCGTTCCTACACTTGATTGATCAAGACGATCAATGATGCCATAGAAAGGAACTTCAGCCAGATTTACAGATATGCGTTTTTCTGTTGAGAGAACATCTATTTCAGCAGGATTTTCTAATTTCCAGAGGCCATCTATAGCTGCCCAGGCTTTCCATCGGAATTCTTTTTCTTCTGCTTCACTGAGATCTAAACTTTGAAAGTCTTTATTGCTCGCAGTTTCAGGCCAGGCTTCCCGCGCTATTTTTTTTGCTTCATCAGTGGTTCTTTCCTCCGGTTCTTTTTCGCAGAGAATTTCTAAAACATGATGAGCGAAAGTTCCAACCAAAGCAGCTTCTCCAGGAGGATCTGGAAGTTTGTCTATATAACGGTGTTTCCATTTACGCGGACATTGTTTGTAAGTGCTTGCGGCAGAGATTGAAAAAAACTTTGGCAAAGAGGCCATTAGAAATCCAAAACAGATGGGTCAAGTAAGGAACTATTTTTAACAAGGTATTCACGACGCCTACTCACATCGGAACCCATGAGAATCTCAAATAGTTCGATAGCTTTTTTTGCTTCTTTAGCATCTTCCATGGTTAATTTCCTCAAAATTCTAGTTTCTGGGTCTAACGCACATTCAGCTAATTCTTCTACGTTCATTTCTCCTAGCCCTTTGAAGCGGTTCCATCGGAGATTCTCTACTTTGCGTTTTCCTTTAGTTAATTCTGCGGTCATAGCATCACGCTCTTCTTCACTAAAAGCACGATGGATTGTGTCACCAACTTTGCAAGTAAATAAGGGAGGTTGAGCAGCAAACACACGACCTTCTGTAAGCATTTCTCCCATGTATTTGTGAATGAGAGTTAAGAGTAAGCATCGGATATGGCTTCCATCCACGTCAGCGTCACAGAGAATAACGATTCTTCCATATCGAATTTTTTCAATATCAAAGTCTTTTCCTGACCCCGCCCCAACAGCAGTAAATAATGCTTGCGCTTCAGCGTTATCAAGTACCTGTTTTAACGTGGCCTTTCTGGCATTTACTACTTTTCCACGTAATGGAAGAATGGCGACGTTGGCCGAGTTGCGCCCAGCTTTTGCGGGCCCTGCGGCAGAGTCTCCTTCAACGATGATGAGTTCTGAATCATCTCCATGATTTCGACAATCGGCAAGTTTGTCGGGCATACCGGTTGAACCCAAACTTGCTGCACGTCGTTTGTTGTCCAACATCTGTTTTGAGCTAACACGATTAATAATTGCAGTAGCGATCTTGTCTCGTACTGCATTTATGTGTGTTTTTGGGCCGCTTCCTTCAAACCATTCGGTGAGGTTTTGTTTTATTATGTTGTAAACGATTTTCTCTACTGACGGTGTCCCTAGTTCTTGTTTAGTTTGTCCTCGAAACTGTGGCTCTGGAAATGTGACTTTTATTGTTGCAACTAGACCTTCACCCACATCGTCTTTTGATGCTCGATGCTGGTTTTCCTTTGCAAGTTTTGCCAATTTTCTTGTGTCTTTAAGAAGGATGTCGTTTACTGCCCTTGTTAAAGCTCTTTCAAAACCAGCAACGTGAGTCCCGCCTTGACTGGTAGGGATGGTATTCACAAAAGACTCTTGAGTAGTTTCGTAGGAACGAACCCACCTTAACGCTGCTTCAACACTGCATTCACGTTCAACGTCGGTCATTTTTCCATCAACAGGCACTCTTTCGGTAAATGTGTCTATTCCGGAAATTGTTATTATTTCGGTGACGTTTTCTCCATTTGATAAGTAGTCAACGAGATCTTTCAAACCTCCTCGGGAAACAAACTCGAACGGTTCTTTTGCTCCTCCGGCACGTTTATCGATTACTTTTATTTTGACACTCGGAACCAGAAAACAAGATTGTGTTACGCGATCATAGATTTCTTGAACATCAACAGTCGCGTCTTTATCAAAAATGTCAAAATCAGGCCAGAATCGTATTCTGGTTCCAGTCTTCGTTTTAGCAATCTTTTTTATCCGTTTGAGTTCATGACTTTTCGCGAATTTTGAACCATCAAAATGACCGGCAGATCTTTCTTTGAAAGACAGTTCATGAGTGTGTCCTTCGCGGTCAACCTGCGCTGTCATTTTGATTGATAGTGCATTAACTACAGAAGCCCCTACACCATGTAGTCCGCCAGATGCGCCGTAAGCTCCTCCACCGAATTTTCCTCCTGCATGGAGTTCTGTAAGCACTACCTCTAGTGCAGAAATTTTTCGCTTAGGATGTTTATTAATAGGGATACCACGACCATTATCTGAAACTTCAACTGAGTGGTCGCGGTGAAGGGTTACTGTTATCTGTTTAGCAAATCCAGCTGCCGCTTCGTCAACAGCGTTATCAATTAGTTCCCAAACTAAATGCATAAGGCCAGAACTTCCTGTCCCTCCTATGTACATTCCAGGTCGTTTACGAACAGCGTCGAGACCCTCAAGAGTTTCTATTGCGTCCGCGTCGTATCCATTTTTCTTTTTAGAAGAGGGTTTCGATGTAGTTTTTGCTTTTGAATCAGCCATTCCTACCACCTTCCTGGACCAAGTGAGAGAATTTGACGTTCAGTAGACCCACTACTTAAGTCACGTTTTGTTGTCTCGATCATTAGAGGTATTGGGTTAGGGTCAGCCTTTTGGGGGTCATCGTCCTTGCACATCGTGGCTAACAAACCTATGGGTTGACCAACCCAAGCAAAGGTGAGTTCTTCACCATCTCCAAGTTTGTTGACTCTGACACCAACTCCGTTACGGCCTCGGCTTTCAAATTCGCTTGTAGGCGTGGCTTTAAGTGAACTTCTATTAGTCACGGTATACAAAACGTCATCTGCGAGAACTACTCCAGCAGCAATTATTTTTGCTCCATCTTTCAGTTTCATTCCCGCGATTCCCGCAGCTCCGCGACCTTGGATGCTGGCATCTCCTATTGGAGTGCAAAGTACTTGGCCATCTGAAGAGACAAGAAGGATATCTACACCTTCTGGAGCACAGAAAGCAGCAGATACGTAGTCATCTTTTTTTAGATTAATCAAGGTCTGTCGGGAGCGAGTTTCACGAATCTCGTCAAGTGTTAAACGTTTGATCACTCCTTTAGAAGTAACGAGGACAGCATGTTCTTTCCCATCCGCAACCAGAGTGTGAAGAGTTTCACCTCGATTAGCCCCGAATACTTGTGTAGCTGAAGAACCGCGAGTTCTATTTGAAGCATCTGCTAACTCAGAAGCAAAGACTTGAAGAGCTCTACCTTCCGAAGTTACAGCAGTTACTTTTGAAGTAGTTCGGGTCAATATTGCAGATGAAAGCATGTCGTGGCGGCCAGGGTTAGTTCGTCGAGCCCCATCTACTGGCATGCGTCCAATCTGCCCAGAAGTGGAAAGAGTAACCACACATGGTTCATCAGCTATGTCTTGGACTTCTTCAACAACATCAAATACAGGAAGGTCGTCGGGATGAGTAATTTCTGTTTTTCTGGGTTGTCCGAACTTTTCCACGGCTTCACTTAACTCGCTTAATACCAGTTTTCTTTGTTGCACCTCTGACTTCAGTAATTTTTCGTAACCTTCTATTGCAGCAACAAGATCATCTCGCTCTTCTTCTATTCGTAACTTTTCAAGAGCAGTCAATCGTTTGAGTGGCATGTCCAAAATGTGATCAGTTTGTATTTGACTAAGATTGAATTTTTTCATTAACGCTTTGCGTGCAGCAGCGGTGTCTTCAGATCCGCGTATTATTGCCACGACTTCATCTATTGCGTCAAGAGCAATTAGGAGTCCTTGAACAATATGTAGACGATCGGAGGCTTTTTGTTGCCGAAACTTCGTACGACGTACAACCACACTTAGTCGATGCTCAATGTAGTGGTAACACAGATCATAAAGTCCGAGAGTCTTTGGCTCTCCATCTACTAAAACAACGTTATTGAAGCTGAATGACTCCTCTAACGGGGTAGATCGATACAACTCATTTAGTAGGGCCTGAGGATTATGGCCAGATCTAACTGTTATTTGAATACGTAAGCCGGTATTCCGATCCGAGAGGTTCTTGAAGTCCGAAACTCCAGGTATTTTTCCTGATTCGTTTAGATCCTTTAGTTTCCCGATGACTCTTTCTGGACCAACCATGTATGGGAGTTCAGTGACAATGATGGCTTGTTTGCCACGGGTTAATGACTCAACGTGAGCTTGAGCTCTTATTCGGATGGTTCCACGACCTGTTTCGTAGGCTTCACGAAGACCATCATCAACAATGATTCCTCCACTTGGAAAATCAGGACCAGGGAGAACTTCTAACAATTCGTCAGTGGTGGGTTTTGGTCGTCTTTTCTTCATCACGAGTTCAATTGCAGCTGCTACTTCTCCAAGATTGTGAGTCGGCATATTGGTCGCCATGCCAACAGCTATTCCTGTTGTTCCATTTACCAATAAGCCAGGTATTAATCCGGGTAAACAAATGGGTTCAAGGGATTCACCATCGTAAGTAGATCTAAAATCAACGGTGCCCTCATCTATTTCACCCACCATTGACATTGCTGCAGATGTCAATCTGCATTCGGTGTATCGTGCTGCCGCCGGTGGATCATCTAGAGAGCCAAAGTTTCCTTGTTTGTCCACGAAGGTGATGCCGCGAGAAAAGTCTTGTCCAAGACGTACAAGAGCGTCATAAATGGCGGCGTCTCCATGTGGGTGATATCGCCCCATGGTTTCTCCGACTACACGAGCGCTCTTTCGATGTGGGGTATCTGATCGGATGCCCATTCGAAGCATCGCATAAAGAATTCTTCTTTGAACTGGTTTTAGTCCATCCCGTACATCTGGTATCGCACGGGAAGTGATGACTGAGAGAGAGTACGCGAGAAAAGATTCACGCATCTCTTCAGCAACAGTCACTTCGACGATATCTTTCGCGAAGCCTGTATTTTTGGGTAGAAGTTCTTGTTGTTCAGTCACGGTTATTTAAATATTTTCTTTGATCCACTATCTCTATATTGCACTATGGCTGCGACATCTGTAGTGCATCTATAGGTTGTGACCGTACTCTGATTCTCTAAGCGAGTCGTGGAATCAACTTAAGAACGGCTGGGGGAGGGGCAACAGTCACCCGGACAAGGTACGGGAGCTACTCCCAAATTTCCGAGTGAGAGAGGTATTGGGTCTTCGCTGGAACTCTCCTTGATCAAATCAACGATCATTTCTGCAAACCTTGGGTCACTGTCTACCGTTTCTGCTCGAACGAAAGCCATGCCGTGACCGGCTGCGCATTCTGCTGCTTCAACATCCAAATCCCATTCAATTTCAAAATTGTGAACAATAAAGCCAACTGGCGAAATAGCTATGGAAGAAACCCCTTCAGAGGCCAACTCATCGATTCGGTCACATACGTCTGGAATAAGCCAGGGAACCTGTGGGGGTCCACTTCGAGATTGCCAAACTACTTCCCAAGAGAGTTTGTTACTCGGATCTACTCTTTCAGCGATCAATCGTGCAGCCTCATGGATTTCTTCAACATAAGAGCAACTTTCTGCTGCGGAAAGTGGAAGGCTGTGAGCAGAAAATAGCAAGTGAGTTTCTTCTTGTTTATCTTTTGGTAGATCTAACAAAGCTTCCGCTAATCGGTCAGCAGCAGTATCAATACAACCAGGATGATCAAAGTGTGGACGTAATCGAGTCACTAAAACACGTCGATCCACTTTTTCCATTCCTGTTTCTATTTGTTCAAGGTATTGTCTGCAACTCGAATAAGAGCGATACGGAGAAGCAATCCAAGCAGCAACTTCGGTTAATCCTTGTCGGTCTAATTCTTCTATTGTTTCTTCAATGAATGGAGTTGAGTTCCTATTTCCCAAGAACACAGGAATATCTAGTAGTTCTTGGTTTAGGACTTTTTGGACAGCATCTAGCACAGAACGCATCCGCTCATTTACAGGAGATATTCCTCCACGACTCAAATAACGATCAGCGACCTCTGTTAGTCGATCAGTAGGAATGTTCCTACCTGCAGTTACAGATTCAAGGAAAGGCCACACATCTTCTGGGCCTTCAGGTCCTCCAAAACCCACAAGAAGAATCGCTTGGGGTTTCTTTGGTTTAGAGACGTCTTCAAGAGGCTTAAGTATTGACATCAAATTTTGAAAGGTCTTGGCTCAAACTCTCTCTTATAGTCCGAGCTATCTGACCTCGAGTCGTTTCTCTTGTCCGAGTCAACGCTGTTTGTCCCACTTCTGAAAGGCTCCTTGCTCTTTCTTGAGCGATAGAAATAACTTTTTCTTGAGGAACGACTTCGTCAAGGAATCCTGCATCGACTGCACCTTCAGGACTATACATTGATCCAAGCGCTGTTGCTTTGGTGTAATGACGTTTCGAAAGACGATCGCGCGCCAACTCTGTAGCGAAAAACGGCAACGCCATACCTATGGTCACTTCTGGTAATCCAACTTTGAAATCTCCTTCCGAACCGACTCTGAGGTCGGAACAAAGCAAAAGAATAGACCCAGCGGCAATTGCATGACCGGTACAGGCGGCAACAACCGGACGAGAAAACATGTACATCCGAAGAAATAAATCCACTCCTTTAGTGAGCATTCCCCGAGCAGATTCAGAGCCCTCATTCATGACTGAAAGATCAAATCCTGCGGAGAATCTATCGGGTCGACCAGCAAGAACGAGAGCATTTGCGTCAGAAGCTTCCACTTCGTCAAATGCTTCAAGGAGAGCATCAATTACTTGATAGCCCAACGCATTCGCTTTGCCATCGTCTAAAAAAACAGTGGCAACATTTTCTGTGTTTTCAATAGTGACTGGAGAATCATTCATATATGTATAACTTAGTGTGTAAGAACCACACAATAAGAGGTGAGCGATAGACTCATGAATATGAGCGAAGTTACAACAGAAGTAAATATCGAATCTCCCGAAGGTGCGGTCATGAGCGTCACTTCGGAAGCAATGACCAAAGTTATAGAAGTAAGAGCAGAAGAAGAGCAGTCTGAGGAGTTAGCACTTCGTATTTCCGTTACCGGAACCCAAGGGACTGATTACGCTTATGATCTGGCTTTCTTGAATTTAAATGATCTGGCCGACGATGATTTATCTTGGGAGATAGAGGGGCTTACTGTAGTAGTTCCAGAAGAAAGTCGAAGTCGACTTATTGGAGCGACTCTAGATCTCCCATCTAACTCAGCGCAGGGCGGCTTGGTTATCAAAAACCCAAATCGGCCGAATCCATTAGGGGACATAGAGCACCTAGAGCTTTCGGGAGAGATTCCTGAACGGGTACAACAGTTATTGGAACAGCGAATCAATCCGGCTCTTGCTTCTCATGGAGGGTTTGCCACTCTAATGGGTGTTGATGATTCAAAAGCCTACATAACTATGGGAGGAGGCTGCCAAGGATGCGCTATGAGCCAAGCAACGCTTACAGAAGGAATTCAAGCAGCAATTCTTGAAGCAATCCCAGAAATAACCGAAGTTATTGACAGCACAGATCACGCTTCGGGAAGTAACCCCTTTTATTCATAGGGTGAGACAGGAAAATCCGACTGTGCTTGGGAATGCCACTTTCAGTTTCGACGATGTCGCCATCGTGTCTGTCGAGGCGTGCGATGCGCCCGAGGTCGTAACCTCGGCCGAGATTGATGAGCGTCTGGCGCCGTTCTACGAGCGCACGGGAGCGACCAAGGGCCTGCTCGAGTCGCTCTCCGGTATCAGCCAGCACCGCCAGTGGCCCGAGGGTGTGTCGTTCACGGAGGCGGCAGCGATGGCGGGCGAGAAGGCGCTCGCGTCTTCGGGTATCGATCGAAGCCGCATCGGGCTGGTGGTCGATTCGAGCGTGTGCCGTGAGCGGCTCGAGCCGTCGAGCGCGGTCACCGTGCACGACCTGTTGCGGCTTCCGTCGACCTGCATGAACTTCGACATTTCGAACGCGTGCCTGGGCTTTCTCAACGGCATTCAGATCGCAGGCTCGATGATTGAGACCGGCCAGATCGATTACGCCCTTGTCGTCGATGGCGAAGGCACCCGCCAGATCCATGAGACGACCATCCAGAGGCTGCTCGCCGAAGACGCGACGATCTTGGATCTGTTCGAGAACTTCGCGACCCTCACCCTGGGTTCGGGTTCGGCGGCGATGGTGATCGGCCGCCATTCGGAGAACCCGGGCAGCCACCGGGTGAAGGGTGGCTTCTTCCGGGCTGCGTCGCAGTATCACGAACTTTGCGTCGGTTCGCTCGAGGGCATGCGCACCGACACCCGCGGCCTGCTCGAAGCCGGCACCGAGGTCGCCAAGCTCGGGTGGGAGGACGCCGGCGACAAGGAGGGGTGGTTCGACATGCGCTACTACATCCTTCATCAGGTCTCGTCGGTGCACACCCAGGCGGTGATCGACACGCTCGGGATCGATGGTGATCGGGTCGTCCGGAGCTTCCCGGAGTACGGCAACATGGGTCCGGCCGCCATGCCCGTCACGCTCGCCAGCGTGCAGGACACCCTCGAACCAGGCGACGGCGTGATGTTCCAGGGCATGGGTTCGGGCATCAACGCGGCGGTTGTCGAGATCGAGTGGTGAACCCCGAGCCGCAGGCTTCGCGCCCGCTGCCGGCTGCAGACCTCGACGGCTGGGACGCTTCCTGGTCGCTTTTCGTCGACGCTCCCGATCACCGAGGGGTGACCCGCCGCTGGTATCTGCTCGATACCGGCGCGACCGCCGACACCCGGCTCACCGTTCTGGCGGTGCACGGCAACCCGACCTGGTCCTACACATGGCGCCATCTGGCTGCCGCGGTGCCCGACGATGTGCGGGTGATCGCCCCGGATCAGCTCGAGATGGGTTTCTCGGAGCGCTCTGGTGAGCTACGTCGGCTGGGCGATCGCATCGCCGATCTGTTGGCGCTCACCGACGAGCTCGAGCTCAGCGGCGACGTTGTCGTCGTCGCTCACGACTGGGGCGGCCCAGTCTCCTTGGGTTGGTTGCAGCATGTCCAAGCGGACCACGACGGCCTCGACATCGTAGGTCTGGTTCTCACGAACACGGCAGTGCATCAGCCGGCGGAGTCGTCGGCGCCGACCCTGATCCGAAACGCCCGACGGCCGTTGTGGCTGGGGCAGGTCACGGTCGAGACCTCTGCGTTCTTGCGGGGCATGTTCGAGCTGTCGAATCCTCGGACCCCCGCCGAGATCCGTCGCGGCTATCTGGCGCCGTACGACACGCCGGATCGCCGAAAGGCCATTGGCGAGTTCGTTGCGGACATCCCGCTCGAAGCCGACCATCCGTCGGCGGCGGCGCTCGACGCCGTGGCTGCTGGGCTCGCCCGCCTAGGCGATGTCCCGACCCTGCTGGTCTGGGGTGCCGGTGATCGGGTGTTCTCCGACATCTATCTGCACGATCTCGAGGCTCGGCTCCCCCACGCCGACGTGCACCGCCACCCGAAGGCCGGGCATCTCGTTTCCGAGGACACCGACGTCGCCTCGATCGTCGTCGACTGGCTCCAGACGCTCGGCGCCGATGAGACGCCACCACCGCTTTCGGCGCCGGTCGACCTGACTGCGGCGCTTCGAGACCCGGCGATCGCCGATCGGATTGCGATCCATGAGATGGGTGCCGACGGCCGCTCGGTCACGTTCGGCGAGCTCGACGAACTGGTGCAGCGCACCGCCGAGGGGCTCTTCGGCACTGGCGGCGTGCAGGTCGGCGATCGGGTGGCCGTGATGATCCCGCCGGGCGTCGATCTCGCCATCGCCCTGTACGCCTGTTGGCGGATGGGCGCAGTGCCCGTGCTGATCGATGGTGGGCTCGGCCCGGCCCAGATGGGTGCGGCGATGAAGGTCGCCCACCCCAACCACCTGATCGGGATTCGGCGGGCGCTTGCCGCGGCGCGGACGCTTCGCTGGCCGGGGCGCCGCATCGCCGTCGAGCCGACGCATCGTGTGGCCCGCCGACTGCTCGGCGTGGAGTATGACCTGGCGTCGCTACAGGACGCGCCGAGCGTGCCGCTGCCGGCGGTCGATCCCGACGCCGAGGCGGCGGTGGTGTTCACATCGGGAGCGACCGGACCCTCGAAGGGGGTGCGTTACAGCGCTGCCCGCATCGATACTCAGATCCGCACGCTGGTCGAGCAGTACAACATTTCGGCCGACGATTCGCTCGTCGCCGCGTTCGCTCCGTTTGCGCTGTACGGCCCGGCGATGGGTATTCCCTCGACTGTGCCCGACATGGACGTGAGCTCCCCTGGCACCCTGACCGCAGCAACGCTGCTAGACGCCGTCGAGACGGTCGACGCCTCGCTCGTGTTCGCCTCGCCGGCAGCGATCCTGAGCGTGCTCGAAACGCTCGACGAGCTCGGCGCCCGCGACCGCACGGCGCTCGACCATGTCCGTCTCCTGCTCTCAGCTGGTGCGCCGGTACCCGGCCACGTGCTGCGGGCCGCAGTCGATCGACTCGTTCCGAACGCGGCGGCGCACACGCCCTACGGCATGACCGAATGTCTGCCGGTCGCCGACATCGACCTGGTCTCGCTGGAGTCGCTCGGTCCCGACGCGCTCCATCACCTCGGGGTGTGTGTCGGGATGCCGGTCGACAGCGTCGAGCTCCTCATCGATCCACTCGACGAGCTCGGTGTACCGACCGGTCTTCCCACCTCCGAGCCGGGCTTGCTCGGCGAGGTTCGGGTGCGGGCCGCCCATCAGCAGCTCGGCTACGACCGCCTGTGGCACACAACGCACCTCGCCTCTCCCGCCGACGGCACGCACGTCACCGGCGATATCGGGACGATCGACGCCGACGGCCGACTCTGGATCGGTGGCCGAACCGGCCACGTGATCCGCACGGCGACCGGTCCGGTTGCGCCGACTCCGATCGAACGGGCTGTCGACATGCTCGACGGCATCCGTCGGTCGGCTGCCGTCGGCGTCGGACCCGCCGGGGCCCAGGTGGTGGTCGTGATCGCAGAGACGAGCGATGCCGGTCGGCGCCCTCGTCAGAGCTCGCTCGATCGCATCGACCGGATCCGTGCAGCGGTCGCCGAGGCGACCGGCCTCGACGTGGCGGCCTGTCTCGAGGTTCCTTCGCTTCCGGTCGATCACCGCCACAACTCCAAGATCGACCGCACCCACCTCGCCGACTGGGCGACCGGCGTGCTCGAGGGTGGATCGGTTCGTAACCCATGAGGGTGCTTGTCACCGGTGCCACCAGCCTGCTCGGCCGCCACACGGTCGCCCGGCTGCTCGACGCCGGCCACGACGTCGTCGTGTTACAACGCACGCCCTGCGGTTTCGACCGGGTGGTCGAGCACCTCGGCTCGGTCACCGATGCCGGCGTCGTCGACGCTGCGATAGCAGGGGTCGATGGAGTGATCCACCTTGCTGCGAAGGTGGATCCGGTCGGCGACTGGGCCGATTTCGAGGCGATCAATGTCGATGGCACCGCTGCGGTGCACGCTGCAGCTCGTGCCGCAGGCGTGTCGCGGTTCGTGTACGTCTCGAGCCCGTCGGTCGCCCATGACGGCTCGTCGATCAGCGGCGAAGGTGCTGCGCCGGCCGACCCGGAGCAGGCCCGCGGCCACTACTCGGTGTCCAAAGCGATGGCCGAGCGGGCCGTCCTCGCGGCCTCTGACCCCACGATGCCGGTCGTCGCGGTTCGCCCCCATCTCGTCATCGGGCCGGGCGACACCCAGTTGATTGGCCGCATCGTTGATCGAGCCCGCAACGGCCGCATGCCGTTGATCGGCTCGGGCCTGGCACTCGTCGACACGACCTGGGTCGACAATGCCGCCACCTCACTGCTCGCTGCGCTCGATGCCCTCCCCGGAGTCGGCAGTCGGGCTTTCGTCGTGTCGAATGGCGAGCCTCGAACCGTCAACGAGCTCATCGCCCGGATCACTGCCGCTGCGGGCGTCGACTGGTCGCCTCGTACCGTGCCCGCCCGGGCTGCCATCGCCGGCGGCGCCGCTGCCGAGGCCGTATGGGAGCGCAGCAGGCGCGACGGCGAACCGCCGATGACCGCGTTCGGGGCCGAGCAGCTCTCCACCGCCCACTGGTTCGATCAGCGCGAGACCCGCAGCGCATTGGACTGGGCCCCCGAGGTCAGCCTCGCTAACGGCTGGGTCCGACTCGCCGCCTCGTTCGGCGAGGGCTGAGCCGCCGGATCACCTGCGTCGTTCGCCGCGCAGCTTCTCGATCGCCCGGCGGTCCTTCTTCGTCGGGCGACCGCTGCCCCGGTCGCGCTGGGCGAACACCGGGAGATCGAGATGATCCTGCTTCTTCGGCGGTGGCGGCGAACGGTCCTCGACCGCAGCGGCGCCAGCGGGGCCGACACCCGCTTCTCGAGCAGTTCGTGAGCGACATAGATGATCATGCGGTCGCGTCGAGCGGCCTGGACGACGTCGCCGACCTTCACCTTCGACGCAGGTTTGGCGAGGTCGCCGTTGATGCGGATCCGCCCTGCCGTGCAGGCATCGGTGGCCTGACGACGGGTCTTGAAGACTCGAACCGCCCACAACCACTTGTCGACGCGCACAGCCATGGTGTCAGTGTGGCAGGCTGCCCTTTCACTTGTTCCGTTCGGGCCGAACGGAACAAGCTGAGCACGGCGGTGATGACCTCCGGGGGACGCATGCAGACACCGATGACCATCCGTGACCACCTTGAGCGGGCCCGGATCGTGTACGGCGACCGAGTGGGCATCGTCCTTAGTTGAGAATTTGACGTATTGTTGAGGCTACGCCTTCTCCGTCTAGACCAAAAGAAGCCAGCAAGGCGTCAGCATTTCCATGTTGATGATGGTCTACGGGAACCCCTAAGACTGAAATTCGAGTATCAGGGGACAGTCCTGCAAGCGTGTCACGTACTAATGATCCAAATCCTCCTTGACGGAAACCATCTTCAATAGTTATTACTAAAGAGTGCTCAGCGGCATTCTTGATCATGTCTTGATCTAATGGGCTAATTAGTCTTGGATCCCAAACTGTTGAAGATATTCCTTCCGAGGCGAGCCGTTTTGAAGCATCAATAGCAACTGAAAGCATTTTTCCAGCCCCTAAAATACAGACTTGAGAATCGTTATTCTCTGATGAGCTAACGCAACGAGCAGAGAGGCCGCTTCCAACTTCAGACCAATCAACATGAGGCGCTGCAGTTTTAGCCCACCGAATAGCACAGGGGCCATCATCGTATTCAAAAGCATCCTGAAGCATCTGTTGGAGTTCTTGATAAGAAGAGGGGGCAAATACTTTCATTCCAGGAATTTTTGTCAACAAGACCATGTCCAAAACACCATGGTGGGAAGGCCCGTCATCACCTGTAACTCCAGCTCGATCTAAACAAAAGATTACTGGTAGTCGATGAAGAGCTACATCCAAATTTATTTGATCAATAGCTCTTGTCAAGAAAGTTGCATAAAGAGCGACCACTGGTCGAAGACCACCCATAGCCATACCAGCAGAAGCGGTTACAGCATGCTGTTCGGCAATACCTACGTCAAAACAACGATCAGGAAAACGTTCCATGAAGGGAAGCAGACCAGTGGAGTCGGGCATAGCGGCAGTAAGAGCCACAACGTTTTTGCGTGATTCAGCCTCTTTCATGAGAGTTTCTGTGAAGGCTTCCGTGTAACTGCCTGGTTTGATACCCGAGGTATCGTGCATGTGTTTCACTGGGTCACTTTCTGCGGGTTCGTATCCGCGCCCTTTTTGCGTCAACACATGTACCAGGACTGGTCCTTCAAACTCTGAAGCGTTTTTAAGAGCTTCTTCTACTTCGTTGATGTCATGTCCATCGAAAGGGCCGAGGTAATGGACACCCAAGGTTTCAAAGAAAGCAGCTGGTTCAAATATTTCTCTAATCGCTGCCTTAGTTGCGTTTATTCCTCGCTCAAATATTTCCCCAACCCAAGGCAATTTTTCCGCTAACTCTTCAAATCTGCGCTGCCGTCTCATGTAAGTTGGATTAGATCGAATGCGTATGAGACTTTCAGTCAGTTTTCCTACAGTTGGGGCGTAGGAGCGGCCGTTATCGTTTAGAACAATGGTGACATCTAACTCGCTATGACCGAGGTTGTTGAGACCTTCGAAAGCCATCCCGCCGGTCATGGCTCCGTCACCGATTACTGCAATCACCCTTCGATTATTTTTAGAGGCATTAAAGGCGGTAGCAAGACCATGAGCGTAAGAAAGCACTGTCGATGCATGGGAATTCTCTATCCAATCATGAGGAGATTCTGCTTGGGATGGGTAACCAGAAATTCCCTCAGGCTGTCTCAATTGGGCAAATTGGTCTTTTCTGCCAGTAAGTAGCTTGTGGACATAACATTGATGCCCGGTATCCCACAAAATAGTGTCATTAGGGCTATCAAATACCCGATGCAATGCAATAGTTAATTCCACGACCCCAAGGTTTGAGCCAATATGGCCTCCGGTTCGATCGATAACAGCAACTATTTCAGAGCGAATTTCTTCCGCTAAAGCACTCAACTCTTCTTCTGTTAAAGAGCGGAGATCATCTGGGTTCTGGATTGATTCAAGATGCACTTTAAAACCTCATAGTTGCTTAAGATCAACCTACCCGAAATGTCGCAAATTCCATTTATGCCAACCATCGGCAATCAATCTTCCTAACAAGATTCCTACCGCTAATACAACAAGTCCTCCGATTGCATCAATCCAATAGTGATTCCCTGTAACAACAACTGCAAAGAGGGTAGCGACTGGATAGATAGCGATTAGCGTTCTAGTCCAATGAGATTTCAATGTTGGCCAAAGCGCCAAGGTGCACCAGGAAGCCCAAGCAAAGTGAAGGCTCGGCATGGCCGCATATTGGTTTGAAACTCTTTGCATCGTCCCGGAGTCAAAAGACCAGAGGCCACCGATATCAGTAACCGTGTCAATGAATGGCCAAGTTGTAACGCAAGCTCCATACTGTCCACAGTCAGTGAGCAAGCGTGGTGGCATTAAAGGGAAAAGACTAAAACCAATCAAAGCAAGACCAGTTGTACATAAAAATGAAGTTCTCCAGCGCGGATAGAGAACTGGAAACTTTCTGTAAATCCAAATTAAAGCAAATGCAGTCACTACAAAATGAAAAGTTCCATAAAAGAGGTTCCAAAATTGGATGAACCACCGCCACTCAATGAAAAAATTCTGTACTTCTAATTCAAAGAAGAGGCCCAGAGAGTCTTCTAAGTCAATAATTGACTCGGCGTTATTGAAAGCTTTACTTGAACTTACGGATGTTGAACCAAATTGGTTACGTATAGCAGAGTAAAAAATATAGAAAATGAGAACAAGAACGATTTCTGCCCACCAACGTAGGCCGGTGCCGACTCCTTCTTCAGACAAACGCTGAAATTTTTTCATTGAGTCTGATGAGGGGGGCCTAGAGGAAAACATAATTAAAGGAAGAATAAAATCTTAGTCAACTCGTTGAAGGAATCTTTCAGTATCAACTAGAACACGAACAATTATG
The DNA here is from genome assembly GCA_029245675.1 of Acidimicrobiales bacterium. Classification (GTDB taxonomy): domain Bacteria; phylum Actinomycetota; class Acidimicrobiia; order Acidimicrobiales; family MedAcidi-G1; genus MedAcidi-G2B. The sequence continues at coordinate 35,143 of JAQWOV010000005.1, read as the reverse complement.
GCTGACCCTATTACAGTCTCATTTGTGTTGCAATTGTCAATACATTTTGCTTGAGCGCGAAAAGTTACACGTCTGCCGTCAATTTCTTGCACCTCTGCTGTGGCAGTAATTGTTGTGCCTACTCCGGAAGGGGCAAAGTGATCAAGGTGAATTCGCATTCCTACAGAGGTGTACCCTGGTTCAAGATAATTGCTAATTGCAGCCACACTTGCTTCTTCAAATAAAGAAGCAAGACGAGGCGTTCCTAGCACTGGAACCTCGCCAGAACGTAGGGCGATAGCGGTATCATTTTTAGACACCGTAAGGTCAATAGAGGCTTTAAGTCCGACGGTTATGGTCACAGCGCTACCATACGCATTAGTTCGTAGTATGTCAGCATTGAACGCAAAGAAAAAATAAAGGATTTAGAAAGGTAACAAGTGGATACTAGACAAGAGTCAGAACCTCTGTTAGATGCAGATCTTCTTGAGCGGTCACTTGAGAAGGCTCTTCATAAAGGGGGAGAGTTTGCCGAAATTTTCGTAGAGGACCGTAAAGGCATGTCAGCAGTTTTAGATGACGGCCGGGTTGAGGAACTTACTAGCGGTCGAAGCCGAGGCGCAGGCATACGAGTTATCGTCGGAGAAACTACAGGTTTTGCTCATACTGCTGATTTAACGGCCCGAGGTATTGAAGCAGCTGTGGACTCCGCTGCTGCCGCAGCACGAAGTGGTAATAGCGAGAACACATCAGTGAGGCTTGGAACAGAGAATAAAAATTCTTCAACAGTCCAGATGCTCCCCTCGATGGTAGAGAAATCTAAAAAAGTTGCTCTTTTGACTCAAGCTAATGAAATAGCAAGAAGCCAAAAAGAAGAAATTGCTCAGGTTTCAGTCGGATACGGCGACAGTCGTCGACGTATTCAAGTTGCTAACACCGACGGGTTATTAGCAAGCGATGATCAAATCAGAACTTCTTTCTCCGTTTCTTGCGTTGCTGCTGGAGATACAGGTTTACAAACTGGGCGGGAGTCCGTAGGGCATACGATGGGTTTTGAGCTTTTTGATGAAATCGATGTCGAAGAAATAGCGAGGAAAGCTTCCCAGCGCGCAGTTACTAAACTTGGTGCAGTACCTGCACCAAGCGGGGAGATGACGGTAGTTGTTGGCCCTGGCGGCGGTGGAGTTCTCTTTCATGAAGCTTGCGGACATGGTTTAGAAGCTGACTTAGTAGGAAAATCAGCTTCTGTTTTTGCTGGGAGAAGAGGCGAAATGGTTGCTGATCCAATGGTCACCCTTATAGATGATGGGACCATGTCGGGAGAATGGGGCTGTTACGCAATAGATGATGAGGGGCATCCTGCTCAACGCAATGTTCTCATTGATAAAGGAGAGCTAACGGATTACATGTGGGATTACTTGCGGGCTCGGAAAGAAGGGAGACCAAGCTCGGGGAATGGAAGACGGCAAAGTTATGAGCATCTTCCAATGGTGCGTATGACTAATACCTATTTAGAAGCAGGATCTTCTACCCCGGATGAAATAATTTCCTCAACAGAGTATGGGATTTATGTCGCCCAATTAGGAGGAGGTCAAGTAAATACAGCAACTGGAGATTTTGTTTTTGGCATGACTGAAGCCTATTTGATTGAAAATGGAGAGTTGACCTCTCCGATACGAGATGGAAATCTCATTGGCAATGGACCGCAGGCTTTACTCGACATAGACGCTATTGCTAATGATTTTGCAATGGGGTCACCAGGTACATGCGGGAAAGATGGCCAAGGAGTTCCAGTAGGCGATGGCACTCCAACGTTACGAGTGGGCCGACTTACTGTTGGCGGAACGGCTGCTTGAGATGAGCGAACTTTTAGAAATTTGCGAACAGATAGTTAGTAAGGCTGCTGATAATGAACAGATTGAAGCCGTCGCCATTTATAGTCGTGAAACAGAAGCCAGAGCGTATGAAGGAGAAATTGAATCTTTGACCGCAGCTGAATCGCACGGAGTAGGTATACGAGTTGTGAAAGACGGACGTCAAGGATTTGCTCATGCCGGAACATTCACTTCAGAGGACCTTGTTGAAACCTTGAGTGAAGCTCGAGACAACCTTAAGTTCGCCACTCCAGATGAATTCTGTGGAATAACTGATTCTGATGGCATAAAACCAGCTGCCTTACATGTCTATAACGAAGAGTTGGGCAAAGTGTCAACTGAAGAAAAAGTAGCAATGGCTCTTGAGTTAGAACGCTGCACCCGAGAAAAAGATTCTCGAATAATCGGAGTTGAATCTGCAGATTACTCAGATTCAATTTCTGAGAGTGCCGTTGTCACTAACACAGGAATTTATGCGTCATCAAAAGAGACTGGCTGTTCGCTAACCACGTATTCTCTTGCCGAAGAAAACGGCGAAACCCAAACTGGATTTGGATACTCAATCGGCCGCCAGCTGGATGATTTAAACATAGAGAAGGCAGCTACAGATGCAGTTGATCGAGCAACACGCATGCTTGGAGCGACGAAGCCTCCATCAGGACGATTCACTGTTGTTCTTGACCCCTGGGTTAGCGCCCAATTCCTTGGGATAGTTGGGGGAACTCTTAACGCTGAATCAGTTCAGAAAGGAAGATCTCTTTTTGCTGGACGGCAAGGCGAAGAAGTAGCGCATTCTTCTATAAATCTTGTTGATGATCCCACAAATCCGGAGTCATTTACCGCTACTTCCACTGATGGAGAGGGCTTAGCTACTCGAAGAAATGTGCTTATAGAAAATGGTCGTCTCAACCAATTTGTGCACAATAGCTATACGGCTCGCAAAGATGGAACTTCTTCTACCGGATCAGCGATTCGCGGGTACTCCTCTACGCCCGGAGTTGGAGTGCAGGCGCTTGCGGTGACACCTGGCGAGTTAAGCCCAGAAGACCTAATATCTCAAGTTTCTGATGGAGTTCTTGTCCAAGGTGTAAGCGGACTGCATTCTGGGGTGAATCCTGTTAGCGGCGATTTTTCCACTGGAGCTGAGGGATTACGTATTAGGAACGGTCAGTTAGCGGAGCCGGTCAGAGAATTCACGATTGCATCAACAATTCAGAAAATGCTTTCTGATGTAAACGGAATCGGAAACGATCTTCAGTGGCTGCCTATGAGAGCTGCAGGGGTTACTTTAGTTATCGGCGAATTGACCGTGTCTGGTGCATAGGCTTATTTGATGTCTCTTTTGCATGCTCTTATCTTGGGGTTTGTTCAAGGTATGACTGAGTTTCTTCCAGTTTCCTCCAGCGGCCATCTTGCTGTTGTTCCTTGGTTATTCGGATGGGAAGACTTCGGGGCAAATAATGCTCTCGAAAACGCATTTGATGTGGCTCTGCATTTAGGGACATTACTTGGCGCAATTGTTTACCTTCGTTCCGACATAGCTCGTTATTCAAAGGCTGCGGTGAGTTGGGTGAGGTCTAGCGAGCCACTGAGCGGAGATTCACGTATCGCCGTATTTTTAGCCCTTACTGTGATACCAACAGGGCTGATAGGGGCGGCAGCTATCTCCTTTACCAAAGATTTAGGTGACCGCATTTGGTTAGTCGCTAGTTGCTTTATTGTGTTTGGTTTTGTCTTGTGGATAGCAGATCAAAGAAAAGTAACTAGAGAAACACAAGAGTTGACTTTTAGGCATGCACTCTTTTTGGGCGCAGTGCAAGGATTAGCTTTCCAACCAGGAGTATCTCGATCAGGGGTGACGATTAGTGCTTTTCGGTTTCTTGGAATAAGCCGTGTTGAAGCAGCCAGACTGACATTCTTGATGAGTCTTCCGGTAATAGCGGGCGCAGGACTAGTAAAAGTTTTTGAAGTGGAAATACCTTCAGGCTGGTGGCCACCTTTTTTAGTAGGTATGGGAGCGGCTGCTATTAGCGGATGGTTAAGTGTGCATTGGCTGATTCGGCTAGTTAGCAGAACTAGTTTTCAGGGAGTCACAATTTATCGAGTATTGGCGGGAGTCTTTGTTCTGGTGCTACTTGCTTCCGGAGTCCGATGAGGCGTTTGACTCAGAAGAAGATTTAGTATTTGATGAACTTTCTGAAGATGTGTTAGAAGATTTATCGACTGTATCGGACGACTTCTCTTTGCTGGTTTTTTCGGCTGACGAAGCCCTTGACTTCTTACTGGCTGAACCATGGTCATTTTTGTAGAAGCCATCACCTTTAAAAGAAATACCGACTCCGCTAAAAACCTTTTTTACTGCTCCATTGCAAGCGCCTATTGGACAATCTGTTAGCGCATCGTCAGCAAATGACTGTTTTTCTTCAAACTCGTGGCTACAAGTTTGGCATCGGTATTGATAAGTCGGCATACAGGATCTCGCACAAAGTAGTTAAGGAAGGTAGTGTTTCTTTACGGGGGTGCATTCTATCTGAGTAATTATCAGTATCTGATGAATATTTCATCTAGTTTTTTTCAGAGAAAATGCTAAGACTATGTATATGGATTTACTGCTCGTAGTGGCGTCTTATTTTCTTGGCACCTTTCCTTCCGCTCACTTGGTGGCGGGGAGAGTAGGGCTTGATCCAACAAAACGGGGTTCAGGAAATCCAGGTGCCGCCAATGTCTATCGAATCGCTGGACAAAAATCCGGAGTAGCAGTGTTTTTTGCTGATTTTCTAAAAGGCCTAGTCGCTGCATCAGTTGGATACGCCATAGGTGGAAAGTTCTTAGGAGTGGTTTGCTGGGGGGCAGCAACTTTAGGTCATGTTGCGCCTCTTACTCGCCGACTTCGTGGGGGGAAGGGCGTAGCGACAGCCGGCGGAGGTGCCGCTGTTCTATTCCCTGGTGTAGCCGCAATATGTTTTGGTGCCTTTATCTTGGTAGCGAAAACGACACGAAAAGCTTCCTTAGGGTCAATAATTATCGCTTCAATGCTGCCAATACTGATCTTCATCTTTGGGGCTCCGACAAGAGAAATAGTTTTCACGGCTGGATTGAGTGCTTTGATTATCGCTCGGCATTATCAAAATATTCAGCGACTACTTGCTGGTACCGAATCTTCTTTTCAGAGTGAGTAGAGGGCTCTTTTGTGTAGCCTCAGAGTTTCAAACTTTGGCAGACTAAGAAAATGATTCCTTTAGAACAAGCTCAAGAATACGTTTTACAGCAATGTGCAACTGGCAGTCCTGAACGCAGGTCTTCGCGATCTTCATTAGGGCTGGTTTTAGCTGAAGAAGTTCTAACCGGTGAAGACGTTCCTCCTTTTGATAACACTGCAATGGATGGTTTCGCAATCCGCTCTGAAGACACATCAGAAACGCCTGAGACATTAGAAATTGTTGGCACGATACCTGCTGGATCAACTCCGAACTTCTCATTAAACCCAGGACAAGCAGCGAGAATAATGACAGGTGCTCCACTACCGGTAGGCGCAGATTCAGTGGTAATGGTTGAGTTAACGAGGGTTGAAGGGAACTACGTAACCATTGAGGAGGCGATTCCTGAGGGAAATCATATTCGGAGAGCAGGAGAAGACCTTCGGGCTGGTCAAGTTGTATTTAAAAAGGGAGAGCTATTAACTCCCACCCATTTGGGAGTGCTGGCAAGTATCGGTTGCACAGAAGTGGATGTTTTCCCTCCACTCAAAGTAGGAGTGGTATCAACCGGTGACGAGCTAGTTGAAGGAGAGGAACCTCTGCAGCCAGGTCAGATCCGGGATTCGAATAGGCACTCTTTGTTGGCTTTATTGAATGATTTGGGTTTAGAAGGTGTAGATCTTGGTTTGATTCCTGACGAGGAAGAGACAATTGAAGAGGTGTTTAGTTCTGCGTGTTCAGGTGAACACCGGTGCGATGTTGTTATCTCTTCAGGTGGCGTGAGTATGGGCGATTTTGATTTTGTTAAAGTCGCACTTGATCGGCTGGGCGATATGCGTTGGATGCAAGTAGCGATAAAACCAGCAAAGCCTTTAGCTTTTGGTCTTGTAGAGAATGTTCCGGTGTTTGGACTCCCCGGTAATCCGGTTTCTTCTATGGTTTCCTTTGAACTTTTTGTTCGTCCCGCGTTACGAAAAATGATGGGAAATACAGAAATTTGGTCTCCGAAAATTAAAGCAGTCGCAGAAGGTCCGATTTCTCGCCGCCGGGATGAGAAAACGCATTTTGCTCGAGTGAAGGTTTCTTTAGTGGATGGAGATTACAGAGTGCAGTCAGTAGGAGGTCAAGGCTCACATCAGCTTTCATCCATGGCTGAAGCTAATGCTCTTGCCGTTCTTCCGGATGGAGATGGAGTTGAATCAGGGGATGTTGTAGAGATAATTCTTCTTCATCAACTCACGCGTGGCCTGAATGCCTCTTAGACCTCTAACCTGTTAATTGTGAGAGAAAAGTTAATAGATTCCTTTGGACGGGTTCATAAAGATTTACGCATCTCCGTTACAGATCGTTGTAACTTTCGGTGCACGTATTGCATGCCACCAGAGGGTTTAGATTGGACTCCTCGCGATGAACTTCTTACTTTTGAAGAAATTGAACGAGTGGCAAGACTCTCGGTTGAACAATTTGGGATTGAAAGCATTCGTATAACTGGTGGTGAGCCAACAGTCCGTGCCCGTCTCCCAGTTCTAATAAAAAAACTCGCACAACTACCGGTAGATCTTTCAATGACAACAAATGGAGCCACACTTCGTGTCCTTTCGGAAGATTTAGTTTCTGCAGGATTAAAAAGAATCAATATTTCTTTGGACTCTTTGCAGCCAGAACGTTTTACCGAGTTGACTCTTCGCGACAATCTTCCTCAAGTACTTGATGGTATTCAGGCCGCAGTGGAAGCAGGGTTAGATCCGGTGAAGGTAAATGTGGTTGTAATGGCTGGGGTTAATGATAATGAGATTATCGATTTCGCTCGATTTGGCCGAGAAAAAGGGGTGACTGTTCGTTTTATAGAGTTCATGCCGCTTGATGCTTCCGAGAGTTGGACAAACAATCAAGTTGTCACACAGGCTCAGATCGTCGAAGAAATTAATTCTGAGTTTCCTCTGGAGCCAGTTAAACGAACTTCAGCTCCTGCAACTCGTTTTGTCTACAAAGATGGCGGCGGCGAGATAGGTGTTGTCGCAAGTGTGACTCAGCAGTTCTGCGATACATGTGATCGGGTTCGGTTAACTGCAGATGGGCAGTTTCGAAACTGTTTGTTTTCAGTTGACGAGTTTGACCTCAAGGGTTTGCTCCGATCCGGAGCTGAGGACAAAGAAATTGCAGAAGCTCTTAAAAAAGTAGTGCAGTCGAAGTGGGCTGGACATGGGATTGGAACCGTAAATTTCATTCGTCCGGCTCGTTCCATGTCTCAAATAGGTGGATGAAATGAATGATTTTACCCACTTAGATGAACAGGGGAAAGCCCGCATGGTAGATGTTGGCGATAAGCCGAACTCTCGTCGTCGAGCAGTAGCGAGAGCTCAGGTACATATGTCATTAGAGACATTGCAAGCTTTGTCTCAAGGCAACACCCCAAAAGGAGATGTTCTTGCAGTTGCTCGGGTGGCAGGTATTCAGGCTGCGAAAAAAACAGCGGAATTGATTCCTTTATGTCATCCTCTTCCTCTTGCTGCTGCTTCTGTCGATTTCCAGATTGAAGAAGACCATATTGGTATTGAATCCATCGTAGAGACGGTAGGTCAGACAGGGGTAGAGATGGAGGCTTTAACGGCTTGTTCTGTTGCAGCGTTAACGATTTATGACATGTGTAAGTCTCTTGATCGTTCAATGGTAATTGGTTCGGTTGCTTTGTGGGAGAAAGAAGGCGGCAGGTCTGGAAAGTGGAAACGCGAACAGTGAGCAGTGTTCGCGCTTTTCGCGCGAAGGTTCGCGCTTTTCGCGCGAAGTAATCCACCAAAACATAGTGTTTTAGTACTAAAGTCCTTTTTACCGGAGAGACCGGTGAACATAAGGAGGAAACAGTGTTAATTCTTTTGGGGCTCGCAGTTTTATGGGCAGCGGTTCTTCTTCCCCCTATTCTCCGACGAAACACTCGACGACCAGTTCTGAGACCTCCTCTTACAGTTGCTGGAACTCACCACACCATCGGATGGCAAGCAGTACAGAAGGCTGCTAAAGAGATTCCAAATAGTGCCCGGGCAGCTAAACGCCGTCGAAGAGATGTCCTAATAGCGCTTGTTGGAATTGCAGTGATGACCTTCTTATTTGCCTTAGCAGTCGGAAGCGCCATGTGGATGATTCATTTTCTAGCCGATGTAGCACTAGTCGGATATGGAACCTTACTTACACTCCGAAATCAAAAAACATTCGATTCTCAAGATGTGGTCGTTCCTTTCAGACCAGCATCACCATTAGTGCCAGATACCGGTATAGCGATGAGAGACGAAGCAGTTCTTCGTCGTCAAGCCAACTAGACACCACTAGGCTACGATCCACCCAATAAACGGGGGTGTAGCTCAGTTGGCTAGAGCGCTACGTTCGCAACGTAGAGGCCGGCGGTTCGATTCCGCTCACCTCCACCAGTTATCTGGCTAGCCTTTTACGGATCAATACACTTGAATTTATGAAATTTTTGAATTCACTTTTGTGTGTTATCGCATTATCGGCCCTAACCGTGTCATGTTCCGATTCTGACGAAGAGGCAGCCGAGCTACGTTCTGAGATCACCACAGTAAAAGAAGAAACCGCAGAGCTCGCAGATAAAGATACTTACGAAGACCAAATAGACGGAGACGTCATCGAAGAACAGATCGAAGACGACCATGCGGACCATGAGGACCATGACGCCGAACGACAATTTCTTATCAACACACTTCTGGACCTCGGACCTGGAGATGCCCCTGAGGTCGTTGAGTGCGTAGTCGACCTGATTGTTGACCTGTCTGGTTTGGACTACATAGAAATCGAACAGATGTTTTTAGGGCTTATTGTTTCTGAACTCGACCCTTATCTTGAAAGCGAAAGATTCAGGCAAGACTGTGATGCAGGTGACTACTCGTATTATTCTCATGAGGATTCACATGAGGGCACAGACTATTCGGATTTAGATTGGGAATGTGAATCCGGTGAGCAAGAAATGTGCTGGGAGTGGACTTCTGACGCTTCACAATATGGCTGCGGACCTAGCACAGAAACATCTTCAGATAGCACTCAAGAACGGTTAGACCATGAGCATTGCTGGGTACACAAAATTTACTGGCCTTACGTCTCCTTGGATCCTTCCGAACAACGATTCGAACCTCTAGATAACGAAACTCGGGAATTAGCGCAACAGCTCGAAGATTTCGGATGGAATAGGCCCTTAGATACGCCAGCTACTTACTACTTGACTTCTGACCTGTCTTCCGATTCGCTTGAGATCGTGAAAAAAGGAATACAAGCTGCTGATGAATACCTCGGGTCATATGGCCCCATGCGGGTGTACGTTATCGGTTCTGATACTTCCGCTACTGACGAAGCAATAGAAGATTACTGTTCGTGGGCATATGACTCACCAGCAGCTACAGAATGGTGCCCTAACGACCAAGGGGTCGCTATTTACGAATTGGCCTACTACGAGGGGTCGAATGCGTTCGCCCAGCATTCTCGGTTACGTTCATCACCTACACAGTCATTTGTAATTGGCAATCCCATTAGGATGGGAGACTATGGCGCCAAGATCGCCGCCCACGAATACGTCCACATCTTCCAGAATGCCCATAACTTATACATGGCAGCAGACCGATTTGGATTAGATTCACCTATTTGGATGGAGGAAGGTGCAGCCGAATTCCTCGCGTTGTATCTCGCCGATCAAAAAGGGTGGATTTCCTTCGAACAAGAAATGGCTTACGCACTAGAGCAGACACAAGACCTGCGAGCTCTCGTACCCGACCTGACAATTCAAGATCTTGCTGATGACCGAGACCGAGTAGGGAGCTACTGTGGGCTCTGCTTCGGAGTAATGCAGTATGCCATCGGCCAATGGGCGACCGCTTGGCTTGTCAATCAAAGTTCGCTTGACGACTTTTTCTTTACGTTCTATCCCAACGTTTATGAACTCGGAGTTGAAGGTGCCTTCGAAGAAGCCTTCGGGCTAACCATGGAAGAGTTCTATGTCGAATTTGAAGAGTTCTTGAATCTTCCAGCCGACCAACAAATGGCTATCCTCCCGAATCCGTAGTCTTTCTTTAGAACAATCGACTATAAGAGTCTCCGAGTATTTCATCAGTTGGGCCGCCCAGCCAATCAAGTGCGGTTGCATAAGTGGATCGTGTATCAACGGTTATGGGAAGGTCTCCGTTAACTAGATTCCTCAAATCGAAATCTCCATATAATCCTTTTCCAGAGCCAATCAAAAATTGAACAGATGCAGCACCATGGTCAGTTCCACTAGAACCATTTTCCGCAACTCTTCTACCGAATTCGCTCGTAGACATAAGTAGCACGCGGTCCGCGTGACCATTGGATTCAACACGATTCCAGAAGTTCGATACACCGGTGACGAAATCTTCTAGGAGGTTTTGATGCCGGCCGAGTTGATCAGAGTGGGTATCAAACCCGGGGATGCTGACAACAATAACTCGAGTATCTAAATTCATGTTTATAAGTTCTGCTGCAGTTTCAAGAAGAGTCGTGAAAGATTCTTCGGCGTAAGGATCTGGATCAACTCCAGATTTAGCTGAATCAAAGACCCCAATTGCGTCCAAAGAATTTGGAATAGCTGATTGCGCAGCAGCTAAAGCGGGATCACTTGCTAGAGGAGAAGCAGTGTTCAAGAAAGCCAAAACGATACTTTCACTATCGGTGCCAGGGGGAGTTGCTAGTCGAAAATTTGAAGGTGAATTAATTACTGTTGAGATGCTTGTCTTTCCGTTAAGAATTGGTGCTCCACCACCAAGAGCTATCCCGCGGAGTGGATTTGGAGTTGACCCCTCGGTGGCATCTAACCACCGCCCAATCCATCCTGTTTCTTCTTTGTCTGTTTGCCCGCTATGCCATGCATCCGTTGCAGCAAAATGTGATCTTCCTTGCTCAGGTATTCCAGAACCAGCAACAATTCTCAGCATATCTTTGTCCCAGAAATCAGATAGTGGGGCTAACGCTGGATGCAGACCAAAGTCGGTTCTTCCAGCCAGTGAGATCAGGTTGGAGTCAGGTAAACCAATCGTAGGACGTGCAGCGTGGTACAAGCCATCAAGGGGAACCAGAGTATTCAACCCGTCGTTCCCGCCATCCATCTGGACAATCACCACCACAGGGTTTTGAGGAGGTGTTGGCGCTGTCGTTGTAGTCGTTGTAGTCGTGGTAGTAGAAGTCATACCTAAAGTTGTTGACGGGGGAACCAGCATGCCTTTTTCGGATTCCCCACGTAGTAGCGCAGCCCATACACCTACCCCAGTTGCTGTAGCGGCAGCACCACCTGAAAGGTAAAGAAATCGACGACGACTTAGTTCGCTCATTTATATCACCATGAAATCTGGAGAGGAGAGCGCTATAGCCAAACATACTCGACCGCCTTGAGAAGAAGAAGGTGAGCTTTCCCAAAGATCTTGAAGGGATTCAATAGTCGGTTGATTGAACCCATTTGTGCGGCCACAAATATTTGCTAAATCTCCCCAATTAGCAGATTTAGCAGCTTGAAGAGCCACAGATTCACGAGGGGTTTTTGAAACAATGATGCCTGCGGAAGAAAAACGTGCTGCGGTAGAGGAAGCACTTAAATAGTGATCTGTTTTAGGAAAACCTCCCACGTTTGGAGGTCGACCGGGGAGCATGTTCATTTGACTCAACATGTTGGCCCGCTCTATAACATCCAATTTGACGCCAGTTACTTTTTCAGCGTTAAGCAGCCAACTGACAGGATGACGGATAATTGGAACACGTTTGTTCATTGATAAACCTGCGTCAACAATTGCTTCGATAAGTGGAATAAGTTCGAGATCGTTGTTGGCAAAAACCGCTGCGAACTCGTTAATTACTGCATCGGGGATTTCAGTACCAAGAACAGCATCTGAGAGTTTTTTTGAAATGAAGCCAGGAAGAGCTTCGTGATTGACAACAGCTTCCATGACTGTGTCTAGATCATGAACATTGCTGTTGCCTAAAAGAATTTGGGGAGTGTCATCATGTTGTCTGGGTTTGAACTCAACTCCATTTTCCGTAACGCGCCATCCGGTGAGTGCTCTAGAAGCAGCCATCACATCATCTTCTGAATAGTTTCCTATGCCCAATGAATACAGCTCTAGAAGTTCTCTGCCGTAGTTTTCGTTAGGTTTCTTAGCAGTGTTTTTATACCCATCTAAGAAAATAAGCATGGCAGGATCAATAGTGACTTCACGAAGCATCGTGGGATAACTCCCTCGCGCATGGGTGCGCAGGAGACGTAGGTGTCGTACAAATGCTCGCAAGCTTTTAATCTCTCTTGCGCTAACAGCGAAATGGTCGTGCCAGAAAAAAGTCATCCATTCCAGAACAGGATCTGAAGTGTCTCTCATCTCGTCTAACCAGAGATCAAATAATTCCAGAGAAGCAGCTCGTTCCTGTTTTTTGAAATCACTGGCGTCTTTGTCTGCCGGAATGAAGTCTTCAGCATTTTCGAATGGTTCTGCTGGTATTTTTAAACCGTGCTTCTCCGGGTCAATCCGCTTTCCAACAAACTCAGAGAAATTTTGATCTTGATGGAGTTCCATCTCACTAGGGCTTAGTCCGAAGCCCATACGGTTGGATATCCAGAAAAGATTTTCTTGGTCACTCATCAAAGAAACCATAATGAATCTAAGCGGGTTCGTGTGTCTTTCATGATTGAATTATCACTTGCTTTTGTTAGAGAAGCATTATGAGTTGGTAAAGAAGAGGTTGTCTACGGTGTGTCGTTGTCGGACTCAATAGCTGCTAAAAGATCCGCAAAGATTTCTTTATTTTCGCTCTGCACTTCAGACCAACTTGAAGTGAAAGGATTCTCTGAAGGGTTTCGAAGAAAGTCCTCTCCAGCCTCAAGGACAGATTGCCCAAACAGAGAGATCATGGATTCTTCTAGATTGCGGTCATAAGCCATGGAATTAGATACAGCGTCACTTTCATAGTGCTCAATAAGTTCTAGAGCGGCTCGCATATAAGTGGCCCGTAGTGTTCTAAAACTTTCTTGAGTAAGAGAGAACCCAGAAGTCGTAAGTTTTCTAAAAAAAGCTTTTGCGATATCTCGACTCATCCGATGAAGACCCGTTGTCTTATCATCATCCGATAACGGCTGATGCTTATGGTCATAATCGCTCGCTATGTCAACTTGACAAATTCTTGCATTTGGATACCGGGCGTAAACTTCCGAGAGCACTCCGATTTCAAGGCCCCAGTCTGAAGGAAAGCGGAGTGAGCGAGCAACGCTTATATCCATAGCGCTTTCTCCTGCGAGTGGATAACGAAAACTGTCAAGATATTCAAGTTCATCCGTGCGGCCAAAAGTTGTAGAGAGTGCTCGAATTAATGGAGTTACGTACAGACGGCTAACGCGACCATGTAGGCGTGTCTCACTTTGATCGGTTGATGCTCGGTAGTAGTAGCCCTTAGCGAATGCGTAATTGAAAGATGGTTGAACTATTGGGTAAAGAAGACGAGCAAGTAGGGAACGATCATAATTTTTAATATCAGCATCGTGGCAAGCAATTGTCTGAAACTCATTCCTGGCTAAAAGATAACCGAGGCAATACCACACGTTTTTTCCCTTACCAGATCTTTCTGGAGGAAAACCAAAACGTCCAAGTGATTGATTGATTTCTTGGAGACGTGGGCCGTCTTGCCAGAGAACACGATGTCTTTGTGGAAGTTTCGAAAAAAACTTTTTAGCAATTTCGAACTGGTCTTTTGAGGCATTATCAAGACCAATAACTATTTCGCTCAGATAACTGGCCTGTGTGAGTTCGTCAACTATTTTTGGTAAAGCTGAGTTCTCTAGTTCGCTGAAAAGACACGGAATAACAAGAGCGATTGGACTCTCTTTTCCCCACTGGACAAGGTCTTTTTCCAATTCGGCGGTGTCACGTTCATTCAATTGATGAATCGTTCCAATCGAACCGTTTTGAAAAAAGTCGGGCATAAGTTAAGGCTAGACGCAGGTCAAGGGGTTATATCCATCTACGATCAGTATTAGATGAAAATTGATTTACATGATTACGGCTACAGGCCAGAACTAGAACCCTCTTCGGGTGAACTTGGACGGATAGTGCGAGTTGATCGTGGAGAATGCGATGTTGTTACGGCACAGGGAGTTTTACGAGTCCTCTCAGATTCTCAACGATCACAGGATGTGTTAGCTCCAGTGGTTGGAGATTGGGTAGCAATAGTCGAAGATCCCGATCTCGGATTTCTGATTCATGAGGTACTCGCAAGGTTCAACACAGTTTCCCGCCGCGACCCTTCTGAACAAGTAATCGAACAAGTCTTAGTGGCGAATATAGATCACGTGTTCATAGTTCATGGCTTAGACCGTCCGTTACCGCCGGGACGACTTGAACGATTTTTAATTATTGCTCGAGACAGCGGAGCAGACGTTTCAATAGTTCTAACGAAAGCAGACCAAGTTCAAGAGTCTCTGGAAATAAAAACAACCATTCAGGCCATAGCGGTAGGAATCCCAATTTTTACCGTGTCCTTATTGAATGAGTCACTAGAAGGCCTAGGAGCGGTAGAAGATTTAATAGGAATTGGAAAAACTGTTGCACTACTTGGCGAGTCAGGTGCGGGGAAATCTACTCTAATTAACGCTCTTGTAGGACACGAAGCGATGACCACAGGCGAAGTGCGTACAGGAGACAAAAAAGGTAGACACACAACAGTCAATCGAGAAATGATTCTTAAACCAGGAGGCGGGATTCTTATTGACACTCCGGGTGTTCGGTCTGTAGGAATTTGGGACGCTCAAGAGGCTTTAGAAAGAGTTTTTGAGGATCTTGAAGGTTTAGCAGAACAGTGCCGTTTTAACGACTGCATGCATAGCACTGAACCTGGTTGCGCAATTACTGAGGCTAAAGAAAAAGAAGAAATAGACTTTCGCCGTGTTGAGAGGTACTTAGCGTTACGGAACGAGCTGGAAGAACAAAAGAGTCGAGACAGAAAAGAATAAATGTTCCTTGGTAGCCCGATGAAGTCTTAACTTCTCTAAGGTACAGATATGGGTTTGAAGAAAATGTTTATAGACCATCCGGCATCAGTAGGAGAAACATACTTTCAACATGCTGGAAGAGCCATAATCATGGGTTTCCGTATGTTCGGAGGAGGTTTGGTTGCGTTTATACATGCGCTTATTCCAGGTTTCTTCACCACGAAAGCTGGGGATATAGCAATCGAAGTTGCGGAAGGAATTTCTGAACTTCGTGACGCATCTAGTGACCTATGAATCCTGCACCTCTGTGCATAGAGCTCACACGCGGAAACTCAATAGAGAGTTTCCATTATGTTGATGTCGCCGTAGCAGATTTGTCTGGAAAGAAAATTTCAGCCTGGGGAGACTATGAAAAATCAGTTCTTCCGCGTTCCGCGATAAAACCTCTACAAGCCCTTCCGCTCATCGAAACGGGAGCTGCTGACGCATTTGAACTAAGCGAGATAGAAATCGCTTTAGCATGTTCTAGCCATAATGGCGAAAAGCTACATGTAGAAGCAGTAGAAAATTGGCTTTCAAAAATAGGTTGCTCTCCAGATGATCTTGCTTGTGGGCAGCATGATCCGATGGACTTTAATTTAGTAAAAGAAGAAATATTTCATGAAAATCATCCGAAAGTAGCCGCAAATAATTGCTCCGGAAAACACACTGGTTTCCTTACTGTCATGCGGCATTTAGGAATTGACCATGAAAATTATCTACACCCGAATCATCAGCTACATACAGACTATGTAACTCCAATTTTAAGTGAGATGTGTCATGTGGATCTCTCAGGGCAAGAACCGGGTGTTGACGGGTGCGGGGTCCCCGTTTGGGCGGTGCCATTAAGCGGACTGGCGATTGGCTGGGCGGAGATGATTGCGAAACCTTCAGCTTCACCGCTATTTAAAGCAATGAAGAATCAGCCTTTTTATATTGCCGGAACAGGACGCGCCTGCACTGAGATTATTTCATCTACTAATGGCAGAGCCATCGTCAAGACAGGAGCAGAAGGAGTTTTTTGCTCAGCTATTCCGGAGCAAGGGTTAGGAATAGCACTAAAAGCCCGTGATGGCGCTTCTCGAGCAGCAACAGCAGCCTTAACGTGGCTCTTGGCAGAGTTCGGAATAATCGAGAGAGGGGAATCTCAACCTCTCACAAACCACGCTGGTAAATGTGTAGGGGAGATTCGTATATCTATTTAGAGGAAGATAAGAACTCTTTACCGATACGAAACAAACCCGAAACGCATGGAATGTAGTTTGTGACATAACATGACGTAAGCACAAGTGCGTTAATTCTTATGGTAAGAATTAGGCATTAGATGAATTAGGAGAAATCTTGAAACTAGTTACAGCAGTTATAAAACCTTTCAAACTCGACGATGTCAAAGACGCATTATCTGTACTGGGTATTCAAGGTATGACCGTAAGTGAAGTGCAAGGGTTCGGACGTCAAGGCGGACATAGCGAAACTTATAGAGGAACTGAATACAAAGTTTTATTTACTCCAAAAACCAGAATCGAAGTAGTTGTTGATGACGATCAAGCAGATCTGGTAGTTGAATCAATAGTAGATGCGGCACGAACAGAAAAAATCGGTGATGGTAAAGTATGGGTCACTGACGTAGATAATCTGATACGTATCCGAACAGGAGAACGTGGACCAGATGCTATCTAAGAATAAATAGGAGAACCAGTGGCTAATTACACCGTATTTCACAACCCTAATTGACATGCTTCAAAAAATGCTTTAGCGGTCGCTGAAGAGTTAGGAAAAGAAGTAGAAGTCATTCTCTATATGAAGGAACCACCAACCGCTGAAACGCTGCAACGTATTGCAGATGGTTTAGATGGGCCTGTAGAAGATTTAGTGCGTAAAGACTCCCAGTTCAAAAAATTAGAGCTAAACGAAGAGGACTACATTGGGGACTCCTCGGCGGTAGTTGAATTGCTTTCCCAGAAAAAAGCTTTAATTCAAAGACCTATTTTGGTTCACGGCGATTTATTTAAAGATAAGAAAATTGTGGCTTGTGTGGGACGACCAAAAGAAAAAATTTATGAATTCTTTGGACAAGATGGATAATGAAACCCACCGCTGATCTTTGCGATGAACACGGCGAGAAAATAAAAGTCATTCCAGGACCATTCATTAGTTACGGCGAAGCTGAAACTTGCAGTGGGGAAGTCGTCACTCTTGATGTTGAAGACGATAATTCTCTTGTTCGAAGCGCGTTAGAAGAGAACGGTCAGGGGCGAATCCTAGTTGTAGCCGGAAAAGGTTCAACACGCTGTGCTTTAGTGGGAGGAAACCTTGGCGTATTAGCTTCAGAAAATGGATGGGCAGGAATTGTGATCGACGGTTGTGTTCGAGATGCTCGGGAACTATCGAGCAGTCCAATAGGAATCTATGCACGCGGTACCTGTCCGAGACGCAGCGAAAAACTTGGAAGAGGGAACCGAGACGTTTCAGTACAAATTTTTGATGTAACGATTTCTCCCGGTATGCATTTATGGGCAGACTCTGACGGAGTGGTAGTGGCGGATCAGAGCGTTCCTTTATGAAAACTTTTTGGCATCTTGTCAAAAGGTTTGTAGGTTCGCTTCAACAAAAATCCATCAGTGAACAAGACCTTTTATGGGTAGAGAAAATACTGTCTCAGTCAGAGATGACTTTATGGAAGTCAATGCCGGAGAACGATCAGCATCACTCAATAGAAGTAGCCCGCCGGGTAGACGAATCTTTAGAAGAATCAGAACAAACAATTCTTGCAGCTGCTTTACTGCACGATGTAGGGAAAGTGGTAAGCAAAGCTGAAATTTGGATACGAGTTTTGGCCACCTTAATAGGACTAGTCACTTCTGGACGGCAGCATCAACGCTGGTCAAAGCGGACAGGGGCTATAGGAAAGATCGGTCAGTACCTATGCCATTCCATTGACGGAGCTTTGTTATTAAAAGAAGCTGGCAGCGATTCCCTTGTTGTGGCCTGGGCTAGTGAACACCATCTTCCGGAGCGTCAATGGACAATCAATCCAAAAATAGGAAACCTTCTTAAATTAGCAGACGATGACTGACCTTTTATCGAGGAAGCAGACCAAGATTATTTTTTGCTCTATCAAGAGTGGTGCTCGCTACTTCGCGAGCCTTGTCGGCGCCTAGCCTTAACAATCGATTAGTTTCACCAGGATCGTTTGCCAACTCGTAGTAGCGGCTTTGTATGGGTCGGAGCATCTCAATCACTGATTCGGCTGTGGCTCCTTTTAACTCGCCATAGCTATCTAACCCTTTTCCTGCATCCTTAGGGTCCTGTCCGGTTGCTGCACCAAGTATTGAGAGAAGGTTAGACACTCCAGGCTTATTAGCAGAATCAAAGATGACTTCTCCGTCGCTGTCAGTGACGGCACGTTTGATCTTTTTTTCAATGGTTTTCTCATCATCCAACAAAGAAATCGACCCTTGAGGACTATCTTCCGATTTTGACATTTTGCTGCTTGGATCTTGAAGATCCATGACTCGCGCCCCCGCTGGGGGGATGACAGCTTCCGGTACTACAAAAGTCTCTCCGTATCGGTTATTGAAGCGCTCAGTGAGGTCGCGAGTTAATTCAACATGCTGACGTTGGTCTTCCCCAACTGGTACTTGGTCCGTGTCGTAAAGAATGATGTCGCTTGCTTGTAAAGCAGGGTAAGTAAATAGTCCTCCGGAAACAAAATCTGCTTTATCGGACTTGTCTTTAAATTGTGTCATTCGTCTTAACTCCCCAAAAGAAGCTGTGCACTCCATAAGCCAAGCACATTCTGTATGTTCTGAAACATGACTTTGGATAAAAAGAGTGCTTCTATCAGGGTCAATACCAACCGCTATAAGCATCTGGGCTAAAGAGAGAGTTGAAGCTCTAAGTTCTTCAGGGTCTTGTGGCAGAGTCAAAGCGTGTAAGTCAACAACACAATAAACACTTTCATTCTCGTCTTGCATGGACGCCCAGTTGCGTAGAGCGCCTAAAAGATTCCCGAGGTGAACAGAGCCGGAAGGTTTTATCCCTGAAAAAATACGTGCCATCAACGCTCACACTAATAGGCTGACCACCGGAATGGGGTGACAATTTACTGATAAGGCCTCCTATTCACCCCTTTGGGGCGTTCACCCTCTACGGTCAGTTCTATGAGTGTCACAGTTAACACACCGGTATTTGATGGCCCTTTTGATTTGTTGCTTCATTTGATACTCAAAGAAGAAGTTGAACTCTATGAAGTGTCACTGTCATCAGTGGTTGACGCCTACATATCTGAACTTGAAAGATTAGAAAATCTTGATCTCGAACTAGCCACAGAGTTTCTTTTGATAGCCGCTATTTTGGTAGAACTCAAAACTCGCAGGATGCTCCCCGATAAAGAACGAGATGATTTAGAGGATGAATTCGGGCTTTGGGAAGAGCGAGACCTACTATTGGCTCGACTTCTTGAATGCAAAACATTCAAAGATGCAGCAGTAATTCTTCGTCGTCTTTCAATAGAAGCATCGCAGTCGTGGCCACGACGAGCAGGTCTCGAAGAGCGCTTTTTGGGCTTAGCGCCAGATTTATTAGCCGGCATCACCTTGGAAGACATCCGTAACTCTTATATTTCTGCGCTCACGCCCCGACCAACGAATCACATTGATACCTATCACATAGCTCCAATCAGATTGAGTGTCGCCGATGCGGTTAAGGAGATTGTTGATGAAATACCAACTTCTGGCACTATTTCATTTAAGCAAATCACCATGGATCTTGTAGATCGCATCGAGGTAATAGTACGTTTTCTCGCTGTCCTTGAGTTATACAAGCAAGGGGTAATAGAGATCGATCAAATGGCTAGTTTTGGAAGTATTGAGATGCGCTGGGCAGAAGATGCCGGACCAGCAAATGTTGACTTAATCGATACGTATGACGGTTAAGAAATGAATACATCAGAAGAACTAAGCATCAAACAAGCAATTGAATCCATTCTCATGGTGGCAACCGATCCTGTGCCACCAAACCTTTTAGCTCAACTATTAGAGAAACCGACGTCTGATATTGAAAAGATATGTGAATCTCTGTCGGAGGAGTATAAACAAGAGAACCGCGGATTCATTTTGGTGAGAGTGGGCGGAGGATATCGATATCAGAGCCACCCTGAGCAAGCACCATGGGTGGAAAGGTTCGTCATAGAAGGACAGAGCACTCGGTTAACAGCAGCTGCACTGGAAACTCTTGCCATTGTCGCCTATAAGCAACCGATATCACGTGCTCAAGTTTCTTCAATTCGCGGAGTTGATGTTGACGGAGTCATCCGAACGCTACAACAGAGGGGGTACATTGATGAACTTTCCCGTGACACTGGACCCGGAAACGCCGTTCTTTTTGGCACGACACAGAGTTTCTTAGAGCGCATGGGTCTGAACTCTTTAGAAGACTTGCCCTCCCTAGGGGATTTTGTCCCTGGAGCAGAAGTTGTAGAGGCCTTGGAACGTGGACTTCGTTATGACACAGACTTACAAGAGGAAACAGAAGAGAAATCTTCAACCACAGAATCTGAGTGATGTGAACACAGAGAAACCATCAGGAGAACGGTTACAGAAGGTTCTGTCGCGCGTAGGTTTTGGCAGCAGAAGAACTTGCGATGATTTAATTGCTGAAGGAAAAGTAAAAGTAAATGGGCAACAGGCTGAGCTCGGGTGCAGAGTAGAAGTAGAAGTAGACCTCATCACAGTAGATGGAGCCCCCATAGGGGTACGACCTGATTTCGTTTACTACTTATTGAACAAACCCGTGGGTGTGGTAACTACAGCAGATGACCCTCATGGACGCCCGACAGTAGTAGACATGGTGCCGGCCGACCCTCGAGTCTTTCCAGTAGGGCGGCTTGATGCAGACACTGAAGGTTTACTGATCCTCACAAATAATGGTGAATTAACTCATCGTCTTACTCATCCGTCATTCGGGATAGAAAAAGAGTACGTAGCAGTAGTCAAAGGAAACCCTTCTCGCTCTTCGTTACGTTTACTAAGAGAAGGGGTGGATCTTGAAGATGGAAAGACCGCACCAGCAAAAGTAGCGTCAATAGAAGAAGAAACGATTCGTCTTACTATCCATGAAGGGAAGAACCGTCAAGTAAGAAGAATGTGTTCATCAGTAGGTCACCCAGTCAAACGGCTAATACGAACTCGTATAGGTTCGTTGTCTGATCGTTCTCTATCTCCAGGGGAATGGAGAGAATTAACCATGGCTGAAATTCGTTCTTTGGAAAGAGCAGTTGCAGATTCAGATTAATTCAACAGAGAGTTAAGCCAGCCTCCTGTAGCATTTGAAGTGATGAATACTTCCCTATATGTGATTAGGTCACAAAGAATCTCATGAGTCGCCACGCAACAGTAGTAGGCATTGGCCTTATAGGTGGATCCATAGGTCTCGCGTTACGTGAAAGAGGTTGGCATGTAAGCGGCGTTGATACTGATGAGGACAGTCTGAGACGGGCTTTAGAATTAGGTGCGATAGACGCAGTTGGCTGGGATGCAGAATCAGAAATAACTTTCGTCGCAACTCCAGTAAGTGCAGTTGCCTCATTAGTAAAAGAAGCTCTTGAAGTTTCGCTTTCAGGAGTGGTCACAGACGCCGGAAGCGTAAAAAATCCTATAGTTCAAGAAATCGGAGATCAGAGATTTATTGGAGGTCATCCAATGGCTGGTTCCGAACAAGAAGGAGTTGATGGGGCTTCTGCCTCCATGTTCGCGAATGCGAATTGGGTATTAACGCCTACAGAGCTGACAGACGACAAAGAATTTGCGATAGTTCGAGAAGTGGTTACGTCTTTCGGTGCAGAAGTAGTTACTCTTTCGCCTGAACGCCATGATGCATTAGTTGCCACAGTTTCACATGTTCCACATCTCACCGCTGCAACCCTCATGGGTCTTGCCTCCGCACAGTCAGAGGAGCATTACGCCGTGCTTCGACTCGCCGCAGGTGGATTTCGGGATATGACACGTATAGCCGCCGGAAGTCCAGGGATCTGGCCAGATATTTGTAAAGAAAATAGTGGTGCGATCACAGAAGTTCTCGATGATCTAATTGAAGATTTATCACGTGTCCGAAATGAAATTGCCCAAGAAGACAAGTCGGCCTTATTGAGGAGACTAGAGACCGCACGTCAAGCCAGAATCAGTCTCCCAACGGGAGCACCTCGATCTTCGGAACTCGTAGAAGTCCGAGTCCCCATTCCAGATAGGAAAGGAGAACTTGCAGCTATCTTCGCACTCGCAACAGACCTTGACGTAAATATCTATGACCTAGAAATGGCTCATTCATCCGAAGGCGATAAAGGCGTGGCTGTACTTATAGTTGAGGCATCTTTAAGTGAACGTCTCCAAGGTGGCCTAATGGCAAATGGCTATCGACCCACATCTCAACCCTTAGTATGACCATCCAAAGAATAAATCCAATAAGTTCTTTGACGGGACGAATAAATGTTCCCGGAGATAAATCTATTTCT
The DNA here is from genome assembly GCA_029245675.1 of Acidimicrobiales bacterium. Classification (GTDB taxonomy): domain Bacteria; phylum Actinomycetota; class Acidimicrobiia; order Acidimicrobiales; family MedAcidi-G1; genus MedAcidi-G2B. The sequence goes on along the minus strand of JAQWOV010000005.1, from coordinate 12,568 downwards.
CACCGCACTCTGATGCTGGCAGCTCTCGCAAACGGAAATTCTGAAATTTCAGGTTTGAATAGTGGACAGGATGTTCAACAAACACAACTCATCATCTCGGCTCTCGGAGCAAAAGTAGAGAATGACAAAGGCACCTGTTTGATAGAAGGCGGGAAACTTGAAACACCTACCCAGGTGCTGGATGCAGGGAACTCCGGTACCGGCATCCGTTTATTAACTGGCTTACTCTCGGGGATTCCCATACATGCCGTCATAGATGGGGATTCTTCAATTCAAAGTAGACCTATGGATCGGGTGATTTTTCCGTTGAGACAAATGGGGGCGGATATAAGAAGCAGAGATGATAATGGCTATGCACCCCTTGAAATAATAGGAAAAGAACTAGTCGGGATTGATTACGAAATGCCCATGCCAAGTGCTCAAGTCAAAAGTGCCATACTTTTTGCTGGGCTTTCTGCTCAAACTCCAACCACAGTTCTTGAGACGCTGCCCACACGAACCCATACAGAGGAATTGATGGCAATGTATGGAGTTGATTTAAAAACAAATCAAAATAAGATCACGGTCGCTCCTGGTAGGCCAGAACCTTTCAAACATGAGGTAGAGGGAGACCCTTCTCAAGCAGCTTTCTGGGCAGTAGCAGGAACCATTGTCCAAAATTCTCATATCGAGATAGAAAATCTATATCTGGGGCCCACGAGGACAGGCTTTATCGCTGTACTCCAACGCATGGGGGCCAATCTTCAAATTAACCAAGAAACAGGAGAGCTAGTTATCCGCTCTTCGCAGTTGCAGGCAACAAACGTTGAGGCTCATGAGATTCCTAGCATGATTGATGAGATACCCATTCTCGCAGTAGCTGCCGCCTGTGCGGAAGGGACCACGGTATTTGAAGGCCTTAGCGAGTTGCGGGTAAAGGAAACAAATCGACTAGAAACTATTCAGTCAGAATTGACTCGTATAGGGATAACGGTAGAGATAGAGCAAGATTCGCTGATCATTCATGGGGGATCAATCGCTGGAGGTAATGTCAACTCACATGGTGATCACCGAATAGCGATGGCATGTGCTGTAGCGGCTTTGGTTTCAGAAACGTCAATACATATAGAAGGATGGGAAGCAGTTTCAACGAGTTACCCGGACTTTAGGAATGATCTAGAGAGTTTAAGTGGAGAAGGTGCCTAGGTGAGAGTAATAGCTATAGATGGTCCCGCCGGGTCAGGAAAATCAACTGTGGCAAAAGCTTTAGCAGCACGTTTGAATCTTGGCTATTTAGATACAGGTGCAATGTATCGAGCGGTAGCCTTTGCTGTCATTCAAAAACAAATAAATTCTAGTCAGATTGAAGAAATAACTGAAATAGCTAAATCTTTAGACTTGGAACTCACGGAAGAATCTTGTGTAGTTAACGGAGTGGATGCCACTACAGAAATCCGCGGATCAGAGGTCACTTCGCTAGTAAGCCAAGTGGCAACAATGCCGGAAGTACGCATTGAGATGGTGAAACGCCAAAGAGCATGGGCAGAAACCCGAAATGGGGGAGTGATGGAAGGACGGGACATAGGTTCCGTAGTTTTCCCAGATGCAATGCTCAAAATCTACCTCACTGCTTCTGAAGAAGTTCGGGCAGCGAGAAGAGCCGCAGAAGTGAAAGAAGGAGATGTCGCAACAATCGCTGCAGATATAGAAAGAAGAGATGCGGTTGACACGCAACGCACTGCGAGCCCGTTAGTTGAAGCCGAAGACGCAATAGTGGTAGATACATCCGCGATGACTCTTCAACAAGTCGTTGATCATGTTATTGGTTTGATTCCATGAAAGATTACGGTAAAAAGCTGAGCCTCTCTGAACGGGTTACTTATCGATTCGCATGGTCAGTGCTATGGGCGTTGTCCAAGATCATTTTCAGATTCCGAGTTGTTGATAAGAAGAACTTTCCTGCTGAAGGGGCGTACATTCTGTCCCCGGTGCATCGATCTTATTTAGACACTCCAGTTGGAGGGATGGTTACTGCTCGACGTCAAAGATTTATGGGTAAAGAATCTCTATGGAAAAACAAATTTTCAGGGACTCTGCTAAGCCTCGTAGGGGCTTTTCCAGTAGAAAGAGGAACTGCAGATCGGGCAGCTCTTCGTGCCTGTCAAGAAATATTGGAACGTGGTGAACCTCTTGTAATGTTTCCAGAAGGAACGAGAAGACACGGACCGATTGTAAAAAAAGAAGAGATGCATGCCGGACCAGCATTCGTATCTTTACGAACTGGCACACCTATCGTTCCAATGGGTATAGCTGGAACTGATTATGCGTGGCCTCCCGGCACATCAAAAATTAAGCCCCATAAAGTGATCTTGGTTGTTGGGGAACCTATATATCCGAAAGTCTTTGAAGGCCGGGTACCGAGGCGAGCAGTAGATGAGCTAACAGAAGAATTACGCCAAAAACTACAAGTAGTTTTCGACCAAGCGCAAGAAATACTTGGCAAGCCCGCCCTTCCAGAACCATCCAATCTCGAAAAAGACGATTAATCAGTATTCAAGCTTTGGAGAGCCTTCGCTGCATCAATAGACCGGTCATTGAGATGGCCAGTAGGGTTCGGCCCTGCAAAACCGAATCCAGCAAAAAAACGAATAGCTGAAAGTAATTCACGCAAATTTCGGGGAGGAGGAAAATATTCGTCCTCCTCAGTGTGTTTAACTATCGAAACCCCATTAGAAGGATTCAAAGTTTTTAAAACAGCCTCTACTGTTTCCTCAGGAGCAGAAGCCCCAGCAGTTACCCCCACCGTCCCAGAAAGGCCTTCCGGAAGTTCGTCTGCTCTATTAATCCAAATCACATTAGGGCCATTGGCTTGTTCAGCCAGTTTCACTAAAGCTTTCGTATTCGAACTATTAGTTGACCCAATCACAATCACTGAATCACAATGATCAACTAACGCAAGGAGAGCGGACTGCCGATTAGTTGTAGCGAAACATAAATCACTTCTTCCTGGAGACCAAAGATCTGGCCATCTTTCTTGCGCAGCATCAGTCACCCCTTCCCAGTCACGATGACTAAGTGTGGTTTGAGCAAGCAGAGCAACTTTCTCTCCGAGATCATTTAGTTCAGCAACTTCTTCTGGATTTTCCACACGATGCATGGATTCAGGGGCTACAGCTATCGTGCCAACAGCTTCTTCATGACCTGCATGACCGACATATACAATTTGATAACCCTGTTTAGTTCTAGTTTTCACTTCATGATGAACTTTTGTCACCAAAGGACAAACAGCATCAACTGTGTAACCACCAACGTTTTCCGCCTGTTGCGTTACTTCAGGAGCTGAACCATGCGCCGAGAGCATTATTGGAGCCCCTTCGGGGACTTCATCAATAGAGTCAACAAAAATTACACCCTGAGCCTCAAAACGCTCAACAACAATCTTGTTGTGGACAATCTCGTGATAACAATAAACCGGTTCATCAAAGGCTCTCACCATCCAAGTAAGCGCTTTAATAGCCATTTCAACCCCTGCACAGAAACCTCTGGGTTCAGCGAGAAGTACGTGTTCAACTGTCATAGTAAGAAAATTCTACCGGTGCTGAGCCTCATCGTCGGTAGCCTAGAGAAATATGTCTACACCACTAGTGATAGCAGTAACTGAAGATTCTCCTGCAGATCATGCAGGGGTGCTAACTGGCGACCTCATTTTTCAGATAAACAACGAAACTCCCAGAGACATAATTCAATACCAACTTCTGGTAGATGAACCAGAAATAGTTATGGATATAGAGCGAAAAGGAGAACGCCAAGTACTTAGTATTACAAAACCAACTGGCGCACCATTAGGGATCGAGGTAGACAGCCCTCTCTTTGATCAGGTTCGAACCTGCGATAATCATTGCGAATTTTGTTTCATATATCAGCTACCTCGAGGTATGAGACGCAGTCTTTCAGTCAAAGATGACGACTACCGGCTTTCTTTTCTTTACGGTAACTTCACCACTCTCACGCGCTTCACAGAAGCGGATCTTGAACGAGTCATAACCGAAGGATTAAGCCCTTTGTATGTGAGCATTCACGCCACAAACCAAGATAAACGCGTAGAGATGCTAAGAAATCGACGCGGAGGAACAAGTTTGCGTTGGTTGCGGCTTCTTTTGGATCATGGAATTGAAGTGCATGGTCAGATAGTCGTATGTCCAGGAATCAATGATGACTTGTGGCTAGAGGACACAATTGCAGGAATCGCTGACCAATTTTCAGAAATAAAAAGTTTGGCTGTTGTCCCATTAGGGGTAAGTGCCCATACCTCAGAACCAAGAATGCGACCGCATACAGTTAAAGAAGCTGAAATGGTTATAGACATTGTTGAAGAATGGCAGAATTTATTTCTTGAGATAGTCGGTAACAGAGTCGTATATGCCGCTGATGAATACTACTTACTAGCTAGTCGACCATTTCCAGAAGCTGAAACTTATGGAGATTTCCCAATGCATGAAGACGGGATAGGAATGGCTCGTGCTTTTGAATACGATTTTCTTCATAGCGATCATCAAGTATCTCATCATCGACCAGGTTTCTTTTCCTCGGTGGATGGGGCACCAGCACAAGGATATAGAGCTCCACGTACCGGTGAAGTTTCAGTGCAGCTAACCAAGAAAAAAAATTACCCAATTACAGTGCTTACAGGCACGTTTGGCGCTTCAGTGATAAAGCCGTTGTTAGAAAAGATTGAAAGAAAAGATATAGAAGTGCTACCGATAGAAAATAATTTTTTTGGCGGAAATATAGGGGTAACAGGATTGCTGGTAGGAGAAGATCTCAAGAGAGTATTAGAGGAACAACCTGAAGGTCGCCGCTACTTGTTACCTGACGTGTGTCTTAGCGGGGGACGCTTTCTAGACGATCTCACTCCTGAAGATCTCCCACGTTCAGTTGAAATCATCCCAACCGATGGGCGCTCTTTACGGCAAGCCATAGAGTCAGGAACCTCATTATGAATCCAGTAGTAGCAATCGTAGGGAGACCTAACGTTGGTAAATCAACTTTGATGAATCGCATCATAGGAAGACGCGAAGCCATAGTTGAGGAACGTCCGGGTGTAACGAGAGACAGAAAAGAAGTTGAAGCTTTTTGGCTGGATCGGACGTTCACTCTAATTGACACTGGGGGATGGATCACCGGTGGAGATTCTCTGGACGAAAAAGTCAGCCGCCAAAGCGAACAAGCCATGTTCAACGCCGATGTAGTTCTTTTTGTTTTAGATTCCACAGTCGGCATAACTGAAGAAGATGCCCAAGTAGCTGATCTGTTACACAAGAAAGTCGAATCAGTAATTGTTGTCGCCAACAAAGTTGACGACCGAAACCACGAATCATCAGCGTGGGAACTTATGTCACTGGGGCTAGGCGAACCATCAACAATCAGTGCCTTACACGGACGGGGAACAGGCGACTTACTTGACCGAGTAATAGAACTTCTTCCAGAGCCTGTAGAAATCATTGAAGAGGAAGTAACTGAAAAAATTGTTTCAGTTTCCTTAGTTGGGAGACCAAATGTTGGGAAATCAACGCTGTTTAACCGTCTCATTGGCGAAGAACGAGCAGTGGTGCATGATCGTCCCGGCACCACTCGAGATGCCGTAGACACAATGGTTGAAACCCGTTATGGACCGGTTCGCTTTATTGACACTGCAGGAATGCGCCGCAAGGCACGCATAGACGAAGACACTGAGTACTACTCTCTCGTCCGCGCCCTTAAGGCTGTTGATGCCGCGGACGTAGCGCTTCTTATCATTGACTCTGTCATCGGAGTCACTCACCAAGATCAACGACTCGCAGAACGAGTAGACGCTGCGGGATGCCCTATCGTCGTTCTACTAAATAAGTGGGATTTATGCGACGGTGAACAAAGAGAAGATGTTTCAGCACAGGTAGGGGAGAAACTTCATTTCGTAGGAAATGCTCCTGTGATCAAAATCAGTGCCTTGACCGGTAAAAACGTTGATCGCCTATGGCCGGCACTTTCAGAAACCATTGAGGACTATCGCACTCGAATACCTACAAGACGAGTCAATGATGCGGTTAGAGCAGCGCAACAAGCTCATCCTGCACCCGGCGGCGCTCGAGTTCTTTACGCCACCCAGGGGGCCACAGATCCACCTACATTCACTCTTTTTACAAATCGAGAATTACCACGAACATGGATTAGGTTTCTCGAAAGACGGTTACGAGAAGATCTTGACCTCGGCTCCACTCCAATAAAGATAAGGGTTCGTCGCCGCTCCGAGTGAATTTAATGGTCACCTAACGTGATAAAAGGCGGAAAAGGCTTTATTAGGGTTAGTGCACGTCAAGTCAGATACGATGTTGGCTATGGACACCCCGGTACTCACCGTTGTAGGTGCAATTTGTCTGGCGGCCGCACTTAGTTGGGTGCGCTCAGCGCGCTATCGATATCGACTAGTGCACCGAATAGACCCTGAAGAAGCTCCTGACGCCTATACGTTGGCATGGTCACAGTTCCGTAAAGACGCTCACGCAGTTTTCTTATACGGATTCCTCGCTTTAGGTTTCTTTATCAATTCAACAACTACTGCGCCTTGGGTTTTTGTTTTAGTTGTTCTACCCGCTCTCATCTCTAGCGCTTGGGCCCGTAACGCAGTTCGAGAAGCACGACTTGCTCGCCAAAGAATAGATATTGAGCGCCGAGCGCACGAAGCATTAGCTCAAGAAGATTTAGCTCCCAAAGCATGGGCAGGTCGACTAGCCCCAGATGACGTACCTGATTTCTCAGGATTTGAAATCGGAAGGGTTTATCAAGCAGGTGCCGGATTAATGGGCGGAGACTTCCTTGATGTATTTCTTGCTAGCCCCACACGACTAGTCGCAGTTATAGGAGATGTTTCCGGACACGGAATTGAATCTTCCGTGACAGCATTCCAAGCCAAATACCTACTACGAACTTTTCTAAGACAATATCGCGATCCGGCTCAAGCACTTGAAGAACTAAATCGCCAAATGTCAGCTGTTGAAAGAACAGAAGAATTTGTCTCTCTTGTAGTTTTAATTTTTGACACTGAAGCAGCAACGATGCGATACGCATCTGCTGGCCACCCTGCCACTTTCCTCTGGCATCAACGCGAAGTACGTTCGCTACGAGCAACTGGACCTCTCCTCATGCTTGATCCAAACGGAACATATTTCAGTCGAGAAATACCACTTGAACACGACGACATGGTGCTGATGTATACCGACGGTTTAGCGGAAGCACGCAATGGTGATGAACTCTTTGGTGAAGAGCGAATTGAAAATGCGATTCGTCGTGACCCTGGGATCACACCAAATGACCTATGTCGCCGTTTATTAGAAGCCGCTAACGATTTCAGTCCTGCTGGAGTAGAAGACGACATAGCGATTCTTTCCATTCGTAAAGTCTAATTTCGTAATAGAGGAAGAGTAGTCCGTGCCGTGGTGTGAACCCTGTGAGAAATATCTCAGCCCTAATGCAGTGTCAGTGGTTGGGACTTGTCCAAAGTGTGGGGAAAGAGTCGAGGATAGTGAGGGGAATCCAGCCCAATCACAAAAAATACCTTGGCATTTTTGGGTGTTTGTTGGGGCTGCTGTGATTTACCTGGGATGGCGACTTATTGAAGGACTTGGGCTTTTATTCACCTAAGTTAAGCATCAACAGCTTCAGTAATCCCGGCCATCAAAAGTCCAACTTTTTCTCTTTCGGCATCCTCACCAGACACCACGGCAATCACTTTGCCCTCATACATGACTGCTACTCGATCAGATAACCCGAGTACTTCATCAAGGTCTTCAGAAATCAGAAGCGTTGCTGTACCGAGCTCTCTTTGTTCGATTAGTCGGTTATGAATGTATTCTGCAGCGCCAATATCCACACCACGAGTTGGCTGACAGGCGAGTAGAACTGACGGAGAAGCAGATAACTCTCGCGCCAAGATTACTTTCTGAATATTTCCTCCAGAAAGACTAGAGGTAGGAGTGTTCACGCTTGGAGTTTTCACATTGAAGTCACTGACGAGTTGCGAACTGTGCTCAGAGATCTTGTCGAAGGAGAAAAGACCACGACTGACAAAATTATCGGTTTCATGATCCACGAGAATAAGATTTTCCCCAACGGTGAATTCAGGTATCGCACCGTCAGGAACCCGCTCTTCTGGGATAAACCCAAGCCCTTGATCCCGTCGTGAGCGTGTATTGGTGTCACTAACATTTGATCCATTGATTTCTATTAAGCCATTAGGCTCAATAGGTCGCAGTCCTGCAATAGCTTCTGCTATTTCTCTTTGGCCATTGCCAGAAACTCCAGCGATGCCGAGAATTTCTCCGGCGCGCACTTCTAAAGAAACGTTGTCAACAGCGAGAGTGCCACTGTCATTTTTTACCGACACATTGTTTAAAGACAGGCGGCTTTCTTTTACTTCGTTTGGTGGAAGATCGGGAGTTAGTCGAACGGCTCGACCCACCATCATTTGAGCGAGTTCTTCACGACTTGTTTGATCTGGTGTGGTGGCGCCGACTACTTGCCCATTTCTCAAAACAGTGATCCGATCGCTTAAAGACATCACTTCGCGAAGTTTGTGAGATATGAAAATGAGCCCACGTCCGTTGTCGGCCATTCTTCTGAGTATCACAAACAAATCATCTACTTCTTTAGGAGTAAGAACAGCAGTGGGTTCATCTAGAACTAAAAGTTCAGCATCTCGATAAAGAGCTTTGATTATTTCCACTCTTTGACGTTCCCCTACAGAGAGATGCTCTACTATTTCAGACGGATCAACGGCTAAGCCGTGTTCTTCAGAGATTTCAGAGATCTTTTTTGAAGCTTTGTCAAGGTCAGTCAGTGGGCGGCGTGTAGATGGCATTCCGAGAGCGACGTTTTCTGCAACGGTAAGGGTAGGTACCAGCATGAAATGCTGGTGAATCATGCCTATTCGTGAAGAAATAGCATCAGAGGGAGAACTGATTTCCATCTTTTCTCCTCGTAGTAGAAGGTCTCCTTTGTCTGCTTGGTACAAACCAAAAAGGATCTTCACTAGAGTGCTTTTTCCTGCACCATTCTCGCCGAGCAGAGTATGAACTTCCCCGTAACGAACATCAAAATCAACGTCGCTATTAGCGACCACTCCTGGGAAATACTTCGTAATTCCCCGCATTTCTAAAAGATTATTTGATTTATCGTTCATAGATTCTTACTTCCAATTCCAAAGTCTTAACCGGGAGAGTGAGAGTTAACTCACCCTCCCGGAAAGACAAAAGACACTATTTAGTGTTTATTAAGCTCCGGTATCTATAGAGCCGTCAATTATTCCTGCAATAGCAGCTTCGGCCGCAGCTTTAACGTCATCGGAAAGTTCGAAGCCGTCATTGAATTCAATTACCAAACCGCCGTTTGCCAAATTGATTTCAAATGTTTGACCACCTTTTGTTCCGTTGTCGCGAAGCTCAAGCATCTCTTCAAGTGCGAACTCCCAGTGGTAAACCTGTGAAGCTACAACAAGATCCGGATCTAAGGATGTCTGATTTGATTGGGTTCCAAACCAAGGCACTCCGGCATCGCTAGCTACGCCAACAGCACCTACAACCATTTGAGCGGTTCCGGTAAGAACATCAGCATTATTGGCGAGATGAGCCTCAGCGGCTTCGGCAGCAAGCGCCACGTCACCGAATGATCCGGTGTAAGTGACATTTACTGTTGCTCCACCAGCTTCAGCGGCTGCGGTGAATCCGTTGATGTAAGAGACAGCGTCACCTGCTTCAACTGGACCAACTACTCCGATAATTCCGGTTGAAGAAATAGCGGCAGCAACCACTCCATTTACATAGCCGCCCTCATCAGCAGCTGGAGCGTAAGCAAACACATTGTCTAACCCTTGAGTATCTGTAGCCGTTCCCCAAACAAAAGTTGTGTCAGGGAAGTCAGGTGCGATTTCTGCTAGAGAAGCACCAAATTGTGTTCCGTGAGCGACAATAACGTCAACTCCATCTTCGGCGTAACCCCGAATAGCGGCTGCAGCATCCTCAACGATGAAAGTTCCATCAGTTATTTGAACTGTGATATCTCTATCAAGTGCATTAACTGAATCAACCATGCTTTGGCTGAACGCCAAGTCATCTGAGGCGCTTGGGGCCACGATTGCCATCGTTAAGGCACCGCCATCACTACCACTACTAGAGTCATCAGACCCGCATGCAGTGGCGCCGAGAGCCAGAACTCCTAGCACTGCTATGAGGCTTGAAATTAGCCTTAGTTTCTTTCTCATTTTGTTTTCCTTTCCGGGATTCCCCCGTTAATAGATTATTTAATGTCGGCTGAATGGTTTCGTTAACGCTGCTGGAGCGTTAACACGTCGTGCTAATAAAATCAGGGCACCAATGGTGACAATGGCTGGCGCCATTCCAGCGAGATCAGAGATGCTGACAGGAATGATCCCCAGCGATTTCCATTGAAGGACAGTGGCGTTTACTAAGCCATAAAGTAAGGCTCCCCCCATGACACCAAGGGGGCGCCAAGCACCAAAGTAGACAAGAGCGACGGCTATGAAACCCATCCCTTGGGTCAGGTTTGGTTGGAAGATTCCTAATTGGAGGACAAGAGCGGCTCCTGCTAGGCCGGCAAGTGTATTGCCGATCAAGATGGCGGCAAAACGAGTTCGTTCGACTGAAACGCCGAGGCTGTCTGCTGCTTGAGGGTTTTCTCCGACAGAGCGAATATTTAAACCAAAGGTGGTTTTGTTGAGTAGAAGAAACGTGAGTGGTACTAGAGCGAAAGCTAAGTAGGTCAAAAGGCTTCTTTGGAAGAGAGGTTCGCCGATGTAGGGGATGTCGGCTAGTACTGGGATATCAACACGGGGTAGGCGTTGCACCGGTTTTGGTGTTCCTACTTGTTGCCGGAACATGAGATCGCTGAAACCTAAACCAAAAATAAATATTCCAATTCCACTGATGCCTTGAGTCGCTTCGAAGAACACTGTGATGATTCCGTAGAGGACACCCATGATGACTCCGACTGCTAATGCGACTACTACAGCAAGCCATAAGTTTCCGGTTTGGAGAACTGTCCAATAAGAGAAAAAAGCGCTTAATAGCATGACGCCGTCAACACCTAAGTTGAGCACTCCGCTTCGCTGCCCAATGGTTTCCCCTAGCGAAGCAAGTAGGTAAGGAGTGGCGAGTCGTATAGCTGAAGCTGCAGTGGCTACGAGCACACTTGAGGTGAAAAAGTCGTTCATGTCGTCACCTCAGTTGTGGAGTTGATTTCTTCGTCATCCTCATCATCGTCTTCTTCTTTGCTGAAGAGATTTGTGTTACCAAGGGTGGTTTGAAGCCACGTTCTTACCCGTGAACTACTTATGACGAAGATAACGATTATGCCGTTAAGGGCTACCGCTAATGAAGAGGGGACTTGCAGTACTCGTTGTAATTGTGTCGCTCCGGTTAATAAAGCCCCAAAGAGGAAAGCTGAAGGGATAGTCCATAGCGGATGTAGCCCGCCAAAGAGTGCTGCAACGATGCCATTAAATCCTGCGCTGCTGGTGAATCCTGCAGCGGATCCATCGGTAACCATTCGCTGCCCTTCGCTACCGAAGACCAAGATGGCGCCTGCGATGCCGGCTAAAGATCCAGAAATCGCTAAAGCAAGAGTGATATTTCTTTTCACATTAATGCCAGCTGCTTTTGCGGCTTTTGGTGAGTGGCCTACGGCTCTTAGCCGAAAGCCAACTGGAGTTCTCCAGAGAATGATGTAAGCAACTATTGCTGCCGCTACAGCAATGAGCACTCCGAGATGAAATCGAGTACCTTCAACGATGGTAGGGAGAGCAGCATTGTCAGATAAACGCTCAGTTTGAGGGATCCGTGTGCCTGCTTCAAGTTCGTAAGGGTCAATGAGTGGTCCTCGTAGCAGATAGTTCATGAATTGAACCATCATTAAATTCAACATGATGGTGCTTAATATTTCGTTTACGGAAGCGTAAGCCTTCAACGCTCCAGGTATAGCGCCAAGAATTCCTCCACCGATAGCTCCAGCAATAATCACAAGCGGTACAAGAAGGAAAGCAGGAAGGTTAGGAAGTCCTAAAGCAACAACTGTAGAGAGAAGTGCTCCTCCGATTATTTGACTTTCTCCACCAATGTTGACCACGTTGGTTCTGAAAGCAATAGTGATTCCTGCACCGACGAGAATAAGGGGAGTGGCTTTCACTGCTGTTGCGGCTAAACGTTCACCGCTACCGAAAGCACCATCAAAGATTGCTTCTAAACCTTCGAAAGGGTTTGCACCTAGGGCAATGAGCATGATCGCTCCAAAAGCGAATGCCACTAAGGCTGCGAGGAAAGGAACAAGTCCGCCTAAAACTTTATTAAGCATGCCCCTCCTTCCTAAGAGGACACTAGCCCTCTTAGGAAGAATATAAATAATTGGGAACGGTAGATATATGAGGCTTGGTTGACCGGTAGGGTGATCGGTTCAAAGCGGGCTGTGGCGCAGCTTGGTTAGCGCGTCGGTCTGGGGGACCGAAGGTCGGAGGTTCAAATCCTCTCAGCCCGACCAAATGAAACCC
>JAQWOV010000003.1 GCA_029245675.1 Acidimicrobiales bacterium | reverse complement strand
CTTGATGCCACAGCAGTTCGGCGTGTTGTCGAATCAGCTTTAGAGGTAAATGCAGGCGTTGCCGGGCTCAAAGTTGTAGGCGGAGAGAATACAGAACTTCTTCAAGACGTGGGATCCGCAATAGATCGTTATGGAACCACTGTCCCGCGTCATCAACCACATGAAATAGATCAAGGCCAATATGACGGGAAAAGGGAGGTATTCGCTGGTTCTTCATCTGCGTTTCTTGTAAGAAAAGACTTGTTTGAGACTGTTGGCGGATTTGACCCTCTATTGGGCTTAGTAGATGGACATACAGATCTTTGCTGGCGCGCCCGTCTTGTCGGAGCAAACGTCGTTTTGTCACCTAACGCTGTTGGACGAAGCACGATCACATCAGAAAGTCAGGGCAGGAAACGCCGCCGTCGTGTTGACACTACACGTTTCGGACCGCGACATCGAATACGCATGATTTGGTCAAACCAAAAAATTTCACGAGCTATGCTGCTGTCTTTTGAATTGCTAATCATCACTCTCCTAGGAACAATATATGGATTAGTGCGTGGAAGATTTCGACACACTCTGTCACTCTTGAGTGCTTGGGCATGGAACCTGCGTCATTTACGTAGTCTCCGTACTAGGCGGTCATTTATTTTTAATAAAGAACGTTCATTGGATCACAATCAAGACATTTTGGTAGATGCTCCTTCTCATGCTTTCCGAAGGGCGACTACTGGGCGAGATCCAAATCAAAGGGCAACAGAATCAAATCTACTCATCAAGCTTCAAAATTTTTGGATGGCATTATTTGGCCCAGGAGGACTAGCACTGATTTTTGGGATTGCAGTTCTGGGATTTGGATCTCGACATCTCTTAACCCGTGGACTACCTGCAATAGGAAGATTCCAACCAATTCCGAGAAACCCCCTAGATCTCTTTCATTCATGGTGGGAAGGATGGAGACCAACTGCGGGAGGAATACTTGATAGCGGTGTTGATGCGCTAGCGCTTTTAGGAGGCTTAGGGTGGCTACTCCCAGTGAACTCCGAAACCGTTATGGCTATCGCAGTTCTTTCTGCTTTCCCGCTCGGAGCATTCGGCATCTGGCAGCTAGTCCAACCAATAGGCGGTGGAAGGTCACGTGCGGCAGCTGTAGCAATCTATTTGGCCGTTCCTACTCCCTACCACGCTCTAGGGGAGGGAAGGTTTGGGCCGCTCGTCGCTTACGCATCACTTCCTTGGATCGTTCACCGCTTATCCATAGCGCAGGGGGTAGTTCCGTACGGAGAAAAAGGTGGAACTCCAGGACCAGGAGCGGTGATCCGAAATTTTTGGGCAGATACAACAGCTTTAGGGTTGCTTTTGTCGTTAGCCATATTTTTTGAACCTCTTGTAGTTATTCCAACAGCAATTGCATTTACTGCTTTACTAGTTGGCAGTGCTTTAGCGGGGAGTTTCGCGGGATTACTGCGTCTCGTACTCATAACTATTGGGGCAACGGCAGTATCGGCAATAGTCCATTTCAACATTGTTATAGATCTAATCAATGGCCGCTCCTGGGAGTCATGGATACCTAATGACAACTGGACGCAAGGCTTGATCAGTCCAGAATCTATATTCCGTTTTGATACCGGACCATTTGGGATTTCCAGCCTCGCTTGGGCTTTTCTAATAATTCCTGCAGTGTCGCTTATTGCAACCAATGGTTGGCGGTTAGCGATAGCAATTCGTTCTTGGTTTTTGATTGTAGGCGGATTTGCTGCAGTCTATTTCGTCGACCAGGGATGGTTCACTAGACAGGCTCCAGCAGCGGAATTACTTATTATCCCAGCTGCTGTTGGTGTTGCATTAGCGTCCGCAGCAGGCATGTCTTCTCTAGGGCAAGACCTCGCCACAAATTCAAAAAGACGAAAATATGTGACCGCTACTCTCTTCGCAGGGGCATTAGTTTTAGCAATGATTCCCGTTGTATTCGCCTCTCTAGAAGGACGATGGGGGCTGCCTGAAAAAGATTTCTCCGACACAGTGCCCTATCTTTTAGGAGAAGAAGATGCAAATGGGGTGCCAATAAAAAGCACTGCTGGAAGAGTTTTATGGATAGGAGCTCCAAACTTGTTGCCAGCAGCTGGGACTGAACTGGAAGAAGGTATAGGACTGGCGCTTACCGATGGCTATCCGCGTCTAGGGGATCAATCACCTTATGATCCTTCTCAATCAGAAGCGATAGAAGAGTTGCATACAGCGCTACTTAAAGCTTTAAATGGAGACATCAGCCGTCTTGGAGAAAGAATCGGGGTATGGAGTGTCAGCCACGTTGTGCTAATTGAAAATTCAGCACCAATCCCTTACGGCGATAACGAGACTCCCTTACCTAAAAAATATTTTTCAACTTTCATCCGACAACTAGATCTAGAACGAGTAGAGGGTCTTAATCGCTCGTTAGAAATCTTCTCCAATACAGCGGTAGAGCCTATTCATGCTGTTGTGCGAGACATCACTGGTCGCTCCGTTCCATTGGAAGTAAAAAAGACTGGGTATACCTCTATTGAAGTTCAATCTATTGTCGATGGGTCCTATCGATGGAGATTGAGTCCAGCAGATCAATGGGAATTCTCATCAATTACTGGTGCTTCAAACGAGGTGCAGTTAGGACCTAAAGGAGAACCAACAGTACGAATGGCTTCTGGGTCAATAGGAAAACTTTCTTTAACTGAAAATGACAATAGTTCAGACCGAATGTTCCAGATACTCATCTTGCTGGCAGTGCTTTTGTTGACAAGTTGGTCTCATTCTGAACGAAAGAAATATCAGTTATGAATGCAGTCCGTCTTCCTGCATTAGTGGTCATCATTGCGCTGATAGTTGGAGCTTTCGTATTTCAAGTTCAGAACGAAGAAGAAGTTTCACAGAGTAAGGAACCTCTTGCATATTCTGAACTTTCATTTGGTTTGCCATTGGAAGAAACATCAGGAGATGTTTGGTTTTGCTTAGGCCCAACAAACAAACTCGATGGAGTAAATGATCAAACCATCAATATCACTAATTTGAGTTTGATAGGAACAGAAGGACTTAAGTGGACAATCTCTGATAGCGAAGGAAATGTAGCTGAACGCTCAATACAAGTAGAAGGAAAAAGTCAGTTAGAGATACTCACCAGTCAAGAAAAAGATACCGCAGAATACGTTGGGGTGACTTTAGAAGCTCCAGCCGGAGACATTCTTGTAGACCAGTATTTAGAGGCCTCTGAATACTCTGGATTGGATCGAGGGTTTTGCGGAACAACAACATCTTCATCTTGGGTGGTCCCATGGGGAACTACTGAGCGCCCAGGAGCTAAACAAACACTCTTGTTGTACAACCCTTTTCAAGCAACTGCAGTCGCAGATTTGCTTTTTGTTGGCGATCAAGGCCTTCGAGAGACTCTTGACTCACAAGGCATAGTCGTACCTGGACGTTCAGTAGTGGCTTACGAACTCACAGAGCGGATCCCAGATGCACCTCTGCTTTCTTCTTATATAGAAGTCCGAACAGGACAGCTTGTGGTTTCAGGACTTTCTATTGCTGATGGAACTGCTCCCTCAGGAATAAAAGGTTTAAGTATTGTTCCAGGGTCGCCAGAAATCGGAGGTGATTTATTTCTCCCTGGGTCTGATGGTGAACAGCCACCAGGAGCAGTAGTGATAGTCAATCCAAGCCAATTAGTTGTTGAAGGAGAATTAGTTGTATGGCCAGGGGACCCTGACTTGTTTGTGGAACCATTTGGTTTCGTCCTTCGTTCTGGGCAAAGGCAAGTAATTGAACTTTCTGAACACCCACGTCTTGAAGGGATTGGATCATACTCTCTCTACATACGAAGTCTCGACAACTCAAATTTGTCGGCCTCGTACATCCAGCGATTCATTCCTAACTCCATATCTGAAGATTCTGAAGGAGTAACGACCACTGGGTTAGATGTTCTGCCAGCAGTTGGATATGGGGCAACATATTGGCTAACAAAGGTATTAGGTTCTCCAGGGAACCCCGCAAAGCTAACAATTTTTAATCCGAGTCTCAAGAGCATTGCGGCAATAAATCTTAGGACCGAAGACGAAGTAACGTTGCCCGATTCATTTGAACTTGATCCTGGAGATCGAGCAACGCTTGATCTAGACACAAGCGTTTTAATAGAAGTTGAATCTTCTTCTCCGGTGATCGTGATTACTGAATGGGTAGGACCAGAAGGTAGGACCAGCGATTACGGCATCTCTTTAGAAGACACAGTCTCTTCGATCCAGCGCTGAAGTTCACAATCGCTTCTCTTGCCTGAAAAAGTGAAATCCCCGCAACTAAGCGTTAGAGCCTGGCCACGGGGTTTCGTTGTTATCCCATAAAGGATTAACTCCATCTAACTTAGGCATATAAAACAGTTCGTGTCTAATTGGGCGACCAGAAATAAAAGAAAAGTTTAGATTTTAGAAGATCTACACTTCTATAAATAAAAAACGGAGTTACTTCGGGTCTTACTCAGATTTTGATTCACGAAGTTCCGCTAATGACGACCATAATTGTGAAGAACTTACAGGGCCAAGAAAGTGCGATCTCACTACCCCCCGAGCGTCGATAAGAGCGATAAGTGGCACAGCTTCAATCTGGTAGCGATCATGTAATTCTTTGTCTTTTTTCGCCTCTAACTCTTGAACAGCAACTTGATCACTAGCAAGTGGATTAGCTTTCGCTAGAACCTCGGCACAGGTGTCACAGGTAGAAGAGGTAAAAACAGCGACCAGCCAAGGAACATCTGGGAAAATAAAGTCTGCCCGATTCACTTGATCAGGAACAGACCATCCAGTTCGTACAGGGGCTTCTTGAGTTTTTCGCTGTAAAAGGTAAGCAAGAATCCCGGCAATTGAAGCCACTAAGACCAGTAAATAGAACCGATCCACAGTAAATCAGTCAGCGTGAGAAGGCTCGGTAGCAGATTTTGATGCAGAGTCAGTACTTTCAGCAAGCTTAGTTAGGCGCATAACTTCTTCACCAGAGATTGTCTCATGTTCCAAAAGAGCTCTTGCCACTAAATCCAACGCATTCCGATTTTCGGTAAGAAGGGATCGACAACGATTCTCTTGATTATGAAGAATTGTCTTAACTTCTTCGTCTATTTCCCTAGCGGTATCGTCGCTGTAATCACGACTATGCATGAGATCATCTCCAAGGAAAACTTGGTTTTGACTTCCCCAAGCCATAGGACCTATACGATCGCTCATTCCCCATTCTCGAACCATTTTTCTTGCGAGTTCAGTTGCTCCCACGAGATCGTCTTGAGCTCCTGTTGAGGCAACTCCGAAAACCAACTCCTCGGCAATACGTCCACCCATCCGAACCACCAAAGAGTCTTCGATGTAATCCTGTCGATATATGTGACGCTCTTCCGCAGGTAGTTGCATAGTCACACCCAAAGCCATTCCGCTCGGGATAATTGTGACCTTATGAAGCGGATCAGCATTAGGAAGCACTGCTGCGCAAAGAGCATGTCCTGCTTCGTGGTAAGCAATAGCTTCTTTTTCGGCAGCGGTAAGCGCCATAGATTCTCGTTTTTGACCCATAAGGGTCCTGTCTCTAGCTGCTTCAAAGTGTTCCGCTGAAATAGCATCTTCTGAGTTTCGAACTGCGATTAGAGCTGCCTCATTAATTAAATTCGATAGGTCTGCTCCACTCATACCGGGCGTTCCTCGCGCTACTAAATCAAGATCAACGTCTTCAGAAAGGTTCTTTCCTTTTGCATGAACATCTAATATCTCGCGTCGATCTTCTAGTTCAGGCAATGGAACAACAACTTGCCGATCGAATCTTCCCGGTCTTAGTAGAGCTGGATCTAAGATGTCAGGACGGTTAGTCGCGGCAAGCATAACGATCCCTTCACTAGCCTCAAATCCATCCATTTCAGAGAGCATTTGATTAAGAGTTTGCTCTCTTTCGTCATGACCGCCACCTAGACCTGCACCACGTTTACGTCCGATTGAGTCAAGTTCATCAATAAAAATAATTGCGCGACCCATCTTTCGAGCGGTTTCAAACAGATCGCGGACACGGCTAGCGCCTACACCGACAAACATTTCCATAAAGTCTGAACCGGTAACCGAAAGAAATGGAACTCCGGCTTCTCCTGCTACTGCTCGCGCTAGAAGAGTTTTGCCAGTTCCAGGGGGGCCAACCAGCAGGATGCCTTTAGGTACACGTGCCCCAATTTCAGAGAATTTCTCTGGCTCTTTTAAGAAGTCAACAACTTCACGTATCTCTTGTTTCACTCCTTCGTATCCCGCTACGTCCTCAAATTTGGTACCTGGCTGCTCAGAAGAATATGGCTTGGCTCGAGACCTACCGATAGACATCATGCCACTCATTTGGCCTTGTGCTCGTCGGTTAATCCACCAGAAGAAAAGAATAATAAGACCAACCGGAAGTAGAAGAGGAAGCCAAGTTTGAAAGAATCCTGGTTGCGGGGTTTTGAATTCCACGGATGCTGAACTTTCGTCAAGGATTTGGCGATCCGACGGTGAGAGTTCAAGAGGACCTGTGGTCTTATATACAGTGCCGTCTAAAGATTCTGCTTCAATTTTTCCTGATTGATTGTTGATATTGATTTGAGTGATTTCTTCAGCAGTTACTTTTGAGAGGAACTGATCATATGGAATAGCAGTGGAATCATCCGAGGAGTTGAAAGCTGGGTACACAATGAACGTTCCGATAAGAATCAAAATCAGCCAGATGCTCCATCTCGGCCAGCCCCGTCCGCTTTTTTCTGCACTTTGTTCAGGGTTTTGTGTCATGTCATCAGGACGTTTAGCCATACTCTTTATGTTAGAGGCCTAAAGACTTGTTAGTGCCCCGGAGTACATGGTTGTTGACTTCTAGGTAGTGTTTGACGATGGAATCAATTGAAAATGTTTCTTCACCAGATAAAGGATCTTGGGGAATAAGCCATGTCGCAACCGGCGTAGTTTTATCGATTGTTTCATCATTATTCGTAGGATCTTTAGTTCTGGCTTTTGTTGATAAGGATCCTTTGCCGTTATGGATTACAGCGTTGCTGCAGGTTCCTTTGTGGTTCGGTTTATTAGGGGTCCCCTGGCTGATTCTTCGACGAGAACGTCTTTCTTGGAAAGATGATCTCGGTATTCCCTTTTTGATTAGAAAATGGAAGACCAACGAACTAACAAGTAGCAAAAAAACAGACCGCATTACTGTTCGACAATGCATTGAAGGCTTACTAATAGGCATCTTTAGTCAAGCCATACTGGTTCCACTTCTGTATCTTCCCGTGTTGATTTTTGTCGACGACCTAGATGTATCAGGGCCAGCCCGAGAACTGACAGAGCGAGCACATGGCATAGGCATTTTTCTACTCGTACTCGTAGTAGTAGTAGGTGCACCAGTGGTTGAAGAAATATTCTTTAGAGGGTTTGCTCTACGAGCATTTCAAGATCGCTGGTCTCCAGCAACAGCTCTGATTGCTAGTTCCCTTCTCTTTGGTTTGGTTCACTTCCAACCTCTCCAATTCCCGGCATTAGTCTTATTTGGATTAATAGCGGGAAAGATTGCTCAAAGGGATGGCCATTTAGGAAGAGCTATATGGGCTCACGCGGGCTTTAATGCTTATACAGTTTTTGTTCTGGTGTACTTGTGAAAGAAAACAAATTATATAGATCGGTTCGAGAGGCTTCTCCTGCTAATTGGGTGACAGCTGTCATTGTTGTTCTTTCCACTTTTTACTTGCTATGGATTGTTAACCCAAATGGGGTTCTTTTTTCTTCAACACTTCCCACTGGAGGAGATCTAGGGGCACATGTCTGGGGTCCCGCGTTCATAAGAGACGAGTTGCTACCCAATTTTAGACTCACTGGATGGACTCCTGATTGGTATGCCGGCTTCCCCGCATATCACTTTTACATGATCGTTCCAATGCTTTTTATCGTTGCGATAAATGTTGGATTCGTTTTGCCAATCGCTATTCCACTAGTTGCACTAGGAATTTTTTGTATAGTCCAACTTCTACAGCGCCGCCCAACTGCTTGGATACCTATGTCAATTGGTCTCCTTCTCTTAATGATCGTGGTTATCCCAGTTCATTACGGAATTGCCATAAAACTTGTTACTGTCGCTGGTCTTGTATTAATGCCACTTTCAGGTTGGGTTATGGGACGACTCTCCGGGCTTCCTTTTCCCGCCCCAGCTCTTATGGCAGCGGCCACGCTTGCTTTTATTTTTGACCGGTCATTCAACATCTTTGGTGGAAACCTCATGTCCACCATGGCAGGTGAGTTTGCTTACGCACTCGCAGTTTCCGCTTGTTTGCTTTATATAGGGGTGCTTATGCGTGGCATGGCAACTGGGAAAGGCCGTGCATGGGCGGCATTACTTCTTTCCCTTATTGGGTTATGTCACTTATTAGTGGCTTTCTACGCACTCGTTGTCACGCTTCTTGTGATTCTTCTCCGCCCAACTAAAGAAAGAATCCGGTGGATTATCACAATCGGTTTTATCGCTGCTCTTCTTTCTGCTTTTTGGGTTTTACCGTTTTGGTGGCAAAGAGACCATTTGAATGACATGGCATGGGACAAACTCCCTCGATTCAAATCATACCTATGGGACCGCAGTGACTTAGCCGCAGACTTTTTAACGAATAGCCCTCCATTTCAAGTAGTCCTAATTTTGGCTGGACTGGGATTCCTCTTATCTCTTATCTTTCGACGGAGATTAGGAATAGTTTTAGGAGCTTCTCTTGTTGTTTTAGCCCTAGCTTTCATCCACCTTCCAGAGGGGCGACTTTATAACGGGCGTATTCTTCCGATGTATTACCTTGCGGCTTACCTCCTCGCAGCAATTAGTGTCGCTGAATTTTTAAGAATTGCTGGACTATTTCTTCAAGGGTTAGCAGAGAAAGTGAAACAATTAGGGAGAGTTCTCCCGCATGCAGGATCTGTCGTAGTTGTTCTGGTCCTTATCGTCTTCTTAGGACTACCGCTGAGGTCACTGCCGGGAGGTTCGACTACAGGCGACACTTACCAGTGGATGGGATTTGAAACCAAAGAATTAAATATTGGACGCGGTTGGGTTAATTGGAATTTTTCTGGCTACGAGGGACGAATCGGAGATGCTAATGGTGGCGGCTGGGAAGAACACCGAGCATTTGTAAGCACGATGGAAGAAGTTGGGGAAAAATTCGGTTGTGGTCGACTTATGTGGGAATACAACCGAGACCTTGTTCGCTATGGAACTCCCATGGCTCTTATGCTTATGCCGCATTGGACTGATGGCTGCATAGGTTCAATGGAGGGACTTTATTTCGAAGCTTCAACAACGACTCCGTATCACTTCCTGATGCAATCAGAACTATCAATGGAGCCATCCCGCGCCCAGAGAGGACTCCCATATAGGTCTTTTAATTTAAGAGAAGGAGTATCTCATCTTCAAGAATTTGGAGTTCGATATTATGCAGCTTCTTCAGATCGTCCAGTGTCTGAAGCGAGGAGACACCCGTTTCTAACCGAAATAGCGACCTCAGGACCTTGGACTGTTTTCTTAGTTGAAGACTCGCCTTTAGTGGAACCTTTAGCTGCAGAACCAGCGGTCTGGACTGACATAGATCATTCAACATGGCTGGATCACTCTGTTGAAGTTTTTAACGATAGTTCTCAGTCGATAGTTCGTCTTCTTAACGGATCCGATACGTGGCAACGAATAGAGTCAAATGAGCTCCCAGAAATAAGAGAACTGAGAGAAGTAGAAGTCACTGAAATAATTGCCGATGTTGACAAAGTGTCATTTAAAGTAAGTGAAACTGGTGTTCCAGTGTTAGTGAAAGTTTCGTATTTTCCAAACTGGAAAGTTGAAGGAGCGACAGGTCCTTGGAGAGCAACACCCAATCTTATGGTTGTTTTACCTACTGAAGAAAAAGTTGTACTTACTTACGGACGAACTGGAATAGACCTTTTTTCCATTTTCTTATCTTTAATCGGGTTAGTGCTTTTACTGATATTACGATTTCGGCCCAAGATAGAGATAGACGACATCAAAAGTTCTCGCGCCGATGATCTTTTAGACAAATGGGCTCAACGCACAAGAATCGACCCATTACCTGATGATTCAGAGAGCTCAATTTGATGAAATTTCGTATTCAACGATTTTTTGTAGTTGGGATTATTGCTACGGCATTGGACGTTAGCTTTTTCGTCTTTTTGCATCAAATAGGGTGGTCGTTAGTTCTGGCAAATGTTCTAGCTCTAAATGCAGCGGCTTTGCTTGCATGGCCTTTACATCGCTTATTCACTTTGGCGGATGACCCATTTACTCGTTGGATTGGTTCCCCCGGAGTTTTTGGATTCATGGTTGTAACCGCCGGCTTAGTAGATACTGGCGTCGTTTATATATTCAGTCCTGATCGTGAAGTTCAAGCAGAATTGTTAGCGAAACTAATAGCAGTAGTTGCTGCTGCTCTGGTAAGAGCCATTTCCTATCGGATAATCATTTTCCGTACCATTAGACAGGAACAAGACCAACCAACAAATCGACCAGTGGCAAAAGGGGACTACCGGTTAACGGTCATTATCCCGGCTTATCGAGAAGTAGACAGAATTAAGAACGCAATTGAAAGAATAAGAAGTGAGTTAGGGCCAAAGATTGACAATGATTTAGAAGTTATTGTGGTTGATGACGGATCTAAAGATGGAACAGAAGAAGCCGCTGGACTGGCCGACCAGTTAATAGTTCTCCCGAGAAATCAAGGAAAAGGATCGGCACTTCGAAATGGCGTTGACAAATCAAACGGAAGAGTAGTTGCCTTCACTGATGCCGATTTAGCTTATTCTCCTTCACAAATTTTTGACCTATTAGTTCAAGTTGAAAATGGATATGACTGGGTTGTAGGGAATCGGCATCATACCGATACACGAACAATTGCGAAGGCAGGATTCATAAGAGGAATGGGGGGAAGGCTTGTTAATTTCGCCACCCACCTGCTACTGCTAGGTCAGTATCGAGATACACAATGTGGTCTTAAAGCATTCCGATCAGACGTCGCTAAATCATTGTTTTCGTCCTCTACTATCAACGGGTTTGCTTTTGACGTAGAACTATTTCATTTAGCTGAACGTTGGAGATTATCTTTATCGGAAATATCTGTAGAAGTAGAACATTCAGAACGCACTACCGTTCGAGTAGTTCAAGACGGGTTCCGCCTTCTCCGTGACCTAATTCATGTAAGACGGTTAGCAAGCCAAGGTTCTTACCCTGTAGACCCACAATTGCCAAAGGCAAGTAAAGTTTAGGAATGCAAGGCTTAACCTCAATCTTCAAAGCTTATGACATTCGGGGATTAGTCCCTGAACAACTCAATTCTGATGTCGCACGGTCAATCGGGGAATCGTGGGCACGATTAATCAAAAAAACTGAACCGGAAACTAGTTGTGTTCTTGTAGGGCGCGACATGAGACCAAGTGGCGAAGAATTAGCGTCAGCTTTCTCAGAAGGAGTAAACGCACAATCATTAGACGTAATTGATTTGGGCCTTTGTTCAACAGACATGCTTTATTTTGCTTCCGGCCATTTACAACTTCCCGGATCAGTTTTTACTGCTAGTCATAACCCTTCTGGCTATAACGGAATCAAATTTTGTTTCTCCGAAGCCCGCCCGGTCAGTTCAGATACAGGAATTGAAGAAATGCGTGACGAAGTTCTCTCAAAAATCGCCACTGGAGATGGGTCAGGAAGCATTTCACAATTAAACCTCTTAGAAGAATTTGCTAATCATGTTAAATCGTTTGTCGATACTGACAAGTTAAAACCATTACGAGTTGTGGCAGATACAGCAAATGGAATGGGGGGATTAGTAGTTCCTGCCGTTTTCAGCGACCTCCCTTTTCAAATTGAAATTATGTATCAAGATTTAGATGGAACTTTCCCTAATCACCCCGCGGATCCAATACAACCTGAAAATCTTGTGGACTTACAAAAACGCGTCCTTGAAACAAAAGCTGATATCGGGCTTGCCTTTGACGGTGATGCTGATCGAGTTTTCCTAGTAGATGAAAAAGCTAAACCAGTTTCAGGATCAGTTACCACTGCTCTTGTGGCGAAGAAAGTTCTGAATGAAGAACCAGGAGCAACAATAGTCCACAACCTAATTTGCTCTCAGATAGTCCCTGAAACAATCACTCAAATGGGTGGGAGAGCAGTGCGAACTCGTGTTGGGCATTCATACATAAAGAAAATCATGGCTGACGAACAAGCTGCATTTGGAGGAGAACATTCTGGACACTATTACTTCAGAGATAATTTCAGAGCAGATTCTGGACTCATCGCTGCACTCATCGTGCTTGAAGAACTTTCCTGCGCCTCAAAGCCTTTAAGCCTTTTAACAGAACCATTTAGCCCCTACATTGCTTCCGGTGAACTAAATATCGAAGTTGAAGAATCATCAAAAGTTATTCGAGAAGTATCAAAAAAATATTCAAACTACAGCCAAGACAACTTAGATGGGCTGACAGTACAACTTCAAAAGTGTTGGTTTAATCTTCGCCCATCAAATACAGAACCATTATTACGGCTTAACCTAGAAGCAGAAGATGAAGCCTCCTACGAAACAACTTTGCAAGAGGTCATGGATCTTATTGAGTTAAATAAGAAATGAAAGGGAGAGCAAATGACGCTTGATTCAAAACTTTTAGAAATCTTGGCTTGTCCTGAAGACAAGGGGCCACTCTTATATTTTGCAGATGAAAACTTTCTCTACAACGAACGGCTTCATCGTCGCTACCTGATAAAAGAAGACATTCCAATCATGTTGATTGACGAATCAGAAACAGCTACAGAAAAAGAACATGCAAATTTGATGGAACTTGCAAGGTCTAAAGGCCTTAGCCCAACTTTTTAATCTCAATACCCTTTCATCTCTAGTGGACTTAATAACTGGTTACCTCCAAAACTACGAATGGGGCTCTCTTAATGCTCTAGCTGATCTACGGGGAGTAAACCCATCTGGATCGCCTGAAGCAGAGATCTGGTTTGGTGTTCACCCATCAGGACCTTCAACAGTAGAGAGAGAATTAGGTCGAATAACACTCCAAGAAGCTATCAATCTTGAAGAAGAAGAAATGCCGTATTTGGTGAAAATTCTCGCTGCACAACGTCCACTTTCATTACAGGCTCATCCCGATCAGATACAAGCCGCCTCAGGGTTTGCTGACAATCGATCTAAACCAGAAATGATTTGCGCTCTCACACCATTTCAGGCGCTATGCGGCTTCAAAACCACATCCGAAGCTTATGAAGTGTCCACCCAACTTCAATTACCTGAAGACTTGTTATTTATGATCAAAGAAGCTGTTGATCTTTCCCAAGTAATAGAAAGTATTTTGACTAAGGAACGTAAAAGAGACATTGAGTCTTTGACGCAGATGTGCAAGGAATTAATTGAAGGTGGCTCTCTTTCTTCTGAGGCTGAAACCATAATCAAAGTGGCAAAAGAATATCCAGAAGACCCTTCACTGCTCATCATCCCAATGATGCAAATTCATACATTAAAACCTGGAGAAGCTCTCTTTTTAAACCCTGGAGTTCTTCATGCATATCTAGAAGGTGTTGCTCTAGAAGTAATGGGTTCAAGCGACAATGTCGTAAGGGCAGGATTTACCACCAAAGAGAAAGATCCTGCAACTCTTTTAAAAATATTAGATTTCGAGGCCAGCCCACAGATCCAGACCCCATCTTCTGGTCATCATAGATATCAGACGATGACACCCGAATTTGACTTAGAACGAATTGAAAGAACAACAATCCAAGTATCAGGCCGGGAAGGCACCGACATAGTTGTTTCAACTTTGATGGACACTGTATTGACTTCAGAAAAAGAAGAACTCATTCTGAAACAAGGATCTGCAGCTTGGATACCAAAAACTGAAGGCGCGTATCATATTCAAACTGAGGGAATCGCGTACCGAGTAATTGGTTAACGAAGATAGAGTGACGATGTGGCTGCTTGATATGGAGTTAGACGACCCCAGCCCAAAGAAAACTTTGAAATCTAGAAATTCTAAATAAAGAAAGTTGAAGAGTCGTCATGTCCGTAAAAGAAGATTACAGAATCGCAGATATTGATTTGCATGTATTGGGACGCCATGAAATCCGGCTAGCCGAGCATGAAATGCCAGGACTCATGTCATTACGTGCGGAATATCTTGATGAACAGCCTTTATCTGGTGCGCGCATCACTGGCTCACTGCATATGACAGTACAAACTGCTGTTCTCATTGAAACATTGGTAGCTCTCGGTGCTGAAGTCAGATGGGCAAGTTGCAACATCTTCTCAACACAAGACCAAGCAGCAGCAGCAGTAGTAGTAGGAAAAAATGGCACTCCAGAAGACCCTCAAGGAGTCCCGGTTTATGCCTGGAAAGGAGAGACCCTAGAAGAATATTGGTGGGCAACAACCAAAGTTCTGCAATGGCCTGATGGTGAAGGCCCGAATCTCATACTTGATGATGGGGGAGATGCAACGCTGTTGGTTCATAAAGGGTGCGAATTTGAGAAATCCGGTGTTGTTCCAGATAAAACTCAAGAAGATTCTGCTGAGTGGGGGGTTGTCTTAGATCTTCTCAAGTCTTCTTTGCAAGAAGACCCTCAGCGATGGTCACGCATTGCATCTGGAATTCGCGGTGTTTCAGAAGAAACAACTACAGGAGTGCACCGGCTTTATCAAATGCAAGAAGCAGGTGAACTCATGTTCCCCGCTATCAACGTAAATGATGCAGTGACTAAATCAAAATTTGACAATTTATATGGTTGCCGTCATTCGCTTATTGATGGTATCAACCGTGCAACAGACGTCATGATTGGCGGCAAAACTGCTGTGGTTTGTGGCTTTGGAGATGTAGGTAAAGGTTGCGCAGAGTCTCTACGTGGGCAAGGAGCAAGAGTGATCGTTACAGAAGTAGACCCTATCTGTGCCTTACAAGCAGCAATGCAAGGATATGAGGTCAATACTTTGGAACGGGTAATAGATAAAGCTGACATTTTTATTACCGCTACAGGTTGCAAAGATGTTCTCACCGCGGAGCACATGGGCCGTATGAAACATCAAGCCATAGTAGGAAATATTGGTCACTTTGATAACGAGATCGACATGGCTGGTTTGACTGAGCTCTCAGATGTGCAAAGAGTAGAAATCAAGCCTCAAGTAGACGAATATGTATTTCCCGATGGCCATTCAATCATCGTATTGTCAGAAGGACGGCTACTAAATCTTGGTAATGCCACAGGACACCCAAGCTTTGTTATGTCAGCAAGCTTTTCAAATCAAGTACTCGCACAAATTGAACTTCATAAGAATGCTGAAGAATACGGAAAAGATGTAGAGACTCTTCCAAAAATTCTTGATGAGAAAGTTGCACGACTTCATTTGGATGCACTTGGTGTAAGGCTGACCGAAATGACAACCGAACAAGCAGATTACCTTGGAGTGAATTCTCAAGGCCCATTCAAGCCTGATCATTACCGGTACTAACTCGTAAGTAAGGAAACAAGAAAAGTGATTTGTGGCATAGCTGGTGGAGCCAACGCCGGAAAGACAACCATCGTTAATGCTTTAAAGGAACGTTTTACGGCGGAAGATAAAGCGCTGGCGATCCTTCCATTAGATAGCTATAACCGTGACCATTCAGACCTTTCCTTAGAAGATAGAGCCAAAATCAATTTTGATCATCCAGATGCATTCGAACATGACTTGTACCTAAAACACTTAGTATTACTTAAGCAAGGAGAAGCAGTTGATATTCCTGTCTATGACTTTTCTACTCACTCGAGAACAACCGAGGTAGAACGAATCGAGCCAGCGGAATTAATTATCGGAGAAGGACACTTGCTATTTGTTATTCCAGAAGTTGTAAGAGAATTTGATGCAAGGATATTCATATCCGCTCCCGAAGAACTTCGTCTGAAACGCCGATTAGAAAGAGATGTACGAGAACGAGGAAGAACGCCTGAAAGCATACGCACTCAGTTTGCTACCACGGTTAACCCGATGCATGACAAATATATAGAGCCCTCTTCTTCATTAGCGGACCTCATTCTTCAAGGGTCTGCACCCATAGAAGAAAGTTTAGAAAAAGTGCTGGAATATATTGATGAAATATCTAAATAGTAGAGAATGCGTATTATCGAAAGAAATAGAGACGCTAAGGTTTCAGACGTGAGTTCATCAGAAGAAAACGAAAACGAACAATTAGATACGTTGCCAGCAGATCTTGACGTTACTGGACTGGTAGGACCTTACATTTTTCCAGACAATAGTCGAAGACGTATACCCGGATATCTATACCTACTGATCGCAGCGACCCTAATAGTGATAACAGTAGTTACTAGCGACTCTTCTTTAGTAAACAACGGACTAATTTTTGGAAGCATCGGATTAGCTCTAATAGGCCTTTTCCATCTACAAGCAGGTTGGCGATTAGGTACAAATGAAGGAGATGCTCTCGTTGCAGCAACTCAAGCAATGGGCTTTCCAGTCGGCCATGCTTCAGCCCAACTGGCTTGGCGTGGAATTAGAAGCCGCCCCACATGGAGAATTCTTTTATATTCCAATGAATCTCCACCAGAGCGACGAGGCTTGGTGTTTGTCGACGGGGTCAATGGAGACATAATCGCAAAATATGTGGAAGAGAACCCTGAGATATGGGACACAAGCAGCGAGTAACCCATAGCCTCGGCCTCCACTGATACGCTAAACATCATTCAGGTATTCGAATCAGATTGCTGATTATTCATAATTAGCCGGGTAAGTCTTTAGTGTCGCAGGAGGAACAATATGTTGGACGGTAACTTGCGAACAGCAGTAGACCGGGCTCTAATCCCTATCGGACGTGGTCTTCAACGAATAGGCGTAACCGCGGATGTAGTCACGATTGTTGGGATAGCTATGTCAGGTGCAGCTGCAGTAGCAATAGGACGTGGAAGTCTGCTTTTAGGTTTCATCCTTCTCATCCTTACCGGTATTCCAGATGCCTTGGACGGAGCAGTAGCAAAAGCCGCAGGAACCTCTTCAAAGCGTGGAGCGTTTTTTGATTCAGTTTCAGACCGCCTTACAGACGCACTTCTCTTCGGCGGAATTACTTGGCACTACGCAAGTACTCGACCAGGTCACCTCATGATGCTTCCAGTAGCAGTCATGGCGTCTGCTCAAATAATTTCATACCAAAGAGCCAAGGCTGAACTTTTAGGGTATGAAGCAAAGGGTGGAGTGATGGAGCGAGCTGAAAGATTCATCGTGCTGGCTCTAGGGCTTCTACTCTCTGTTTTAATCGGAGAGGATGCTTTACTCGTTGTTCTCTGGATAATGCTTGCACTTACATTGATCACAGCGATTCAGCGCTTTATAAAAGTTTGGCTTCAAGCAACCGCTGAGCAAAAAAATGCACACTGAAATTGTTCAAAGAGACCAGATGAACAATATGGGGATCCTAATGATCTTTTCATTCAGCGGCATTAGCTAAATCATATGAAAGGCTTTTTAATAGTCACTGGTTATCGATTGTTGACTTTTTTAGCGCGGTTGTTGCCGCAACGATTCGGCAATTCAATTTTTAGATTTTTTGGAAAAATAGCTGGACGTTTCAATAAAGACCGCAGAAAAATGGTGGAGAAGCATCTACGTAGAACAAAAAGCACTGAATTAGACGTTCAAGAGATGGAGAAATCCATTGATGAAGTTTTTTCCTCCTACGCAACTTACTGGTTTCAAAGTTTTCGCTTACCAGGAATGACCTCAGAACAAATTCTGAAAGATTTCGATTATGAAGGAGAGCCTTATCTTGCTGAAGCTTTAGATGCTGAAGTGGGGCCAATCATGGCGATGCCTCACCTCGGAGGGTGGGAGTGGTCAGCATTTTGGATCACAAAAGTAAGAGGTATCAGATTAAATGCTGTAGTAGAGCCTTTAGAACCTCCTGAGGTATTCGAATGGTTTAAAAAATTTCGTTCTTCGCTCGGTATGAAAGTCATTCCTCTCGGAGCTTCAGCCGGATCAGAGGTTATCAACGCGTTGAAATCTAAAGAAATGGTGGTCTTATTATGTGACCGCCATGTCGGAGGCGGTGGAGTCGAAGTTGAATTTTTTGGGGAGAAAACTCTTCTTCCGGCAGGACCCGCCACACTTGCTTTAAGAACAGGAGCCCCGTTATGTCCTGCAGCCGTTTATATTCAGGGAAACGGAGTTTATGGAGTTCTTCGTCCGCTTATCAAAGTTGAACGGCAAGGGCGATTACGTGACGATGTTCAACGTATCACTCAAGAATTGGCATACGAGTTTGAAGCATTGATTCGTAAAGCACCAGAACAATGGCATTTGTTACAGCCCAATTGGCCAAGCGATATTCAATAAAGTCCATTCATCACATGGGTGAACTCCAGATACTTTTGAGCGGAGGTAAAAGAGTAGTAGCGTGGGCCCATGCGAATAGGCATTATTTGTCCCTATAGCTTGACCATTCCAGGTGGAGTACAGAGCCAAGTGTTGGGCTTAGCACGTCAACTTCGCGCCTTGGGTCAACACACTCGAGTCTTAGGGCCATGTGATGGCCCTCCGCCAGATGCGTCTGTGATACCCCTTGGGGATAGTTTGCCGACAGCGGCAAATGGTTCCATCGCACCAATTGCACCTGACGTACCATGTGCCCTACGAACCATACAGGCACTTCGCGATGGAGAATTTGATCTACTCCACTTGCATGAACCGATGGCCCCAGGACCAACAGTCACTGCTCTGTTTATGTCAAATACGCCAATGGTTGGAACATTCCATGCAGCAGGAGGAAGCCTTGCTTACGACCTGCTGAACCGCCCCATCCGATGGTTGAGCGGACGCCTTGATTACCGATTTGCAGTATCAAATGATGCTGCTGAAATGGCTCAAACTTCCTTAGGTCATGAGTACGAGATTTTGTTTAATGGAGTAGAAACAGATCAATGTGAGTTGGCGACTCCTTGGCCTACAGAAGGACCCACGATTTTTTTTATTGGTCGGCACGAACCTAGAAAGGGTTTGTCTGTCCTTTTGGGAGCGATGAACGAACTTCCTTCAGATGTTCGTCTTTGGATAGCAAGTGATGGCCCAGAAACAGAAGAACTTAAAAAGCGTTTTGCTGGCGACCCACGAATCGAATGGCTTGGCCGGATCAGCGAAAAAGAAAAATTCTCACGAATGAAAGGAGCAGATATTTTTTGCGCTCCATCACTTCGTGGCGAATCATTTGGAATTGTCTTACTTGAAGGAATGGCATGCGACACCGTAGTTATTGCAAGTGATATTCCTGGGTACTCAAGGGTTGCTGAAGAAGGAAAACATGCGGTGTTGGTACCCCCTGATGATAGTCATTCTTTAGCAACCGCCATTGAAAAAATCTTGGGAGATGAGAGCAGACAAGAAGAAATAAGAGAGAATGGACGAAAGAGAGCTTTACAGTTTTCAATGAAGTCCTTAGCAAAGCGTTATCTTGATTCTTATCAAGAGTTATTGAAGGCTCGCTGACCTGTATTACCTCTTGAATCAACCTATTATCTAAGCATCTTGTTAGGCCTAACAACTATGAACAATAACTCTCCTAATCGCATCAGAACTTTCCTATCTCTTTTCACATTGGTCCTTCTGTCCGTAGCCCTAGGAATTTTGGTACGGGCTTTTGACTTCTCAGTCGGAACATCAGTTGGTGTGAGCGCGCTCGGATTTCTTTCAATGTTTGTTCTTTTTGGCCGCCGGGGATCTTCTCAAGTCCAACACCAAGTGGGTGGCCGAGTTGCTACGCAAGAAGAATTTCCTCGTTTACACAATGCCATCGATGGTCTTTGCTTGTCCCATGGCATAGAGGCACCTGTTTTAAGAGTGCTAGATGCGCCCGCGGTAAATATCGCAGTTCTCTCCACTAAAAAGGAAAACACGCTTGTGGTCACCTCCGGTACGTTCCTCTACTTAGGAGTAGTTGAGCTAGAAGGATTACTCGCTCTTTCATTGGTTCGTATGCAAGAGCCAATGCTTGCTAAAGAGATGCAGAAATCTTTTTGGATGACTATTCCATTCGCACGGTATTTCATAAGAAATACTGTCAAGACTGACGACATTCTGCTTCTAGATCAGAAGAGTGTTGCTCTTACCCGGTTCCCCCCAGGATTAGTAGGAGCACTAGAAATTGCAGATCAGGTCGGAACGTTTGTTGAGGGCTCAAGTTCCACATCTCAATTATGGGTTCTTGACCCCACCGCTCAATTAACTACTTCAGGACACCCGTCATCTTCATTGCGTTGTGCAGCATTGAGTGAACTCTGAAGGTAAATGATGAGACGCATTGTTCTTACTGCACTTTTCCTTGTTTGCCTAACTGCCTGCGGCGGGGGAGATGAAACGAACGCGGCTACGACAACTCTGGCTGAAGAAGTTTCTTTAATAACAACAACTCAACTTGAGGCAAGCCTTGAAACGCCTACCACTTTGGTAGAGCAAATAGTTGAGGCCATCCCAACAACAACAACAGTGGATCTGTCTTGGGCTGGACCTGTGTATCCCTTAACAGGTTTGCCGGCCTATGAAGGAATTCCAGAAACACCTGCAGTGGTCGTCAAATTAGGAAATAACAACCAGAATTCTTTACCTCAGTATGGGTTACGTGAAGCAGACATAGTTTATGACATGCATATAGAGGGTGGGAAAAGTCGATTCATGGCTATTTACCACAGCCGCTTACCAGAAATCGTTATGCCCATACGGTCAGCGAGATCTAGCGATATCAATCTTCTTCTCAACCTTAACCATCCAGTATTTGCGTACTGGGGGTCAAATGACATTGTTTTAAGTGAGCTGCAGGCAGCTGAAAGAGTGGGGGGGTTTGATAGAAGATCTGCCTCTTCTCAAGGTTCACAATATTTTGATCGTGATTCAAGCCGTTCTATCCCTGCAAATGGGAAAGCGAATACGGAAGATTTACAAGGAACAGCATCAAATGAAGCAGGGACTCCTTTGTCGATATTTGAATACGGTGAGTTAACTCAAAATGCCGTTCCTGCTGCGGGCGTACAGTGGGAAATGGCACAAAGAGTGGTGGACTACGTTTGGAACAGTTCGTTAGAGCAATGGGTTCGTTATCAAGACGGAGCCCCGCACCTTGATGAAAACCGAGCCCCTCTAACTGCAGATAATCTTCTGTTTCTTTATGTTCGATATCGAATTTCAGATGCAGACCCTATCTCGCCTCAAGCCATTAGTACCGGAGCGGGAGATGGATGGTTATTGCGCGATGGGACAGTTACAGGTGTAACTTGGGAACGTTCAAGAAGTTCAAATAGTTGGACGATCATTGATGACGAATCTGGAGAAACGGTCACCCTAGACGTCGGCACAACTTGGGTTACTTTGGCACGACCGGGTGAGGGGAGCATCTTAAGTTCTGCTGAAGCGATAGAACTTATTGGCTGAAACTTTTATTGAGTGGCCACTATGGCAAAAGATCCATTTAGAATGATATTTATGAATGAAGCAGTAAGAGAAACTGGAACTCAATTAGTCAAACGAGGCTTAGCTGAGATGCTAAAAGGCGGCGTCATTATGGACGTCGTCGATGCAGAACAAGCACGTATAGCAGAGGACGCAGGAGCTTCCGCAGTTATGGCACTTGAACGTGTACCTTCAGATATTCGTAAAGACGGCGGCGTCGCACGGATGTCGGACCCGGAAATGATTGAAGGGATCAAATCAGCAGTAACGATTCCAGTCATGGCAAAAGCAAGAATTGGCCATTTTGCTGAGGCTCAAATTCTTCAATCACTTGAAGTCGACTACATAGATGAGAGCGAAGTTCTTACTCCTGCGGATGAAACTCATCATATTGATAAATGGGCTTTTGAAGTCCCATTTGTTTGCGGAGCAACAAATCTTGGCGAAGCATTGCGACGCATATCAGAAGGGGCTTGCTTAATACGCTCAAAAGGAGAAGCAGGAACTGGAAATATTGTTGAAGCAGTGCGTCATATTCGATCTATTACTGGAGATATAAGAAAAATTACGCAAGCAGACAGCGCAGAGTTGTTTGATTGGGCAAAGAAGTTACAGTCACCTTTGCCTCTAATTCAAGAGATATCGGAGACAGGGCGTTTACCAGTTCCTATATTTTGTGCAGGGGGAATTGCTACTCCTGCGGATGCTTCTTTGGTGATGCAACTTGGAGCAGAATCTGTTTTCGTCGGATCAGGAATCTTCAAGAGCGAAGATCCTGCTCAGAGGGCTCAAGCCATTGTTGAAGCAACAACGAACTTTGCAGATGCTGACAAGTTGGCAAAAGTAAGCCATGGTTTGGGAGAAGCAATGCCAGGATTAGAGATCGAGAATCTTGAGACGCGTCTGTCTGACCGGGGTTGGTAAACCTAGGTGAAAGTTGGAGTCCTAGCTCTCCAAGGAGCGTTTGACCGTCACGCCCAGGAGTTGTCCCTTGCAGGGGCTGCACCGCTTGAAATTCGAGGTCCAAAGCATCTAGAAGATGTGGATGCACTCATTATTCCTGGAGGCGAATCAACGACCATCTTGAAACTCGCCGAATCTCTAGGAGTTAGAGATCTTTTAAGTGATCAAATCAGAGACGGCCTTCCTGTTTTAGGAACGTGTGCAGGAATGATTGTTTTAAGTAAGGCAATTATTGACGGCCGAGATGATCAAAATCCATTGGGCTCTATTGATATAGATGTAAGACGAAATGGCTATGGTCGTCAACTCGCTTCTTTTGAAGCAGATTTACAGATCGCCGGATTTGAAACACCATTTCGGGGGGTCTTCATCCGCGCTCCTCTTGTTGAGCGCGCAGGGAAGGATGTTGAGGTACTTGCTTCAGTTGAAGGGAACCCTGTTTTTTGCCGCCAAGAGAAGATAATGACGACGTCTTTTCATCCAGAATTAGTTAGCGATGGACGTATCCATGAGCTATTTCTGGAATTAGCCTTTGCTTCAAGTTGACACTCTAAGGAAATATCATGTCGGGTCACTCTAAATGGGCAACCATCAAACATAAAAAAGGTGCAGCAGATAAGAAGAGAGGCAAACTTTTCGCGAAGTTGATTAAGCAGGTTGAAGTAGCAGCACGTCAAGGAGGCGGAGACGTAGATGCAAATCCAACTTTACGAACCATGTTTCAAAAAGCCAGAGACGCTTCGGTTCCTATAGACACAATTGAACGAGCGATCAAAAGAGGCACGGGAGAGCTTGAAGGTGTGGATTATGAATCCATCACGTATGAGGGATATGCACCACATGGAGTAGCTCTTTATGTTGAAACGCTTTCAGATAATAGGAACCGCACCGGATCAGAGGTCAGGTCTTTGCTTGGTAAGAACGGAGGTTCGTTAGCAGAACCTGGTTCCGTCGCCTGGCAGTTTGAGAGGAAAGGCATCATCTTGATTCCAGAAGGCATAGATGAAGATGAAATCATGATGGTTGCTCTTGAAGCAGGCGCAGAAGACCTAGTTGATGAAGGCGGCATATGGCGCCTCACTTGCGACCCGTCAGTTTTGTCAGAAGTTCGCTCAGCTTTAGAAACAGCTGGCCTAGATTTCAATTCAGCAGATGTGACGATGTTGCCTACAACAACAGTCGCTATTGACAATGAATCAGATGCTCGATCAGTTTTAAAGGTCATAGATCTACTTGATGATCTTGATGACGTGCAGGATGTTTATGCGAATTTTGATATTCCTGACGAAATTTTTGACTTAATTCAGGACTAGTTCTAAATCTAGAGAGGGTGAACGCCTCTAGACGGAAATCTGGCTACAATCGTACACATGTTCGTATTGGGTATAGATCCAGGTCTTTCTCGCTGTGGTTATGGAGTTCTTCAGCAAGATAAGAGTAAATCTAAATTAGTCAAGGCTGTGGCTGCAGGCGTCATACGAACTTCCCCAAAGACCGATCTTGCTATCCGTTTGGCAGAGTTGCAAGAAGAGATTCGGGCACTAATTGATGAATATAAGCCTGATGAGGTGGCAATAGAACGAGTGCTCTTCCAAGTGAATGTCAGTTCTGCTATGGCTACTGGACAAGCTGCTGGGGTGGCTATGGCCGCGGCGGCTTCTTCCGGTTGTGCAGTGAATCTTTATTCTCCGAATGAGGTGAAGCTCGCCGTTGCAGGTTGGGGAGGAGCAGATAAAAAGCAAATGGAACATATGGTTCAAACCTTATTGTCAATTAAAAAACCATTACGACCTGTCGATGCCGCTGATGCAGTAGCAGTAGCTCTTTGCCATTTAGCGATGAAGCCTTCATCATCTATCTTGGTGGGTGAAGCAAAATGATCGGATCGCTCAGAGGGGTTTTGTTAGAGCGGAACGAAGAGGGAAAAGTTCTTGTTGAGGTATCTGGGGTTGGGTATCAGGTAATGATGACTCCTACTACAACTGTTTCAATTGGCGAGATAGGTCAAGAGGTCTTCTTATATATTCATCACCATTTTCGAGAAGCAGATCAGACCTTATATGGGTTCCTCTCAGCGCAAGAAAGAAGCTGCTTTGAAGCATTATTAATGGCTCATGGAGTTGGCCCCTCTCTTGCTTTAGCGGTGTTGGGCGTACACGGCCCCAACGAATTATCTCAACTGGTAGTTGAAGAAGACGTAGCATCTTTGTGCTTAGTTCCAGGAGTAGGAAAAAAAACAGCATCTCGACTCTTGATTGAGTTAAAAGACAAACTTCCGGAGCACCTCAGAGCGTTTGCAACTATCAACAAGGATGCGACCGCAGTATCGGAGCGTACAGTAATGGCCGAAGTGCGAGATGCTTTAATCGTCCTTGGCTATAGCCCAGAGGAAACACGCTCTGTTTTGACAGATCTTGAAGGCGATGATGTGGCGGTTCTATTACGTGAAGCGCTACAACGACTGGCAGTAAAATAGGACTAGTGATGCGCGAAGAACTTCTCTCACCAGATCAAGAACCTCAAGAGGTAGAGGTAGAGGCTGGGCTTCGACCACGATCTCTTAAAGAATTTGTAGGTCAAGATGAACTCAAAGGTCATCTAAGAGTGATGCTGGCGGCAGCACGCGAGCGCGAACAGGCATCTGATCATTTCTTATTTGCCGGACCACCTGGATTAGGTAAAACAACGTTGGCTCATATTGTGGCTAATGAGATGGAAGCCGAACTCCATGTAACTTCTGGTCCAGCTCTTGAAAGGGCAGGAGATTTGGCTGCAATACTAACGAAACTTGAACCCGGTGACGTGTTGTTTATTGATGAGATTCATCGTTTATCAAGAGTTGTAGAAGAAGTTTTATACCCGGCTATGGAAGATTTTGAACTAGATATCATCTTAGGTAAAGGACCGGCAGCACGTTCAATAAGACTTGAACTCCCGAATTTTACTCTGGTCGGTGCAACTACTAGAACCGGTCTCATTACAGGTCCTTTACGCGACCGGTTTGGTTTGACTGCGCGCTTAGATTATTACGAACCAGAAGACTTGAGAGCAATTGTAGAAAGAGCCGCCAACATACTTGGAGTTCAGATTGACTCTGATGGAGCAAGTGAAATTGCTGGTAGATCGCGTGGCACGCCACGCATTGGCAATCGTTTACTACGTCAAGTAAGAGATTTTGCTCAAATTGAGAGACCTGAATCAAAGGGGCACATTGATTTAGATATTGCCAACGATGGGCTTGCATTCTTTGGTGTTGATTCTCTTGGACTGGATAAGCCAACCCGAGCCATTTTGGATTCTCTTTGTACAAGGTTTAATGGTGGGCCAGTGGGCCTCAAGACCTTGTCAATTAGCGTAAGCGAACCAGAAGACACTGTAGAAGACGTTTATGAGCCTTTTCTTATACAACAAGGACTTCTTCTTCGTACTCCAAAGGGAAGAGTGGCGACCCCAACTGCGTTCACTCATCTTGGGCTCACACCACCACGTAATTCAGCCGGCTCTTTATTTGACGAATAGTAGGACAATCTACGTAGGCTTAAAGGCTTATGAGCCCAGACGATTTTGACTACGAGTTACCTGACGATCTCATAGCACAGCACCCTTTAGAAGAGCGAACTGCGGCGAGAATGCTTGTAGATCTTGGTAATGGTCCAGAACATTTTAGAATTTCAGATTTTCCGAAGCTTCTAAAATCAGGGGATGTTGTTGTAGTAAATAACACTCGAGTTCTGCCAGCAAGACTATTCCTCAAGAAAAAAACTGGCGGAAATGTAGAAGTACTTCTTTTGAAAGCAGTTAATCAAATGACTTGGGAAGCGCTTGTACGTCCAAGTCGCAAAGTCTCTCCGGGAACAAAGTTTACTGTTAGTCCAGAAATGACAATCCAGATTGGAGAAGATTTAGGAGCAGGAAAACGTTTAGTGCAGATAGAAAATAAATCTGATCTTCTACCTTTACTTGAAAAATACGGGAAAGTTCCGCTGCCTCCTTATATAAAAAATGACTTAGAGGACGGTGAGCGATACCAGACAGTTTTCGCTAACCGTTCAAATTCTGCGGCAGCTCCTACTGCTGGTCTCCATTTCACGGAAGACCT
Organism: Acidimicrobiales bacterium; assembly: GCA_029245675.1. Taxonomy (GTDB): domain Bacteria; phylum Actinomycetota; class Acidimicrobiia; order Acidimicrobiales; family MedAcidi-G1; genus MedAcidi-G2B. Next base: position 66,577 of record JAQWOV010000003.1, on the reverse strand, counting down.
AGTTGCTGAATGTAAAGATTCAGGCGCACAGGTTGAGGAAATTGAATTGGCAATCGGTTTAGACACCTTTCGTCCTCTCACCGTCAACAATCTTGACGATCATGATATGCATTCGGAGTTTTACAGTGTCTCAGAAGAAGTTATGCGTCGTTGCAAAGAAGCAAATCGAGTTATCGCTATAGGGACTACGACAGTAAGAGCACTTGAATCAGCAGCACGTTTTGAACTATCCGGACAGACAGACTTATTTATTCGAGATCCGTTCGAATTCAAAATAGTAGATTTGCTACTCACGAACTTCCATCTCCCAAAATCAACTCTGCTCGTGATGCTCGAAGCTTTTATCGGCCCTTATTGGAGGGACTTATATACCGAAGCGCAGATCAACAGATATCGTTTCTTATCCTTTGGAGACTCGATGCTGGTTTCTGAACAAAGTACAAGGAAACTGTAAATATGAAGGCTCTTTCTGAGATCACCGCAAAAGATGGAAAAGCGAGGCTGAGTGAAGTTACTCTCGCTAACGGAAAATTTCAAACCCCGTGTTTCATGCCTGTTGGAACCCGTGGTGCAGTAAAGCATTTATCTTCTCTCGATATGAAAGATTTAAATGCTGAAGTAATTCTTGGAAATACATATCATCTGATGCTTCGACCAGGAGCAGACCTCATTAAAAAACATGGTGGACTTGGAAAATTTGCAAACTGGGACGGACTAACTCTCACAGATTCAGGTGGGTATCAAATTTTTTCTCTGAAACCCAAAGTTGAAGATGAAGGAGCAACTTTTCGCTCAATCTATGATGGCTCGTCGCATCACCTGACACCAGAGTCTGCAAGTTCCATACAGGCAGATTTAGGAGCGGACATACAAATGGTTCTAGACGTTTGCTCTGCTCTCCCTGCAGAAAGAAACGTCCTCAAAGATGCAGTAGATAGAACAGCTTTATGGGCAGAGCGCGCTCGGGCAGCTTTCCTGACCCATCCAACAGCGAATGAAATGCAAAGCCAGTTTGGGATTGTTCAAGGCGGCACTGATACCTCGTTGCGAATTGAAAGCACTGAAAAAACCTTAGAAGTGGGATTTGACGGCTACGCCATAGGAGGTTTGAGCGTAGGGGAAGGAAGATCTGAAATGCTGGAGCCAGTAGATGTAGTCACAGATCTTTTACCAGAAGACCAACCACGTTATTTCATGGGATTAGGAGATCCAGTCGGAATAGTTGAAGTAGTTGCACGAGGAGTGGACATGTTTGACTGTGTCCTACCTACTCGACTAGCACGACACGGAACCGTGTTGACTTCTGCAGGACGCATCAACCTTAGTAACGCTCGCTTCATTGGTGATGATCAACCGTTAGACCCCACTTTTGAAAACAGTCCTGCGTCAAGTTGGAGCCGAAGTTACTTACGTCACCTTCTAGTCACTGGCGAACCGACGGCACCGAGAATACTTACTTTGCATAACTTGGCGTGGATGTTTGATTTTGTTTCCAGACTAAGAAAATCAATAGCTGATGGTGAATTCGAAGAATTTCATAAACAAACTCTGGAAATATGGGGTTGACTTCTAAAATTAGAGTAGAAATAGTAACTATCGCCGTAGGCTTTCAAAGTCCTCATTAGTTAAAAGAAAGAAATCAAAATGAGTTTTCTCCCCTTAATAATTATTTTCGGAGTCATGTACTTCCTTATGATCCGACCTCAACAAAAAAAGATGAAGTTACAGAGAGCTCTGATCGAGTCGGTCAAAGCCGGAGACGAAGTCGTTCTCAATTCAGGAATCTTTGGGGTAGTTCGTGAAGTAGAAGGCGACGTGGTTTGGTTAGAGGTCGCCGGAGATTTAGAACTTAAAGTTCTTAAGGGTGCTATTGACCAAAGATTTAATCCTCCAACAGAAGCAGTAGAATCAGAGATACCAGAAGAAGACTCTCCGATTGAGTAATTAATTTATGCAGCGTCGCCAGACCTTCTTCTTCGTAGGAATAGTTTTATTAACTCTTACTTCAGTGTTACTTACAGCGTTGTGGGGAAATAAACCTCTTCTCGGTCTCGATTTACAAGGTGGAGTTTCCGTAAGGTTGACCGCAGTTGAGCCGGCTGACGACGAAATGCTCGATCAGGCAGTTGAAATAATTCGCGCAAGAGTTGATGGTTTAGGTGTAGCTGAGCCGGAGATTTCAAGAACCGAGCAAGGCGTCATGGTTTCATTGCCAGGGGTTGACGATCAAGGAAGAGCTTTGGAGCTAGTCGGGACCACTGCCGAGCTTAGATTCCGCCCGGTTTGTGACACCCTGCCTTCGATTATCGAAGAAGTAGAACCAGTTGTTGCCAGTGGCGAATTGGGTGCTGCTCCAGTCTCTTGTGCGCCGGTACTAAATGGGGAAGTCATTCCTGCCACAGGGCGAGATGGAATAACACCACCAGAAGAAGACAAGGCTGAGCATTTTGTGATTCTTACTGATGACCAAGCACCAGGAGGAATCTTTGGACGACGATTGCTACTAGGCCCTTCAATCCTCACCGGAGATGGATTAAGTGGAGCCGATGCAGATTTTGTTAACTTCGAATGGGGCATATCTGTAACAATGAAAGAGGGAGATCAAGGAATCGGGGCCTTCAATGCAATAGCTTCTGAATGCTTCACCGGCTCAATTTTCTGTCCCGTGCAAGCAGGGAGCAACAGAGGGCAGGTAGCTTTAGTTCTTGACAGCCAAGTAATAACCGCACCAGTAATTAATGCTCCCGCATTTGAAAAAGATGCAATTTTAATTTCAGGTGCCTATGAGAAGCAGGAAGCTGAAGACGCAGCTTTAGCTTTACGGTATGGAGCTCTTCCCATTGAGTTAGTTGCAGAAAACACTCAATTAGTGTCAGCCACCATTGGGGAAGATTCTCTAGAAGCAGGAGTAATCGCAGGTCTAATTGGGTTAGCAGCCGTAGCCATTTTCATTCTTCTTTACTATCGCCTTTTAGGCCTTGTAGCTTTACTAAGCCTTGCAATTTCAGGATCATTGTTGTGGGCAATTATTTCCCATCTAGGAACCCAATCAGGTCTTGCTCTTACTCTGGCGGGTATCACGGGAATCATTGTCGCGATAGGAGTCTCAGTGGATTCCAATGTCGTTTATTTCGAGCACTTAAAGGAAGATATTCGTGATGGGCGAACTGCCCGCTCTGCCGTAGATCGCGCTTTCAAACCTGCATACTCAACGATAGTGAAAGCCAATACAGCCTCACTCATAGGAGCGGGGCTTCTATGGTGGCTCACCGTTGGAGCAGTAAGAGGTTTCGCTCTTTACCTAGGACTAGCGACAATTCTTGATCTTCTAGCAACATATTTCTTTATGGGGCCCGCCATCAAACTTCTCTCTAAAACAAAGTTATTTGCAACTAAGCCAGAACGTTTTGGACTCCCGGCTATTGGTTCAGTGGAATTGGTTGGAGGCGAAAAATGATCCGATCACTTCGCCTTTTGTATGCAGGAGAAACACCAATTGATTACCCGCGATGGTGGAGAAGGGCTGTTCTTATTTCTGCAGTCCTAGTGGTAGCAAGCATCTCTTCTTTCTTTGTAAGAGGTTTAAACCTTGGAATAGATTTTGAAGGGGGAACGTCTTATGAAGTCAGATCTGCCGGAACGTCTGTCGCAGAAGCACGAGAGGTCGTTTCTTCTGTTGGCTTAGAAGATGCACGGATTCAAATAGTAGACGAAGAAGTTCTGAGAATTAGATCTGACATTTCAGACCCCAGTCAAACGTCAGAGATCCGAGACTTTCTAAACACCGAGTTAGGACAGGTCGAAACATTTGAGCAAGTTGGGCCAACCTGGGGAAGCGAAGTCACCAGCAAGGCAATCCGAGCGTTGGTGACCTTTTTTGCCGTTGTAGCGATCTATATAACAGTACGACTTGAGTGGAAAATGGCTTTAGGAGCGTTATTGGCGGTGAGTCATGACATTTTGATAAGCGTCGGAATTTACTCAATACTTCAACTAGAGATTACGCCAGCAACCATTATTGCCTTCCTTACGATTATGGGGTATTCGCTTTATGACACAATCGTTGTTTACGACAAAGTTAGAGAAATCGTTGGACGATTAGGAGCTACTGATCGCTACCGATATACCGAACTAATGAATCTTGCTCTGAACAGAGTGACTATGCGCTCCATCAATACAAGCATCACTTCTGCTATGCCTATTATTTCTCTCCTCTTAATCGGCTCTCTTTTACTTGGTGCAGCCACACTTCAAGAATTCGCAGTCGCTTTATTAGTTGGAATAATAGTGGGGTCATATTCTTCTTTATTTATCGCATCTTCCTTGGTTTCCATATTGAAGACTAGAGAACCCAGATGGAGAGAGATTGAGGAAAAAATATCAAGAAAAGACCTAGACAAAAATTCCACTCGAAGTATTGATCCAAAAGACGCAGTTCAACTTGACACTCGATCTAGCGACCGAACTAGTGGTCCAGCTCGAGGAAAACCAACTCAGGTACAACGTTCAGCAGGAGGGGCTCCTCCACGTCCAAGAAAGAAACGGCGACGATAAGGATTCCAAGTCAGGTTAAAGGCAGATACCGTGGTGCTATGGATGCCAAGTTTGGAGAATGCTAAATGGTAGCTGTTCATCGTGTCCTTCCTTGGCGCAGACGTCCCCAAAATGAGGTCTCCGAAACTTCAACTTTGCTAACTGTCTTTCATGACCATCATCCAAATCAAGAACCAAAACTCATTGAAAAGGCGTATCAGCTAGCCCTCAAAGCACACGAAGGGCAAATGAGAAAATCAGGAGAGCCTTATATTCATCACCCAATGGCGGTGGCAACCATAGTGGCAAGACAAGGACTTGATGAAGTCACAATTGCAGCTGCTCTACTTCACGATGCCGTAGAAGATACCAAAATAGAACTTTCTTATTTAGAAGAAGAGTTCGGTTCAGAAGTAGCTCTCATAGTAGATGGGGTCACAAAATTAGATCGTCTTAATTTTGACTCTAAAGAAGATCAACAAGCAGCAAGTATGAGAAAAATGCTAGTTGCATTAGCAAAAGATCTTCGAGTGCTGATTATTAAATTAGCCGACAGGCTCCACAACATGCGGACGCTAGCTGCTTTACCTGAATTCAAACAAGAACGAACAGCACGTGAGACTTTAGATATATACGCTCCACTCGCACTTCGCTTAGGCATGGAGGAAGTAAAAGTCCAATTAGAAGATTTATCGCTAGCAACTCTCTACCCAAAGCGCTATAGCGAAATTGATCAAATGGTTTACAACCAAGCACCCGAGCGAGATCTTTACCTAACACAAATGGTGGGAGAAGTTGAAAGCCGGTTTGAGGAATTGGGTATAAAAGCAGAGGTTGGCGGTCGACCAAAACATCTATGGAGCATCTACGAAAAAATGATCGTAAAAGGGCGGTCATTCGAAGAGATACATGACTTAGTGGGTATAAGAGTCTTAGTAGAAAATGTAAGAGATTGCTATGCGGCTCTCGGTTCAATTCACGCAGTATGGAAACCAGTACAAGGCCGCTTTAAGGACTATGTGGCTATGCCGAAATTCAACCTTTACCAATCACTACACACCACGGTGATCGGGCCTCAAGGAAAACAAGTTGAATTTCAAATTCGCACATATGACATGCACCGTCGAGCGGAATACGGCGTCGCTGCCCATTGGGACTATAAAGGTGTTGCTCCTGCAGATGAAATGGCCTGGTTAAGTCGGATAGTTGAATGGCAAGAAGAGACCACTGACCCGAATACCTTCATGGAAAATCTTAAAATGGATCTTGAGCAAGATGAGATTTTCCTGTTTAGTCCTAAAGGAAAAGTCGTAGCATTACCGATCGGAGCAACAACGGTTGACTTCGCTTATGCGATCCATACAGAAGTAGGTCATGCCTGTGTAGGGGCAAGAGTGGATGGACGTTTAGTCCCTCTTGAAACCAGACTCAACTCTGGCTCCATCGTTGAGATAATTACTTCAAAGCAACCAGGAGCAGGACCTTCTCGAGATTGGTTGAAATTCGTAGTTAGCCATCGGGCAGAAAACAGAATTCGTCACTGGTACTCACGGGAACGTCGTGCTGAAGCAGTAGATAGAGGTCATGAAGAGCTTGTGGAAGAACTACGTCAAGCGAATATGCCAATAAAGAAAACTATTGATAGTGAAGTGTTCTCCGAAATATCCGCTTCGCTGAATTACTTTGACGTTGATTCCGTGTACGCAGCCATTGGAGAAGGCAATTTATCTTCTAAGTCGCTTGTAAATAGAGTAGAGAAATCACTTCTCGCATCAGATCCTGAACAAGTAAAAAATGTATCGTCTAATGTTCTTCGAGCTAGGCCTCAACGTCGTACACAAGATGAAGTCGGAGTTCATGTTGAAGGCTTAGACGATCTTTTAGTCCGACTATCAAGATGCTGCACTCCTGTGCCACCAGATGAAATCATGGGATTTGTAACACGTGGCCGAGGCGTCACAGTACATCGAACTGACTGTGCGAACGCAGTATCGCTTTCTGCGGATCAACCTGACCGGCTAATAGATGTTGAATGGGACCAGCAAGCAGATGCATTCTTTACTGCTTCAATAGAGGTGAAAGCGCTTGATCGACCACTGCTGCTACGGGATCTAGTGAATGTTCTCGCTGACCATCAAATGAACGTACTTGGGGCTTCTACGATTACCAGTGAAGATGACAGAGTTGCACGCCTCAAATTTGATTTTGAATTAGGAGACCCTAGCCATCTAGACCCGATCATGCGGATAATGAGAGGTATTCATTCTGTTTATGATGTTTATCGAGTGGTACCTGGCCAAAACACTTAGCGACGAAGACCATCTAGCCCCTTCTGGCGAAGTAACCTTGTCAACGTGAATGATTTAAATTTTCGAGCACCAAAAGGAACTAGAGATATTCTTTGGCCTGACTCTGAGCGTCATCAACGACTTGTTGATATTTTTTCTGCAGTAGTGGGAGAAGCGGGGTATACGCAAGTCATTACTCCAATGTTTGAACACATTGAGGTATTTCAACGTTTAGGTGACGCAACCGATGTCGTTAGAAAAGAGATGTATGACTTTCAAGACAAAGGTGGAAGGCATTTAGCTTTACGTCCAGAACAAACAGCTTCTGTTGTTCGGGCATTCGCAGAACATCGGCCCAACATTCCTTGGAAAGTTTGGTACACCGGACCGAATTTTCGTTATGAACGAGCCCAAAAAGGGAGATTCCGCCAATTCAGCCAAGTAGGAGTAGAAGCGTTAGGGACAGAAGATCCATACTTAGATGTTGAGGTAATGGCACTTGCTTGGCGTTTTTACGAGCGCCTTGGGTTGAGTCAGATAAAACTTGAGGTTAATTCGCTGGGCAACAAAGATGATCGTGTTCGTTTCATAGATACTTTGAGTCAACACTTTGAGAAGTATTTAAAAGATCTGAGCGAAGAATCACAAAAAACTCTTGAAGCAAATCCTTTACGAGTTCTTGACTCAAATAGAGAGCAAGATCGCGACCTGATTGCATCAGCTCCTAACATGATTGATTTTCTTTCTGAAGATGCAAAGAAACATTTTTTGCTAGTTCAAGAAGGTTTAAACGCCTTAGATATCCCATTCACCGTTAATTCAAAGTTGGTGCGTGGACTTGACTACTACGTTCGAACTGCCTTTGAGTTTGTTGCAGAAAGTTTTGATGCTGCACAAAATGCTGTTGGTGGCGGGGGCCGTTACGACGGTCTCGCCGAAGACCTCGGCGGCCCGCCTACACCAGGTGTTGGATTCGCCATAGGTTCAGATCGGACTTTATTGGCTTGTGAGGCAGAAGGAGTATTCCAAACATCAGAGTCAGTGACAGAAGTTTTTGTCGTAGACACGACGGGAGGACTAGCCGCTGTTTCACTCACAGATCAATTAAGATCTGCAGGATTTAAAACAGATAGAGCATGGGATAACCGCTCAATGAAAGCGCAAATGAAAGCAGCTGATAAAAGCGGAGCCTTGATTGCAGTAATTGTAGGTGAAGAGGAGTTGGCGACTGATACTGTCACTTTGAGGGATTTACGCGAATTCACTGAGCAGATGGAAATAAAAAAAGAAACCATAATAGAGACTCTCCGAAAGAGGCTTCGTTGACTACTAAATCCAATTACTCAACAACTATGCGCACCGACCGGTGCGGAGACCTACGCCTGACAGACCAGGGACGCACGGTGACTCTTTGCGGCTGGGTAAGTCGACGGCGTGAACACGGTGAACATTTAGCTTTCGTTGACTTGCGCGATCGGAGCGGAATAGTGCAAGTAGTAGTTGACGGGGCTCAAGACCTAAGAGCTGAATATGTCCTACAAATAAAAGGAGAGGTTCGGCAGCGGCCAAATGAAACCACTAATGAGTCTCTAGCAACAGGCGAAATCGAAATAGAAGCAAAAGAAGTTATAGTCCTTTCTGAAGCAGAACCTCCACCTTTTCCTTTAGACGACCGCACTGAAATAGACGAAGTATTACGCCTCCGGCACCGTTATGTCGATCTTCGAAGAGACCGCATGCAAAGAAATCTTGCTACTCGCGCCAAAGTCAACAGTGCAATACGGAGCGCAATGGAAGAACAAGGATTCACTGAAATCGAAACTCCGATGCTTATAGCAAGCACCCCAGAAGGAGCAAGAGACTTTGTGGTTCCATCACGAAAAGAGCCAGGTTCTTTTTATGCACTTCCGCAAAGCCCTCAAATATTTAAACAACTATGCATGGTCGGTGGCGTTGACCGCTACTACCAAATCGCCCGGTGTTTACGCGACGAAGATCTTCGAGCGGATCGCCAATTTGAATTCATGCAACTTGATGCTGAAGCAAGTTTTGTCACTCAAGAAGACGTACTGAAATTCATCTCTTATGCAGTGCTTTCTGCAGCTGAAAAAATCACTGGGGAACAACAATCCGAAATTCCAAGAATGTCATGGCTAGAGGCGCAAGAACGATTTGGTAGCGACAAACCCGATACTAGATTCGGTCTTGAACTTGAGGAACTAACAGACGTATTTTCCTCTACAGAGTTTCGCGCATTCCAAGCTTCATGCATTAAAGGAATTCGCGTACCAAACGGATCGGACATATCTAGAAACCGTTTAGATGACCTGACAGAAAAATGTAAACAATGGGGTGCTCAAGGTTTGGTATGGATGAGAGTAGAGAAAGAGGAGCTCAATTCCCCTGTCTCTAAATTCCTCACTGAAGAGGAGCAAACGTCTCTGCGAGAAGTCATGAAAGCAGAAGAAGGAGATCTACTTTTCTTAGTAGCAGACGAGCGGCACCTAGTTCGTCACATATTGGGTTTACTTCGTTTAGAAATCGGACGCCCCCCTGTCACTGAAGGAGGATTGAATTTCTTATGGGTTGTAGATTTTCCTTTATTTGAAGGAGTTGATGAATCAGGAAACCCACAGCCTGCGCATCATCCATTTACCATGCCTCATGAAGAAGATCTTGAGTTACTTGAAGCAGGAAAACTTTTAGAAGTCAGATCCCAAGCATATGACCTCGTATTGAATGGATGGGAACTTGGATCAGGAAGTGTTCGAATACACAAAAAAGAGATCCAACAAAAAATCTTTGGACTTCTAGGAATAGAAGCAGAGGAAGCTCAGGAAAAATTTGGGTTCCTACTTGACGCTTTCAAATACGGAGCACCTCCACATGCAGGCTTTGCTTTCGGCATGGATCGCCTTACAGCTCTTCTTGCCGGCGAGGAAAACATTCGTGAAGTAATCGCATACCCAAAAACACAATCAGGAGCAGATCCCTTAACTTCAGCACCAAACCCGATTGATGACAAGCACCTAACTGAACTCGGCCTTCGTGTACTTCCATCTCAGCAGTAACGAAAGGCGTTAATTTGCCAGACAGTCTGTTCACAAGTGCAGCCACTGAGCGTTTGTCTCACCGCTCTCCATTAGCAGCACGACTTAGACCAAATCAACTAGATGAAATCGTGGGCCAAGACCACTTGGTAGGTGAAGGCAAACCCTTACGCTGCTTAGTCGAATCTGACCAACTTTCATCACTAATTTTTTGGGGTCCTCCGGGAACTGGAAAAACAAGTCTCGCCAGATTGGTCGCAAAAGCTACAGCTAAAGATTTCATCGAACTCTCCGCAGTAAATGCAACAGTGAAAGACGTAAGAGAAACAATTGAGCAAGCTGAAAAACGCTTAGGCGAACAAGACATCGGAACAATTCTCTTTTTGGATGAAGTGCATCGTTTCAATAAAGCACAACAAGATGCTCTCCTGCCGTCGGTAGAAACAGGACTATTAATACTTATTGGGGCAACCACTGAGAACCCATTCTTCGAAGTGAATCCACCACTTTTATCGCGGTCAACTCTTTTCCGCTTAGAACCTTTATCAGAAATCGCTATCAGGAAACTTCTTGACCGCGGCTTAACAGCAGAAGGTCTTCAAGCAGATGAAGACGCCCTCAATTTAATTGTGGGGCGTTCTTCCGGGGATGGCCGCCATGCATTAACAAGTCTTGAAGTAGCAGCAGCCTTAGCAATAGGGCGTAAAAGTGAACGCCTAGAACTTGCCGATGCAGAATTTGCTTTAGGAACAAAAGCATTGAGTTATGGTCGAGATGACCACTTCGACGTTATTAGCGCATTTATAAAGAGCATCAGAGGCTCAGATGTAGACGCAGGACTATATTGGCTAGCCCGCATGCTTCAAGCAGGAGAGGACGCAAGATTTATAGCGCGAAGATTAGTGATCCTTGCTAGTGAAGATATTGGAATGGCTGACCCAATGTCCCTACTGATAGCTGACGCGGCAGCGAGAGCGGTGGAATTCGTAGGTTTACCTGAAGCACAACTGAACCTCGCTCAAGCAGTAGTGCACTTATCTACTGCTCCGAAGTCAAATAGAGTCACAAAAGCAATTTTTGCTGCGAAAGAAGATGTTCAAGAGAGTGGAGTGGGCAAAGTTCCAAAGCATCTACGTGACGCTCATTATCAAGCAGCAGCAACATTAGGTCACGGCGAAGGCTATGAATATCCACACAATGATCCACGAGGATGGGTAGAGCAAATTTACCGGCCACCTGAAGTGGCTGAAAATATCTACTACGATCCTTCTACCCACGGGTTTGAAGAAGAAGTAGCACGTCGCATGTCTATGCGCCTGCCATCTCAAAAGAAAGAAGGAACTTAGAAATGAAATATCGTGTGACATCTTTGTTCATTGGATGGATAGTAGGACTCATATCTTCAACTTTTGTTCGTCGTCGATTACAACGCTCAATCATGCGCTACGCACCAGAGCATTTAAACCGTCAGATTGAAGAGAAGCGTCTAGAGCTGGTTCAAACAGTTCGCCGCTTTAGGAATGATTTCAAGTCTTCCACACCTATGAAAGACCAAAGTCGATCTGAGCCGGTGTACCGAAAAAATCGTGATCGAAGCCCAGGACACCGTCCGCGACAGCCTCTGAAGTAAATCACTCTCAGTGCGGAGTTGGGATCGTTAGACTAGACACATATGGGAAAAAAAGTTCTAACCGCAAAGTCAATCCGACGTGAATTCATTGACTTTTATGTTGCAAGAGACCACTTTCATGAGTCATCAGACAGTCTCATACCTGATGACTCAACTTTGCTCTTTACTAACTCAGGCATGGTGCAGTTCAAATCATACTTAACTGGAGAGCAGCCAGCCCCTTGGCCACGTGCCGTTACTGTTCAAAAATGTGCACGAGCAGGCGGGAAACACAATGACTTAGAAGAAGTAGGTCGCACAAGTCGTCACCTCACCTTTTTTGAAATGATGGGAAATTTCAGCTTTGGAGATTACTTCAAATCAGAAGCTTGCGCATTTGCTTGGGAATTCATAACCAAAAACCTCGGCCTAAATCCTGAACGTCTATGGATAACAGTTCACGAGACTGATGATGAGGCCGCCACCATATGGGAAAAAGAAGTCGGAGTTTCTGCCGACCGAATTCAACGCCTAGACGAAGACAACTATTGGCGCATGGCCGACACTGGGCCCTGTGGACCCTGTTCAGAAATTTTTTGGGACAAAGGACCGGAGCACGGCGAAGAAGGCGGACCCGCTCATGGAGGAGAAGAAAGATTTGTTGAAATCTGGAATCTAGTTTTCATGCAATTCGAACAGCATGCAGACGGCTCTCAAACCCCACTTCCGGCACCATCAATTGATACAGGCCTAGGACTAGAACGCGTCCTCTCCGTTCTACAAGGCGTTGATTCCGTATGGGAGACAGATGAGTTTTCCACGCTTCTAGAAAGCATCAGTAAATTAACGCAAGTTGCACAAAAAGAGAGCGAGAGTTCCGATGTCTCAATGCGGATACTGGCCGATCATGCACGATCATCAACATTCCTAATAAATGATGGAGTGTTTCCCTCAAACGAAGATAGAGGATACGTACTTCGTCGCATTATCCGACGAGCAGTACGACATGCATGGCTACTAGGAGTAGAAGATCAGATCATGGCTTCGTTAGTAGATGTAGTTATTGAAATGATGGGTTCGGATTATCCGGAACTCGCACAAAACCATGATTACATACGAGGAGTCATAGATCGCGAAGAAGAAAGTTTTAGAGAGACTTTACGTTCAGGACTAACCATTTTAGATACGGCTATAGATGGCTTGAAGACCGGAGAGTCTCTTGATGGGCAAGTCATTTTCAAACTTCACGACACCTACGGGTTCCCACTTGAACTAACTGAAGAAATAACCAGAGAGCGAGGAATCTTCATAGATTCTGAAGGATTCTCAGAAGCCATGAATCAACAAAAAGAACGAGCAAAAGCTGCGCGGAAAGAAAATAGCGCAGCAGACATTTCAGGAGATCTACGTCCTTTACTCGAAGAACATGGTTCAACTTCCTTTATAGGGCGAGAAGAAGATAAAACAGAAGCAGAAGTTCTTTACATAGAAAACAACTATGTCGTACTAGACAGAACTCCTTTCTATGCAGAATCTGGAGGTCAAATAGGAGATACTGGCACTCTCACTAACACCAGAGGAACTGTTCGAGTTGTTGATACCAAACTGGCTCTAGATGGATTACATGTGCATGAGACAGAAGATAATGAACTAGAGATAGCAGTCGGCGACAAATTAGTAGTAGAAATTGATGTAGCTCGCCGAACGGATATTCGTCGCAATCACACCGCCACACACCTTTTACATGCGGCGCTACGACGAGTTCTTGGTGAACATGTAAAACAACAAGGGTCATGGGTGGGTCCGGACCGGTTGCGCTTCGACTTCAGCCATTATGCAGCCGTGCAACCAGAAGAGATTAGAGAAATAGAAGACATAGTGAACATGGAAGTGCTCAACAACTCTCTTTGCAATCACTATGAAACTTCTAAAGAAGAAGCTGAAGCAGCAGGAGCGGTTGCTTTCTTTGGCGACAAATACGGAGATCGTGTACGAGTGCTTGAAGCAGGACCGAACTCAATTGAACTTTGCGGAGGAACTCATGTCAACGCACTCGGGGACATCGGAGCTTTTAAGATCATCACAGAGGGGTCAGTAGGAGCAAACATCCGCCGCATAGAGGCGATCACAGGGCCTGCTCCAATCAATCGTCTGAGAGACTTAGAATCTACTCTTGCTTCTGCTTCAGAGAAATTAGGAGTACCGATAGATGATGTTCTTGAAGGCATAGACAAACGAATAGCTGAGAATAAAGAAATAAAGAATGAACTCAATGAAGTTCGCCGCGCATTAGCACTAAACCAGGTAGATGCTTTGGCAGAGACAGCAGAGAACGGTTTAGTGATCACTCAGGTAACAGGAGTGGACCAAGAAGGACTAAGAGAACTCGCTGTCGCCATTTCTGCTAAGGACGGGATAAGAGCCGTTGTATTAGGATTAGCACCAGAGGGAGGTGGAGCCGCTCTTGTATCTACAGTTACATCTGATAGCGGATTAGACGCAGGTGCTCTTGTCTCCGAATCTGCAAAAACAATTGGTGGTGGAGGGCGACTAAATTCAGAAATGACCGTTATAGGTGGTCGCCAACCCGAAAATCTTCAAGCGGCGCTTGACCAAGCTCGCGCTGCAGCCGAAACAACCTAAAAATCAAGTGCGAGCTCTCGGACTAGATTTAGGAACTAAACGTATAGGTGTGGCGGTTAGCGATAGTGATGGCCTAATAGCAACACCTATAGAGGTAGTTAGACGGCTTGGAGATATCTCCAAAGAACATCTTGCAATAGAAGCATTAGTTAAGGAATGGGAAGTTGACGTTCTAGTAGTAGGTGTCCCTTATTCTTTAGATGGGAGTATCGGTCCCATGGCCAAGAAAACTCTCACTGAAGTAAAAAAACTAGAAAATACACTGTCGGTTCCTATTGAAATCTGCGATGAGCGCCTAACTACTGTCACCGCAGAGCGCTCCTTAAGAGAGCAGGGAATCACATCTAAGGATGGGCGGAAAGTAGTTGACCAGTTGGCAGCATCAATTTTGCTTCAAGCCTGGTTAGATAGCCGTCGGAATTCGGAGGATTAGGTGAGCGCTAAAGAAGAAAATGAAACATCTGGAAAAGACGGGAAAACTTTCCGTTCTTCAGCAGACATGGCACCTGGAAACAAAGCGAATGAGGCTCCAGTGGACAAACCAGGCGTTTCTGATTCTGTAACAGAAGGAATACCAGTTGTACCTGAAGATGTTGCCATAGAAGAGGCAGTGGTATGGGATCCATCCGTATATGAGGAATCGGAAAAGGGGACAATTTTTGGAGAGGAATTAGAGGTAGATGCCAATGTGCGTTGGGTTCGTCACCGTAAGCCATTGGGTCCAATTCCACGTTGGGGACTCGTTGTATTTTTGCTTCTGATTGGAGCAACTTTCTCCTATCGAAAAGTTGATCAGTGGGTTAATTCACTGGTGACGCCGGATGCGCCACCAGGTGACGAAATAGAGTTTGTCGTTGAACCTGGATGGTCTTCGGGTGAAGTTGCAGTGGCTCTAGGATCCGCAGGAATTATTGATAATTCACCGATGTTTCGGCAGTGGATGCGCTGCCACTCAATGATTGGCTGGTTTATCGATTGTCCGTCAGGCATTGAGTACGAATTTCAAGCAGGAGATTACTTACTTCAAGAACATTTAGCGTTTCAAGACGTTGTAGATATCTTGAACGAAGGACCAATACCGCCAGAAGTAATACGGGTGACAATTCCTGAGGGTCTTACTATTAGCCAGATGGTCGTAAATATCAAAAAACGTATGCCTACTTACAGTGAGGCTCAATTAAACGAAGCTTTTTCTAGCGATGTTGTTCGCTGGGAACATTACCCAGAAGATTTTTTTCTGCCATGGTATGAAGGCATGTTCTTTCCCGACACATATCAGTTGGACGAAGCTACTCTTACCGATGAAATGAGCCTTGTAACTCGTATGCATAATCAGTTCCTTAACGTTGTGGAAGAAATTAATCTTGAGGAAAAGGCAGCAGCGGTAGGTCTAACTCCCTATGAGGCTTTAGTTGTTGCGTCTTTGATTGAAGAAGAGGCCTTATTAAATGAAGAACGAGCCAAAATCTCTCAAGTTATCCATAATCGCTTGGAGCAAGGATGGTCTCTTGGCATGGAGTCAACAGTTCGTTATGCAGCAGGGAAAATGTCTGGAGAGTCTTTAACTAGAGAAGATCTGAATAGTGACTCGCCTTGGAACACATGGATAGAACCCGGACTTCCTCTTACACCAATTTCCGCACCAGGTAGAGCCTCACTTGAAGCAGCAGTAAATCCAGAAGATGGGCCATGGATGTTCTTTGTTCGTACCGATGAGAACGGAGTGGTGGGAGCTCATACTTTTACGGTTACCAGTGAAGAATTCGCAGAAGCAGTCGCAATATGTCGAGAAAAGGATTTGGGTTGTGGCTAATAATTTAAAGAACGTTTTCGGAAGAACTGATAAGTCAACAACTCTTGCAGCAGTCGTTGGATCACCAGTTGCTCATTCTCTTTCACCACTATTGCATAATGCAGCTTTCAACTCTTTGGGTATGGACTGGGAGTATGAAGCTCTTGAAATTACTGAAAGCGAACTCGATGAAGTTCTTGCTCAAATGAGATCAGGCAATCTCGGCGGATTGTCAGTCACGATGCCTTTTAAAACAAGGGTGGCATCGTTAGTTGATGAGTGCACTTTTACCGCTGAAAAACTGGATGCAGTTAATTGTGTTGTTGCCAATGAAAAAGGTTTGATCGGACATAACACTGATGGAGATGGTTTTCTAAATGGATTGATTCATGACGCGCAATTTGATCCGAAAGGCAAAAAAGTGGCGGTCATTGGAGCAGGCGGAGCAGCTCGGGCAGTTATAGAAGCGTTAGCGAGGTCAGGGGCCGCTTCCATTATGGCTGTAAATAGGACTCTAGAGAAAGCAGAAAGCGCTGCAGGCTTAGCAGGAGAAGTCGGGGGTGTTGGAACACTAGAAGATATTTCTGGAGCCGATCTTGTAGTCAATGCAACCTCTATTGGTATGAAAGATAGTCAAGTAGATATCCCATGCCCGATAGATCTACTTCATCCCAGTCAACTCATTGTTGATCTTATTTATCACCCACTGGAAACCAGATGGATTTCACTAGCTAAACAAAAAGGAATAGATTCCCATAACGGAGTTTCCATGCTTCTGTTTCAAGCAGCTGAAGCCTTTACGCTATGGACCGGCGAAGAAGCTCCCATATCAATTATGCAAGAAGCAATCACACAGGAACTTAAAAAGCGAACGTAAAACTAAATTAATTAAAAGAGAAGGAAAGAAATTATGAAATTCATTCAAGTGATGGAGTTCAATTCAACTATTGAAGAGGCTCAAAAAGGTTTAGAAGAATACATTGAGGTTGCTGGTTCAAAGACCACTGCGCGTGTTGCGACACTATGTGTTGACCGAGATAATCCTGAAACCATCGTCCAAATAGTTGAATTTGACTCCTATGAGTCAGCGACTCAGAACAACGAGTTGGAAGAAACACAAGAAGCTTCAAGTGAACATGAAGAAAGCATAGGTGAAGTTAATTTCCGCAATCTTGATGTCGTTGGGATATACGAACTCTAAACAAATCATCCATTTACTGCTCTTAAGCAATAATCCGCTGTTCTGAGTAATCAGCAGTGGGTATCCTTATATATATGGATAGCGATTTGTGTACTCATGTTGCTCTTGTGGGACTCATGGGTGCAGGAAAAACAGTAATAGGTGCTTCTTTAGCGCGAAAAAGTAACGTTCGTCACGTTGATCTAGATCGCTGGATTCAGAATAGTTATGGACGTTCTATGGGGGTTATTTTTAACGAACGCGGAGAAAAAGGTTTTAGAGAAATTGAAACCGATGCATTGAAGAAAGTTCTTGGGTCTGAAGAGCCCGTTGTCCTATCAACAGGTGGTGGAATCGTAGTTCAAGATGAAAATAGATCCATACTTAAGGAAAATTCTCACGTCATTTGGCTTAAAGCCACGCCAGAAGGTTTAGCTAAGAGAGTTGGAGAAGGCAGAGGTAGACCCTTATTAAAAGACAAAGACCCTCTTGAGGTGTTACAACTTCTAAATGCTGAACGGGAAGAAAATTATAAAGAAGTCGCTGACCTTGTGATAGACGTAGAGAGTGGAACAGTGGAAGAAATCTCTGACCAAATTTTGGCGCTGACTATTTTAAAAGGTGACAAATGATAGAAATTAAAGTGCCACTGAGCGAAGGTAGAGAATACCCGGTATTGGTAGGAGCTAATGCGCGAGAAGAATTAGATTCAGTGCTCCCCAAAGATTCCCAGCGCGTTGCCATAGTTACTCAAGAAAATATTGGTGTGAATCTAAATCTGGAAATAGCCAACGAAATTTTTCTAATTCCTGACGGCGAAGAGGCAAAGACTTTGAACACCATTGAGTCACTTTGCCGTTCTTTTACAAGGTGGGGCTTAACTCGAAATGACTGCATCGTTGGTATAGGTGGAGGTGTAGTCACTGACGTCGCAGGCTTCGCGGCAGCGACATATCACCGAGGAACGCCTGTAATACATATACCTACTTCTCTACTTGGTCAGATTGATGCGTCAATCGGTGGGAAAACAGGAGTGAATCTTCCAGAAGGAAAAAATTTAGTCGGAGCCTTCTGGCAGCCAACAGCCGTACTATGCGACACTTCTGTCTTGGACACGCTTCCAAAAAGAGAAATGTTAAGTGGTTATGGAGAGATGGCCAAGTATCACTTTCTTGGTAGCGGAAACTTAGACGACCTGAACTTAGAAGAGAAAATTGCTAGATGTGTAGAGATCAAAGCTCAAGTAGTCGCATCGGATGAGAGAGAGGCAGGAACTCGAGCAATTCTGAACTATGGACATACCTTAGGCCATGCACTTGAAACTACAGAAAACTATGACCTTCGACATGGTGAAGCAATAGCAATTGGGCTGGTCTTTGCCGCAGAACTTGCACACAGACTTGGACGGATAGATCAAGACAGAGTAGAGGAACATCGTTTGGTTGTTGATCAATACGGGCTAAGCAGCATGATGCCTCAAGGAATAGAACCTGATGTCATAATGGAAGTCATGGCTCGAGATAAAAAAGCTATTAATGGTCTGACTTTTGTTCTAGATGGACCAGATGGAGTAGAAGTTGTTACAGGTATTGAGCCATCAATAGTACGTGAGACCATTCATCACATGGATAAGAGGTAAAGGGATATTTATGAATTCAGAATCTTCAAAATCGCAGATAAAAATTCTTATCCTTTCAGGACCAAATCTCAATCTTCTTGGGGAAAGAGAACCAGAGACTTATGGTGATCAAACTCTTGAAAACCATATAGAAACTGCTGAGAAAGCAGCAGACCAGAAAGGCATGACAGTTGAACACCTTCAATCGAATCATGAAGGTGAACTCGTAGATGCGATTCATTCAGCACGAAAAAGATGTGATGCCATAATCATAAATCCTGGAGCTTTCACTCATTACGCTTGGGCTATCCATGATGCGCTTCAGACTTTTGATGGGCCGGTTATTGAGGTGCATCTTTCTAACCCTGCCGCTCGCGAACCATGGCGTCACACTTCCGTTGTTGCACCAGTGGCAGCTGGGACGATTGCTGGGTTTGGTGGATATGGATACCAAATTGCTGTTGATGCGGTTTCTGAATTACTTGCTCAATAAGGAAAACAAGTGAACACAACTGAACGACTCAAAAAACTAACGAGCCATTTTGAAGAAGTTGGTTGCGAAGCTTTTTTTGTAACAAAACTCATAAATATCATGTACCTGACTGGTTTTACTGGGTCTGCAGGGAAGCTGTGGGTGACAAAAGACAAGGCAGTCTTATTCACTGATGGAAGATATGCAGAACAAGCTCCAGCCGAAACAGAAAACACTTCAATAGAGGTAGTTATACAGGCACAAGGTTTCGACAAGACTCTGAAAGAATTAAGTGATGGAGTTACGCGACTGGGATTAGAGGCTGCTTCAATCACATGGGAGCAACAACAGCAAATCAGTGAATGGATTCCTTTAGTAGATCTTGTTCCCACGGCGGGTCTTATAGAAAAAATACGCGAGATAAAAGATTCAGAAGAGCTAGAACACATGAAAGAAGCGGCATCCATCGCGGATCAAGCGCTTTCAGTAGCAACTGAAATGTTTGTCTCTGGAACAACTGAGAAGCACCTAGCTGCTGTACTCGATCATGAAATGCGTAAACACGGTGCTTCTGATCGTTCATTTGAAACAATTGTTGCCGCGGGATCTAACAGTGCGTTGCCACATGCTCGACCTACAGACCGCCCTTTTGAAGATGGTGATTTAGTCATATGCGATTTTGGGGCTTTAGTCCATGGATATCACTCAGATATGACTCGCTCATTCCGTATAGGTGGCAGTGAAGAAGGTCAAGAGAATGAAATTCTTCATTTAGTTTTAAAAGCCCAAGAAGAAGGCTTGAAGACCGTTGTGAATGGGGTAGCAATATTTGATGTAGACGCAGCATGCCGAACAGTTATTGAAGAAGCAGGATATGGAGAACAATTTCTTCACAGCACTGGGCATGGAGTGGGCTTGGAGATACATGAAACTCCTGGGATAGGACAGAAATCTGAAGGAAATTTGAAAAGCGGACAAGTGGTCACTGTGGAACCAGGAATTTACATATCTGGTTTAGGGGGCGTTAGATGGGAAGACTCAGTAATCGTGACTGACGAAGGATATGAACTGTTGACAAACTCTCCAAAAAGTATCCTCTAAAGCAGTTGACATGGTTCATTCGGTTGAAGGTCGTAAATATTTAGAAGGAAGCAGAGCACCCGTCACGGAAGAGGTTACTGCACACAATCTGTCCGTAACAGGTCAAATTCCAGAGGAACTTGAAGGACGATGGCTTCGTAATGGACCAAACCCCTATGGTTCTGTTGATCCCAAGACCTATCACTGGTTTTTAGGTGACGGGATGATACATGGGGTGCGACTTCGTGACGGGAAAGCAGAGTGGTATAGAAACCGTTGGGTGAGAGGAACAGATCTTGCTAAACGACTTGGAGAGGAACCACCTGAAGGAAAGTGTTTCAGAGGTTCTGGTTTTAGTCCGAATACTTCAGTCATCGGGCATAACGGTCTTACCTTGGCTCTGGTCGAAGCAGGAGTCAGTCCAATGTCTCTCACTTATGATCTTGAAACTATTGGTTACACCAATTTTGAGGGCACGTTACCGGGAGCTTTTACCGCTCATACAAAGTTTGATCCAATTGCAGAAGAACTCCACGGAGTTTGCTATGCGTATCCAGATATTCCAGATCGAGTGCAACATGTAATTGTAGGGATGGATAACCGGGTCACAAAAGTGACTGATGTTCCTCTTGAAGGTATGCCAATGATTCACGACATGTCACTAACTGAAAAATACGCGCTTATTTATGATTTGCCGGTATGTGTAGATATTGAAATGGCTATGGCTGGTAAAAGGTTTCCTTTTGCTTGGAGTGATGAACATGAACCGCGAGTAGGGCTGCTACCCAGAGATGGAGAAGCTAAGGACATTATTTGGTGTGAGGCTCCGAAATGCTATGTATTTCATCCAGTGAACGCATTTGATCTTGAAACCAGTGAGGGGAACAGCAAGGTGGTCGTAGATCTTTGCAGATTTGATCGAATGTTTCATTCAGACTTACACGGTCCGTATGAGTCAATTCCTAAACTTGCGCGCTGGACTATTGATCCAAGCACAAGAACTGTCAGTGAGGAAATTGTGAGTGAACAGTCTCAAGATTTTCCCACCCATGACCCACGGGTGGTTGCCCGCAAGCATCGTTATGCCTATACCTCGTGGTTAGATTCAGGATCAACGTGCAGAACAGATATGGAAACTGGTGAGATTATTCATCATGATCATGGCGAGGGCCGGTTTGGAGGCGAACCACTATTTGTGCCTCGCGAAGAAAGTAGCGACGAAGAGGACGGATGGGTCATAGTTTGTGTCAATGACGTAAACCAAGGGCCAGCAGAGCTAGTAATTCTTGATGGAAATGACATAACAGGAAAACCTGTAGCTCGGATACATCTACCTCAAAGAGTTCCAGATGGGTTCCACGGATCTTGGATACCCGACTGTTCTACCCTGTAGTAAATATAAAGAACAAGAGTTGTTGGTTCCTTTCTGATTTCTGTCACTTATATTTAAGAGACCGGATAGCGGGAAAGGAAAGAGTATGGCCACAATCACTACTAACGATTTAAAGAATGGTATGACGCTCGACCTTGAGGGCTCTCTGGTTCAAGTAGTTGATTTTCAACATGTTAAACCTGGGAAAGGTCATGCTTTCGTTCGTACTACCTTGAAAAATGTTCGCTCTGGAGCAGTAGTGGATCGCACTTTCCGGGCTGGAGAAAAAGTAGAACGAGCCATAGTAGATAAAAGAGATATGCAATTCCTTTATAGAGAAGGCGCAGATTACGTATTCATGGATACTGAAACCTATGAGCAGTTGACAGTGACCCCTGAAACTCTCGGGGAAGCGACGAACTACCTTGTTGACTCCAGCACGCCACAATTACTTATGTATGGCGAAGAAGTAATTGGAGTAGAACTACCGGCTTCAGTACAGATCGAGATATCAGAAACCGAACCTGGCATCCAAGGAGATCGAGTATCTGGAGCACGAAAACCAGCCACCTTAGAAACCGGCTTGGTGGTTCAAGTTCCTTTGTTTGTAGAACAAAACGAAGTGGTCAAAGTTGATACTCGAACAGGCGAATATCTAGGTCGGGTCTGACCCTTGAGGGATATGTAATGAGCGAAGAATTAGATACTGACTTTGGCTCTCGCCGAGAAGCAAGAGAAACCGTTCTCAATATTCTTTATGCTGCTGATAACCATGGGCAATCTCTTACTGATTATCTTGATGAGCAACCCGTAGAACCAGAACAATTCGTATCAGACCTGGTTAAAGGAATATCTACTCATTTGGAAAGAATCGATTCCATGATTGATCAGTTCGCTGAAGGATGGAGTACTGAACGCATGCCAATCATAGATAAGGCGTTACTGCGCATGGCGACTTACGAGGTTCTTTATCGCTTAGATATACCAATAGAGGCCATCCTGTCTGAAGCAGTAGCTTTAGCGAGCGAGTATTCAACTGAACAATCGAGCAGGTTCATTAATGGGGTAGTCGCAAGTATCTCTGAAGAGACTAGAACTGATAGCAACTAGTAATTAGTTGAATGTCTTTCTCAACTAGGACGAAGTTTTCAAAGATGGCGCGAGCACCGTTTTAATTTGCTACAGTTCTTTTTTGACCGTGAAGCGAGTCCTGTGAGGCTTGCACGGATCAGAGGAGTTCATAGAAGTGGTTGAAAAAAAACGAGTTCAAACGCCCCCTAAAGGGGGCGTTTTTGTTGCACACGCAAGAGTTTTAAACGCAGAAGACATCAAACGCGCAATTCAACGTATGGCCCATGAAATAGTTGAAAGAAACCATGGATTAGACAATGTTGTTTTGATAGGGCTTCAAACCGGGGGAGTAATGGTGGCAGAAATGCTCACTGAAGCTCTGAGTAAAATCAGCGGTACGAGCCCTCCTCAAGGGACACTAGATGTAGCGCTTCATCGTGATGACATAGGCATGCGACCCGTCATACCTGAAGCAGTAACAGATATTTCTGTTGATCTAGATGGGGCGACGATCGTTATCGCCGATGATGTTCTTTTTACCGGTCGGACTATTAGAGCGGCTTTAGATGCGCTTTGTGATTTTGGTCGCCCCAAAGAAATTCAACTTGCAGTGATGGTTGATCGCGGGCATCGAGAGTTGCCTATCAGACCTGATTATGTAGGAAAAAATCTCCCCACTCGCATATCAGAGATTGTAGATGTGAGTCCAGAAGGAGTAGATCTTGGGACGGTAGAAAAGTGAATTCAACCCCATCTAGAAGCTTACTGTCCATTGAAGGTATGACAAAAAGCGATATAGAAGAAATTCTGGATCTGACAGACACTTTTGACGAGATTGGACGCCGACCTATTCCCAAAGTTCCAGCGCTTAGAGGACGAACAGTTGCCACATTATTTTTCGAAAATTCCACTCGAACTCGGCTTTCTTTTGAAACTGCAGCACGACGCCTCTCAGCAGACACAATGAGTTTCGGAGCAGGATCTTCATCACTCTCAAAAGGGGAAAGTATTCGCGACACTGTTGAGGTAATAGAAGCTTACGGAGCAGATGTTCTTGTAGTGAGGCATCCTGCCGCAGGGATAGCTCAACGCATCGATAATTGGACAGACGCACTGGTCGTCAATGCAGGAGATGGCTGTCACGAACACCCTACTCAGGCGCTACTAGATGCGTATACCTTAAGAAAACATAAGGGTTCACTCAATGGACTCCGAATAGCCATCGTTGGTGATATAAGACATTCACGGGTTGCCAGATCCGATGTGCTTGCTTTTACGATGCTTGGAGCAGAGGTAGTACTAGTAGCCCCACCTACCTTGTTGCCTCCATCTCTTGAAGGATGGCCCGTAACTATTTCTTATGACCTAGATGAAGTGCTCCCAACATTAGATGTTTGTTATCTCTTGAGAATGCAGAATGAGAGAATTAGCGAAGGCCTAATTCCTTCAGTCAGAGAGTACACAGCGGACTACGGATTGAATATAAAACGTTCGGCAACACTTCCAAAGGACGCACTTATTTGCCATCCCGGTCCTACAAATCGTGGAATTGAAATTGAAGCAGCAGTAGCTTCAGACCCAAGATCAGTCATTCTTGATCAAGTATCAAATGGGGTCTCTATCCGAATGGCGGTTCTGTTCCTCCTGTTGGGCTCAGGACGCAAGCTAGGCGCAGCTAGTGAATTGGAAGGTGGACAATGAGTCTTGTAATTCGTGGCGGCACCATCATTGATTCAGAAGGTGAAAAGAAAGCTGATGTAGCGATAGGAGACGACGGACTAATCACGGAAGTTTCCTCAAACTTAAAAGGAGAAGAAGAAATTGACGCTTCTGGGTGCATCGTTACCTCTGGGTTCGTTGATTTACATAGTCATCTCCGTGAACCTGGGCAGGAAGACGCAGAAACAATAGAAACAGGGGCGAGAGGCGGAGCTTTAGGTGGTTACACGGCCTTAATTGCTATGCCGAACACGACGCCTGCTATGGACTGCCTAGCTGTTATTGAACAAGTCAGAGCTTTGGGGGAAAAATCGGTTTGTGAAATTATTCCTACCGGGACAATGACAGTAGGCCGTAACGGAGAACAGATGTCTCCAATGGGAGAACTAGTAGATGCTGGAGTAGGAATCTTTACCGACGACGGAAATGGTTTACAAGATCCTCGTTTAATGCGTCGAATTATGGAGTACAGCACTGGGTTAACGCATCGGCTAGGACGTCCAGTCGTGCTAGCCCAACATTGTGAAGTTGAAGCTCTTTCTTCTGGCGGATACATGCATGAAGGGGCCTGGTCCTCTCGTCTTGGTATTCCTGGACAACCGGCAGAAGCTGAAGAACTTATGGTTTCACGAGATATAGCTCTCGTCCGCCTTACTGGCGCACACATGCATTTTCAGCATCTATCAACATCAGGATCTGTTGAGATGGTTCGTCTGGCAAAACAAGAAGGTCTCCCAATAACCGCTGAGGCCACTACCCACCATTTCAGCCTTACCGATGAGTCATGTGCTTCTTATGACCCAGTGTTTAAGGTACACCCTCCACTTCGAACCGATCAAGATGTAATAGCGGTGAGAAAAGGTTTATCTGATGGGACTATTGATGCGATTGCCACTGACCACGCTCCCCATACAGATCATTCAAAGGAAAAATCTTTTGATGAAGCTCCTCCGGGGATGCTTGGTCTTGAAACAGCCTTTAGCATTTCTCTCGAAGACTCAGGGCTAGACCTACCGCAAATTCTCGCTCTTCTATCTTGGCGCCCAGCAGCAATAGCTGGAGTATTAGATCGACATGGAAACACTGTCTCGATAGGAGCAAAAGCTAACCTTTGCGTAATTGACCCTGATATCACATGGACAGTATCAGGCAATTTGATGGCGAGTAGGAGTTCAAACACTCCATACGAAGGACGACGTTTAAGAGGGCGTGTTCGGCACACAATTCAATCAGGAGAAGCTGTAGTGCTAGATGGAGAAATTCAGCGATGAATCGAGATGTGAAGGTTGCGAGACTCGTGCTTGCCGATGGAACAATATTTGAAGGTGAGATGATTGGAGCCCCACCAGTTAATGGAGTTACCACCGGAGAAGCTGTCTTCAACACTGTTATGTCGGGGTATCAAGAGGTAATCACTGACCCTTCCTATGCCGGGCAGATAATAACTTTCACCTATCCGCACATAGGAAATTATGGAGTGAATAATGAGGATTATGAGAGTGGAAATCCCTTTTGTTCCGGAGTTATCGTCCGACAACTCAGCAGAAGAACAAGTAATTGGCGTGCCACCAATAGTCTTGATGCATTTTTAAAAGAGCATGAAGTACCTGGAATAGCTGGAATAGACACTCGACGCCTTACACGCCATCTCAGGGATCAAGGTTCAATGCCAGCAGCTTTCGGACAGGGAGACTTAAATGAGTTAATTCAATCTGCCCAAAAAGCTCCGCCTACAGATGGAATTGACCTCGTCTCAACTGTTACCTGTAAAACAAAATATATTGTTCCTTCTCTCGGTGGAACTAGGCGAATAGTTGCCTATGATTTCGGCATAAAAACCACAATTCTTCATCATCTATCTAAATTAGGTGAAGTCATTGTAGTTCCCGCTCAGACCTCATACGAAGAGGTTCTAGAGCAAGAACCAGACGGAGTCTTCTTATCAAACGGACCAGGGGACCCTGCACCACTAACAGATATACGTTCAAACATCTCATCGCTTCTTGGAGAAGTACCAATATTTGGGATATGTCTTGGTCACCAGTTACTTGCTGCAACTCTTGGCGCTGAAACTTATAAATTGCCATTTGGCCATCATGGAGGAAATCATCCTGTAAGAAACTTAAAGACAGGAGCCGTTGAAATAACAAGCCAAAACCATAACTATTGCGTAGCTGACGGAGGCATTCCTTCTGTTGACTTAACGCATATTAACTTGAACGATGAAACCATTGAAGGTCTCCGCTGCCAAGAAGTCCCGGCATTTAGTGTTCAGTATCACCCTGAAGCAGGCCCAGGACCACATGATAGTCAGTACCTTTTCAAAGAATTTGAAGAACTGATGGCGAAAACTAATGGGGGTAAGTTCTAGTGCCAAGACGAACAGATATCTCCAGCATTCTCCTTATTGGATCCGGACCGATAGTTATTGGACAGGCATGTGAATTTGATTACTCAGGAACCCAAGCATGCCGAGTTCTAAAAGAAGAGGGTTATCGGGTAATCCTCGTTAACTCCAATCCTGCAACCATCATGACAGATCCTGATTTTGCCGATGCAACTTATGTTGAACCTCTTCGGTTAGATGTTTTGACAAGAGTCATAGAACAAGAGAGACCAGATGCTCTTCTACCAACATTGGGAGGACAAACCGCTCTGAATCTTGCTATGGAGCTAGTTGAAGCCGGAGTACTTGAAGAATATGGAGTTGAGCTCATTGGAGCGCGATCTGAAGCAATTGCTACCGCAGAAGATCGCCATCTATTCAAAGAGGCAATGCTGGAAATTGGTTTGCAAGTTCCAACTTCTGGTATTGCTCACTCATTAGATGAAGCAAAAGAAGTAGTTAAAGACATAGGACTCCCGGTCATAATACGCCCTGCCTACATACTTGGAGGCAAAGGAACGGGTATGGCGCACAGTTCAGAAGAGTTCGAGAAGGTAGCCCAGAATGGTTTAGACGCTAGTCCAATTACAGAAATACTTATTGAGCAGTCAATTGCAGGATGGAAAGAATTTGAATTAGAAGTTATGAGAGATAAGTCCGATAACTGTGTGGTCGTGTGCTCAATAGAAAATTTTGACCCTATGGGCGTCCATACCGGAGATTCCATTACTGTGGCACCCGCTCAAACTCTCACTGACATTGAATATCAGAAGATGCGTGATGATTCTTTTGCTTGTTTACGAAGAGTTGGCGTAGAAACAGGCGGTTCTAACGTCCAGTTTGCCGTCAATCCAGAAAATGGTGATCAAGTCGTTATAGAAATGAATCCGAGAGTGAGCCGTTCTTCTGCTCTTGCATCAAAAGCAACAGGCTTTCCAATTGCGAAAATAGCAGCAAGACTTGCCGTCGGATACACCCTTGATGAGATACCTAACGACATCACAGAAAAAACTCCAGCTGCTTTTGAACCCACTATTGATTACGTAGTAACTAAAATCCCGCGTTGGGCATTCGAGAAATTTCCAGGTGCTGATGGAATTCTTGGCACGTCTATGCAATCCGTTGGTGAGGTTATGGCGATCGGTAGAACTTTCCCTGAATCATTACAAAAGGGGTTACGTTCTCTTGAAAATGGCCGATTCGGTTTGAACGCCGACCCAGCAGAAAACTCTCTCAAGAAAATGGATAACGCAGACCTAAGGTCTGCCGCAAAAGTAGCTACGCCAGATCGCATATATCAGGTAGAAGCGTTATTTCGACGTGGATTCACCGTTGAAGAAGTTCATTCCGATACTTCTATTGATCCATGGTTCCTAGATCAGATACTTGCTATCACAGAAGAGCGATCATATTTAGAAAACGAAACTCTTGACACGCTAGATAAATGGTCATGGAAGAGAGCAAAGCAACTCGGATTTTCTGATGCTCAACTTGCTTACCTTTGGGAAACGCAGGAGTCGTTAGTGAGAGAAAAGCGAGAAAATCTTGGGGTATTTCCTACCTATAAAACAGTCGATACATGTGGAGCTGAGTTTGCAGCTGACACTCCTTATCATTACTCAACTTGGGAAGACGAAAATGAAGTGAAGCCATCTGGACGGCCCAAAATCATGATCCTTGGATCTGGACCAAACCGAATAGGTCAAGGTATTGAATTTGATTACTGCTGTGTACATGCAAGTTTCGCCCTCCGTTCTGCTGGTTACGAAACAATCATGGTTAATTGCAACCCCGAGACAGTTTCAACAGACTATGACACTAGCGATCGACTGTATTTTGAGCCGTTAACTTACGAAGACGTATCTAACGTCATAGAGGTAGAACAACCTGAAGGAATAATTGTTTCGCTTGGCGGCCAGACTCCGTTGAAACTCGCAGCGGTTCTTCCCGAAGAGCTCATAGCTGGAACTAATCCGAAATCAATTGATATCGCTGAAGATCGCGAACTTTGGAATGTGTTATGCCGAAGTATTGGTATCAATCAGCCACCTGGTGGAACAGCCATCAATTTAGATGAAGCCCAAGAAATAGCTGATGACGTTGGTTTTCCTGTATTGATAAGACCTTCGTATGTTCTTGGTGGCCGGGCCATGGAAATTGTTTATGACCATTCTCAGTTAGAGAAAGCTATGGCAGAGCTTTTAGAGTTCGGAAGTCTAGGAATTGAGGGAGGACTTTCTTCAGAACGCCCAGTCCTTGTTGATCGTTTCCTAGAAGAAGCAATCGAAGTGGATGTTGATGCGATCCGGGACGCAACTGGAGATGCTGTCATAGGGGCAGTAATGGAGCATGTGGAAGAAGCAGGTATTCATAGTGGGGACAGCGCGTGTGTGATACCTCCACCGCATTTGAGCGAAGAAGTAATAGCAAAAATTGAAGAATTTACATTACAGATAGCCGAAGCCCTTGAAGTAAAGGGACTGATCAATGTTCAATTTGCAGTAAAAGAAGATCAGATTTATGTGATTGAAGCTAACCCTCGCGCTTCACGAACTGTCCCTTTTGTAGCTAAA
Source organism: Acidimicrobiales bacterium (assembly GCA_029245675.1). GTDB lineage: Bacteria > Actinomycetota > Acidimicrobiia > Acidimicrobiales > MedAcidi-G1 > MedAcidi-G2B. The sequence continues at coordinate 37,191 of JAQWOV010000003.1, read as the reverse complement.
GCGACAGGGGTTCCTTTGGCAAAAGTAGCTAGCCGAGTGATGGTCGGCGCCACACTTGCGGAACTACGAGAAGAAAAGTTGCTTAGGCCTCGAGTCTCTGGAGACCATGTTGCAGTTAAAGAAGCAGTATTGCCATTCAATCGTTTTCCAGAAGCTGACCCTGTGCTTGGCCCAGAAATGCGATCCACGGGAGAAGTAATGGGTATAGATCTAACAACCGGACTAGCTTTCGCTAAGTCTCAAATTTCTGCAGGAGGGGCACTACCAGAATCAGGAACAGTGTTTATGTCTCTTGCAGATAGGGATAAAGAAACAGGGCTTGAAGCAGCGCGAAGCCTCTCGGATTTAGGGCTTGAGATAGTAGCAACTAAAGGCACAGCAGAGCATTTAGAGAAAAACGGAATACGAGTTAAAGATGTAGTAGCGAAACTGGATGAAGAGGGAACAGATGCAGTTGAACTGATTCGTTCGGGAGCAGTTCAACTCGTAGTTAATAGCCCCCACGGACGAGGACCACGTGCCGATGGAGATCATATTCGCGGAGCAGCTGGAGCAGAGGATATACCACTTCTTACTACTGCCTCTGCAGCATTAGCAGCAGCTAAAGGTCTTCATGAATGGAAAAATAGTTCACTAGAAGTTCGTACTCTTCAGACATACCATGAAGGCGTCAAAGCAGAGCGCTGATATGGGACTTATTCCAAGTACTGATTTCACGACGAGAATAGGGTCTGTGGTCCTTCCAAATCCGATCATGACAGCATCAGGAACATCTGGACAAGGTGCTGAACTTTCAAAATATTTTGACCTTTCCTCGCTTGGAGCAATTGTTGTGAAGTCGCTACATGTCAAACCCTGGCCTGGTAATCCTTCGCCCCGTTTACATCCAACTTCTGCAGGAATGATCAATAGCATCGGGCTCCAAGGCCCCGGAATAGAAGAATGGCTGACAAATGATCTTCCCTTGTTAGAAAGGACCGGAGCGAGGGTAGTTGTAAGCATTTGGGGGCAAACAGTAGAAGAGTTTGCACAGGCTGCGAAACTACTAGCAGGCGCTTCAGATGCTGTGATAGCGGTAGAAGTGAATGCTTCTTGTCCAAATTTAGAAGATAGAACAAATCTTTTTGCTCATTCAGCGGCGGCAACTGCTGAAGTTGTAAAAGCTTCTTTAGTTTCAGAAAAACCTTGTTGGGCGAAGCTCAGTTCAAACACCCCTGACTTACCTCAAATCGCACAAGCAGCTGAAGAAGCTGGAGCAGAAGCAGTAACAGTTGCAAACACATTATTAGGCATGGTGATTAACACGGGCACTCGTAAACCCTTATTAGGGGCTGGGCGAGGTGGAGTCTCAGGCCCTGCGATTAAACCAATAGCAATTCGGTCAGTTTTTGATACTTACGCCAGCAATTTAGAAATACCAATCATTGGCGTAGGAGGAATTGCAACAGGGGAAGACGTTTCTGAGTTCCTGATGGCAGGGGCAACTGCAACACAAATAGGAACAGCTACATTCGCAAACCCTCGTGCTCCTCAGAAGATCCTCAAAGGGTTTTCAAAATGGTGTAAAGATCAAGGTTTAGATCAAGTAAATAAGTTGATTGGAGTAGCTCATGGTTGAAGAAAATTTCGATAGCGATGAATTTGAAGAAATTGACGAGGGAGAAGTTCCTTCCGAAATTCGTTCTCGTTTGGCACTGGCGTTAGACGTTGACGATGTTGTTGCAGCTCGACGTCTCGCTGCTGATCTTGATGAATTTTTTGGAACGGTCAAAGTTGGATTAGAGCTTTATACAGCTGCTGGTCCAGATGTAATTGCAGGACTTGTTGCAAACGGGTGGGATGTATTTGCAGATCTCAAATTGCATGACATACCAACCACGGTCAACAAAGCAGCTCGAGTTGTTGGTTCCTTAGGAGTTCGCTGGCTCACTGTTCATACATCCGGTGGTGAGGCAATGCTTCAAGCAGCCGTTGAAGGATTAAGAGAAGGAGCAGAGGGTCTTGACGGGCCACCGCCAGGAGTTTTAGGGGTGACAGTTTTGACTAGTGATGCCGAAGCATCTCCAGAAACATTGAAGACTCGAACTTCACTTGCGGTAGAAACTGGATGCGCCGGAATCATTTGCGCCGCTCCTGATTTACCTATCACTGAGCCATGGGCAGATCAATTAACACGAGTGGTACCTGGTACGCGTATGCCAGGATCTGAAACCCATGATCAAGCACGAGTCTTGACGCCGCAGCAGGCTATAAACGATGGAGCTGACATCTTGGTTATAGGTCGTACAGTGACGTCTGCGGAAGAACCGATCCTTGCTGCAGCAGAACTTGTTAGTTATTTACTCGGATGATTTCACCAAAAGCATTTTCGACGCTAAAGTCCCTGTCATGACAGGACTTCCCGAACTTACAGACGAACAACGACGAGCAGCTTTAGTGAAAGCAGCTGAAGCGCGACGAGCTCGAGCCGAAATTAAAGAACTGCTAAAAATGGGTTCTCTCACATTTCCAGGACTTCTTGAACGCGCAGATAATGATCCGGTTATTGCGAAAATGAAAGTTCTATCTGCTTTAGAGTCTCTCCCTAAACTCGGCAAAGTAAAAGCCAGACGAACAATGGAGGAAATAGGAATTAGTGAAAGCCGAAGACTCAAAGGACTAGGGAGTCAACAGCGCTCCGATCTCTTATCTCGGTTTTCATAGAGGACTAATGACACCTAAGAAACGAGAACCACTTTTAGTGGTTCTTTCGGGCCCAGGAGGAGTAGGAAAAGGTGTTCTCGCAGAGAAACTCGTAACTCAAGATAAAAACCTTGCACTCAGCCAGTCATGGACAACCCGGACACGAAGATCTGATGAAGATCCAGAAGCCTACAAATTTGTTAGCCGTCAAGAATTTCTTGATCATCAAAATAATCGAGGTTTCATTGAATGGAACGAGTTTTTAGGAGAACTTTATGGCACTCCTGTTCCTGACGCCTCTGTTCCACATGACATTCTTCTAGAAATAGATGTGGCAGGCGGTCACCAAATCAAAGAAAATTATGTAGATGCTTTGTTAATTTTTGTAGATGCCCCCAGTGTAGAAGAGCAACGCCGACGCCTTCTTGAACGCGGCGACACTGAAGAACGGGCAGAAGAAAGAATCGTTGAGGGTGGACGGGAAAGAATAGAAGCCGAGTCTTTGGGCTACCTAAATATTATTAATGATGATCTCAAAGAAGCAATAAAAAAAATCCAAGAAGTGATTAGTGAAAAACGAATTACTTAAGTTCTTCAACACTGGACTATCGAGGTAATGAGCGCCATATCTGATACCGTTTATACGTCTGAAATGCGTTCAGGTATGAAACATCAACTAAAAGATGAGGTATTTTTGTGAAGGGTCACGACACCATGATCACCCCCGAGATTGAAGGGCTTTTAGATCGGGCTGAATCCAAGTTCCGTTTAGTTGCTCTTAGTTCTAAACGAGCTCGGCAAATAAACTCGTATTTCAATCAATTAGGGGAAGGTCTTGGAGCTTCTATTCCTCCTCAGCTTCCCTCAACAGCGCGTAAACCTTTATCCATAGCATTTGAAGAGATCTCAGCAGACAAAATAATTCCTGTCGAGATTTCAGAAGAATCAGAACCATCAGAAGAAGAATTGATGGCGATTGAAGACATGGAAGTGTCAGAACTCGAAGAAGATGTCGAGTCTGAAGAGACAAGCGACGAAAGCGCTTGATCTAACCTTGAAATTATGGGCAGCTTTGATGGTCGCCGAATCGTTCTTGGAGTAACTGGGGGAATCGCTGCGTATAAGGCAGTCGAAGTTTGTCGCCGTCTAGTAGACGCCGGAGCCCATGTTTCACCCATCCTCACAAAAGGCGCAGAGAAGTTCATAGGGCGAGCAACTTTTGATGCTTTGGCTTCAGAAAAAGTTCAGACTTCTCTATGGGAAGAAGAACACCCAATACCTCATACAAACCTCGGTCAAAAAGCTGACTTGATTCTGGTTTGTCCTGCTACAGCAAGGCTGCTCTCCGATTACCGAACTGGCCGTTCTGCTGACTTGTTGACCGCAACCCTGTTAGCTACTCGGGCTCCCGTAATAGTTTGTCCTGCGATGCACACTGAGATGTGGGAACAACCTTCCGTTCAAGAAAATATTCAAGAGTTGGTCAAACGTGGTGTAGAAATAGTTGGACCGGATCAAGGACGGTTAGCAGGAGGAGATGATGGAGCAGGTCGCCTTTCTGATCCAGTATCTATAGTCGCAGCGGTCGAAAAAGTATTAAATTCAGGCTTGAATTCTAAGGCTCAAGACTTTTCGGGACTTAAAGTCTTAGTCTCAGCGGGTGGAACAAAAGAGCCTATTTGCCCGGTTCGTTATATCGGGAACAGGTCATCTGGTAAACAAGGGCATGCCATAGCTTTAGAAGCAGCTACTAGAGGAGCGTCTGTTGTTTGTGTCACCACTGAACCTAGTCGTGCCCCAAATCATCCAAATCTGCAGGTAATTACAGTTGAGACCGCAGATGAAATGGCACAGACAGTTTTTTCTGAAGCTCCAAAAAGTGATTTAGTGGTTATGGCAGCGGCCGTGGCAGATTTCACCCCCGTAGTAAAAAGCGAAAAAAAGATTAAGAAATCTGAAGAGTGTTTAGAGATACGTCTTGAACCCACCGTAGATATTCTTGCCGCTTTGGGTTCTTCTCACACTGGGAAACAAATTTTGGTGGGTTTTGCTGCCGAAACAAACGACCTCGAAGAAAATGCAAAGAAAAAACTCAAAGCTAAAGGTATTGATTTGATCGTAGCGAATGATGTTTCTGCTGAGAATACAGGATTCAATTGTGATACGAATGCAGTAACTTTGTTTGATTTAGCGGGAAGAAAAACCGAGTTTCCTCTCGCCGACAAACGAGATATAGCACAGGTGATACTTGATACTGCTCTAAAGTTGAAGGTTGATAGGCGTGAAGAAATCGGAGAAAAATAATGAGTCGTAAATGGACCTTCACTTCAGAGTCTGTCACTGAAGGACATCCTGACAAGATGGCAGATCAAATATCTGATGCTGTTCTTGACGCGATGCTCATTGAAGACGCAGAGAGCAGAGTCGCTTGTGAAACTCTTGTTACGACTGGTTTAGTTGTTGTTGCTGGAGAAGTCACCTGCAAAGGTTATGTGGACATCCCTAGTATTGTGCGAAGCACCATAAAAGAGATCGGATATGACCGCGAAGATTTTGGATTTGATGGCGACACTTGTGGGGTTATGGTCAGTCTTGATGGGCAATCTGTAGATATAGCTCAAGGGGTTGATGATTCGGAAGAAACCCGTACCGCTAACTCAAGTGAAGAGGATCTAGACCGTCAAGGAGCTGGCGATCAAGGCATGATGTTTGGTTACGCCTGTGATGAAACAGAAGAATTGATGCCCTTACCTATCAACCTTGCCCATCAGATGGCAGAACGTCATGCGTCTGTGCGTAAGTCAGGTTCAATCCCATATTTAAGACCAGATGCAAAGACTCAAGTCACATTTGATTATGAAGATGATCAACCAGTTCGTTTAAAGACAATTCTTGTTTCAACACAGCACAACGATGGAATTGACCGCGATTCAATGATTCGTCCTGATCTTATAGACGAGGTTATCCGCCCAGTAATTCCAGAACAATTTGCTGATGATGATTACCAAGTTTATGTAAATCCCACTGGCCGGTTTGTCATCGGAGGGCCAGTCGGAGATGCAGGACTAACCGGCCGTAAAATAATTGTTGATACTTACGGAGGGATGGCTCGCCACGGCGGAGGAGCCTTTTCAGGTAAAGACCCAAGCAAAGTTGATCGTTCAGCAGCTTATGCAGCCAGATGGGTAGCTAAAAATCTTGTAGCAGCTGGAGCAGCTCGCCGATGTGAGGTTCAGGTAGCTTATGCAATAGGTATGGCTAGACCGGTCTCTATTTATGTGGAGACTTTCAATACTGAAACCGTGGACCCAGGAAAAATATCAAATTGTGTAAACGAAATTTTTGATCTCCGCCCTGCTGCGATTATTCGCGATCTTGATTTAAAAAGACCTATTTATAAGGACACTGCTGCTTATGGTCATTTTGGCCGAGAAAAGTTTCCTTGGGAGCAGACAGGAAAAGTCGAAGAAATTCGTTCTGCTCTTGAATTAGATTAGGCGGCAGACCGTGCCCGGCAAAATGTCGGATCAGAGCCAGTTACCTTTCCAAGACGCAAATCATGATTCTGAATCCAAAGAGGAGACAATCGGCAGAGTTGTACGTGTTCTACCAGATGTTGGTGGAATAGATCGCCCGTTTGATTACCTAGTCCCTAGCAGTTGGCTGGCTGATGGGCGAGACAAAAACCTTCAGGTAGGTAGCAGAGTACGAATTCCCTTTGGACCAAGGCGCGTAGCGGGATGGGTAGTAGAAGACTATGTAGACCCACCAAAAGAAGTCAAACTTCGTGAGTTGACAAAAATAAGCGGTATGGGTCCTAGTTCAGAAATGATTCAGATCGCCCGATGGGTTTCTTACAGATGGGCAGGAAAACTTTCATCCGTGTTAAAGACAGCTTCGCCGTTAAGGAATATTGATCGTCTACCCGCTTCTCCGCCCGATGCCGTAATTGGGGCTAAACCACCGATTTGGGCAATAGAAGCCCTTGAGAAACCTAAAAGAGTTCTGAGGATGCCGCCCAATGAAGAGATTCTTCCTCTTATAAAAGCGGCTATAAGAACAGGTGATGCTTTGGTTATCGTTCCTTCAATTGAAATGTCCAAATCGCTTACAGATGATCTAAAAAGAATAGGTATTCCCGTTTCATTAATGCCTCACCAATGGGCAGAAGCCACTGTTGGTGGAGTGGTTGTTGGAACACGATCTGCAGTATTTGCCCCTGTCCGCAAGTTAGGCGCAATATTAATATTTGACGAACACAATGAAACTCTTCAAGAAGAACGGATGCCTACGTGGCATGCTCGAGAAGTTGCCATAGAGAGAGCTCGCCGAGCTGAAGTTCCCTGTGTTTTAATTTCACCAACCCCAAGTTTGGAAGCATTGCAGTGGGGAGAGTTGCAGAAGTTTCCAAAGAATCATGAATCTGAAAGTTGGGCAGAAGTGCAAATTATTGACCGGCGTGAAGAAAATCCCTCACGGCCTGGCCTTTTAAGCGATGCTTTAGTGCCATTGATAAGAGCAAAAGGTGAAAATCCAACTATTTGCATACTGAATAGAAAGGGAAGATCTCGGTTGCTTGCATGCTCACATTGCGGGGAGTTAGTCAAGTGTGAAGACCATCAAGTTCCCCTTATTCAAGACAAAGACGAGATGCTTTTATGTACTGTAGATGGAGTACGTCAACCATCTTTGTGTATTCGCTGCGGTTCCACACGTTTCAAAAACTTAAGAGCAGGTATTAGTCGTTTAAGAGAAGAGATTGAGGCATTGGCACGCCAGTCAACGGTGGAGATTACTTCTGAAACAAAAGCCGCTGATGTTACGGGCTGTAAATTATTTATCGGAACCGAAGCAGCTCTGCATCGGTTCAAGAAAGCATCTCAAGTCATTTTTCTTGATTTTGATCAAGAACTTCTTGCACGGCGTTTTCGGGCTAATGAACAAGCGTTGTCATTGTTGGCGCAAGCTTCTCGATTGGTGGGCCCTAAAGGCAGCGATGGAAAAATAGTCATTCAAACTAGACAACCTGACCATGAAGTACTTCAGGCAGCAGTTAATGGAGATCCAGAACTTCTATCCGAGTCAGAAAAAGAAAGAAGAAGGATATTGAATTTGCCTCCTTTTTCTGCTCAAGCGGAGATTTCCGGTGCTTCGGCAGAAATATTCATGAATTCATTAGGGAAACCAGAGGGAATACAAATTATGGGGCCAAGAGATGGGTCATGGTTGGTGCAGGCACCAAATTCAGAATACTTGGCGGAACTATTACATAAAACAGAGCGCCCAAGCGGTAGGTTGCGCATTCAAGTTGACCCGCAGAATATTTAGATCAGGGATTCCAAATTCTCCGGTGTGTTTCATATAGGGCAATACCGGCAGCCGTGGCAACATTCAAACTTCCAACTCGACCTAGTTGAGGAATGAAAGCGACAGAATCACAGGCTTCAAGGGCTTGAGATGAAAGGCCTCGATCTTCATGCCCAAAGACTAAGCATGTTTTTTCCTTGATTGATACTTGAAATATTGGTATCGCCTCCTCAGATAGTTCAATTCCTAGTAGGGAGAAACCAGAATCTTTGATTTGAGTTATGGCGTCCTCGATTTCTTCACAAAAAGACCACGTCAAATAGCGATCTGTTCCCAAAGCAGTACGGGCTACTTTCGGATGAGATGGAAGCGGCGTGGCGCCAGAAAACCAGATATGAGAACTTCGATACGCAGCTGCAGTACGAAGAATCGTTCCAACATTGAATGGTGTTTGGACGCTATCGAGGAGTATTGCTACATCAGATTCGGTTTGTCGGCGCCATTGACGATGAAGTCTTTTAAGGCCCGTGCTATCAAGATTCTTCATCGCTTTCCCTTCTAGTTACATCCAATAGTCGGAATCCTTTTCTTGAACCACGACGACTGGTATTCCATCCTTTTGTTTCTAACCACTTAGCTAATGAGTCAGAACCAAGATGTCGTTGTATGACGAAATGAGCTGACCCATTGGGGCTAAGACGATTTAACCATTCTAGGAGAAGTTCGTGAAGAGATTCTTTACCAATTCTTATTGGAGGATTCGACCAGATTGAATCAAAAGAAATATCTTCAGGTATTTCTTCTGGAAGACAAGCAAGGATATTTTTTGAATTTGTTTTTTCAGCGTTTAGGCGACAAAGTTCGAGTGCTCGGATATTGGTGTCAGTGGCCCAAACTTTTGCATCTGGATATCTCTCTCCCAAGGTGCATGCGATAGGTCCGTATCCGCAACCTAAATCCAGAATGTTCTTCACCGATGCAGGAACAGAAGGACCTTCCATTAAGAGGTAGCGGGTTCCTTTATCCACTTGATTTGCAGAGAAAACTCCCCGGTCAGTAGTCAAGCTCAGATCAACATCAGGAAGAAGCAATTGCACCTCTTTTTTACGAGAAGCGGATTGAGGGTTAGATACCCAGTAATGCTGATCGGAGTCGCCCATACCCAGACGATAGTCTTATCTTATGGGTTCATATGAAATACGAACAGTTGGTGATCCGGTACTACGTACAGTAACGGATGAAGTAACTGACATAGACGCGTCTTTGGTGAAGGTAACTGACAACATGTTCTCATCAATGTATGACGCTGCAGGCATAGGTCTTGCAGCACCACAAGTAGGAATTCAGAAAAGATTTTTCGTTTACGATCATGGTGAACACTCAGGAGTAATTCTGAATCCAAAAATTGTGGAATCGGATGGTGAATGGATCTTTGAAGAAGCTTGCCTTTCAATCCCAGGGCTTTCTTGGGAAATTATTCGCCCTAAAACAATTCATTTAGTGGGCATTGACCTCAATGGAAACGAAGTGTCGATAGAGGCAGATGAACTTGAAGCACGCTTATTTCAGCACGAAATTGATCATTTGAATGGAGTCTTGTTGCTAGACCTGCTTGATGATGAAAGCCGACGTCAAGCATTAAGCAAGCTAAGAGAATTAGATCTCAGGCGTACTCCCAGACTGCCTTCAGATCCTGGAGAATTGCGGCTGCCTTGAGAGCTACTCTTCCAACAAATCCCACGAGGTTGGTTTATTTAGGGACACCAGACATAGCGGTACCTCCTTTAGTTGAGTTAGACAAAGCAGGGTTTGAAGTGGCGATGGTCGTTACAGGAGGCGACAAGCGACGCGGGCGAGGATCCTCTACAAGTCATAGTCCAGTTAAAGAGAAAGCTCTTGAACTTGGTTTTCCAGTAACACATGACTTGTCTGACTTACTTGATGTTGAATTTGATCTTGGGGTAGTTGTTGCTTTTGGTCAAATTATTCCAAAGAATTATTTAGAGCAGATGCCGATGCTTAATTTGCATTTTTCATTGCTTCCGCGTTGGAGAGGGGCAGCACCAGTTGAGAGATCTATATTGGCCGGAGACTCAACTACTGGTGTTTCGCTGATGGTTGTAGAAGAAGAGTTAGATACCGGCGGCGTTTGCGCTAGTGAAGAAGTAGAGATAGGAGACCAGACAGGGGATCAACTTCGACAGAATCTTGTGGAAGTTGGGAGTCGCATGTTGGTAAGAGCATTTCAAGAAGGACTTAAAACACCTGTTCCTCAAACTGGTTCAGCTACATATGCTCACAAAATTTCATCGAAAGATCTTCATTTAGAATGGGATCAACCAATCGAAGAGCTCATGAATAAGATTCGTTTAGGCGGGGCTTGGACTACGTTTCGAGGAGCACGTTTCAAAATTTGGTCAGCTTCAGTTGCCCCATCTTTGCCAGAACCGGCCGGAACGATTATTGGCGATCAAGTATCTGGGGTGAACGGTTCGCTTCAGTTGATAGAAGTGCAAGCTGAGAATCGAGGACGTCAATCTTTCGACTCATGGCGGTCCGGAGCTCGCCTCACGTCTGAAGACCGGTTCGTCTGATGACAGATGGGGTAGCGCCTCGACGTACAGCGGTCAAAGTTCTTGAACGAATAGAGAATGACGGTGCTTTCGCGAATTTAGTTCTTAATGCCACTTTGGAAAAATCTAAATTAGATAGCAGAGACCGAGCGTTTGTAACGGAAATGGTTTATGGAACTACCCGGATGAGACGTGCTTGTGACCATACACTTAACCGCTTTCTTCACGATGAAATAGAACCTCTAGCAAGAACAATTTTACGACTAGGGGTGTGGCAAATAATTTTTGGTGGTGTTCCAGCTCACGCGGCAGTATCGGCAACCGTTGAAGTAGCCCCCCGTCGCTTTCGCGGACTTTGTAACGCAGTGCTGAGACGAATTGCCGAAAACCCGGTTACTGATTGGCCGTCAGAAGCTATTGAACTCAGCTACCCAGATTGGCTTATGGATCGCCTTAAGTTAGATGTAGGGGAACAAGACGCGTTAGGGATGGCGAAAACTATGAATGAGCCTGCGCTGGCTGTGACTCGAAGCGATGGTTACCATCAGGATCTGTCCTCCCAAATGGTCGCTGAATTAGCTGTTGACGGGTTAAAGGCAGGAGATTCCATTTTGGATTTGTGTGCGGCGCCAGGTGGAAAAGCCACATTAATGGCTTCTGGTGGGGTGTGGACCGTTGCAGCAGATGTGCGAGAGAGCCGAATAGGGCTTGTGGTAGAAAATGTGCAACGACTTAATATTGATCTTTCTTTGGTGGTTTCTGATGGTTGTTTTCCACCGTTTAAACCAAAATCGTTTAATCGGGTGTTGGTAGATGCTCCGTGTTCAGGTCTGGGAGTTTTACGGCGTAGAGCAGATGCCCGGTGGCGGGTCTCCGAAGAGGAAATCGAAAGGTTGTCCTCCTTGCAAGAAAAACTTCTCCTCTCAGCTCTAAATCTAGTGGCCTCTGGCGGGCAACTCATTTATAGCGTATGTACAGTCACTTCTACGGAAACAACTGAAGTAGATGAACGCTTTAGAGCTAAGACAGGAATTCAGTCCTGTGGACTGCTCCCAGAACCATGGAGAGTTCACGGACAAGGAGGAATTCTTCTTCCTCAGGATCTGAACAGTGAAGGAATGGCAGTTTTTCGTTACCAAGTCGAATGAACTTATTGATCCACGGTTTCCGAAGGAGCGTGGCCAGATTCGATGTTATGAAGGTAAATTTCGCCGTCAAGATTGCCAAGCAGATGCATGTCGCTGATGTGCCCTGTTGAAATAGCCACATGCTCGTTATTGAGGGGAACGGTCTGTTCAGCTCCTGACCGGTTATAGACGGCGTAGCCATTGTTGAATTCTCTAATGAATAAACCTTCAATTCCATTAAGGGTTTGCCGTTTGCTGCTGATTGGTTCGCCAAGGCTGGCATCCCAGAATTCGTACCAATTGTGGTGATGGTCTCTAAAGGGTTCGGCGTTGTCATCACCGAATAAGGAGTATTCGTCGGAGTGGGTTAAAGCGATGGTGGTGAAAACACGCATCCATCGTTGGTTTTCTTCTGAATCTCGTTCCGTAATTCGTGTTTCAGCATTGCCGTAGTCATAGACAACCCGCCAGCCTTCTAAACAGTTGATACGTGGTTCCTGAAAGTTTTCAGACGCCCAGTGCAAGGTGTCTTCCACTTCTATTAGATATTCGACTGTATATCCCTTGGAGTAGTCGGATTTGTAAAGTTCCATAAACGAGCCGTTTACATAGGGGGCGGATCGAGGGGCTTTCGATTCATTTGTGTTCACTAGGATTAGGAAGTCATCTCCGGTTACTTCTCGGATACGACGAAGGATAGTTAATCGTGATTCGAGCTCTTCTTCTTGGGTCATATAGAAGGTGGACCAATCCAAGAAAGAAGCGGCAGTCCGGTGATGTTCGTTCCACCAGTCAAGAAAAATTCCATCTACGATGCCGGACTCTTTTAGGGCAAGAGCTTTTTGGGCAATTAACTCAATGAGTTCTGGTTGGCTGAAGTCAGTCAGCCCGGAGAGTGCTTCCTCGGCTTCTACAACGCCGTTCTTATTGGCGTCTTCACTCCAACCTGGAACAGGATTCCCGTTAGTGTCCCAAAACCAGAAGGGGGATTCAGGTGGGTAAAGACCGTATTCCCACCATTCAAGATCATTCTCGTTAAGTTCAATCTTTCCCTCTCTGTATTCCACAGATACCAATGTCTTGATGTTTGGGTTTAGCCGTAAAAGCTCTTCCTTTAGTATTCTCGCTTTTGTTAATGAAGGGTCATTATCGGTATCAACGAGAGTCGTGGAAAGCCCTTGGTATGGCTGTTCTTCGGTTACTTCCCATAAGAGATCAAATGAGTATGGTGTATCCCAATAGAGGTCATGTCGAGCGATATTCTCCACCGTTGTGGAGTCTGGACGATTATGCACGCCATTCCAAGCTTGGCATATTCTTGGAAAACTCAAAGGTTCAGCAGTAGAGGTGTTAACGGATCCATCTTCATCAAGTGGGTTGTTTGTGGATTCATTTTTTGAAGAATCTTCAGACGTCTGCAAGAGATCTATTTCTTCATCAAGTGGGTTGTTTGTGGATTCATTTTTTGAAGAATCTTCAGACGCCTGCAAGAAAGTTATTTTGCCTTCACCAGTTTCAGGAGCACTTGAACAACCTAATGAGAGAAGAAGGGAGCACGTTAGGAGACCTATCAAAGTTAGAACTCCACGGTTGTTCATAACCAGACGGTACCTGAGATTGGAGCGTTAGATAGATCAAGACCGCTTTAAATAACTAGACGTTCTTTAAAATGTTCTAGGACTAGATTTAATGCATCTTGAGTCGGATGACCTGGTTCTTCTATTACTTCTTCAGTTAAAACAGAGTGGGCGCGAGTTGAAAAACGGTAGGGATTCCCAGGAGAAGAATCTATTTCCACCCCTATAAATCCTTCCCCAAATTCTTCTTCCAGACGGTCAAACCTTTCACGAGGAGACATCCCGTCATTGCTGAATCTCAAACCAATGACACAAACGCCATCGTCAACACGGTCCCGTGCTATTTGAAGGTCTTTTTTTGAAATACCTAAAGAACGTTTAGTGCCTTTTGTGAAAGGTAGAGGCAAGCTTGGCTGACTTAACACAGGTGCCAGCATTCTTTCATCAACCATCATTCCAAGAGCAAACCCACCGGTGAAACACATACCGACTGCCCCGACTCCAGGCCCGCCACATCGACCATGCTCAAAAGCAGCTAAAGCTCTAAGCCACTTAGTGATAGGCGAAGTTCGATTTCTAAGAAAAGAAGTAAATTCTCGAGATATACAAGCTTTAGCAAGAGTAGAAGTGAGATATCCCATTGAGGGTGAACGCCCGGGGGTGCCGAATAAAGAAGGAAGAACCGCAGTGCATCCAATTCCGGCCACTTTTCTTCCAAATTCTGCAACACGAGGAGTAATGCCTGGCATCTCCGACATTACGATCACAGCAGGTCCGGTTCCGACTCGAAATATTTCCCGACTAAGCCCATCGTGGCTGAATTCATCTATTTCATAACCATGTAAAGCTTTTGTTTCCATCAAAAGACCTTACAGTCCAAAGGTCAAGACGGTGAGACCCTGCGGTACCCTCTGAATATGAATCAAGATGCCGAAATTTCAATTCTGGTAAAAATCCTCACTGTTTCTGATGGCGTTATAGCTGGAACACGTGAGAATCTTTCTGGCGCGGCACTTGAAGAATTAATTACCGGCAGAGGCTGGCAGGTTGTAGAGAAATTAGTAGTTCAGGACGGAGCAGAAGAAGTAGCGCAAAAATTGATGGCTGCTTCTGACGATTTTCACGGAATGATAGTAACAACAGGAGGAACCGGATTCGGACCACGTGACCAAACCCCTGAAGGAACAAAAATGGTATTAGATCGAGAGGCCCCAGGCTTAGCAGAAGCGATGCGTCTAGTTAACCCCTTAGGTCGTCTTTCTCGTGGTATAGCGGGAACAAGAGGTCAGACTCTCATTCTTAATACCCCAGGTTCGGCCAAGGGCTCCATTGAATGCCTTGAAGCCGTGATTGACGTAGTCCCTCATGCCGTACGTCTATTAGTGGATAATGCAGATCCGCACCCCACCTCATCATGAACTCGGTTAACGATTCAAAGTTCATGATTCAGGCAGTAGAAGTCGCTAAAGAAGCGCGACTTCATTCTTCTCCTAATCCTTGGGTCGGCTCTGTTGTTGTATCTAATGGAGAAATAATTTCAAAGGCCGCAACTGGACCTCCGGGAGAACCCCATGCCGAAGCTCAAGCGCTCCTAGAAGCAGGCGAAAAAGCGCAAGGCGCAACTCTTTATACAACTCTTGAACCATGCAACCACTACGGCAAAACAGGACCTTGCACAGAGGCGATCATTAATGCGCAAATTTCTCGGGTGGTAGTAGCTATCAAAGATCCGGATGAGCAAGTATCGGGTTCAGGAATACGCACTCTCTTAGATGCAGGAATAGAAGTTGAACTCGGTCCAGGTGCAACTGAAGTCCTAGAGCAGTTAGCCCCCTATCTCTGCCATCGAGACACCGGACGTCCTTATGTGGTGTTAAAACTTGCAGCCACACTAGACGGACGCATAGCTGCTCCTGATGGATCTAGCGTATGGATCACAGGAGAAGAGGCTCGAGCAGACGTCCATCAACTAAGAGCTGAAAGTGACGCGGTTTGTGTAGGTGCAGGAACAGTACGATCCGACGACCCGCAACTTACAGTTAGGGCAGTTGAAGGAATCGATCCTCGCCGGATCGTAGTAGGGGAAATACCGGAAGGAGCGTTAGTCCAGCCTGCTGAATCCTGGACTGGCGATCTCAACGAACTTCTCAAAAATTTAGGAAATCAAGGGGTTTTGCAACTTCTCATCGAAGGGGGAGCAGATGTTGCGGGTCGCTTCCATCGAGATGGTTTAGTTGATCGATACGTTATATATATTGCTCCCGCATTCTTAGGCGGTGACGATGGTAAAGCGTTGTTTACAGGTTCAGGCGCTCCCACTATGGAACAAATTCAGAGAGGTCGATTCACCTCAATTACACAATTAGGCAATGACGTAAGAGTTGACTTGATTTTAGAAGAAAATTAAATAAGGTCGGGAGAAGCGATTAGATCCGATAAGTTCTTCTCGTGCTAAAACTTGTATTACCAAAAGGATCGTTGGAAGCTTCAACCCTTGAACTTTTTGAGGGAGCTGACCTTGGGGTGCTAAGAAGTTCTTCGGTTGATTACCGCGCTGACATTAGAGACCCAAGAATTGAAGAGGTCCGCATACTGCGGCCACAAGAAATCCCTTCATATGTAGCAGAAGGAACTTTTGACTTAGGTATAACTGGTCGTGATTGGATTGAAGAGACAAACAGCGATGTTGTTTCTTTAGGTGAACTTCACTATTCAAAAGCCACTGCTCGGCCGGTGAATATTGTTGTAGCAGTTCCTTCTGATTCGCCATGGAATTCGGTCGCTGATCTCCCAAATGGAGTGAGAGTCTCAAGTGAGTATCCAGAGTTGACTCGCAAATTTTTTGCTGCACAAAACATTGAAGCAGACATTCGACTTTCTTATGGAGCAACTGAAGCTAAAGCCCCTGACATAGTGGATGTTGTTGTAGATCTCACAGAAACAGGAAGAGCTCTTCGCGCTGCTGGATTAAAAGTGATCGACACTATACTGACCAGTTTCACAGAACTGATTGCTAATCCAGTATCAGCGGCTGACCCAAATAAACGTCATGCTATGGAGCAGATTCACAGACTTCTGCAAGGAACTCTTGAAGCTAGAGGGAAAGTTTTAGTAAAAATGAATGTAAGTGAATCTGATTTAGATCAAGTAATTGACTTAATTCCATCTATGAAAGCACCAACAGTTAACGAGCTATTCAAAGGTTCAGGATTTGCGGTAGAGACTGTGGTGGCGAAAAGTGAAATCAACGAGTTGATTCCCGCATTAAGGGATATGGGGGCAACAGATATTCTTGAAATCCCGCTTTCAAAGATTGTGCATTAAGTCTGCATTCATCTCAATGCAGCCGGTTACGTTACTTAAAATTCAAGGCTTCTAAGTAGTTTCAGGCTCTGAGTTTTCCTCTCCACTCTCTGACGCCATATTTTCTCGTTGTTCAAGACTGACATAGGCCATACGTATCTGATGCAAAGCATCTTTTAAAGTCTCTTCGCTTTCACCCAGCTGATTAATCAACTTGTCCATTACTGCGCCCAAAGCATCAATAGCCAGAGAAGCATCTTTAAGATTTGGTGGTTGCTGCGAGAGGTGAATCGCTGCTAATTCATATAGCCCCATTAAATGAGTCGAAATAACTACTGCGACTGGGGTTTGTGCGATTCGTTCCTGCGCTGCTGCCATCTCTTGCACCATGGCTTCGGCTCGTTCCCGATCCTCTGGTGAAAGATGATCAAATTCCCCAACATTCGGGTCTATTTCATCATTTTGTGATTCCGGTTGAATCGTATGTTCTCCATCAGGGGTCCAGAAACTACTCATACTATTTTCCTTTGTATCGGTTCTCAGTTCTTCTTAAAGATATGTCCTGATACGCTTACTTCAACAAAATAAAGAAAAGTGGGATTTCCCACCTGACCACTGAAGGTGCGATCAGGTCGCTTCCAAGTAAGCAGCTTCTGCTGCTAACGCGGGTGTCGGCTTTTCGGCACCCGTTTTTTTATGGACGGGTTTAATTCAAGAAGTCAGGAGGACTGGCTAAGTGATACAAAGGAGTGAGAAGCGATAGCAACGTCACAGAATCAAGAACCGCGGATAAATGACCAAATTAGAGCTCAAGAAGTGAGACTAGTTTCGTATGACGGAGAACAGGTAGGTATTCGAAGCTTGAATGAAGCTTTGAATATGGCACAAGACATGGATCTTGACCTTGTAGAGGTAGCCGGTCAGGCAAACCCGCCCGTATGTCGAATAATGGATTATGGGAAGTTCAAATATGAACAGTCTCAGAAAGCTAAGGAATCTCGGAAAAAATCAACTCATATTTTGGTTAAAGAAATGAAATATCGACCAAAAATAGGGGTGGGGGATTTCAATACGAAAACTAAGAAAGTACAGGAATTCCTCAAAGAAGGAAGCAAGGTCAAAGTCACGATCATGTTCCGCGGAAGAGAAATGCAGCATCCAGAGCTCGGAGCTCGAATTCTAGAAAACGTAGCTGACGCAGTCGCAGAAGTTGGACACATTGAGGTATATCCAGAACAAGAAGGCCGCAATATGACCATGGTTCTCGGTTCGGGAAAAGCCACACAAAAGCAACGTGAAATAGTTGAAAAGTTGCAAACAGAGGTTACTGAAGAAGAAATCTCAGAAGAAGAACAACAAAGTGAAGTAGTTGAAGATACCGAAAATGAAGAAACGGTAGAAGAAACTTCTTAGATGCAGACAATTTAAGAATGGAGCAAATAAATGCCAAAAATGAAGACACATAGAGGTTTAGCAAAGCGTATAAAAGTGACAGGGACTGGCCGCCTTCGCCGGCGTAGTCCAAACCTCAGCCACATTTTAGAGAAGAAAACACCTCAGCGTAAGCGCCGGCTTTCTGGAGAAAGCGATATAGCTAAAGCGGATGAAAAATCAATCCGTACTCGTTTAGGCAAGTAATCAACTACTAGTAAAAACAACTAAAGACAGTTTTATAGTCATCACAATTTGAAGTCGGGAAGAATAAGGAGCTTTCAATGGCACGAGTTAAGAGAGCCGTACACAGCAAGAAAAAGCATAAGGCAGTACTCAAGGAAGCGAAGGGGTATTACGGCAATAAAAGCCGGTCGTTTCGTGCTGCAAATGAACAAGTTATGCATTCTGGAAATTATGCATTCCGCGATCGCCGTGCACGCAAAGGAGAATTTCGACGCCTTTGGATTCAAAGAATCAACGCTGCTTGCAGGCAGAATGGGACAACCTACAGCCGTTTTATCAATGGATTGAAATGTGCAGGAGTTGAAGTCGACCGCAAGGTTTTAGCGGATCTTGCCGTAAACGAACCAGAAGCATTCACTTCATTAGTTGAAGTGGCCTCAGCTTCCGAGGTAAGCAATCAAACCCCAGCAACTCAAATTTCAGAAAATAATGAAAAGGCAGTTGAAGAGAGTTCAGTAGACACCGCAGAGGAAGAAACTCAAGAAAGCCCAGCGGAAGAAACTCAACAGAGTGAGGATTTAACTTCTTTAACCGTGGCAGAACTTAAAGAGATAGCAAAAGATCTTGATATAAAAATCTCTGGTCTGCGAAAAGCGGAACTGATCGACGCAATAAATTCTGCTCGGTGACTTTTCAAGTCGGTGATAAAAGTTCGCTCGTTCAGCGAATACGACGATTAGCGAGAGAGCGTTCTTTTCGCCAAGAAGAAAACGCTTATGTGGTCGAAGGGCCTCAACTCGTAACTGAAGTAATTGAATCAAATTTAGAAGTTGAAATCGTTGCAGTTCCAGATGCACCTGGGCAGGAAAATCTCGTCGTTTTGGCTGAAAACGCTGGTATTGATTGCGTTCTAGTAAACGAGAGAATTTTCAAGGGGCTCTCAAGCACCAAATCTCCTCAACCGGCAATTGCTGTAGTTGGTTGCCATAACTCAGACCTAGAGGATTTGACTCGTTCAAAAGGAACTCTTTTGGTGCTGGATGAAATATCTGATCCGGGAAACGCCGGAACGTTGATTCGTTCAGCAGAATCGTTTGGGGTAACAGGAGTGATTTCTGTGGGGGGTGTGGATTTATACAACCCTAAAGTAGTCAGAGCTTCCGCCGGGTCTTTATTTCGTGTTCCATGTACACAAATGGAAAGTTCCGAAGTAGTTCTTCATGCCCTCTCAGAATCTGGCTATTCTTGCTGGGCTACTACACCACAAGAAGGCGTGTCTCCAGAATCTTTAGCCACAGAAATGCCTGTTGCCGTGGTGCTTGGTAGTGAGCCACACGGGCTTGATCCAACAACTGTAAATGCCTGTCATGGTAAATTGAGTGTGTCAACCTCCGGTCAAGCTGAGTCGTTGAATGTGGCTATTGCTGGTTCAATTGTTCTCTATGCATTGTCTCGGAGATAGCCGTTATTTAATTAGCCACTACAAACCCTGTCCTGTGTCGTATTCTTTCATAAGAGTCCAATATTTAAATTATGAACAAAATTGATCTTGATTCCCATTTGTCTGAAGCTCTCACTGCTATTGAAGCAGCGAGAGATTTAGAAAGCCTGAAAACGCTTGATACGGAATTGCTCGGGAAGAATTCTGCTACAACTTCAGCTAAAAAAAATCTTGGTGAACTTAATCCAGAGGAAAGAAAAGTTGAAGGTAAACGGATAAATGAAATCCGTGATCAAATCCAGAAGGAAATTTTGGATCGAAAACTTATTCTCGCTGAGGAAGAAAATTCTCTTCAGCTGGAAAATGAACGGCTTGATCTAACAGAGCTAGATTTGGGTCATCGTTTAGGTCATCGTCATGTCATTACTCAAACCTGGGAGAGACTTGAAGACCTCTTTGTAGGTATGGGCTACACGGTCGCAGAAGGTCCAGAAATAGAGGACGAATGGCATAACTTTGGAGCATTAAATTTCCCATTGAGCCACCCAGCACGGGACATGTATGACACTCTCTATGTTGATTATGGAGAGCCGCAAAGCACTTTATTGAGGACTCATACTTCTCCAGTGCAGATGAGGGTGATGGAAAGCCAGGAACCGCCAATTTATTCCATCATGCCTGGGCGGGTATTTAGATCTGATACTGCTGACGCTACACACATGCCAGTTTTTCATCAGATCGAGGCTTTGGTCGTTGACCGGGGGATAACGTTTGCGGATTTGGCTGGAACACTAGATGCTTTCACTTCGGCTTATTTCGGTAAAGATTTTGTGACACGTCTTCGACCCTCTTATTTCCCATTCACTGAGCCTTCTGCTGAGTTTGATATACGGCGCCCAGATGGAACATGGCTTGAATTAGCAGGCTGCGGGATGGTTCATCCAAACGTTTTGAAAGCGGGGGGTCTTGATCCTGAGGAATGGTCAGGATTTGCTTTTGGATTTGGTCTAGACCGTCTTGCATTAATGCGTCACGGTATAGATGACCTACGGGAATTGTTCCGAAATGACCACAGATTTTTGAGTCAATTCTGATGAAAGTCTTACTTACTTGGCTTCGGGAGTTTGCACCGTTGGAAGGAACCTCGGAAGAAATCGCTGATCAACTTAGTGGACTTGGATTAACAGTTGAAGATATGACTCATATTGGTGGAGATTTAGATGGAGTAGTGGTGGCCAAAGTGCTTGACCTTCGAGCTCATCCTGATGCAGACCGTATACAACTAGTAGATGTAGACAGTGGAGATGGTGAGCCCCTGCAGATTTGTTGTGGCGCTTTCAATATGAAAGTCGGCGACCTCGTTCCTCTGGCGACGCTTGGCACCATCATGAATAACGGCATGGAAATCGCAAAAAGAAAAATGCGAGGCCAGTGGTCAAATGGGATGCTTTGCGCTGCTTCCGAGATAGGACTAGGCGTAGATTCAGAAGGAATAATGCTGCTTGATTCGTCCTTTGAGGTTGGGACTCCACTGAAGGAGGCTTTAGGAATCCAAGAGGACGTGCTATTTGATTTAGAAGTTAACCCTAATCGTCCGGATGCTATGTCAATTGCGGGGGTGGCAAGAGATCTTGCAGCGCTTCAAGGTAAAAAGTTTTCTTTACCAACTCCGAAAGAACAAGAGAGCGGCGAGTCGGTAAATGAACGTTTAAGCGTTGAGATACTAGACCCAGAACTTTGCGGACGGTTTGTTGCCAGAATACTTGACGATATTGAAGTAGGTCCTTCTCCTTCGTGGGTTTCAAATCGTCTTGTAGCTCTTGGTATGAGGCCAATAAATAATGTTGTGGATGCTTCAAACTACGTAATGCTTGAATTAGGTCAACCGAGTCACACTTATGACTTGGATCGTGTCCATGGTTCTGGATTTAAAGTCAGAAAAGCTCAAGAGGGAGAAAAAATAACCACTCTTGATGGTATTGAACGATCCTTAGCCTCATCTGATGGTGTAGTAGCTGATGCTGATGATGTAGCCATCGGTATTGCCGGTGTGATGGGTGGCGCTTCTACAGAGATAGATCAAGACACAAAGACTATTGCATTAGAAATGGCGTGGTGGGATCCAATTTCTATTTCCGCGACTGCCCGAAGACTGGGACTTCGAAGTGAAGCTTCCTCTCGGTTTGAGAGGGGAGCTGATCCGGAAATCGCTGATTTAGCAATGCAAAGATTTGCGGAAATATTATCCTCATCGGGCGCCACTCTCACTCCAGGAACTTTAGATTCACGGGGAGATTTACCACATCGTCCACCTGTGCGAGTCCGAATTGAGAGAGTCAATAAGATGTTGGGGGTCAATCTTTCTCGCAAGGAGATATCAAAACTTCTTGAATCCTTAGAATTTAAAACTTCCAAATCTGGTGAAAATCTTGATGTGGAAATCCCATCATTTCGTTTTGACAGCAGTGAAGAGATTGATGTTATTGAAGAAATAGCTCGACTATATGGTTATTCAAACATCCCTAGAACAGTCCCAATGTCCGCGCTTACTGGTGGCTTAACAGAGCGACAAACGGATCGCAGAATAGTGAAGAATACTTTGGTTGGCTTAGGGATAGATGAAGTTATGCCGGTGCCTTTCTTGGCTCCAGGTGATTTGGAGGCGGCGGGATTGAAAGTTGACGGCATAACTGTCACGAATCCTTTGGTGACTGAAGAGTCAGTTATGAGGGCTTCCTTAAGACCGGGCTTGTTGAAGACTTTGGCTTACAATGCCTCTCACCGTTTGACCGGTCTAAAACTTTTTGAACTTGGCCATATCTATCAGCACCCTTTATCTGAACAACCTCTTCCGGATGAACGAGAACATTTAGGTGTTGTATTGGCTGGAGGGGATGCAGGTTCAGCAGTTAATGTTTGGTCGGCTCTTGCTGATGCACTCGCACTTCGGGACTATGAACTTATTACGGTAAGCCCTCCGGGACTTCATGCTACGAGGACGGCTCAAATCGAAGTTCATGGCGAAGTCATTGGTTTCGTTGGTGAAATCGCACCGTCTGTGCTTGATGCTTATGAGGTATCAGAGAGAGTGGGATGGCTTGAGATTGATTTGGATACTGCGCTAACAATTTCTCATGGTGATAAGCCGTATAAGTCGATCAGCCGTTATCCAAGTTCTGATATAGATTTAGCATTTGAGGTAGCGGAGGATGTTCCTGCCGCGTCAGTCAGTTCTGTTTTGCGTGCTTCCGCAGGGGAGTTGTTGATAGATCTACGATTATTTGATGTGTTTAGGGGTCATCCCGTGGGAGAGAATTGTAGAAGTCTGGCGTATACGCTGCGGTTTCAGGCCACTGATCGGACCTTGACAGATAAAGAAATTTCTGAAGTTCGAGAACGCTGCATATCAGCTGTTGAGAAAGAGTTGGCTGCTTCTTTACGCTCTTAACCCTGAGATTGTGGCAAGATATGCAGTTAATTGCATAAATATGTTGTATTTATATGCAGTTAATTGTATATTTATTTCATGAAAAAAGTTGGAATCATCGGAGCTTCCGGGTTCACCGGTGCAGAAATACTTAGAATATGTGCCTCTCATCCCGAATTACAGGTTGAAGTTGCAGCAGCGGATTCAATGTCCGGAGCACGAGTATCAGACCTTTATCCGGGGTTATCAGCTGAATATAGAGACCTAGTTTTTGCGCCAACCAATACCCAAATCTTTCAGAACTGTGATCTCGTGTTTCTTTGTCTCCCGCACGGAGCATCTCAAGAAATAGTTCCTCAACTGAGAGATGACGTCGAGTATTTAATAGATCTCGGAGCAGACTATCGCCTTAAAGATCAGTCTTTGTATCCACTTTGGTACGACGCTCCGCACGCCAATCCAGACTTACTATCCGATTTCGCTTACGGGCTCCCAGAACTCTTCCGAGAAGAAGTGCAAGAATCCAATCTCATTTCAGTTCCAGGGTGCTTTCCCACAGCTGCAACTCTTGCCTTGGCTCCATATGTAGAATCTGGCTTAATTGAAACGAAAAGAATTATCGTTGACGCTGCCACAGGAGTCTCAGGAGCGGGGCGAGCTCCAAAAGAAAATACAACCTTCTGCGCAGTTGATGAAAACTTTACTGCTTACGGACTCCTTGATCATCGTCACACTCCAGAAATGGAACAAGTCTTATCAATAAAGGCCGAAGAAGAAGTTTCCGTTCTTTTTACCCCACATCTGGCTCCAATGACTCGTGGAATTCTTGCAACTTGTTACGCTCAACCAACAGTAGAAATGGACACTACTTCGGCATTAGAAACCTTGGCTACTTACTACGAGAAAGAACCTTTTGTGGTAGTTGATGAAAGGTCTCCTTCGACAAAGGCAACATTTGGTTCAAACGTTGTACACCTCACGGCACGTGTTGATCCGCGCACCGGCTATTTAATAGTGATTAGTGCAATTGACAATCTTGGCAAGGGGGCATCAGGAGGAGCTATTCAGTGCGCCAACCTTGCATTTGGATTTGAAGAAACTCAAGGATTACCGACTACAGGTGTAACGCCATGACTGTGACCTCAGTTTCAGGATTTTCCGCAAGTGGCGTTACTTGTGGAATAAAGCCCTCGGGAGATTCAGATCTGGCTTTAGTTTCCCACGCCGACGGAGTCCCAATAACAGCAGCAGGGGTTTTTACCTCAAATAAGATGACCGCCGCACCGGTACAAATATGCAAAGAATATCTATCTATGACTGGCGGTCAAGCTGCTGCAGTGGTACTTAATAGCGGAAATGCGAATGCTGCAACCGGGGAAAAGGGAAAAAATGATGCCCGAGCTATGGCGAAATCTGCCGCAGAACATTTAGGTTGCAAGACCGAAGAAGTCCTGGTTTGTTCCACTGGCTGGATTGGTTACCCACTGCCAATTGAGAAGATAAAAAAGGGCATACCAGAACTTGTGGAGTCTCTTGATTCAACAGGAGGGTTGAATGCAGCGAAGGCAATCATGACCACTGATACTGTGCCAAAAACTGTAGAAATAAAAAAAGAAACTTTCACTGTCGGAGGCATTGCTAAAGGTGCGGCCATGCTTGAGCCAAATATGGCAACCATGTTGGCAGTTTTAACTACTGATGCTCAAATCGATTCACCGACAGCAACAAAAATGCTCCAAGAAGCAGTAGCGGGTTCCTTTAATTGTTTGACCGTAGACGGAGCAGAATCTACCAATGACACAGTTCTATTATTAGCATCTGGCGAATCTGGGCCGACAAATAAAGAAGAACTAGCAGAAGCTCTCAAAGAGGCGTGTGCTTCGTTGGCTATTCAAATGGCTGATGATGCTGAAGGTTCAACCAAGACAGTGTTTCTCGCTGTAACTGGAGCCGCCACTGATACTGAAGCACTTAAGGGCGCTAGAGATACCGCAAATTGTCAACTAGTGAAGTGCTCATGGTATGGAGAGGATCCTTACTGGGGGCGTATAGCGGCAGAAATGGGTGCGGCAGATATCACCTTTGATCCCGAAACAATAACCATTTCTTATGGAGGGCAAGTTGTTTATGCCCATGGCGAAGCACAATCTGTTGAAGAAAAATTACTCAAAGAGCATATGGCAGGCAGGCGAATCAAACTCGATGTAGACCTAGGTCAAGGTTCTGGAACTGCTCAAATTGTGACAACTGATCTTAGCCCTGCATATATCGATGAAAATATGAGAACTTCTTAAAGGAAAGCTATGAATACTTCAGAAGAAAATTTCTCTCCTGAGCGGAGAGCAGCAGTACTAGTGGAGACTTTGCCCTACATCCAACATTTCTCCGGTGAAACTGTAGTTGTTAAAATTGGCGGCAATGCAATGGTCGATGATGAACTAGCTTCTCAATTTGCTCAAGACATAGTTCTAATGCAATCAGTAGGAATTAAACCAGTAGTTGTTCATGGCGGCGCCCCTCAAATCGGAAGTATGCTCGACCGGCTAGGCATGGACTCTCAGTTCGTTGATGGACTTCGAGTGACTGATAGCGACACCCTTGATGTCGCTCGAATGGTCTTAGTCGGAAAAGTTAATCGAGACATAGTGTCTAGTATCAATATCCATGGTCCTTTAGCAGTTGGAATCTCGGGAGAAGATGCTGGGCTAATCACTGCTACTTCCCGTCATGAAGACTTGGGCTTTGTCGGTGAGATACAAGCGGTCAATCCCACAATCATTAACGGTTTGTTGAAAGAAGGGCACATACCTGTTGTTTCAAGCATTGGCGCTGATGGTGAAGGGCAGGCCTACAACATAAATGCTGACACAGTAGCTTCATCCTTAGCGGCGGCGTTAGAAGCTAAACGAATTCTTTATTTGACAGATATTGAAGGCCTACGTGCCGACATGGAAGATCCTGAAAGTCATATTTCTGAAATTACGTCTTCTGATTTACAGAACCTAATTGACAATGGAACGATAAGCGGAGGAATGATTCCAAAAGCTCAAGCATGTCTTGAAGCAGTACAAGCCGGAGTGGGCTCTGCACATATGGTTGATGGCCGTATATCGCATGTAATTCTGCTTGAACTTTTTACCGACTCAGGTATAGGGACAATGGTTCTTCCAGATCAGGAGAAAAAATGACTTCTGATCGCTTACTTATGAACAATTATGGACCGCCGCCTGTCAAGTTCGTTAGTGGCCAAGGCACAGTTCTTTTTGATGAAAATGGAAAAGAATACTTGGATTTCTTGTGTGGATTAGCAGTTACCAGTCTTGGCCACAGCCATCCAAGAATTGCAGAGGCCCTAACGACTCAAGCAAAGACCCTTCTTCATGTATCAAATTTGTTTGATACAGATCCACATCTTGAAGTTGCTCAAACACTCGATGAACTCATAAGAAAAGAAACAGATATAGAGGTTCCCGGAAGAGTTATTTTCCAGAATTCTGGAGCAGAAGCTAATGAGGCTGCCATAAAGTTGGCTCGAAAATATCAAGGCCAAGGACGACACGTTATTCTTTCAGCTCTTCAATCATTTCATGGTCGCACTTTGGCTACATTGGCGGCCACTGGACAACCAGAAAAACATGAGCCATTCCAACCCTTGCCAGAAGGGTTCAGACATGCCACTTGGAACGATCTTGATCATTTCGCTTCTTTAGTTGACTCCTCAGTGGGTGCCATACTTCTTGAACCGATTCAAGGAGAAGGAGGGGTGAATCCTGCAGATCCACAATTTTTAAAAGGTATTAGAAAAATTTGTGATGATTATGACATTTTGCTGATCATGGATGAGATCCAAGCGGGACTAGGTCGGACTGGAAAATGGTTTGGTTTTCAACACGCTGGTATATCTCCAGACATTGTCACTTCAGCTAAGGCGCTAGGTAACGGAGTGCCTATTGGGGCAGTTTGGGCTATTGAGGAAGTGGCCGCCGCTTTCGGACCAGGAGATCACGGATCAACCTTTGGCGGTCAACCATTAGCTGCTTCGGCAGCACGAGAAGTCTTAAGAACCATGAAGGAGATAGATGCTCCGTTACTCGCGGCTGAGAGAGGACAAGAACTCGTCAATATGCTCAAAAAAATTAAAGGAATAGAAAGCGTTCGAGGTTCTGGGCTTCTTTTAGCGGCAGAACTTGATACGAAAATTTTGGGCGAACGGACGGCTCCTGAAGTAGCGCTGGAATGTCTAAATGCCGGGTTAGTAGTGAACGGCGTTACTTCAACGTCTTTGCGGCTAGCTCCACCTTTAACAATCAGCACAGAAGAGTTGAATAAAGGCGTAGCCCTTCTAGAAGAGGTTTTGAATAGTTCTAAGGGAGAAGAATAAAAAATGAGACACTTTCTTGAAGTAGATGACTTGGATGCCGCTGAAGTTGCCGAGGTTTTAAAATTCGCGAGCATGAAGGAATTCCCAAAAAATCTTGATGGGAAAGGCATGGCTCTAATTTTTGAAAAACCCTCGGCACGGACACGCAACTCAATGGAAATGGCGGTATTCCAACTAGGAGGGCACCCAATTTATATAAGACCTGAAGAAGTGGGTTTAGATGAACGCGAGTCTGTAGAGGACGTCACTAAAACACTCTCTTGCTTCCACTCCATGATTGGCGCAAGAGTCTTCAAACATTCAACCGTTGAACGGATGGCAAGAGAAAATAGGGTTCCAATAGTTAACTTATTGTCAGACGAAGCTCATCCTTTACAAGCACTAGCAGACGTATTGACAATGCAACAAGAATTCGGAGATTTAGAAGGACGTTCCATCACCTATATAGGAGATGGAAATAATGTCTTCAGGTCGTTAGCGATCGCCAGCGGATTTCTAGGAATGGAAGTTAGGTTTTCAGGGCCACCTGAATACAAACTTGCTGACCAAGACCGGGAGCGGCTGGAATTCGCTGGAGTAAGTTTCGAGGAATACACCTCTCCAGAAGAAGCCGTTAAAGACGTTGACGTGGTTTATACCGATGTCTGGACTTCTATGGGTCAAGAACAAGAAAAAACTCAACGCTATAAAGCATTTGAAGGATTTCAAGTTAATGAAAAATTGATGAATCATGCTGGAGAAAAAACCGTATTTCTTCATTGTCTTCCAGCTCATCGAGGTGAGGAAGTAACAGATGAAGTAGTTGATGGTTCAACAAGTCGAGTATGGATTCAAGCAGAGAACCGGATGCACGCAGCTCGAGGCCTTTTAGCTTGGTTGGTTGAAAAGAATATTGAAGAAGGGAAAAAGGATGAGTAAAGCTCAACGGCATCACCAGATAACTCAACTGCTTTCAGATTCTCTGATTTCAAATCAATCGGATCTTGTAGAAAAGTTAGAAGGCATTGGGATAACAGCAACGCAAGCTACTGTTTCTAGAGATCTTGAAGAACTCGGAGCAGTGAAAGTCAGACTCCCAAATGGCGAAAACATATATGCAATTCCTGAGTACCCAGTAGATCGAGTACTCCCTGAAGATCATTTACGTCGTGTAATGGGCGAGTGGGTGGTTGAAATAAAGACATCAGACAACATTATTGTTTTGAGAACCCCACCTGGTTCTGCTCATGTCGTTGCATCAGCTTTAGATCGTGCAGGACTTTCCGAGGTGCTAGGAACGGTCGCAGGAGATGACACTTTATTGGTGGTAGCAACGAGCGCAACTGACGGAGAGTCTTTAACTAAAAGTCTCCGACATTTGGCGGGATTATAAATCAAGAATCGTTATGAATGAGAGAAAAAATGAATACAAAAAAATCTGAGATAAAAAAAGTTGTCTTGGCTTACTCTGGTGGCCTTGATACTTCCATCATTTTGAAATGGCTACAAGAAACGTATAACTGCGAAGTGGTCACTTTTACTGCTGACCTGGGTCAAGGAGAAGAACTTGAACCAGCTCGGACAAAAGCTGAATTAATGGGGGTTAAAGAGATTTATATAGAGGATCTTAAAGAAGAATTTGTCGCTGATTATGTTTTCCCTATGTTTAGAGCGAACGCTCTTTATGAAGGGGAGTATTTACTTGGCACCTCTATAGCGCGCCCTCTTATAGCGAAAAGGTTAGTAGAAATAGCTGCGGAGACAGGAGCAGACGCAATTAGTCATGGAGCTACTGGAAAAGGAAATGACCAAGTCCGTTTTGAACTAGGAGCATATGCACTTAACCCAGATATAGAAGTGATTGCGCCATGGCGAGAATGGGAACTTGGTTCCCGACAAAGTTTGCTTGAATACGCAGAGAAACATGACATACCGGTTGAGATGAAGAGAGGCAAAGAATCTCCGTATTCTATGGACGCGAATTTGCTGCACATTTCTTATGAAGGTGGACCATTAGAAGATCCATGGAATGAGCCCGCAACAGAGATGTGGAGATGGTCTGTAAGCCCAGAACAAGCTCCAAATGAGGCAACCTATCTTGAACTAACTTACGAAAGAGGAGATGTCGTCGCTATTGACGACAAAGAAATGACTCCTGCTGAAGTTCTTGCATTACTTAACAAAGTCGGTGGAGAGAATGGTATTGGTAGAACCGACATAGTTGAAAATCGTTATGTGGGTATGAAGTCGAGAGGCGCTTATGAAACACCTGGTGGGTCGATACTTCTCAAAGCACATAGAGCCATAGAATCAATCACACTTGATGGCGGCACAGCACATCTAAAAGACGAACTTATGCCTCGATACGCAGAAATTATTTATAACGGCTTCTGGTTTAGCCCGGAACGAGAGATGCTCCAAGCAGCGATCGACCATAGTCAAATCAATGTGAATGGTAAAGTTCGTCTCCGTCTCTACAAAGGAAACATTGATGTAGTTGGTAGAGAGTCCAAAGACACTCTCTTTGACGAAGCAGTAGCAACTTTTGAAGAAGACCAAGGTGCTTATGATCAAGCAGACGCTGAAGGATTTATAAAATTAAACGCATTGAGATTACGGACAGTTGCCCGTAGAAATGCATCACGTCAGGAGAAATCATGACAACGCTTTGGCACGGACGTTTCAAAGGAAGCTCATCTGAAGCTCTTAAAGCTTTAAACGACAGCCTTTCTTTTGATATGAGAATGTATAGAGAAGATATTGAAGGATCAAGAGCGCATGTACGCATGTTGGAACGGGTGGGCTTAATTAGCGGGCCTGATAAAAAGGCGATTCTTAGCGCACTGGACCAGACAGAGAAAGAAATATCTGAAGAAACGTTCGTGTTCGAACCCAGTGATGAAGATATCCATACAGCAGTTGAGAGAAGAGTCACTGAGATTGCAGGAGAAGCTGGTGCTCGTCTCCATACCGGTCGAAGCAGAAACGATCAAGTTGCAACGGATCTTCGCCTTTGGCTCAAAAATGAGATGAAAGAATTATCTAGCTTGATAACAGAATTCCAGAAGACTCTAATGTCGAAAGCAGTTGCCTCAGAAGGCATTTACCTTCCGGGCTACACACACATGCAACAAGCACAACCAGTCATGCTCGCTCACCATTTATTGGCACATGGCTGGGCATTGAGCAGAGATGCAGATCGCTTACTTAATGCGCTAAATCATGCTGATGTATCTCCTTTGGGAGCGGGAGCGTTAGCAGGGTCGTCGCTACCTCTTGACCCAGATGGAGTTGCGAAAGATCTAGGGTTCACTGATCGATTTAATAACTCACTAGATGCAGTTTCTGACAGGGACTTTGTTGCTGATGCACTGTTTGCTTTGGCACTTTTAGGCGTTCATTTATCTCGTATAGGAGAAGAACTGATTCTATGGGCAAGTACTGAATTTGGATTCATTGAGTTAGATGATGCTTTTTCAACCGGGTCATCAATGCTTCCACAGAAGAAGAATCCTGATGTTGCAGAATTAGCTCGTGGTAAAGCTGGTCGTCTCATCGGAAACTTAACTGGTTTCTTAGCGACGCTAAAGGGCCTCCCTCTTGCCTACAACAAAGATCTACAAGAGGATAAAGAACCATTATTTGATGCATGTGATACAGCTCGGTTGCTCCTCTTAGCCCTTAATGGCATGGTAGAGACAATGAAGTTCAATGCTGAAAAAATGAAGGAACATGCCGATAACCCGTATGCGGCGGCTATTGACTTGGCTGAGCATTTAGTAGCGAAGGGTATTCCTTTCAGAGAAGCTCATGCCATAGTTGGCGGTCATGTAGCTACAGCTTTGGCAGGCGAAGAGTCGCTTACACAACTTATTTCTTCCGACGAAAGATTAGGCCCAGAGGCTGCAGCTCTTTTAACCCCAGGTGCTGCTGTAAAGATGCGTACTACTCCTGGTGCTGCTGGACCAGAACAGGTAAAAGTTCAACTGGATGAGTTCAAAAAGCAGTTAAAAATTCAGCAGGAACGGCTCAAAGAGTGATATTTAGAGAAATAAATGAGTTAACTTCAAGAACTGGCATTGAACCAAAAAAATCAATCCTTGCTGCTCCAGATAGCGCTGAGAAGCAAAAGTTTTTACAGCTAGTTGAAGACTCTCCCGAAGCACTCTTTCGTAGTTGCCGTCCAGCACACCTAACGGGGTCAGCTCTTGTTCTCGATCCTTCTACTCGTAAAGTACTTATGCTTTTTCACACAAAACTTCAACGATGGCTACAGCCTGGCGGACATGCAGATGGGGACGGAGATCTTGCACGGGTTGCACTAAGAGAAGCAATAGAAGAAACCGGAATTCCAGATTTGCGTGTGTTCGATGAAATAATTGACCTTGATATTCATGAAGTCAACCCCCCAAAAGAAGACCGTCACCATCATTATGATGTCCGATTTCTAGTCTTAGCCCCAAAGGATTCCGTTCCTGTAAAAAACCATGAATCACAAGAACTCAGGTGGATAGAAATAGACAGTCTCGATCAACTAGCGGTTGATGAAGGCGTACACCGTTTAGCGCGACGATGTGTAAGAAAACTGAAAGAGGCGTAGAGAGTATTTCTACTAAAAGTCACCAGGATCAAGACAGGAATCCAAATCGTTGACACGAGCAAAACCGTTCTGACGAGCAAGATGTGAGCCAGATCCAGAAGGTAATGAAGTCAGCAGAGGAGCGACATCCCCTTCTACCCTCAACTTTTCTACATATGCGTCACGATCTTGAAGATAGATTTGCCAATCGCTCAGCCAACTTTCAATGAGAAAACGATCACTTTCTGTTCCCCCATCAAGAGATTGAAGAGAAAAAACCAAAGAATCTAAAAGAACGTTTACTTCTTCGATCATGTTCGCACGACTTTCAGGAGACTCTGCCGTAGAAGCTGGAGGAAAATCTGAAAGTTTTTCTCTAAATTCGGCACAAAGGGTCTCTGCACTATCAGCCCAAGCTCTGTCTTCTATGCGATCCGGATTCCCGGACGGAGCTAGGAAAAAAGCCCAGAGCCAAAAAACAATCAATGAAACAACTAAGACGATCAGACCAAATCGAACTATAGATCTCGACCAGTCTTGATTCTGTTCGTCAATCATTCTTCTTCTTCTTCTTCTTCTTCTTCTTCTTCTTCTTCTTCTTCTTCTGGAGTGACTTGCACAGTAATTGTTGAACCTACAGGCAATTCTGCACCTTGTAATGGATCTTGCGCCCAAACAATTCCAGGTAATGCTTCTGGATTTTCAGGATCAGCCGCAATAACAGAACTGAAAGTCAATCCGCTTGATTCAACTGAAATTTGAGCTTGCTCAACACTTAATCCAAGTAGATCAGTAACTAAAACAGGAGGGGGAGGAACCGCAACTTCCAAAACCATTGAACCACCCTCAACCATGGTAGACCCAATAATGGGCGATTGACCGATGATCACATTTGGATCATGTTCTGTAGTTTCTATCTCTATAGACGTAAGAATAGTGATCCCGGTTTCAGAGTCCAGAAGCAATTGTGAAGCTTCTTCTAAAGTCAATCCAAGCAGTTCGGGAGTAGGAACAATAACTTCAGGTTCTTCAGTGGTTGTTGGCGCT
This sequence comes from Acidimicrobiales bacterium, assembly GCA_029245675.1. Lineage (GTDB taxonomy): Bacteria > Actinomycetota > Acidimicrobiia > Acidimicrobiales > MedAcidi-G1 > MedAcidi-G2B. Next base: position 4,151 of record JAQWOV010000003.1, on the reverse strand, counting down.
TGAGAAGGAGGGGGCTCTATGAACTCGTTAACTGGCAAATTTTGATGTGCTGATTCCATAACATCATGCCAAATAAGAGCTGGGAAAGTACCGCCTGATACCTTTCGGTCAGTCAAAGGCGGCACCATTGATATTTGACCCTCTGGGTATCCCACCCAGACGGCAGCTGTAATTTGTGGTGTATATCCCACAAAAACTGCATCGGCATAGTTTTGTGTAGTTCCAGTCTTGCCAGCTGCCGATCTACCAAAATCAGCTCGCCAACCGGTGCCATTCTCTATTACTCCTTCAAGAATCCAGGTCATTTGATCTGCTAAAGAAGCTGATAGCACTCGAGTTTGTTCGCGTTCCCATTCCCATAAGGTCGTTCCATCAGGTCGAGTTATTTTCGTTACATACGTATGGGGAACTGAAACTCCTCGATTAGCGAATGTACTGTATGCAGAGGCCATATCCAGCATGGTTGTATCAGAAGTGCCCAAAATACTTGAATAGACATTTTCGATTGGGCTTTGGATGCCAAGACGACGAGCCATAGAGACCAGTCGTTCAGGGCCAATTCCCATTATTAACTGAGCGTAGACAGTGTTATATGAGCCCCACATTGCTTGAACTAAGGTCACATCTTCAGGATCAGGAATTTCTTCAGTTATAGGATCAGGATCAGGAAGACGATACCCGGTAGCGCCTCCACTAACTTTCCAAATAGCAAACTCTCCAGTAGCGCCAGGAATGTCAAACTCAGCCTCATTAGGAGCAGAATAAACAGCGGTGGCGCTCCATCCCGCTTCTAAACCAGCAGCTAAACCTATAGGTTTCATAGACGAACCCACTTGGCGGCCGTTGCCTACAGCTAAATTGACTTTGGCATCCTCATCTTCAGCAAAGAAGTCTCGCCCGCCAACCATCGCAAGAACAAAGCCGGTCTGAGGATCCATCACTACTACAGATGCATCTGGAAGCCCTTGTCCGAGTGGAAGATGGCGCTCTACGGCTAACTCTGCTTCAGATTGAAGATCAAGATCAATAGTGGTCTCTATCCGAAGGCCACCTTCAAAAAGAAGAGTTTCGCGCTCCGCTCTGGTAGCAGCAATGTCTTCATTTTCTAGAAACCATCTACGTACTTCTTCTACAAAATGGCCTGCTTCATAAACAGTGTCAAGGCGTGCAGAATATTCTTCAAGAACGGGAGGAGATTCTAAGGCTTCTACATATTCCTCTTCGGTTATGAATTCATTTGCCAACATACGATTTAGGACCATGTGGCTTCGGCGAAGACTATTGCTGTAGTTCAGTAGCGGATCGTAATAAGAAGGGCGCTGAATAACCCCTGCAAGCATCGCTGCTTCTGGAACTGAGAGGTCTTGGACATCTTTATTGAAATAAGTTAAAGCAGCAGCTTTAATTCCGTAAGCTCCATGTCCAAAATAAATCGTGTTCAAGTATTGAAGAAGAATAAAGTCTTTGCTGTACTGATCCTCTAAGCGCATCGAATACCAGATTTCTTCAAGTTTTCGACTCGCAGTTTTCTCAGAGTTCTCAATAATTGCTAATTTCACGTACTGCTGGGTGATCGTTGAAGCGCCTTGACTTATTCCGCCAGCTTCTAAATTAGAACGTGCTGCACGGATTATTCCTCTTAAGTCGATTCCATCGTGACTATAAAATCGTTCATCTTCAATAGCTATCACTGCGTTACGAACCATTTCTGGGATTTCTTCAATCTCACGAATGATCGACCTGTTTTCTGGTGCTACTAGCGAGGTGATATATGTTCCATTTGCAGAGACCACAACTGAAGTTTGTGCTTGTTCAGGAATGTTTATTTCAAACTGTTGAGACTCGGAGCGATAGCAAGCAGTTGCTGTCAAAGAACAAGTTAAAAAAATTAAGACAATTCGTTGGATCAAAGTTCCCATAATTACTATCTATTCTGGCCTGTAGAAGGCCAGAAAAGATGTCACTGAAGGAAGGTTTCAACAATATATGCGAAAAGGTTGGACCTGAGTCACTTTATAGGCCATCGTTGAAGGGTGACTAGTAACGAATTTTTAAATGACCTTGATCGCAGAGGATTAATTTTTGACAGTACTGACCGGGAAGCTCTATCAAAAAGATTAGATGAATCACCGATCACGCTTTACTGCGGCTTTGATCCGACTGCCGATAGTTTGCATGTTGGAAGCCTTTTACCTTTATTGCTTCTACGAAGATTTCAAGACGCTGGGCATCGAGTGATATCACTTGCAGGTGGAGCGACAGGAATGGTCGGAGATCCCAGTGGCAAATCAGAGGAACGAAATCTTTTAGATCAAGAAACCTTGACGCACAACGTTCAGGCCATAGCGGCTCAAATGAAATCGTTTATTCAGTTAGAAAACTCAGATTCAGTAGATCCAAATTCTTCAATGCTTCTAAATAACTTAGATTGGACTTCTAACGTAAATGTTTTAGATTTTCTTCGTGATGTCGGAAAGCATGTCACTGTAGGAACCATGCTTGGTAAAGAATCTATACGAGCGCGCCTAGAGAGCGAACAAGGGATCTCTTTCACAGAGTTCAGTTACATGCTTTTACAAGCAAATGACTTCTATGAAATGAACCAGCGCTATGGATGCGAAATGCAAGTGGGCGGTTCTGATCAATGGGGAAATATCACTGCGGGAATAGATTTGATTCGTAGGCGTACAGGGGGAGTTGCCTATGGGCTAACTGTTCCTCTTATTAAACGTTCAGACGGAGGCAAGTTCGGCAAAACCGCTGAAGGCACAGTGTGGCTCAACCCTGAAAGAACTCTCCCGTATCAGTTCCATCAATACTTTCTAAACGTTGATGACAATGATGTAGAGAAAATGCTCCTTCAACTCACGTTGTTGAGCGTTGAAGAAGTCAAAGAGGTAGTAGCTGAGCATTGTCAAGATCCTTCACTCAGAGTCGGTCAACGGCGTCTAGCTGACGAAGTTTGCACCCTTGTTCATGGATCAGGAGAAACAAAAAAAGCAGTTTTAGCAGCTCAGGGACTTTTTGGAGATACTCCGCCAACAGATGAGATTCTCGAAGCTCTACGGGGCGTTATACCAGAAACATCTTTTTCTCGAAAAAATCTTCAAAATTCAGAGTCATTAATTGAAGTTTTAGTTGAGACCGGCTTATGTAAATCAAAGAACGATGCCCGTCGAACGATAAAAGGCGGAGGGGTGTCAATCAATGGAATTCGCCAAGATTCAGAGTCTTCAGAGATGCCTGAAGAAGCTTTTGAGGATTCGCGTTTCATCCTTTTGCAGAAGGGTCGACGCTCTCGACACTTACTCGTTGTTTCATAATTTCCGAAATTATAAAAATTCCCGGAAATAAGGGATAAAGGGTTGATACAAGCCTGCTTCAACGTTATCGTTGCGGGGCGCACAAGTTCAGGAATTATTTTTCCTTAACTAAGCGCGGTGGCTGCAAATCAATGGTTCAAGTAACCATAAAGTGCTGCAGTTACGGGCACCACCAGTCGTAAGGACTGACTGCCTGATGACCTAAAGGTCATCATGTGCTCTTTGAAAACGGAACAGAGGACGAAAAAGCCAGTGCGGGCTGGCCATAAACGATCGCGAGTCGTTTCTGGTCAGACCCTGAACAATTAATTCAAGCACTGACGGACAGCGATGATCATTTAGGTGATCATCTTTGACCTGAAGCCAGTCGATCAAGAATATTAGTATTCTTGGATCGGCACACTCGCGTCGGTTTCGTTGAAAAACGATTCCGCACAAATGATTTCTGGGAAAAACTGTTTACAGTTTTTCTTGAGATTTTGATGGAGAGTTTGATCCTGGCTCAGGACGAACGCTGGCGGCGGGCCTTATGCATGCAAGTCGAACGCACTCGACCTTCGGGTCATATGAGTGAGTGGCGAACGGGTGAGTAACACGTGAGAAACCTGCCCCGAAGACTGGAATAACCCGGGGAAACTCGGGCTAATACCGGATATCCCCAACTAATCGCATGGTTAGTTGAGGAAATGCTCCGGCGCTTCGGGAGGGTCTCGCGGCCTATCAGCTAGTTGGTGAGGTAACGGCTCACCAAGGCAACGACGGGTAGCTGGTCTGAGAGGACGATCAGCCACACTGGGACTGAGACACGGCCCAGACTCCTACGGGAGG
>JAQWOV010000008.1 GCA_029245675.1 Acidimicrobiales bacterium | reverse complement strand
GCTGGTTATAGCGTTTCTGATCCTTCAGAGATTGAGCTTGGGCCATCAAATGCGTATACCGCGATGGCTGAGGGTGCTTGTCACATGTGGGCAAACTCTTGGTATCCAGGTCACTTCTCTTGGTATGAAAACGAATTGCCTGATGGTTCGCTTGTAGCGGATCACGTAATGGCTGTTGATGGTCTTTTCCAAGACTCTGGTGTTCAGGGATTCCTGTTGACCAAGTCATGGGCTGATGACAACAACATCGTTTCTATCGATCAGATCAATGCTGATGAGTCTCTGTATTCACAGTTCGACTCTGATGGTGACGGCGTAGGTGAAATTCTCGGGTGTCCTGAGGATTGGACCTGTGACGACATTATTGAGAACATGATTGCGTTCTCTGGCTGGGACAACTTTGTTGAAACCAAAGCTGGTTATGACGCTCTGTTCGCTGAGTTTATGAACAAAGTAAATGCTGGTGAACCAGCCATTATCTACACTTGGACGCCTGCGTCTTATGTAGTTCAGATGGTTCCTGGCGTTGATGTTGTTTGGGTGAGCGTCGAGAATGTTCTTGACGATTCAAACCCACTTGGCAAAGACGGTGGCGAAAACCATACTCAGGGTGAAGGATTCACTGGCCTTGGTGCCGATGAATGTACTCAACCTTGTCAGTTAGGTTGGGAAGCTGCCGATATCCAGGTTTCAGCCCGTATTGACCTCCTTGAAGGTGATCCGCATCTTGCAGCATTATTGCCGCAAATACGTCCATCTATCTTGGATATTTCAATACTTCAGGTTGATCAAACCAATGGTGACGGCTCTGAAGCACACGTGCAAGAGCTTGCCGCTGGCTGGATGGCCGACAACGCTGACACCGTAGCTGGATGGATTTCCGCTGCTGGTTAATTAGTCAGAACAATTGTTAATAGGAAGGGCGGGGCTTTTAAGCCCCGCCCTTCTAACGTTCTGACATAATGCGTTAAGGTCTACATAACAGAAGTTTGGAGCCCAGGAGACAAAATGGCCGACAATAAGCCGAAAAAGCGACGGGTAAGAGATAGTCGACCATGGTGGGACACCTTTCCGTGGTGGGGCGTACTAGTACTTGTCCTGATTGGGTGGATGGCTTGGCAAATAAGTTTCAACAGTAACTACGAACTTGCTTGGGATCGCATATGGCCAGGACTAAGAGTCACCATCAGAGCGACCTTTCAATCCTTCGGCATAGCTTTGGTACTGGGGTTACTTGTTGGAATGGGCCAGATTTCAAAAAATGTTTTCTTCCGGAATATTGCTCGCACCTACGTTGAAATCATTCGAGGAATTCCAATACTTCCGCTTATTTTCGTTGTTGCTCTAATACTCATACCTTTGCTAGAGCTTGACAAATTCCTTAACTTTGAGATGCGAGCAACAGTTACCCTTTCAGTTATTTATGGCGCGTACATGGCTGAAATCTTTCGTGGTGGAATCCAATCTGTTTCTCCAGGTCAAAGTGAAGCGGGACGCTCCCTTGGTCTTTCTCGACGACAAACAATGAACTCTGTCGTCCTGCCTCAAGCAATGCGTGCAATCATTCCACCTTTGGGAAATGACTTCATCGCCATCTTGAAAGATACATCTCTGCTGTCAGTTCTAGGAGTACTTGAAATCACTCAAAGAGCGCGACAATTCTCTGCTAGCACTTTCAAATTTCGAGAAGGATACTTCGTGGTTGCCTTCATCTACCTTCTCCTGACTCTAAGTCTCTCTGTTCTTCTCTCTGTTCTTGAACGAAGAATGACCCGAGATCGGAAAGGAGAACGATAAATGATTTCTGCACGTGGACTAACAAAAACTTTCAACAAAACAATTCATGCCGTAAGAAACGTTGACCTAGAGGTTGATGCTGGCGAAGTTGTTGTAATCGTTGGACCCAGTGGTTCAGGAAAATCAACTGTTCTGCGTTGCCTTAATCTTCTTGAGATACCCACTGAAGGGGAAGTTGTTGTTGATGGATTTGATCTAACTGATCCATCAACAGACATTGATTCAGTTAGAGCTGAAGTGGGAATGGTTTTTCAGCAATTTAATCTGTTCCCACATCTGACTGTGCTCGAGAATATTACTTTAGCTTTGAAGAAAGTACGCGGGAAAAACAAGAAAGAGGCATCTGAGATCGCTATGCAGCAACTCGCGCGAGTGGGAATCCCAGAAAAAGCTGAATCTTTTCCTCGTCAACTCTCTGGCGGTCAACAACAACGCGTGGCGATCGCAAGGTCACTAGCTATGAAACCTAAAATTATGTTGTTTGATGAACCTACATCCGCTTTAGATCCAGAGATGGTGAAAGAAGTTCTAGACGTCATGTTGAAATTAGCGGCAGATGGGATGACCATGGTAGTTGTAACCCACGAAATGGGTTTCGCTAAAGCTGCTGCCGATCGACTGGTTTTTATAGATGAAGGTGAAATAGTTGAAGTGGGGCTACCGGAAGAAATTTTCAACAATCCAACACATCAACGCACTAAAGACTTCTTTAACAAGATTCTTTACTAACGATGGACCCTGAAATACTTCAAAAAGCCCCTAAGGTCGTGCTCCACGATCACTTAGATGGTGGGTTGCGTCCAAAAACAATTATTGAGTTAGCTGAAGAAAATAATTATCAGGATCTGCCCACAACTGATGTTAAAGAGCTTTCTGAGTGGTTTCATCGAGGAGCTGACCGTAGAGATCTGTCCCTTTATTTAGAGACCTTTCAACACACAGTAGGAGTTATGCAAACTACTGATGCCTGTTATCGAGTAGCAGCTGAATGTGCTGAAGACCTTGCCGCAGATGGGGTTGTTTATGCGGAAGTCCGTTACGCTCCTTCGCTAATGACTAGTGAAGGGTCTTCACTAGACGAAGTTATTGAAGCCACGACTGCAGGTTTCGCCGAAGGATGCAAAAATTCAAATTTAACAATCGGCACTCTAATTACTGCTATGCGCACCGCAGATGACTCTATTGAGATAGCAGAGGCAGCTGTTCGTCACCGGGACCGAGGTGTAGTTGGTTTTGACATAGCTGGAAGAGAAGCGGGGTTTCCCCCTACTCTTCACCTAGAAGCCTTCCAATACTTAAGAAGAGAAAATTTTCATTTCACTATTCATGCCGGCGAAGCTTTTGGAGTTCCTTCAATCTGGGAGGCTGTCCAATTTTGTGGCGCTGAGCGTTTAGGTCACGGCGTTCGAATAATCGACGACATCACATTTGATGAACAAGGGTCTCCGGTCCTAGGTCGCCTTGCTTCGTACATTAGAGACCGGCGCCTACCACTAGAACTTTGCCCAACTTCCAATGTTCATACAGGTGCCGCTAGCAGTATTGGTGAACATCCCATTGGTTTGCTTCGAGAATTAGGGTTTCGAGTTACTTTAAATACCGATAATCGTCTTATGAGCGATGTTTCAATGACTTCAGAAATGTTGTCTCTTCATGAATCTTTTGGCTGGGATTTAGAAGATTTTCAATGGTTGACTGTGAACGCGATGAAAAGTGCTTTCTGGCCCTTTGATGAACGTTTAGAGATAATTAACAACATCATCAAGCCCGGATATCAAACTTTGATAAGTCAATCCGGTTTAAATAGTAAAGATGCGTAGCAACGGGTTGTGATTCAGTTATGACTTTAGATCTAAGTTCTGACGATCTTGAGATGCTTGATGGACGTGATGGAGCTGCTGTTGAAATGTCTATGCGTATCATTGTTCGTCTTGGTGAAACAGTGAAAGCTAACCGTCTTATTGATATCAGTAGCGCCCATATTGACTCCTGTTTATATCACGGTCTATCAACAATTGATTTTGCAGACCGGCTCGTTCAGCTCGGCGCTCAAGTCAAGGTTCCCACTACTTTGAACGTTTCATCTATGGACCTTCTTCACCCTGATCTTTACCGCGGAGATCCTGAAGAAGCCCTACGGGGGCGACAACTCGCAGACCTTTATGAATCTATGGGATGTAAACCAACTTGGACATGCGCTCCTTATCTACTTGAAGAAAGACCTAATTTCGGAGACCAAATCGTTTGGGCTGAATCAAATGCAATAGTGTTCGCCAATTCTGTGCTTGGAGCCCGAACCGACAGGTACGGAGATTTGATTGATATTTGTGCAGCAATTACTGGAAGAACTCCAGATGCCGGACTGCACCTAGATGCGAATAGGTATGCGAGCCTTGTATATGAAGTAGGACACCTCTCCCCTTCTTTGTTTGACCATGATGAAATTTTTCCACTTCTAGGTGCTTTCATAGGCTCTACGACAGGGACACAGGTCCCAGTTGTTGATGGTTTGAACCATAAACAATCTGAATACCGACTAAGAGCTCTTGGTGCCGCTGCTGCTTCTACGGGGTCTGTTGGTATGTTCCATGTCGTTGGAAGCACTCCTGAAGCGCAGACTCTTGATGCAGCACTTGGTGACAATGCCCCGCAAGGCTTAATCAAAGTTTCTGTTGAGGATCTCCAGATGATGAGATCAAAGTTAACTTCCTCTACTGGAACAGCTTTAGCTACTATCGCTCTAGGAACTCCTCATTATTCAATTGATGAATTTGCTATCTTGCGATCACATATTCTCGGAAAACATAAGCATCCAGAAATCGATTTTTACGTATCTGCTGGACGCGACATACTTCTAGAACTTGAATTAAGAGGATGGGCCGACGAACTTCGCTCTTTTGGAGTTTCTTTAGTCGGCGATACCTGCACCTACTTCACTCCTATTCTCTCCAATACAGACAAGCCGGCTATGACTGACTCTGGGAAATGGGCTTACTACGCCCCAAGCAATCTCGGAATTGACGTGATTTTCGCAAGCACCGCTGACTGTGTTGCATCCGCTATTGCGGGAAGAGTCGTTCTCGATGAAAGTATTTGGACTAATGAGCAGTAACAAGGAAATCTCTGGACCTATGTTACGCCTGGACGAGCCTTTGAGTTTCTGGGGAGGATTAGATCCCGAAACAGGTCAAATTACAGATGTGCATCATCCGCAAGTCGGGTCTTCAGTAACTGGGACTGTGTTAGCCATGGAACACGGTCGTGGGTCAAGCTCGTCTAGTTCTGTGGTTTTAGAGCTAATTCGCAATAAAGCCGGTCCTGTCGCAATTGTTCTTTCAGAAATGGACACCCATATTCTTCTTGGATCCATTGTCGCTGAAGAACTTTACGGTTTATCTATGCCGGTCCTTATTACATCAAAAGAAAATCTTCAGAATTTTCACAGCGGTAACGTCGCTCATATTGATTCTGAAGGAAATATCAAGTTCATAAATTAAATAGTTTCATCTGGAATCCAAGATTCAACAGATACCCCTAAACCATCTGCGACGCGATTCGCATAGGCGTAATAGGCAACTACTTCTGCAATATCAAGAATGTCTCGATCACTGAACCCAACTTGACGTAAATTTTCCACGTCAGATTGTTCCATATCCCACGGAGTTGCTGTCAGTTTGAAAGAGTAGTTAAGCATTGCCCGCTGTTTATCGGAAACGTCAGCATTTCGCCAATCGCTCTCTAGTGAAGCGAGAAGCTCTTCTTCGTGAACTAGTTCGCTCAAACCATCTTTTAACAGTTGGCGCAGACCGCGCCGATGGTGATCAACTCAATAATGGCAGTGATTCTCAAGACTCACAATTAGAGCGATCATTTCTCGCTCTAATTTGGGAAGAGTCGCAGTCCCTGACATCGCTGAACGATAAATTCCTAAATGAGCTTTTAGTCCTTCAGGGTTCAGAGAATGAACTGCCATAATATGATCTACTCGCTCATACTGAGGATCTACTACTTGTGGAAGTAGTTCGGATAACGGTCCGTCTTTCCACTCATCGTCAGGAACTGTTTCAATCCAAGCCATAAACGAGTTTTGCATAAATAGACTTAGATCACTAATTCCTTTTGATTTATATTGAACTATGCCTACTCTTTCCGAATCCCGATCTCGACTTCTTGTATCAGAAGCTGGAATACCTGTTTCAAATTGGGAAACTGCTGATTCCACACAAGAAGCAGTTTCTCTTGCCAAAAATTTAGGGTTTCCTGTAGTAGTCAAACTATGTGGAGATGAGATTGCCCACAAAACAGAACGTGGGCTTGTAAGACTTAATCTCAAGACCGAAGACGCTGTAGAAGAAGCAGCGGATGAGTTGCTCTCTTCTGTAACAGCCGATGACGGAGAAGTAACTCTCTTGGTCTCAGAACAGATTCGCGGGAATAGAGAACTGATTGTTGGTCTTGTTCGAGATGAACAGTTTGGTCCTTGTGTCATGCTTGGGATAGGAGGAATCTTGGCTGAAGCTGTGGCGGATGTGGCGTTCCGTCTTGCTCCGCTAAGCAGATCTGAAGCTAGCGACTTAATTGATGATCTTTCAATGCAGTCTTTATTAGATTCCTTTAGAGGGGAACCGGCTGTCGACCGAGAAGCTCTAATCAATGTTTTGTGCGCCCTTGGCGATTTAGGAAGTGATCAAGAGGTTCTTTCTGTAGATCTAAATCCATTAATAGTGGCTAATGGTGTGCCAATAGCAGTAGATGCTTTAGTTGAGACTGTTGAAGGTTAGTGATGACTAGAGACCTTCTTCCTTTGTTTGAGCCCAAAGGCATAATCATCGCTGGAGTGTCTAGCCATCCAGGAAAATTTGGGTTTGTAGTTCTTCACAACATTCTGTCATGTGGTTATAACGGTAATGTTTTTGCGGTGGGGCGTGAGTCGGGCATGCTTTTAGATCAGCCTGTTCTTTCCTCTATTAACGAAGTTCCACATGGGGCGGCTGATCTTCTAGTTGTTTGCACGCCTGTTCAAGCAAATGAGGAGTTGATTCGTTCAGCGGCTGAATTGGGTGTCAAAGCGGTGTTTATGGTTACTGGCGGATACTCAGAAGCCGGTGGAGAAGGTGTAGAAGCAGAAAAAAGAATTGTTGAATTAAGTAACGAACTTGGTCTTGTGGTCGCTGGACCTAATGGTCAGGGGATCGTTTCTACCCCAATGGATCTCTGTGCTCAGATAGTTGCGCCTTATCCGCCGAAAGGTCGTATAAGTGTGGCTTCTCAGTCTGGAAATTTTGTTTCAGCATTCCAAAACTATGCGAACCAGTATGGGGTGGGAATAAGCCGTGCAGTGTCAGCAGGTAACGCTGCTGACACTTCTATCGCTGACTATCTTGAATGGTTTGCGGATGACAAAGAAACCGATGTTGCTCTTTGCTATGTTGAAGGGCTCAAAAACGGGCGAGAGTTCTTTGAGCGAATAAAAGATGTCACTAAAAGAATGCCGGTCATCATGGTTAAAGGTGGGGCCACCAGCGGAGGGCAGCGTGCGGCTGCTTCACATACTGGATCCTTGGCGAGTGACGGGCGAATATTTAATGGGATGGCGAGGCAAGCGGGAATAACTCATGCGAGAAACATTGAATCCGCTTTTGAAGCTGCGGCTACTTTCGCCACTCAACCTCTTCCTTCAGGTGGAGACACTCTTGTGCTTACCACTGCTGGCGGCTGGGGCGTCATCACCGCTGACGCAATTACCAATCATCGTGACCTTAACCTTATTTCGTTGCCAAAAGATCTCATGGATTCAATAAATGAGATGCTTCCGCCGCGCTGGAGCCGTAACAACCCAGTTGATCTTGCTGGTGGAGAAACTCGAGACACAATTCCTGACCTACTTGAAGTCTCCGCTTCGCACCCATCCATTGACGCGATCATTCAATTGGGTTTAGGAATCCAAGGAAACACTGCCTCTCTTACTAAATCTGGGCCTTTCTACCCTGATCATGGACTTGAACGCATCGTTGATTTTCATGAACGTCAAGAAAGACGGTACGCCGAAGCTTCGATAGAAGCCTCTATTAAGCACCAGACTCCAGTTCTAGTGGCTTCAGAGTTAGCTACTGCTGACCCATCGAATCCGATGGTGGCTGCTGTGCGTGAATCCGGCAGAGTATGTTACGCGTCCGCTGATCGGGCTGTTGAATCTTTAGGGCACTTAGTCCGTTACCGGCACTGGTTAAACATTCAGGAGTAACTCTATTTACGAGTGACCTTTACTGGCAGCTTCGAGTAACCGTGAACGAAACTTGAGTAAACCCGTTCAGGTTCATCTTGAATCTCAATGCGAGCAAAGCGTTGCAGAATTTCTTCCCACAGCACGCGTAGTTGAAGTTCAGCGACCCTACTTCCCATACAGAAATGAATGCCGTAACCAAATGAAAGTTGGCGGTCGGCGTTGTGGCGCTCAACGTCTAACACGTGAGCATTTTCGAAAACATCTTCGTCTTGGTTGGCAGATATGTACCACATGAGTAATTGATCATCTTTTTTGATCTGCTTACCACCAAGCTCAGTGTCTCTAGTAGCTGTACGACGCATGTAAGACAGAGGGGTTTGCCATCGGATCACTTCGGGAACAAAACTTGAGATGAGATCTGGGTCAGCGAGGAGCTTGTCGTATTGATCAGGGAACTTATTCAACCCGTAGACACTTCCAGTCATCGTGTTACGAGTTGTGTCGTTGCCTCCAACAATCAACAACAACAGGTTGCCGAGTTGTTCAAATGGAGGAATATCTTTTGTGGCTTCCCCATTAGCAAGCATAGAAACGAGATCAAATCCTGGGTTTCCGCGACGCTCCTCAAAAAGTTTGTCAAAGTAGTGAACGCATTCCGTCAGTTCATCAATTCGCTGTTGTTGGGTTTCAATGATCCCGCCTGGTTCAGGAATTGCAAAAACGATGTCGGACCAGCGAGTCAGCTTACTTCGGTCATCCATAGGAAAATCAAACAAGGTGGCAAGCATCAGAGTTGTCAATTCGATTGAAACGGTATTTACCCAATCAAATTCCTCTCCTTCAGGTAAAGAATCAAGCAGAGCAGCAGTTCGTTCTCGAATCATTGGCTCAATGTTTCGTAAATTGCTTGGAGCCGAAACACTCCGTACTGTCTTTCGTTGTTCAGTATGCTTTGGAGGATCCATCGCTATAAAAGTTTGAATGTTGCCACTGGTGGGGGCTTCTTTCAAACCTAGAGTGATGCCGCTCGCAGACGAGTATGTCTCCCAGTCACCATCCACGGCCCGCACATCGTCATATTTCGTTACTGACCAGTATCTTCCAGCTGTTTCAAGTTCATTAAAGTGCACCGGATCTTCGCTTCGAAGACGAGCAAAATGTTCTTGCCAGCGATCCTCTCTAAATAGATGAGGGTTCGCCGGATTAATCTCTGCAATATCAAGGTCAGCTGCTGCCGCGACATTAGCCCCAAGTACGCTCATCTCCATCTCTGGTGTACGAACCTTCGACCGAAGGAGATAATGCTCGCTATCGGTTTCTTCATCAATATCAGTCATAAGATCGTCTTTCCCCTCAATATTGACTTTACATCTTGAAATAGTCGCCTTGCATAACCAACCGCCAAAATGACTAATAAAAATACTATTTGTTCACTAGGAGGATTCTACGAATCGCGTCGAACTTGTATCAGTTTGGTAGATAGATTCCCTCGTCGACGAACCACGATTTCGTTTAATCCAAGAAATTTCCTTAATCTGTTTAACTCTATTGAGAGCTGCTGAGCGACTCGATCTGAATTCACTTTCTTCTCCACATAAGAACCTTGAACAAATAATTTTGACGAAGAACGGTCAGCTTTCAAATCAACCCGTCCCACAAGTTGGTCACCCAAGAGGAAAGGTAAAACGTAGTAGCCAAATTGACGTTTCTTAGCCGGAACATAGATCTCTAAGCGATAACTGAAATCAAATATTCTTTCAACTCTCGGGCGACACCACACCACTGGATCAAAAGGAGAAAGTAACGTCCGGGCTTTCACAGGGCTCGCGTTTTTGAATCTTGGGTGCAAATAAGCAGGTTCTTCCCAACCTTGCACCTGTGCAAGAAATAGTTTTTTATCTTCAACTAACTCAGCCAAACGAGGTCTTACATCAGACAATTTCATCCTGAAATAATCTGACAAATCAGCTGCTGTTCCTATTCCATGGCTACGGGCAGCTATTTCTAAGAGGTTTCGATGCGCTGCTTCATCAACTGGAGTTACCTCATGGCGAATTTTTTCAGGGATCACATTGCTAAATGGCTCATACATCCTGTTGAAATTTGATGTTCTTCGTATTCCTACTTCACCAGTGCGGAATAGCCAGTCGAGCGCCCGAGTTCCGTCTGAACGACCATCCCACCACTGGCCTTTTCTCGGACGTGGATCCCGAAGAGAAGAGGCATTAATTGGTCCGTTCTGTTGAACTTCTGCAAGAACTCCAGCTACATACCCCGAGTTTTGTTTCGCCATCTTATGAAGTCCAGCCCAAGTCGCGCCTTTTCGCGCTTGTCGTTTCATCCACCGTAACGAAGGTTCTAACTCCACTTGAACAACCGAGGCCTCATGTGACCAGGTTTCAAAAGTTTTTCCAGAGTTCCATAACCAGTGATCTAAATCTGCTTGTTCATAAACGCCTAGCCTGCTGTACATCGGTAAATAATGTGATCGGCATACTGCCTGAACTGAATCAAGCTGAATGACATTCATTTTTGTCATTGCTTTTTTAAAGTCTCTAGGGTCGATAGGACCTTTGGGTGTTGAGTCTGTGAACCCTTGAGCTTGAAGAGATATCCGGCGAGCATCTCTTGCAGATATTTCGAACATAGTAATAGTTTGTCCTATTTTTCTATGCAGTGTGTGAGATGCTCTCTATGTTTCCTATTAAATACTTACGCACAGGGGTGACTGATTGAAAGAAATATTAGAAATTCATTCTTTTCATGAAAACTCTGTTGTATTTAGAGTCCGCTTACCCCGTTGCGATATGGAAGAAGGTCTTCAAATTCAGGAGTTCGTTTTTCCGCCTGAGCAGTAAATGCCTCTTTCATATCACCACTACGAAACATTCCAGCGTTCCAAGTTGCTATGTGGTCTAAAGAATCAGCAGTGGAGTGGTCCCGAGCATAGTTAATCATCTGTTTTGTACCCCAAACAGCCAGAGGAGATTTTTCGGCTATTTCTGCTGCCACCTCGTGTACGGCATCAAGCATGGTCTCTTGATCAGTAAATACTTCATTTACAAGCCCAACTGATTTTGCTTCTGAAGCTGGCATTCTCCGCCCGGTATAGGACAATTCACGACAAACGCCTTCTGGGATGAGTTTTGGAAGACGTTGCAAAGTACCCACGTCTGCAGTCATACCAATGTTGATTTCTTGTATACAAAAGAATGCGTCTTCTGTTGCATAACGCATATCTGCGGCCGTAACCATATCTACTGCTCCCCCAACACATCCTCCTTGAATAGCGGCGATCACTGGCATCCGAACTTTTTCAAATACTGAAAAGGTCTCTTGTAGGTGAAGTACATTCATTCTTGTCATAGCCCCTACTCGTCCTGGATCTTTACTGCTGGTAGCACTATCGCCGTCTCCAAAAACCGCAAGATCCATTCCAGAGCAGAAATGACGTCCTGTGGATGCTAGAACCACGACCCTCACCTCTCCACTGCTATCTAACTCTCGAATCAATGAGGGTAATTCTGTCCAGAATTCAGGAATCATTGAGTTGAAACGTTCAGGGCGTTTCATGGTCACTGTCGCTACTTCATCTGAAGTCTCCACATCAAAGCATGTCATTTGTTCAGTCATAAGAACAATTTACTTCCATCTGAATAAAAATGTTTGGTCGGGTTAATTAAGATTTTTTTCTACAAGTTCTATTAAATCTGTCTCAGGTCGAGGCCCGAGGTGACTAATAACTTCAGCCGCAACAATACTGCCTATTTTTCCTGATTTTTCTAAGGAAAATCCTTGACTTAGCCCGAATAACACTCCGGATGCGTATAAGTCTCCTGCTCCTGTTGTGTCTATAACTCCACCAATTTCTTCTGCCGGTATTTCTATCCGTTCTTTCCCGGCTATAACTAAAGAACCTCTTGGTCCAAGAGTTACAAAAGCCACATCAACTAGCTTTGAAAGTTCTTTTACCGCGATTAAAAAGTCCTCGGTCTCAAATAAAGATTTGGTCTCTGATTCATTTGAAAAGACGATGTCAACTCGATCTTCCAACAAATCAAGCCATTCTTCCCTGTGCCGATCTACACAGAACTCGTCAGAAAGCGTAAGAGCCACCTTGCGAGATGATTTCTTGGCTACACCCATTGCGAAACGAATCGCTTCTTTCGCTACGTCTCGATCCCATAAGTAGCCTTCACAATAAAGAGTGCTTGATGACGCAACAAGGTCTTCGTCTATTTCGGATTTGTCTAAAAACGAAGAAACCCCTAGGAAAGTATTCATTGTGCGTTGCGCATCTGGTGTTACTTGAATGAGGCAACGTGCCGTAGGGAGATCTCCATCTTTTATTGGTCCTTGGAAATCAACACCAGCGCCTCTTATATCTTCGCTAAAGTAATTGCCAAGAGGATCATCATTAACTTTGCCAATATAAGCAGCTGAACCTTGAAGACAAGCAACTCCAACCATCGTATTTGCTGCTGAACCACCACTTACTTTCTTGCCGGGAGGCATCGCTTCATATAATTCCTGTGAGCGGTCAGCATCAATTAGAGTCATATTTCCTTTTACAAGTTGATGCTCTTGAATAAAGCTTTCTTCTACTGGGGAGAGAACATCAACTATTGCATTACCGATACCTACTACATCGGGTGCTCTTCGATCTCTTCTGTTGCTCATAATTTAATTTCCTGTATCTAGCCGTAAGTGAAAGTTACCTTGAGTATCTTGAATATCGGCCATAAAGAGATGGGCCTCTCCAGAAGGATCTGTCGCTATGCAAGAAAAAGTTTGTCCGCTCTGAGCAACTCTCAAATTCGGACTGCATGTTACCTGATTGCTTACTCCTAAATCAGAATCAAGTTGAGTCTTCACCTTCTGGTCGATGTCTGTTGCCCGGATTATTCCAAATTCAGGAACAACATTTATTTGTCCTGAAGCATCCGGGCCTTCAACTACGAAAGTCACTTCAGTTCCAGCAATATTTGCAGTACAAGTATTTTCACTCACCACAAAAGCAGGGCATTTGACTGAAGTCACAATTTCGGGATTGTCTGGAATTAATAATAAGGGAACTGACTCTTCAAAAATCTCTTGGTCAAACGTATTGAAGTCTTTTGAACTGCATCCGATCACTACAAATAAGAAAAGAACGATCAAAAGGCTAAGTGGTCTTGTGCCCATTCTCATGTATGAATGCATATCTGATCTAGGCCGATGTAAGTCTGTCAGTACTAGAGCAGATGACTATTCAGAAATTGAGATGGCTTGTTTTGGGCAGCGAAGGACAGCATCCTCTAAATCTTCTCGTCGATCTTCATCTGGTGTTTCGTTTAGGACATAGAGGAAATCATCTTCTCTAATCTCGAAAAGATCAGGAGCAATATCCGCACAAATACCGTTACTTTCGCATTGGTCATAGTTGACTGATATACGCATATTTATCCCCCAGTTTTTGATGCTTTCAGTATCTTAGGTTACCTTATTGAGTTTTTCTTTTCAGAAGTCAATGACTTGGCGAATGATGTCAGCATCTCCCATGCATGCCATTGCATCATTGATCTCGTCAATCTTTATCCGACGTGAGATCATGCCCTCTAGGTCGAGACGACCGGATTTATAAAGACGTAGGAATCTATTGAAGTCAGAACGAACGTCAGCTCCTCCGTAATAAGAACCAACTAGTACTTTTTCTGAAAAGAAGAGCTCGAATGCTGAAAGAGAGAAGGTGTCTTCCATGCGGCCCACTCCGACAACACAGGCAGTTCCGCCTCGGCGAGTGAGGTCAAAGGCTTGCCTCATGGTTGAAGACAGTCCAATGCATTCTAAAGCAAAATCAAATCCGTCTCCCCCAGTGATCTCTGCCATCGCTGCTGGCAAATCATCTGGCAGTACTGCATGAGTCGCACCAAACGCTTTTGCACGGTCAAGTTTTCCTTCGTGGAGATCCACTGCAACAATTTCGGATGCCCCTGCAATTGCTGCACCTTGAATAGCAGCTACTCCTACTCCTCCTGCTCCGATAACTACTACTGATGAGCCTGGAGTGACTTTTGCGGTATTTAATGCTGCTCCTACTCCAGTCGTTACTCCACATCCAACTAATGCTGCAACATCTAATGGAACATCGTTGTCGATTTTTATTGCGGCCATAGCAGGAACGATTGTTTCTTCCGCAAACGTACCAGCGTTGGTCATAGCGCGAACGATGGTATCGCCTTGTCGGAATTGTGGCTGTGTCAGAAACCCTGCCATGCAAAGATTGGGTTGTTGTCGGTTGACACAATAATTGCAATTTCCACACGGTGGAGAGAAAGCAATGATTACGTGATCGCCAGGAGCGACATGTGTGACTCCATCACCAACTTCTACTACCACTCCGGCTCCTTCGTGGCCTAACACTGCTGGCGGCTCTAGAGGAATTGTTCCATTCATAGCAGAAAGGTCTGAATGACAAACACCGCTATGAGCAATTTTTACTCGGACATCGCCAGGTGCGATATCGCGAAGCGTAATGTCATCCGCAATAATGAGTTCTTCAGTTGGGACCTGTGTGAGGACGGCTGCGAGCATAATTTCTCCCTTAGTTAAATTCTTCTAGTAACCGTAGCGGCTTATTCCACTTTAAGAAAAGACCGGTAATTAAACCAGCATTTATCAACTATTAAGCATTGACTTTGTAGCCAAAAGTCCAATTACTGTTTTTGCATCGGTAATTACCCCTTGAGCCACAAATTGCAGTGCTTTCTCAAAAGGTACTCTGGTTACAGTGAGATATTCTTCTTCAATGCTTACTGCTTTGGCTTCCGTAGGCACTAAATTCTTTGCTAAATAAATTGAAGTCAGTTCATCAGTGAATCCTGCTGAGTTATGGAATTCTGACAAAAGAGTGAACTCCTCACTGTCTAATCCAGTTTCTTCATTTAACTCCCTGCGGGCTGCATCAATTCTTTCTTCTCCGCTTACATCAAGTTTTCCAGCTGGAATCTCAAGTGTGACAGTTTCTAAAGCTGGACGATATTGGTTGACTAGAATCACTTCATCCTCATCTATAGCTACTACCGCCACCGCACCTGGATGACGCACCACGTCTCTTTCTAGGATTTCCCCTTGCGGCCCTTCGAAAGTTGCTTGGTTATAGGTGACAACAAATCCTTCGTGAAGAGTAGTTTCACTGACTTTCCGAAAACCTTTTCCCACGGATTATTCGCTGACAGATGTTTCAGTCTTTAACAGTTGCGGATTTCTTCCTTCTGCTCGTTCGAGTGCGGACTGAACAAGACCCAAAAATAATGGGGCTGGCCGCGTAGGTCTACTCTTAAATTCTGGGTGAGCTTGAGTCGCTACCCAAAAAGGGTGGTTTTTCAATTCAATAAATTCAACTAGGCGCCCGTCTGGCGATTCACCTGAAATGTAAAAGTCGGTCTCATCGAACTGTGACCTATAACGAGGGTTAAATTCGTAACGATGACGATGACGTTCAGAAACCACTTCTTCCCCATATAACCCTGCAACTTGCGATCCAGGTTTAAGTTGAGCCACATAAGCGCCCAGTCGCATTGTTCCACCCATGTCAGTCACATCTCGTTGTGAATCCATGAGATCGATGACCGGATGTGGAGTAGACGAATCAAATTCAGTGGAGTGAGCCCGCTCTAGTCCTAATACATTTCGGGCGAACTCAATAGTCATACATTGCAGTCCAAGACATAGTCCGAGGCAAGGAATTCCGTTTTCCCGTGCATATCCTGCTGCTGCGATCTTCCCCTCTATTCCTCTTTCACCAAACCCTCCAGGTATAACTATTCCATCTAAACCTTGAAGACGGCCAGAGGCTAATAACCCTTCAATATCTTCCGCCTGTATCCAATCAATCTCCACTTCAGCCCCAAGTTGTATTCCCGCATGATTTAAAGATTCAACTACCGAAAGATAAGCATCAACCAAGCTGACATACTTGCCGATCAAACCTATTTGAATAGGAGTACTTGCTGCTTCAACTTTGCGGCTTAATTCTCTCCATTCAACAAGATCCGGAGCTTTCGCTTCGAGACGAAGTATGTCACAAATAACATCATCAAGCCCTTCGTCATGAATGACCAAGGGGATTTCATAAAGACTTCCAGCATCTGGAGCGTTAATGACCGCCTCAGATGGAACTGAAGAAAGATTAGCGATCTTTCTAGCTAAATCTTTTCCTATAGGTTCATCGCTTCGACACACTATTGCGTCAGGTTGTATACCTCGACCTCTAAGTTCTATTACAGAGTGTTGCGTGGGTTTTGTTTTGTGCTCTCCGGAAGGAGCAATATAGGGAATCAAAGTCACATGCACATAACAAACATTGTCACGGCCGACATCAAGACGATACTGACGAATCGCTTCTAGAAATGGAAGAATTTCAATATCTCCAACAGTTCCACCCACTTCAGTTATCACCACATCTACTTCATCAGTAGCTAACACACGTATACGCCGTTTTATCTCATCAGTTATATGTGGAATAACTTGGACTGTTCGACCTAAGTAGTCTCCCCGTCTTTCTGCTGCAAGAACCGTGGAATAGATTGAACCAGTTGTCGCATTGGACTCTCTGGTCAAATTCTCATCAATGAAACGCTCATAGTGGCCAAGGTCAAGGTCGGTCTCTCCGCCATCATCTGTGACGAAAACTTCGCCATGCTCATACGGATTCAGAGTTCCAGGATCTACGTTGATGTAAGGGTCAAGTTTCTGAATAACAACTTTTAGGCCTCTTTGTTTGAGGAGTCTTCCAAGAGAGGCTGCAGTGAGCCCTTTGCCTAAAGAGCTTGCCACACCGCCGGTCACAAAAATGTGCTTCGTCACGGAATATCAATCTATCGGGAACCCCGCCTCCGCGCGCGGAACATCATAAACAAGTCTTAAATTCTTTAACGATCTTCAAGTCCAAACTTCCTTTTCAGCACATGGGCAAAGTGTCGATCTCTTGGAACTACTAATCGTGTTACTTGAGTGCTAGCAGTAACAATGACTTGGTCTCCTTCTTCAACAACCGCAAGCTCTTGCCCATCTGCATTACAAACAGCAGACCTTCCACCTAATACCTCTACTTTGACCTCTGTCGTGGGAGCTAAGACCATGGTGCGGTCAAACAGCATGTGTGCAGATATTGGAGTTACTTGAATTGATTCATGCAAAGCATCCACAATGGGGCCTTGCGCAGAGAAAGCATAGGCTGTTGAGCCAGTTGGAGTTGCCACTATGAGACCATCTGCTGCATATGAAGTGAAATATGACCCATCAAGTGTCACTCCTACTCTCACCGTGGGCCCTTGCCTTTCTACTACTACGTCATTGAGGACATGGGTTTCCCCTAATAGGGTTCCATCTTTTTTGCAGACCTTGACATGCAACATCATACGGTCCTCAATATTCTGTTGCCCATCTAGAACTTCAAGAATTGTTTCTTTCACTCCAGAAGGTTCACAAGCCGTCAGATAGCCAAGTTGGCCAAAATTAACTCCAAGTATCGGAATATCTGATTCACCAATCAAATCAACCGCGCGAAGTATCGAACCATCACCCCCAAGGCTCACTACTAGATCTAGGTCATGAGAACTTTCACCCACTAATGGATGATGAACCATATGTCCCTCATCTGATAACCACTGAGCCAAATCAGCAGCTTGATCTATGGCCTCTTGACGTCTTTCATGGACAACTAATCCAACTACTGCCATCTATTCTCTCCATCCCCATGAAGATCTACCGCCTCTTGAACAATTTTATTCTTTTTAAATACCTGAGTTTCAGATCCTTTGATGACATGTATCAAAAATTCAACGTTTCCTTCTGCTCCAGTTATTGGTGAAACCATGCCTTCTATGATGGCGGCTTTATTGGCGCAAACCGACGTTTCAACCTCGTTAAGAACTTCACTCCATATTTTCGGGTCTTTAATGACTCCTTTTCCCTCATTGACTTGATGTTTTCCTGCTTCAAATTGTGGCTTAACAAGTAAAAGTAACGAAGATCCATCATTGACTAAATCAAGTAAATTTATCAAAACTAAAGTTAGAGAGATGAACGACAGATCCGCAACTAAAAGATCGAAAGGTGCTCCTATCTCCGTGGGGTCGACATGGCGGATATTCGTCCTTTCGTGAACATTTACTCTTTCATCGGTTAACAACCGGTGATGCAGTTGTCCTCGACCTACATCTAAAGCAACTACAGAAGACGCTCCATGTTGAAGAAGACAATCGGTGAACCCTCCTGTGCTTGACCCTACATCTATAGCTTTATGCCCTTGAATATCTAGATTGAAGTACTCTAAAGCGCTTTCAAGTTTTAAGCCACCACGACTCACATAGCGAGGAGGGTCTCCTGCAACTTGAAGAGATTGAACCGGCGCCACCATACGCGATGCTTTATCAGCGGGGGCCCCGTCAACCGTCACTCGACCAGCTCTAATCATTTCTTGAGCATGCGACCTATTTTCAACCAAACCCTGTCGAACTAACTCTTGATCAAGTCTTCTTCGGCTCACCCTAAATACTCTTCAACTAAAGCAGGGAGATCACGATGAACGCTATCTGGAACAGGATCAGTAGGTAATTCTGATTCACCTGTTACACCACTTAGAACTAAAGCAAATTTCCAATTTAAAGATTTAGCTAAAAGCCCATCTGTATCGGGGCGATCACCAACTACGATTCCTGATTCTCCACCTCTTGCTATAACCAGATCACAAATAGGCTGATGGGGCTTTCCTGCTACTTCTGGTTTGACTTTAGTTGCGGCTTGTAACGCAGCGACAATACTCCCAGCCCCCGCGCGAATCCCATCTTCTGCAGGGTAAGTAACATCCTCATTAGTTGCTAAGAAACGTGCACCTCCAAGAATTGCTTGAATACCAGCAGTCAATCCCCAGTAGTCGAAACTTTCATGAAACCCGACAATTACTGCATCAACTGGTCCTTCTTCAACCACTATTGCTCCTTGAGACTCAAGTTCTTCCCGGCATCCCGGACCACACATCCCAAGTACTCTTTCTCCAGGTTTCACTAATTGAGAAGCAGCCATAGCCGAAGTTATAACTCCTCCTTGAGCGTCTATTCCATGACTAGCTAACTTATTTTCGACATCTGATACACGGCGGCCAGAATTATTCGTAACGAAAAGAACAGTCTCTCCAGCGCTTTGGAGAGCAGCTACTGCCTCTGCTACTCCTGGGATAGATTCAGTGCCTAGCCAAACAACCCCATCAAGGTCTAAAGCCCATCCCATAAATATTGACCTACGCGAGGTTTCAAACTTCCCAGGTAGGAAGTGAATGCAATAAGTCTTTCAACTGACCTTTGCCGCGTTCTTCAGCAACCCCCATCACTTGACCGCTCATCGCTGAAGCATATTCTTCTCGAACTGCGGCTCTAAAAACACCCACAGGCGTTGGCTCAGTAGGGCCTTTAGCTAACCGAGAGAGCGCAAAAGCAGTTGAAGGATTAGATCGTGTTTCATCATGAACAAGCAAAGATTCAATTCCTACTTCATTCACGTTTGCTATTTCTACTCCATCTGCAGTCTGAACTACTCCAAATTGTCTTTCACTTCCGAATTGAATTGGTTCTCCATGGATTAAATTTATGAGCATGTCATCTCTTGAATCTTTTTTAGTTATTTCTGCAAATGCTCCATCATTAAATACGTTGCAATTCTGATACACCTCAACGAATGAAGCTCCGGGATGAGCATGGGCACGAGAAAATACCTCCTGTAAATGTTTACGATCCATGTCATGGCTTCTAGCAACAAAACTCGCCTCTGCTCCTAAGGCGACGCTAATGGGATTAAATGGTTCAGAAATCAACCCCACAGGAGAAGACTTTGTTATTTTCCCGGCCTCGCTTGTTGGGGAAAATTGACCTTTAGTGAGTCCATAGATTTGATTGTTAAACAAGAGTATGTTGATATTCGTGTTTCGTCTAAGAGCATGGATTAGATGATTGCCCCCTATTGAGAGCATGTCTCCGTCTCCACCTACAACCCATATATCAAGATCAGGTCTCGCTAAAGCTAATCCAGTAGCTATAGCAGGAGCACGACCATGAATACTGTGCATACCGTAGGTATTCATGTAGTAAGGGAATCGAGCGGCACAACCAATTCCGGAGATGAACACTGTCTTCTCTCGACGGACTCCAAGATCAGGTAGAAGCAGTTGAAGAGCAGTCAAAATAGAATAGTCTCCACACCCCGGACACCAACGAACTTCTTGATCGCTTTGCCAGTCCGCTCTACTTGTTTCTGGAACGGCTTCTGAATCCATTACATCAGTCATGACGTACTCTTTTCTTCAACATAAGTAAGGATAGTTTGTTCAAGTTCTCCAGCGGTGAAGGGCTGTCCAGCGACTTTGCTAATTGGTTTAGCATCTACAAGATACTCCGCTCGTAACATCAAACTTAGTTGACCGGTATTCATCTCAGGAACAAGAATATGGCTTCGACCCTTCAAAACTTCTTCAAGATTTTTAGGAAATGGATTGAGATGAGTTAGATGGACATGAGCCACCTTATGCCCGCTGGAACGTACCCGCCCCAAAGCACTAGTTATCGAACCCCAAGTTGATCCCCACCCGACAATCAGAACTTCTGCATCAGGATCGCCAACGACTTCTACATCAGGAACATCTATGCGCTTTATTCGCTCTGCTCGTATCTCTACCATTCGAGAATGATTAGCCGGATCGTAACTTATATTTCCTGAACCATCCTCTTTCTCGATTCCACCAATCCGATGCATCAAATCAGGTGTTCCAGGTATCGCCATGGAACGCACTAACTTCTCATCTCTTAAATAAGGCCAATAATCGGCCTCTCCATCTTCGCCAATGTGATTGAACTCTGTCGCATACTCAACATTGATAGGTTCAAGGGCATCTACATCCGGCAACAACCAAGGTTCTGAACCGTTTGCCAAATACCCATCTGAAAGGAGCATTACTGGCGTGCGATGAGTAATTGCGATTCGACAAGCCTCTATAGCTGCAAAGAAACACTCGGAAGGGGTTTGAGCTGCCACGATTGGCAAGGGAGATTCGCCATGTCGACCGTACATTGCCATAAGTAAATCCGCTGCCTCTGTCTTTGTCGGTAATCCTGTAGACGGTCCGCCTCGCTGAATATTCACAACCACAAGAGGAAGTTCAAGAGAAATCGCCAGACCCATTGTTTCTGATTTGAGAGCCACACCAGGGCCGCTTGTAGTTGTAATACCGAGGTGCCCCCCGTATGAAGCACCTAAAGCTGCTCCGACTGCTGCAATCTCATCTTCCGCTTGAAAAGTTGTTACGCCAAAAGCTTTATGCTTTGCTAATTCATGCAAAATGTCGCTAGCGGGGGTAATGGGGTAAGTTCCAAGAAATATAGGTAAATCAGATAGTTGACTAGCCGCAATTAGCCCCCAAGAAAGTGCGGTATTTCCATTGATGTTTGTATAAGTTCCTGATGCAAGTGGAGCTGCCTTAACCACTACGCGTTGATCCCCTAATTCGGCACTTTCCCCATAAACATGGCCTGCTGAAAAAGCGGCTTTATTTGCAGAAATAATCTGCTCTTTCCCAGCAAACCGTTCATCTATCCATTCAAAAGTTGGTTCAGTAGGTCTGCTATACATCCATGAGACAAGACCTAAAGCAAAGAAATTCTTTGAACGCTCCGCGTCTCTCGGTTTAACTCCTAGGTCCTTACAGGCTTCTTTCGTTAGCGAAGTCATCGGAACCGATATGATTCTATAACCCTCGAGATCCTCTCCTTCTTCCAACGGATTGTAGTCATAGCCAGCTTTTGCAAGATTACGTTCTTCAAAAGTGTCCCGATTAACAATTAAGGTCCCGCCTGGAGTCAGTAGATGAAGATCTGATTTAAGCGCAGCCGGATTCATTGCAACCATGACTTCAGGAGCATCGCCTGGAGTCATAATGTCATGATCGGAAATTTGCACTTGAAATGCTGAAACTCCGGCCAAGGAGCCAGCTGGGGCTCTAATCTCAGCAGGGTAGTCAGGAAAGGTTGCTAAATCGTTTCCATGAATAGCACTAGCTGTTGTAAAACGATCTCCTGTGAGTTGCATTCCGTCACCAGAATCTCCAGCGAATCGAATGATTACGCGATCAACTGCATCTATCTTTGAGTCTTCCTCTAAATCTGTCATTAGAACCCTTCACCCCTCATGTGTTTGAAGCTTCAAAAATTTCCTGAATAGAACCATTTAAATGAGAATCAAACTCTTCTTGAGATTGATTCGCTGAAAGACCTTCTGTTAATGCGCGCGAGAAACTGGCGACTAGACCACTATTGTGCGACATGCGACTATTAGCTTCTGACCGGCTATAGCCGCCGGACAAAGCCACGACTCGAAGAACCCGATCATCATTTACGAAGCACTCATAGAAGTTATCTTCTTCAGGAAGAGTAAGTTTAAGCATCACTGTGTGGGGATCTTTAATATCTTCAAGATTTCTCTCAATTGCTGAGCGAAGCAACTCTTCCGACTCTCTTTTCTCTGCACTATTTATGTCTACCTCTGGTTCGATAATCGGAACAAGTCCAGCAGCAAGTATTTGTTTACCTATAGCGAACTGTTGATCTACGACTCTGTCTATTCCAGAAGGGTTAGCAAATTTAATCACTGAACGCATCTTAGTTCCAAAAATTTCCGCGCTATTTGCCTTGTCCAACAACTCATCAAGGTCTGGCATCGGCTTCATTACCTGAACCCCATCTTCTTCGTCTGCAAGTCCCTTATCTACCTTTAGAAAAGGAACTACTCGTTTAGAGTTCCACAAGTATCTTGCAGTACTTTGACCAGAAATTTCTCTATCCATAGTGTTTTCGAAAAGAATTGCCCCGAGTATACGATCACCCTCAAAACTTGGACTAACAATTATTCGGGTTCTCATCTCATGTATGAGATCAAACATTTCATTTTCATCAGAATATGTGCCTTCTTCTATCCCGTATGTTTGGAGTGCTTTAGGCGTACTTCCGCCACTCTGATCTAATGCTGCAATAAAGCCTTCATCTTCTCTAATTTTTTTCATTTGTTCAATATTCATTTATCTACCTGTTATTTGTAAGAGTGCTTTATTGCCTTCACTACATTAGGCGCGAAAACCTTAGATGTCTTTTCTTTGATCATGATTCTCTATCTAAATTATTCGTTTTTGAATCGCTATTGCAAAGCCTCAATCCGGGATGCAACATCTCCATAATTCTTGTCTTGATGTTTGATCCAAACAAACAAATCACGAGCCTTAGGAATCGTTCCAGACCGTTCATGCAAATCAGCAAGGGTGTAGACGCGCCGCAAATGATAGTCCTTCGCTCGTTTAGGGAATCTCCACCCGCGCTCTAAAATATTAATAGCAGCGGAAACTTTACCTTGGTCAGCTAAGGCACCTGCGGCAACTATCCTTCCTTCGGTGACTAAAGATCCCGAGGGTGACGCATCCCGTAATTCATCCCAAAGTTCTTCAACATCAACCCACCATTCCAGTGCGCGATAACAATCCGCAAGAACTGGATTTTGTTCAGTTCCTCCAGAAATTTCTCTAACTTTTTCAAGTTTTTTCGCTGCTTCACGCCAACGTCCAAGTCGGTAAAGGGTAAGGCCAGATATCTCTGCTATTTCTACTACCCCGGGGGCTTGTCTCTCTAGTGGGATGAGAATTTTGCGTGCTTCAAAAAAACGTTCTTGTTCAAATGCCTGGCTTGCTTCAAGTAAGCGTCTTAATGCACGACGCCCATCTTGATTTCCGAGAATTCTCACTAATGATGTTTCTGCGTCTGGGAGCTTTCTCGGGCTTGCTGGCAAAAGAGACCTTTTTACAACCGCGCTTCTATGCGTCCGTTTCTTGGCTCGGTTGACAGCAGCACCAGCTTCATAGCGCACTTTGTCTCTAGTTTGTTTTTCCTCAATAGCTTTGGCTCGCCTGTCTTCATAAGTCGGTTCAGGCCTTGCGTAAGCGGTGTTTCTGTTTCGCTCTGGACTCTCTATTTTTTCTGTTACCTCTAACCATCCAGCGCCACGACGTGCAACCCCTCCCCAAGAGCTTGGTCCGGCGTTATATGGGTCACGACGGCGTCGATCAACTTTTGGTTCGTTCTCTCTTTCTCGTCGACGCCGATCTATGGAACTTGATCCTTTGGAATTCTGATTCTTAGGCGATCGATTATTGGAGTTCTTTTTATTTGTCTGAGAATTATTCCTCGACTGAGGACCACTCCTCTTCTGGGGACGTCGTTCACGAGAATTTCCTGAAGAAGACATGGATCAAATCTACTGCCTAGATACACAGTTGGTTGTCTAGATACATAGTTGGCTGAAAAAATGAATGGGCGGGACCATTGGTCCCGCCCATTACTTGAGAAATCCGGCGACGTCCTACTCTCCCAGGGCATCTCTGCCCAAGTACCATCGGCGCTGACGGGCTTAACTTCCGTGTTCGGAATGGGAACGGGTGTGTCCCCGTCGCTATCGCCACCGAAAAAATTTGCGATCTCACTCCTTGGAGCAAGTTCACGATCAATTGTCAAAAAATAAAGTCCTCTATGAGTCCTCCACAGCAAACACGAACATCAGAATCAAATATTGATGATAATCCAAGCCCTCGGCCGATTAGTACCGGTCGGCTGAACACGTTGCCGTGCTTACACCTCCGGCCTATCAACGTGGTGGTCTGCCACGGGCCTTACCCGGTTTCCCGGTGGGAAATCTCATCTTGAAACGGGCTTCCCACTTAGATGCTTTCAGCGGTTATCCCTTCCGTAGGTAGCCAACCAGCCATGCTCCTGGCGGAACAACTGGCACACTAGAGCTACGTCCATCCCGGTCCTCTCGTACTAGGGACAGCATTTCTCAAATTTCCTTCGGCTGCAGAGGATAGGGACCGAACTGTCTCACGACGTTCTAAACCCAGCTCGCGTACCGCTTTAATGGGCGAACAGACCAACCCTTGGGACCTGCTTCAGCCCCAGGATGCGGTGAGCCGACATCGAGGTGCCAAACCGCCCCGTCGATATGGACTCTTGGGGGCGATAAGCCTGTTATCCCCGGCGTACCTTTTATCCGTTGAGCGATGGCCCTTCCACATGGAACCACCGGATCACTAAGACCTACTTTCGTACCTGCTCGAGGTGTCCCTCTCGCAGTCAAGCTCCCTTATGCCTTTACACTCTACGGCTGGTTTCCAATCAGCCTGAGGGAACCATCGAGCGCCTCCGTTACTCTTTAGGAGGCGACCGCCCCAGTCAAACTACCCACCATGCAGGGTCCCCGAAGTTCGGGTTAGATATCACAGATTACAAGGGCGGTATTTCAAGGGTGACTCCCCAACACCTGGCGGCATTGGTTCGACGTCTCCCGCCTATCCTACACATGTAACCCATAATACCACTGCAAAGCTGTAGTAAAGGTGCACGGGGTCTTTCCGTCTGACCGCAGGGAGCCCGCATCTTCACGGGCAATTCAATTTCGCTGAGTCTACGTTGGAGACAGTGGGGAAGTCGTTACGCCATTCGTGCAGGTCGGAACTTACCCGACAAGGAATTTCGCTACCTTAGGACCGTTATAGTTACGGCCGCCGTTTACTTGGGCTTCAATTCGACGCTCTCACATCTCCTTTTAACCTTCAAGCACC
>JAQWOV010000004.1 GCA_029245675.1 Acidimicrobiales bacterium | reverse complement strand
TCTTTCATTACTTGGATCGTGAGCTGGACTATCCAACACAGTCGCGATATGACGCTCGCCGAATAGTGTTACAGCAAAATGGCTTCCAGGGGTGGCAAACGAAGGATCAACGTAGGCAAAACATAAACTTTTCCCCGTGCTATGGCTATAGGTTCCGCTCGTGGTCACTCCCATAGGTGAATCTCCTGCTCCAGCATCAGGGGCGTAACACGGCTCGTTCCCTCGACAATCTGAATCCGTGACATCAACACTGGCATAAACCAAAACCATTTCAAGACCAGAATTATCGTTGCCAGCTTGCTCTTTACGAGCTACCACACTTTCTTTACCAACAAAATCTCGATTCAGAACAACAAAACGTTCAAGGTCAGCCTCAATAGGAGTTATTTCAGTAGTTAGTTCGCTACCAAAGGCTTTGTAACCTTTTTCAATCCTCATCACATTCATGGCGTAAGAACCAAAGTGAGTCATTTTATGCTTTGAACCTTCAGCAATTATTGCTTCATACAGAACAGGCATTTGATCAATTGAATGATGTAACTCCCATCCAAGTTCTCCAACATAAGAAACACGTAAAGCGATGCAAGGAACTCCAGCGACCTCAATTTCTTGACCGGTCAGCCATTTGAAGTTCTCGTTATCAAGAGAGGCATTGGTTAACGGGGCGAGAACTTCACGAGCACGGGGCCCGGTGACTGCAAGCAACCCATAATTGCCGGTGACATCTTTAACGTTTACATCTTCCCCTTCTTCGATGTGCTTTATCATCCAGTCATAATCATGGGATTCTCCGGTGATCCCTGAATTCAAATAAAACCGGTCATCAGCAAGGCGAGTTATGGTCATTTCGCCTTCAATGCCGCCAAGTTCTGTTAAAAGATGGCAAAGACGAATGCCGCCATCAGTAGTTGGAAGACGATTTGCGCTGATCCGATCGAGTAAACGGCCAGCATCCTCACCAGTTACTTCAAATTTCGCAAACGCGGTTAAATCAGCAATACCGACTCGTTCACGAACTCCTATCACTTCGTCAGCGACATGATTAAAAGCGTTGGAACGTCGCCATGAATAACTTTCGGGCTCACCAAAATATGCGGCTCGTTCCCAACCCCAAACATCTTGCCATTGCGCTCCAAGAGCATCCAGATGGTCATATATCGGAGTTTTTCTTAATGGGCGGCCCGCTGGACGGTATTCTCCAGGCATTCTTACTTGATACATCTCGTGATATTCATCAATTGATTTTTCAACGGTGTAATCCAGAGTTGCCCACGGTCCAAAACGGCGTGGATCCATTTCCGCTACGTTGATTTCTGTTTGCCCATGAACCATCCATTGCGCTAAATACTTGCCAGCTCCAGGGCCTTGAGTGATTCCAATAGAAGCACCGACACACATCCAATAATTTTCTAACCCAGGTGCGGGCCCCATCAAGTAACCGCCATCAGGGGTGTGAGTTATTGGCCCAGAGACAACTTGTTTAATCCCAGCATCAGCGAATGCGGGAATACGTTGGGCGGTGTATTCCAACCAAGGCATCAACACTTCTAAGTTTGGGTCAGTGAGGTAAAAATGAAGATCCCAGTCGATGCCGTCAACCCCGTAAGTTTCTGCATTTTCTCTTTCGTAAGGCCCAACGAGAAGACTGTCTATTTCATATCGGTAATAGGCCGATGAACGAGGATCACGAATAACCGGCATTTCTTTAGAGGTAGCTGCTTTATGTGCAGTAATCTCATCCATGCTTTCGGTGATGAGGTATTGGTGGATCATTGAAACGATGGGGACGTCAAGACCAACCATTGCACCAAGCTGTGGGCCATAATGCCCAGCAGCGTTAACGACATGATCAGCAACAATTTTTCCTTGCTCTCCGTTTTTTTCCCACGTGACTTCCCAACGACGGTCGGGTAGTTGCCGCATACCGGTAACGAGAGTGTGGCGGGCGATCTCCGTACCTAATTGCCGAGCACCGGCCGCCATGGCGTTAGTGGAACCTGTCGGATCAGACCACCCATCATGGGGAGTCCAAAACCCGAGACGAATATCAGAAAGATCCTCAACTAAAGGTGCATGTTCTGGAATTTCATTTGGGCTAATCAGATGAGATTCAATACCGATCAACTCGAGTACACCTTGGACGTAGCGATACCATTCCGCTTGTTCGTCAGTAATGGCGAGTCGTATAGCGCCGCATCCATGCCATCCGGTGGCAAGTCCAGTTTCTTCTTCGAGTTTGTTGTAAAGATCGACACCATAGGCATGAACTTTGGCCATATTGAGGCTGCCAATGAAATGTGGGACAAGCCCGGCAGCATGCCACGTAGATCCAGAAGTAAGTTCCCCTTTTTCTATAAGAACAGTGTCCGTCCATCCTTCATG
>JAQWOV010000020.1 GCA_029245675.1 Acidimicrobiales bacterium | reverse complement strand
TGGTCAGATGTCACGTTTTCCTTCTTGCTTGATGTTTGAACAGAGCCACTATCTTTACTAGCGTTTCCTCAGCCGCAAAAATTATGCAGTAAAATAAGCATTTAAAGTAAAATTGCGCGTTCAGAAACTAATAGATCAGGAGAGAGTTCCTTGGAATCCATCCCTTATATAGCCGCCCTGTCAGCGATCGCTGGCCTCATACTTGCTGGATATTTCTTTCGAGATGTTAAAAAAGCAGATCCAGGAAATGACCGGATGGTTCATTTGATGACAGAAATCCAAAAAGGTGCACGAGCATTTTTGAATCAAGAATATAAATGGGTTTCCATCTTTGTCGTAGCAATGGCGATTCTCATAGCAATACTTATCGCACCATTAGCAGCAGTCACTTATGTAGTAGGTGCAATCCTTTCCGCAACAGCTGGTTATGTCGGCATGACAGTAGCCACTATGGCTAATGCACGAACAACACAAGCCGCTAAAGACGGCCCAGGAAAAGCACTCCCTATCGCATTCCGAGGCGGAGCCGTCATGGGATTCTCAGTGGCAGGACTTGCCCTCTTAGGTCTGATGCTGGTTTACATTGTTTTTGTACTCGCATTAGAAGTAGACAAAGCTTTCGAAGTTGTAACTGCCTATGGCCTTGGTGCAAGTTCAATCGCCTTATTCAGTCGTGTTGGAGGCGGTATTTATACAAAAGCTGCTGACGTCGGCGCTGATTTAGTTGGAAAAGTTGAAGCAGGAATACCGGAAGATGACCCAAGGAATCCTGCAACAATTGCCGACAACGTTGGTGACAATGTCGGCGATGTAGCCGGCATGGGTGCGGATCTTTTCGAAAGTTACGCTGGTTCAATAATTGCTCCAATATCTTTGGTGGCTTTTGCTACTGGTTTAGCAGCAGAAAATGCTACGCAATCTGTGACCATCTCGTTGCTCGTATTCCCAATGGCGATAGCTTTTGCCGGCATGATTGCATCAATTATTGGTTCTTTCTTCGTAAAAGGTGGGAAATCAACTGATTCAAAGGCTCTTTCGCACGCATTGCATATGGGTACGAATATCGCGATGCTTATCACCGTTATCGCCACAGTCATACTTGCTGGGTGGCTCTTTGGTCAAGAGACAGCGTTTGATAACGCATACGGTTTAGCAATATCAGTAATCGGTGGGCTCTTAGTCGGTTGGGCGCTCGGTAAAACAGCAGAATTTTACACCTCTGACCATTATGGACCTGTAAAGAAAATTGCTGATCAGACTAAAACCGGACCAGCTACAACCATTCTTGGGGGAATATCAGCAGGTATGGTCTCGGTGGCAGCATCTGTAGGACTTCTGGCTGTCGGTGTTCTTATTGCGTATTGGGGTGGAGAAATGGCCTTCGATTCCATAGGTAATCTAGACGGTGGTATTTACGGAATCGCAGTAGCAGCTATCGGTATGTTAGCTACAACAGGTGTAGTGGTATCAGTTGATGCATACGGTCCAATAGCAGATAATGCTGGCGGTATCGCAGAAATGGCAGAATTAGACCCAAGCGTACGTGAAGTAACCGATGCACTGGACTCATTAGGAAACACCACAGCAGCAATAGCAAAGGGGTTTGCTGTCGGTTCAGCGGCGCTCACCGCACTGGCCCTCTTCAAGAGCTTTGAATTCGCAGTTGAAATGGCAGGCGGAAATCTTTCGCTAAATATTGGTGAAGTGAGTGTATTCATTGGACTATTCGTAGGTGCAATGCTGCCCTTCCTTTTCGCAGCCTTAACAATTGATGCAGTAGGGCGAGCAGCACAAGAAATGATTGAAGAAGTCAGGCGACAGTTCCGAGAGATTCCAGGGTTACGTGAGGGTGAAGAAGGAGTTGTTCCAGACTCTGCCCGCTGCGTCGCTATCTCAACGAAGGCCTCATTAAAAGAAATGGTCATTCCTGGTGCTCTTGCGATCATCGTTCCTCTCGTCATTGGCTTCATTAGCGTAGATGCTCTCGGTGGCTTCCTCGCCGGAGCTTTAGTTACTGGCTTCTGCCTCGCAATTTTCATGGCCAACGCAGGTGGAGCATGGGATAACGCTAAGAAATACATAGAGACAGGAGCCCTCGGAGGCAAAGGCTCAGAAAGTCACAAGGCAGCAGTCGTAGGCGACACCGTTGGAGATCCATTCAAAGACACTTCTGGACCTGCAATGAATATTCTCATTAAGGTAATGACTATTGTTTCTCTCGTCTTCGCATCAGCCTTCGTCGGTTAACAACAAAGTTATTAATAACAAAAGTAAGGAATTTTGTGTATAGATTCGCGGAAGAGTTGAATTTAAGCACTCCAGCTTTATATCCGGAAGCAGTTGCTTGTTTAACCGCGGCCTTTCAGGAAGACCCGGTTCTCTCCTATCTATTTGAGGACGAGGAGCAGAGGCCGCTGATGCTCGCTGCTTTTTTCGCGAATCGTCTTGCGAGTCGAAATGAGACTGATCGACTATTAGTTCCATCTGGTTCGGATGCACGGAATGCAGCGGCCCTTTGGGAAGCGCCAGAAAAAGATTCTGAGAACGACTCATCTTTCAACGCTGTCGTTGCTGCAGGGATTTCACTCTTAGGTCAAGACTGGATAAGTGATCGGCTTGCAAATTTGCGAGTGTTAGGCGAAGCGAAACCTAAGGACCGGCATTGGTATCTGTCCTTTGTTGGGACACGGCCAGAAGCTCGAGGAAAAGGACTTGCTTCAACGCTTATCGAATCAGTCACGAATATCTGTGATCAAGAAAAAATTCCCGCATATTTGGAATCAAGCAATCCTGACAATGTGTCTTTATATGAGAGTCACGGTTTTAAAGTAACAGGTGAAGCAGTTATAAAAGATGGACCAAAAGTCCCTCTGATGTGGAGAGATCCTTTATTTGAATAAAGAAAGAACTTGTTCTTTAATTTTTCGCAGGAAGAACAGTGAAGCACATGCCTCAATTGACTAAAAAGTTGATTACAAAGCTAGAAGAGAACTCCGAGTTACTTGATACTCCGCTCGGTCCGATTCAAGTCGCCAGAGAAGGTACAGGCCCAAAGGTGCTTGCCATCCATGGATCACCGGGAGGGTTTGACCAAGGATTAGCGTGGGCTCGTCATCTCCAAAACGGCGGCTGCGAATTGGTAACTCCTTCACGCCCTGGATACCTTCAAACGCCACTTGAGTCAGGAAAAACTCCTGCGCAACAAGCCGACTTGTATGCCGCAATGCTTGAAGTTTTAGCAATAGATAAAGTGACCGTACTTGGTATCTCCTCGGGAGGCCCATCAGCAGTTCAGTTTGCTGCACGACATCCAAATAAAACCAATGCGTTACTTTTAGACGCAGCCGTACTTCTACCAATCAGTCCGGCGAGTAATTGGATCGATCGCTCTATATCTGAATCCGCAATTGGGACATGGCTTTCCTGCCTGATAGCGGAAAAATGGCCGAAACTATCGGCGGCTTTAGTAGTGGATATTCTCTCTGATGGACTTAGTAAGGATGAGAAACGTCAAGCAACGAACTGGATCGCAAGTGATCCTGATCGGCTCGCCAGTGTTGCAGGGCTCCCCCGTTCTCTTGCTCCGAGAAAATTTAGAAAGATTGGTCACCGTAATGATGAAAAAAATGAGATTAACCTCACTCCTCTTCCATTTAGTGAGGTAACTGCTCCTACTCTTATCACGCAAGGCACCAATGATGCTTTTCCCCTTATGGACCACGCTAAAGAGGCGGTTAAGAAAATTTCAAACGCAGAGTTGTTGCTGGTTGCCGGAGGGCATCACGGGTTGCCATGGTGTGAAAATTTCAATGAAGTTAGCGAGCAGCAACTGAATCTCGCACACAGCATTTCAGTTGAAAGTAGCGTTACCTGATTTTAAGGAAGGAAAATAACTGGATCGTGAGGCACGCTCCCCACGCGTGTTTCGAAATGAAGATGAGGGCCTGTGGACCATCCGGTGCTTCCACACTTCCCTATCAATTCACCAGTATTTACTGAATGGCCGTTGGAAACCAAAATTTGATTTAAGTGTGCGTAGACAGTGACGATTCCACCGTCATGTTCGATCATTATTACGTTTCCGTAACCGTTTCTCCAGCCTGCCGATATGACGGACCCGGCTTTAGCGGCCCATATCGGTTGGTCTGTTACACAGCCAATGTCAACACCGTTATGCATGCGTTCGGTTCCGAAAATCGGGTGAACGTGCACGCCAAAACCTCGTGACCCTATAGATCCTTCAATCGGCATTATGAAACCTTCTGCCGATTCTTCGGTTAGTTGAGGCGCAGAATTTCTTAGTTCTTCTGCTATCAGATTGTCAATCAAAATTGCTAATAGATATTGTTCTCGCTCAAACTCTCGGATCTCTTCTTCATGGGTAACGATACGTTCTTGTAGTTCATCTTGTAAGGCTTCTTTTGCAACGATTCTTTGATCGAGAATCACTAACGATATTTCTAATTCTCTCTGTTGTCGTTCTGCGTCAATAATTGCATCTTCGGCTGACCGCGCTATTTCCTCTCGATCTGCTTCTAGAGCTGTGAAATAACTAACTAAATCTTCTCGATCACCTGTAACCGCATCTAATATTGCTGCCTTTCTGGCGCCTGCTGTTAAGTCCTCTGATTCAAGGAGGGTTCCGGGTCGAATACTCTGGACATAAGCATCAACAGCCAGTTTTTGTAGTTGCTCACGGAGAGCCACAATTTCTTTATCTACGGCGGCAGCCTCTATCCACCGCAGGGTTGTTTCTGCTTCAGCGGCTTCAATTGCCTGGCGTGCTGTCGCTATTTTTGCTTCTTGCAAATCTATGTAGTCATCGAGTGCCATTAAAGCATTTGCAACTTCGCCATGCTCTGCTTCAACCATGTCTAGGGCCTCAGCCGCAGCTGCTCCTGCATTAGCGAACGCTTCACGTTCATCTCGCGCGTCGCGTATGTCATCATTGTCCGCAAAAGCTATCGAAGGAACAATGAATACAAGAAATCCTAAGGCCACCAAAAAAAGCCTTCTAAGGATGCTGATTCGGTTTTGGGATCCAGTTCGAGAGATACCTAAATTTGACATTAATTCAATAGTATCGGCATATATAAGCGACTTCTGTGCACCTGTGAGGTAGCCAATATAGGAGTGGAAAGATTCACGCCTATGCTTTAGGTGTGAGTGAAAATAAGGTTTCCGAAATATTTAACCCAGAATTGTGGACAGAGGTTAAAGAATTTGATTTTGAAGACATCACGTACCATCGTTCAACGTCTCAAAAAACCGTTCGTATTGCATTTGATCGTCCAGAGGTACGGAATGCATTTAGGCCAAAAACTGTTGACGAGCTTTATCAAGCCTTAGATCATGCTCGCATCTCTCCAAATATTGGAACAATTCTCTTAACGGGAAATGGGCCATCTCCTAAGGACGGAGGTTGGGCATTCTGCTCAGGAGGAGATCAACGAATTCGCGGAAAAGACGGGTATCGCTACGCAGAAGGTGAAACATCAGACACAATTGAGGATTCTCGGACGGGTCGCCTTCACATCCTTGAGGTTCAGAGATTAATTCGTTTCATGCCTAAAGTCGTTATTGCTGTAGTTCCAGGCTGGGCTGTCGGAGGTGGACACAGCCTTCATGTTGTCAGCGATCTCACACTAGCAAGCGAAGAACACGCCATTTTCAAGCAGACTGACGCCGATGTTGCTAGCTTTGATGGAGGTTTCGGATCGGCGTATCTCGCGAGACAAGTCGGCCAAAAAAGAGCGAGAGAAATCTTTTTTCTTGGAAGAAATTATTCGGCTCAAGAGGCATTCGAGATGGGAATGGTCAATGCAACTATTACTCATGCTGATTTAGAAAACGTTGCTCTTGAATGGGCTGAAGAAATTAATCAGAAAAGCCCTACTGCTCAACGGATGCTTAAATTCGCTTTCAATCTGATAGATGACGGTTTAGTTGGGCAACAGTTATTCGCGGGGGAAGCAACAAGGCTGGCTTACGGAACCGATGAAGCAGCTGAAGGTCGAGATGCGTTTCTTGAAAAGAGAGATCAAGATTATTCTGAGTTCCCTTACCACTTTTAATTCATAGCTGCTTGGCGATCCGCCTCTGCTTTTTCGACCATTTTTTTTACGCCGGACCATATTTCAGTTAGCACAGCTTCAGGATCGCTTCCACCAACAGTTCCGTGTAATTTGAGCCGAACAAAAATCTTAGCGCGTCTCCAGGGGGTAAATTTTGGAAGAAGTTTGCCTCGTGGCCAAAGCGCCTCTGTTCCGGAAACACCAATTAGTAGAACCGGGCATTTAGTTTCAATAGCTAATAGCGCTACTCCAATTCTTGGAGTGCCAACTCGAGTAGGTTCCCATTCTTCTGGACGAACTACTCTGCCTTCTGGCATAACAGCGACTGATACGCCAGAGGAAAGTACCTCCTTGGCTACGTCAATAGCGTCGCTCCCTGTTACAGGAATAGCACCGAGTCGTTTGAGAAGAGAGCCTATGACTGGCTTTTCAAAATACGACCCCGCTACTAACGGACGAACAGGCCATTTCCATATATGAAATAAACTGGCAGCCAGAAATAGATCTGCGAGACTCCTGTGGTTTGCTGTGAGGATAGTTGGCTCCGTTATCGGGCAAGGAGGCATATCAGTGTCGCAAGTAGCAAAGATGCGAAATCCCTTAAATACGCGACGTTGTGTGCGGCGTAGGTTTGATTCAGAAGGAACGTTCACTTGATTAACCCTACTATTACTCTTGAGACCAAAGAAGAGGATTTATGGGTGAAATTGCTAAATCTCCTTCTTTTAATCCGGGCAAATACATGAAAAGGTCGAGATGTTGCTCCTCTCGCTCTAGTTCAAGGACCGTGCATTGGTCAGCAATATATATGACCGTCATTGCTGGGCGATCCATCTGAGTCGTATTACTTCCGGCTCGGTGAAGTGTCCACCCTGCATGAAATGTGGCGTCACCTGCGTTGAGCATTTTATGTGATGAGAGAG
This sequence comes from Acidimicrobiales bacterium, assembly GCA_029245675.1. Classification (GTDB taxonomy): domain Bacteria; phylum Actinomycetota; class Acidimicrobiia; order Acidimicrobiales; family MedAcidi-G1; genus MedAcidi-G2B. The sequence continues at coordinate 146,600 of JAQWOV010000020.1, read as the reverse complement.
AGAAGTCACCTGCATCTACCAACTCACTCAGTTTTTGTTCAGAAGTTTGTGAAATCGCCCCTCCCTTCAAGTCGCCTCGTCTGTGACTTCCATTCGCGAATTGGACAATCCCCATTTCTGTAGTCACATTTACTAGAGGCATCCACATCGTTATCGCGTGATGGCCTGCCACAGGCCAGTAAAAAGCATCCTGATGCCACGGGGTATGGCCACCGTTGGCTTTTTTATTGAGTAGCTGATCGTGGTAAAGTCGGACTCCTTTGACGCCAAGTAATTGCGCTGCGATGTGAGCAAAGCGCTTTGCCATAACAAAAGCTTTGGCTAAGGGGTCTAAACGCCAAAGATTAATTGCTTGATGAAACGCTCGATCATACGTCCTCTGATCTTCGAGCGGAATGTCTTTATTCCACGATATTTCACCTCCAACTCTTAGCAGTGGATCAATAAATGGCGATAGTTCCTCTGGTGAACAAAGATTCTCCACTAACAAGTGCCCGTTGGAGTCGAATGAGTTCCTTTGATCCTCTGAGATGACTGTTAAGTCATCGAAAGAAGGCAAATCTGTCATGTTGTACCAAATATACGATCTCCAGCATCGCCAAGACCAGGAACTATGTAACCGACCTCATTGAGGCGTTCATCGATCGAAGCAGTCCAAATCGCTACATCTGGATGAGCGGATTGAAGGCTCTCTATACCCTCTGGCGCCGCTAGAAGACATAGGAAACGGATCTCTCCTGGGTTTTCTTCTTTTATCCGATCAAGAGCTGCTGACGCAGAATTGCCAGTTGCAAGCATCGGGTCAACAACAATAACGGTCTGATTTTCTAGCGGAGGAAATTTACAGTAATACTCAACGGCTTCTAACGTGTCATGGTCACGATAAAGACCTACGTGTCCGACTCTGGCACCAGGAACTACTTGAAGCACCCCATCTAATAGGCCATTTCCGGCGCGAAGAATTGAAATCACCACTGGATGATTAACGAGCTCTGGGGCATCCATATCAGTTAATGGAGTTGTGATTTTAGAAGACACAAGAGGAAGATCGCTGGTCACTTCATAGGTCAGAAGCAAACTTGTTTCAGTTAGTAATTGACGAAAACGCTCACTCGGAGTATCTACTCTTCTCATCTGAGTCAGTTTGTGTTGCACAAGCGGGTGACTAATTACGTGTATTTGCGACATGCTTGCACTTTAACCTCTAAGATTCTCTGAATGAAAGTAGAGAGCCAATTAGTTTCCAAGACAGGCTTTCTTAATTCAAATGTAAGAAGTCGTCTGACTAGGTCATCACTCGGTGAACACAAATGAAACAATCTCGATATAAGTATTCAGCCTTAAAGTTACTAAAACATGGATTGACACACGGTGATTGGCCACGAATGTGGAGTAGTAACGAACTGAACTCTTCATATGACGTGATCATTATCGGAGGAGGAGTCCATGGCTTAGCCACCGCTTACTATCTTGCGCAGAACCATGGAATAACTAACGTTGCCGTACTTGATAAGGGCTACCTAGGTGGAGGTGGTTCTGGACGCAATACGGCTATTGTCCGGTCAAACTATCTAACCCCTGAAGGAGTCGCTTTCTATGATCGTTCGCTGACTCTCTATAACGAAATGGCTCATGATCTGAATTTGAATGTTATGTTTTCAAGGCGTGGCCATTTAACTCTCGCTCACACAGATTCTGCTTTGCGAACAATGCATTGGCGGGCTGAAGTGAACAAACTCCAAGGTATTGATTCGAGTGTGATCGACCCATCTGAAGTCAAAAAAGAAGCTCCGAGTCTAGATGTTTCTTCAAATACGCGATACCCGATACTTGGAGCTCTTTTCCACCCTCCGGGTGGAATAATCAGGCACGACGCGGTGGTTTGGGGTTATGCACGAGCCGCAGATCACTTGGGGGTGCATCTCCATCAGCAAACTGAAGTTCTAGACATACTTTGTGAAGGCGGCGAACAGTCAAACGGTAAGGGGCCGGGAGGAAAAGTAACGGGAGTAAGGACAAACAAGGGCGATATAAGTGCTCCTATAGTTGTGAATTGCACTGCCGGGTGGTCTTCTCTGATCTCAAATATGGTTGGAGTTGACCTCCCTATTACTACTCATCCGCTTCAGGCCGCAGTGACTGAGCCCTGTAAAACGTTCTTGCCAACTGTGGTTGTATCCGGATCACTTCATGTTTATGTCAGCCAAACAGATCGGGGCGAGCTTGTATTCGGTGCTTCCGTGGATCCAGTCGGAACATATCGAATAAACGGCACCTTGGAATTCACTGAAGAACTGGCTGGCCACGTACTGGAACTAATGCCAGGTATAGCGGAGATGCGGTTACTTCGACAATGGGCAGGACTGTGTGACATGACTCCTGATTATTCACCAGTGATGGGATTCACTTCAGTAGAGGGCTTCCTCGTTGATGTTGGCTGGGGGACTTACGGGTTTAAAGCCGGCCCAGTTTCAGGAGAAACCATGGCTGAAACAATCGCTACAGGAAAAACAGCAGAATTAATTCAATCTTTCAATATTGAGCGTTTCAGCACAGGAGACCTTGTTGGTGAAAAAGGCGCAGCGGCGGTGGGTCACTAATGATTGTTGTTCCGTGTCCGAACTGTGGTCCAAGAAGTTCAAGTGATCTCAGAAACTGTGGTGAAGTTGTTGATCGACCAAATCCAAAAAATGCAACCATTGAAGAATGGCGTTCTTACTTATATTTAAGAGAAAACCTTGCAAGCTGGGTTAAAGAGACTTGGTATTGTAGGACCGGATGCAGAAAGTATTTCACCATCGAACGTAATACCGCTACTAACGAAATACGGGGGCAATGATGTCACGACTCCCCCAGCAAGAAAACGAGATAATAAATCGCTCAATTGAACTTGAGTTCACGTGGAATGGAAAACCGTATACCGGATATGAAGGTGACACCATCGCTTCAGCTCTCGCTGCTTCTGGTGTAGAGGTCTTTTCGCGTTCAATGAAATATCATCGTCCACGTGGAATCATGACGGCTAACCATTGGGATCCTGGTTTAGCAGTACAAGTAGACGACGAGCCAAATGTTCGTTCCGGAAGTAGACGTCTTGAAGCAAACACTACTGTTAGCGCCCAGAACGTCTGGCCCAGCCTGGAACACGATTTAGGGACTTTAAATAAGGTCGTAGGACGGTTCATTTCGTCAGGCTTTTATTACAAAACTTTTATGCGACCAAGGTTTTTTTGGAATCACATATATCAGAGAGTTCTAAGGAAGTTTGCTCCAGGTGGAAAGATTCACTGGCAAACCCCCTCTACCTCTACATACGACAAACGCTATGTTCATCCAGATGTCCTCATAGCGGGAGGAGGGCCTGCTGGAATGTCTGCGGCTATTTCTGCTGCTGATCAAGGAGCTTCTGTGTTGCTTGTTGAGATGGAATCAGGTTTAGGCGGTCACTTGCGTTGGGGCGACACTTCCGAAATTTCAAATATGAAGTCCTTAATAAAGGAAATTGAAAACCGTGAAAATATAGAGGTACTTACTGATTCAACAGTGACAGGCCGCTATGACCACAATTGGGTTTCCGTAATGCAGAGAAGCCATTCAATTACACGAGAACGCCTGATCAAAGCGCGAGTAGGGACGTTGGTGGTGGCTCCAGGCCTCATAGAACGACCATACATCTTCAAAGGAAACGACATACCTGGAGTGATGCTCTCGGGTGCAGTTCGACGCCTCATAAATTTATGGGCAGTAAAGCCGGGTCAACGCGCTGTTGTATTTACTGCCAATCCTGAAGGAGACTCAGCAATTCGAGATCTACAAAAGGCAGGAGTTGAAGTAGCAGAAGTAGTGGACGCACGAAAAGGACAGCGGATTGTTGCCGCAGTCGGAAAGAAACGTGTGAAATCGGTTGAACTCTCAGATGGTCGTTCAATAGATGCAGATCTCGTAGTAGTTGCCGCCGGTTGGACAGCACCGACATCTCTCCTAAACATGGCCGGCGATAAACCCGAATACGATCAAAAAGCTGCTCGCTATTTCCCTAAAGAACTTCCCGATGATGTCCTCGCAACAGGGGGAATTGTCGGTAATGGAGATTTCAATGCAATTTGCGAGCATGGAAATGAAACAGGGAAAATAGCTGCAAATAGAGCCTTAAAACTGAGACATCAACGACAAACTTCCACGGCATGGGCAAGAAATCCGAATACCCCTTCACCTGAGCGAATTGAAGACCTTCGAAACTCGTTGGTCAGAGAGGAGCACCCTGAATGCTATTACTCAACGAACCAAGGTTTTGTAGACTTTTCAGAAGATGTGAAATACAGCGATTTAGTCCAAGCAGCACAAGAAGGCTTTGACTCTATAGAGCTAATGAAAAGATACACCACAGCAACAATGGGGCCAGCGCAAGGAAAACTAGAGACAGTGAATGCTGCCGCTGTTTTAGCAAACTCAATAGGTACTCCCCTTGCAGAAATCGGGACAACAATATGGAGACCACCCTTTGCTCCGATAACTCTCGGTGCGCTTGCCGGAAGAATTTTTGAACCTACTCGGCGTTCAGCGCTTCAAGATTGGCATGAAGAAAATGGTGCCGTTCCATTGTTAGCGGGACAGTGGGTACGCCCTGACCATTACGGGGATGCAAACGCAGAAGCACTGAATGTAAGAAATAATGTCGGAATTATTGATGTTACTCCGCTAGGAAAAATCGAACTTCAAGGAAAAGATGTCAGTAAATTACTGGATCAGGTGTACACCAACCGCTGGGAATCTTTGCAGATCGGGAAGGTCCGTTATGGCGTGATGGTCGAAGAAGACGGAGTTATCTCTGACGACGGAGTTACTGGACGGCTTGATGACGATAGATGGCTGATGACGACCACTTCTTCTGGCGCTGGTGCGGTTTGGGAGAAATTAGAAGACTGGCTTCAAACCAGCAGCAATGACTGGGATGTATGTATCACTCCTGTGACTGGTGGGTTGACAAGTATCAATGTTGCGGGACCAAATTCGCGTTCACTTCTTGAAAAATTAGTAAATGACGTGGATTTGTCTTCAGAGAGTTTTCCCTACTTTAGCGTTCGAGAGGGAACGGTGGCCGAAGTTGAGAATTGTATTATCTGGCGAATTGGATTCACAGGCGAGCTGTCATATGAAATTCATGTGCCGTCTGGGTATGCGTTACATGTTTGGGAATCGCTACTACTTGCAGGTAAAGACTTAGGTTGTGCGCCTTTCGGTGTCGAAGCTCAGAGAATTCTTCGACTTGAAAAGGGGCACTTTATCGTTGGACAAGACACCGATGGATTGACTAAAGCGCCAACAGTTGGATTAAATAATTTGGTCAAGTTAGACAAAGACGACATGGTGGGATTACCGGAACTTGCCGATTCCTTTACCAATGACCGGCTACCTGTTCTTGTCGCAGTACAAACTGATGATACGAAGGTTGTTCCTGAAGAAGCCGCTCAGATCCTTAATGGAAACAGCAATGAAATTTTGGGGCGAGTTACTTCTAGCCGTATGTCCCCCACTCTGAAGCGTTCAATTTGTTTAGCTCAAGTGGCCCCGGAGATATCGCAACCAGAATCTAAAATAACTATTCTGTTGGCCACTGGGGAGAGAGTTCCCGCCACTGTCCTCAGCGGACATGCCCATTTTGATCCAAGCGGAAGTAGGCAAAATGTCTAGCATTCCTTTCAGAACCCCCATTCCGATAGAGGCTCTTCAGTCAGAAGGTCATTTACTCGAAATCAGAGACCGATCCACTTATACCAAAATACTCATGCGAGAAAGAAAGGGCGAAGAGCTCAGTGGAGAACTCGGAGTTAAATATGGGGAAAGTAAGCTCAGGACAGATGGAACTCTTGTGTGTGGCAGTCGTCCAGGCGAATGGACTCTCTACAACCCATCGGCCGAGGCGAATTCTCTGCTTCAGACCTTAGAGACCTATGGCGAGAGAGCTGCTATGACTAATCTCACACATGGAAGAGCTTTAATGAGTGTTGAGGGTGACCTGGCGCGAAGCCTTCTAGAAAAAATATGCAACATTGATTTTTCAGATGCAATGGTTCCAGATGGGGCGTCCTTTTCTGCTTCAGTTGGGGCTGTATCCTGTGATTTAATACGTGCAGATTCTGATCAACTTCTATTTCTTCTCTCCTGTGAACGATCTTTTGGTTTATATCTATTCAAGGTTTTGGCCGATGCCGGCAAAGAGTTTGGTTGCGTTGTTCCACCAGAACTTGGTTTACATTAAAGATCCCCGCTCAAAGGTTGTAGTCGGCATAAAGTTGCCTTAGATTACGCAAGCCGCATTATTTCCTAGCACGATTAACAGAATCGGAAAGTTGGCAAAATGGCCGATATGCCAGAACCAATCCGCTGCTGGAGTTCAAAAGTTCCACATGAATGGATCGATTACAACAACCATCTCACTGAAGGCTACTACGGAGTAGTTTTTGGATATTCAGGCGACATGCTGTTAGAAGAATTAGGGTTTGACGCCTCTTATCGCGAGGAAAGCGGAACGTTTTACACTGTGGAAAGCCGAGTGAGATTCCTTCGAGAAATCCATGTAGAAGCCAACATCTATGTAGAAGGCTGGGTTCTTGGATGTGATGAGAAACGGCTCCATTGGCTTCAAGAACTCTACGTTGAAGGAAATTCTGAACCAGCCGCCACCCAAGAAGCTCTACTTCTGCACGTAATACAAGGAAAAGATGGAGAAAGTCCAAAAGTTGGACCGATGAAGGACCCAATTCTCACTATTGCCAAAAATATCATGGATAAGCATTTGTCTTTCCCATTCCCTGCTTTCGTTGGGCAAAGCATCAGGTCTTTGCGGTGAATCAAGAAATAACTGTCGAGCGACCTGCTTCCGTATTTTCCGGAATCGGAGCTCTATTTATCTCATTTCTTTTGCTGCAAGTCGGTAACGGGTTGCAAAGAATTTTGTTACCACTCAGAGCAGAATCTGAAGGAATATCCGCAGGGATGATGGGGTTAGTAATGGCTTTTCACTTTGCTGGCTACCTTTTTGGAGCTCGCTTTATTATCGGTGCGATAAACACGGTGGGTCACATTCGGGTCTTTGCTGCTCTCGCTTCGACAGCCTCAATAGCGGTCCTGATAAACGCTGTTTTTGTAGTGCCAGCAAGTTGGATGGTTGTTTACTTTATAAGCGGTATTTGTAATGCAGGGATTTTCGTTGTTCTTGAAAGTTGGTTGAATGCGAAAGCCAGCAACGAAGTACGCGGGAAAGTTCTAGGAACGTACATGATGATCATGATGGGCGGAACCGCTGCAGGTTTCCTGCTGATAAATCTAGGTGATGCCTCTGGCTTCAGAATGTTCATCTTTTCATCCGTTTTGATTTCTTCGGCAGTTATCCCAGTCGCTCTCACCTCAACTTCCGCTCCCCCGCTTCAAGAAGAAGAAAGAATGAAGATAGGTGAACTTTTCAACATTATTCCAGCAGCCGTAGTTGGTTTATTTCTCGCTTCTTTTGTGCAAGCAAGTACCAGTTCCATGAGCACAGTTTTTGGAACAGAAGCTGAAATGAGCACTGGAAAAGTTGCTCTTTTTACCGCTGTCGGATTTGTTGGCGCAGTGGTTCTCCAGTTTCCTCTTGGCGCACTCTCTGATCGTCTTCCAAGACGAAGCGTGATTATAGGTGCAACACTTATCGCAGGTTTACTTGCGTTGCTGGGGGCCTTAACCCCTACAACTGGTTCATGGATAATCATCATTCATTTATGTTTTGGGGCTTTCGTATTCCCTCTTTATGGCCTATTCCTCGCATTGGCTAATGACTGGATCCCCGCAGAACGAAGAATTGCTGCCGCCTCTGCTCTTGTTTTAGTCAGCAGTCTAGGAGCTGTCATATCTCCAATTATTACTGCGCAGTCAATGAACATTTTTGGCCCCAGTGGGTTCTATTGGACGTTCGTGGGAGTCTTCGCACTCCTCTTTGTTTACATGACGTATCGAGTGGGAGTACGTGAAGCTGTTCCAATTGAAAAACAGTCTGCCTTCCGTCCGATTGTTGCGAGGTCCGGCGAAATCTTTCACACAGTAACTCGACGAATTCGCAAACCACATTAAAATCGGGTAAATCTTAGTAATAATTCTTGAATCAAATAAGGAGAAACCAATGCCATTCTTGAACATCGATAGTCAAAGTATTCATTATGTAGACCATGGTGGTTCTGGACCTGCAATCATTCTCTCTCATGGGTTTTCTATGGATCATCAAATGTGGTCGGAACAAATAGAGCCGCTTACTTCTGCTGGTTGGCGGGTCGTAACCTACGATGAACGCGGGTGGGGACAAACTTCTAGCTCAGGAGAATTCTCTTACTGGGATCTAGCCGACGATCTGCTAGCACTTATGGATTTTCTTGATATTCAAGAAGCAGTCCTAGCTGGCATGTCTCAGGGCGGGTTTCTCTCTATGAGGCTCGCACTTTCGAACCCAGAACGAGTCAGAGCCCTTGTGTTGGTTGATACGGAAGGATCAGCGCTTGCCGTAGAAGAGAAAACACTGTTTAGGGGACTTTATGACTCGGCACGTCAAAACGGAATGTCTGGACCAGTTGGAGAAACGCTCGCTTCTCTATTGTTTGCACCTGATTTCTCAGAAACAAATTTCTGGCGCGGAAAATGGAATTCAAAAAACCCAGAAGAGTGGAATGATGCTGCTGAATGCCTGTTCGAAAGAGACGACATTGATGAGAGGCTCGGCGAAATCAAATGCCCAGCCCTTGTTCTACATGGGGATCTTGATGCATCTATACCCATAGAACGCGGGGAAAAAATGGCCAACCTGCTGGGCGGAGAAACTTTCTTTCATAAAGTAGAAGGAGCGGGACACTCAGCAAATCTTGAAAAACCTGAAATTGTCAACCCGATACTTCTCGACTTCTTGGCGTCCCTTTAGTCTTACTTCGGACCGATTGCCGGTTTATAACCGGTTATATGCACTTGACTGAAAAGTCCTGCTTTTGCGTAAGGATCATCGCTTGCGATTCGCTTAGCATCTTCAAGATCGTCAGCTTCAAAAACAATGAGTGATCCACACATGTCTTGATTTTCGTCAAGCAACGGCCCAGCATAAAGAATTTTAAACTCTTGCAGATACAACAAGTGGTTTGGACGTGTCTGCAAGCGCAAATCTCCAGCATCTTTTCTATCAATTGCATGTATCACAAAATGCATACTTCTCCCCAATCAAAGCAACGCCATTGGCTATGTTGCTTATTTGAATTAATTGTAGTTCTCCGATATTGCAGTCTCACTTAAAGAGGGGAATTTCCATAAATTGGGGGTCAATTGGGGAGAAAGAATTGATTTGTATTACAATCACCAAAACACAGATCTTCAAATACTTTTAAAACTTACCCAGCGTGGCTGGACTAATAAGGAGAAAAAAATGCATGAAGCAGTAATTATTGATGCAGTGCGCACCCCAGGTGGGCGCCGAAACGGACGACTTAAGGACTGGCACCCAGCAGACTTAGCTGCGCTTACTCTTAACGCATTAGCAGAACGTAACAACCTTGACCCAGCTCTAGTTGATGACGTTGTTATGGGATGTGTGATGCAAGTCGGTCAACAATCATTGAATGTCGGTCGTTCTGCAGTTCTTGCAGCTGGGTGGCCAGAATCAGTCCCAGCCACCACCGTGGATCGCCAATGTGGCTCCAGTCAGCAGGCTATACATTTTGCCGCACAAGGAGTAATGGCAGGATCTTACGACGTAGTAATAGCTGCCGGAGTTGAATCAATGAGTAATGTCCCTATGGGCAGCTCTGTGGTTGGCGGACAAATGGGAAGTCCCTTCCCTGACGCAATGGTTGAACGTTATGCAGAAACAGGTCTGCCGCCACAAGGCATTGGTGCCGATATGGTCGCTGACGAATACGGCATAACACGCGAAGAGCTAGATGCTTTTGGCGCAGAATCCCAGCGGAGAGCTGAGCAAGCAACGGCTGAAGGAAGATTCGAGAATGAAGTTATTCCTGTTCCTATCGATATCGATGGGGAGACAGAAATGCACGTTGTTGATGAAGGTATCCGGCCTGGAACCACAGAAGAAACACTCGGCGCACTGAAGCCAGCTTTCCAAGAGGATGGACGTATTACTGCCGGAAACTCCTCGCAAATATGTGATGGCGCAGCAGCTGTTCTGATTATGAGTGCGGAAAAGGCAGAAGAGCTCGGCTTAAAGCCACGAGCACGCTTTCATTCATTCGCTCTCGCAGGAACCGATCCTGTAACAATGCTCAAAGGTCCTATCCCTGCAACCGCAAAAATATTTGAACGAAGTGGGCTTTCTGTCGAAGACATTGATGTGTTCGAAATTAACGAAGCTTTCGCTTCCGTAGTTTTAGCGTGGCAAAAAGAAACCGGTGCAGACCTAGAGAAGGTGAACGTAAATGGTGGAGCGATTGCACTCGGCCACCCTCTCGGCGGATCTGGCACAAAATTAATGACCACAATGCTTAACGAATTGGAGCGAACAGAGGGACGCTACGCACTGCAAGCCATGTGTGAAGGCGGCGGTCTCGCCAATGCAACCATCATTGAAAGGATTTCTTCCTGATGCCAAGAATGTCACTTGAGGGCTCTTCCTCAATTATCACCGGCGGAGCCTCCGGAATCGGAGAAGCAAGTGCTCGCCAATTAGCCGATGCCGGCTCACGCGTTGTTATCGCAGACCTAAACGAGGAACGAGGCAACGCTGTTGCTTCTGAATTAGGTGGGTTGTTTGTTAAATGCGATGTCACGAGCACCGAAGACGCAGATGCCGCTGTAGCTGCGGCTTCAGAAATGGGTCCACTGCGTGCCTTAGTTAATTCGGCCGGACTTGGATATGCGGGAAGAACAGTAGATAGAAATAATGAGCCAATGGATCTTGAAGCATTCAGATTCGTCATAAATGTGAATCTGATTGGCTCTTTCAACATGTTGAGTCGGTCTGCGGCTGCCATGGCCCAAACTGATCCTGTGGACGCTGACGGTTCACGTGGTGCTGTTGTAAATATGGCTTCGGCAGCTGCATTTGACGGGCAAATCGGACAGTGCGCATATTCAGCTTCTAAAGGAGGGGTTGTTGGTATGACTCTTCCCATAGCTCGTGATTTGTCAGTTCTAGGGATTCGAGTGAATACCGTTGCTCCGGGACTCATCGACACACCTATTTATGGTGAAGGTGAAGCAAGTGAACAATTCAAAGCCCACTTAGGGCAATCCGTTCTTTTTCCAAAACGTCTTGGGTCAGGTGAAGAATTAGCTTTCATGGTGATGGATCTAATCACTAACCCTTACATGAACGGAGAAACTATTCGAGTTGACGGTGGCATACGGATGCCACCGAAATAGGAGAAAAAATAATGAGTGAGAACACAGCGGTACTAACTGAAAAACAAGGCAGAGTTCTTCTAATAACCTTGAACCGGCCAGAGGCCATGAACTCGATAAACGGCGATCTTTCACACGGATTGATGGCAGCAATTGAAATGTTGAACGACGATTCTGATTTGACAGCCGGAGTTCTAACTGGAGCGGGGCGTGGATTCTGCGCAGGCATGGACTTGAAAGCTTTCGCTCGAGGCGAAGATATTGGACCTTTCATGAAGTTCATTAAATCGGGCGCTGAGAAACCGTTAATCGGAGCTGTAGAAGGGTTCGCCCTCGCCGGCGGGCTTGAACTCGCACTCACATGCGATCTTCTTGTTGCCGCAGAAGGTGTGAAACTTGGTATCCCAGAAGTGGGAGTAGGTCTTTATGCAGCTGCAGGTGGTCTACTGCGCCTTCCAAGTCGAGTCGGATTTAGTAAAGCGATGGAAATGGCGATTACAGCTGATCCGATAACGGCAGAAGAGGCAGCCAACTACGGGCTAGTTGCTCGAGTGACGGCGAAAGGTGAAGCGGTAGAAGGCGCTCTTGCTTTAGCGGAAAGAATTGCTCAGAACGCTCCATTAGCTGTAGCTGCGTCGAAGAAAATTATTCAAGCAACCACACAAGGGTTAACCGAAGAGGAGCTTTGGGCTTTGAATACAGAACTGCAGATACCTGTCTTCACATCAAATGATGCACGCGAAGGCCCGGTGGCTTTTGCTGAGAAACGTCCACCTAATTGGACTGGAAGCTAAGCATCCAAGGGTAAAAACATTGCTAGTTGCCTTGATTGTGCGACTAAAGACCCAGTTGAATCCCAAAGTAAACCAGTTTCTATCATCCTGCCATCTTTGAGATCTTCAGTCCAAAATTTTCCTTGTACCCAGCCCGGAGCGGGTCGGCAACGTATGTGGACGGTGAACTCGATAGTTGGCACCCACCCCACTCTTCCTACATAACTAAAAATTGGTGGCGGAAAAGCATCAGCAAAGAGAACCAAGCTAAGAGCATCTGGATCTCTACCGTCTAAGAGCCGTATCCAACCCGATACCTCTGCTTTTTTAGGCTCTTCGGAGTTTTCATCTACCGGAACCATCCTCATCTCAATCCGGTTATTTATAACGAGGTCAACTCCCTGCTGTTCACCGCTACGCCCAACACAATCTTCAGGAGGCGGAATCATTGGAGGTGGCACTGATATCTCATAATCGTGCCCTGTCCCATCAATCAAATTTCCAAAAGCTGCTATCAATTCAAGGCGAGTAGTTCCGTTCTGGGACAATGACCCCCTCGTGGTAGTCACTGAGCGACCACGTCGTAGGACCTCTGTGTTTATTTGAGCAGGAGCAGCTCCTGTTCCGGGTCGTAGGAAATGGGCCGTTACAGAGAGTGGATCTGGATGCTCTTCGCGTTCTTTCATTGCACGCAAAGCCGGAATTATTAGATACCCGCCGTTAGGGTTTTCTCCGATATTCCATTGATCGCTCAATAAAAGGCTCCACGTGCCATCTTTCTGCAGAGATGGCACAGTTTCAATATCAAACTGCGTTTCCATAAACTTTTCCAATGTTTAAGCGACCGAATTTATTCCGATAAAAGTAGCAGTAGCTATATATAGGAGCAGTAAAGCGTACCCATCTCGTTTATTGAGTGATTTACCAAGGGCTGCTAATACAAGCATTACTGCAGTGACCACAAGCATTAGAATTAAAGCCCTGCCAGTAAGATTTGGTTCATTTATTGCACCAGGTCCGACAATACCCATGAGCCCCCCAACCAGAAGGCAGTTGAAAATATTTGAACCAAAAAGATTACCAATAATCATTTCGGTTTCTCCACGTTTTGCACACGCTGCAGTTGTGACTAACTCCGGCAAAGAAGTACCAATAGCGATAAGTAAATAACCAACAAATCCACCGCTGATTCCCCATGACTTCGCTAGTCCATCGGCACCTTTAACAGTGAAGTAGGCCCCTGCAACTGTTCCCGATAAACCAAAAATTATTCGAACGACCTCACGCGAGGCCTTATTCTCCGCTTCTTCCGAATCTACTAAATCTGGAGTGGAGACATTCCTCAAAATGAAGAACATTGTGAGCATCCCTGCTCCAAGCAAAAACGTGCCCTCGAGTCGACTGATAGATCCATTTGTCCAAAGAACCCACGCAAGAGCTGCAGTAGCTACAAAAGTCAAAATCCCTTCTTTACGAAGCACATCATCAAAATTGGGCATCGTTATTTCTTTTAGAATCGCAGCAGAAGCCATAACAAGAGTGAGATTGGCAACGTTGGATCCAATTATGTTTCCTGCACCAATTTCTAGATCTCCGGCGTAGGCAGCTGTTATAGAAACAAGAGACTCAGGTAGCGACGTTCCAAAACCGAGAACGACTACCCCGACTATTAATGGAGATACTCGATAGATTTTTGCAATTATTGAGGCCCCTTTTACAAACTGATCAGCAAAGAAAACTAGCCCGATCAGGCCTCCGAGAAACGCGGTGTAATGCTCCATTAGGAAATTCTAGTTCGTATATTCGTTATCGCATTACAAAAGGGTTGGCCATCGGCTCTTCCCCTGTATTAATCCAAACACTTTTGGTGCGCATGTAATCGTAGATGGCATTGATACCAGCTTCTCTCCCGTATCCACTTTGCCGAAAACCACCGAAGGGGGCAATTGGAGATATGGCACGGTAGGTGTTCACCCAAACGATGCCGGAGCGGATTGCGCCAGAAACTCTATGAGCTCGGGCAACGTTAGATGTAAAGACACCTGCGCCGAGACCGAATTCTGTGTCGTTAGCTAATGAAATAGCTTCTTCCTCGGTCTCAAATTTTAGAACAGACATCACTGGACCAAAAAGCTCTACTTGTGTGCTCAAAACTGACTGGTTTGGACAGGCAAGAACAGTGGGTTGGAAATACCATCCGTCTTCAAATCCTTCTGGACGGCAACCTCCCGTATGTATAATCGCTCCCTGTTCTTGTGAAGTCGCCAAAGTCGTTTCAATACGGTCACGTTGAGCTTTTGTGGCTAATGGACCGACTTGAGTCTCCGGATCTAGAGGATCTCCAATCTGTACTGATTCAGCCCGTTTTATTACTTCACTAATAAACTCGTCGTAAATCCCGCTTTGCACAAAGACACGAGACCCTGCCACACAACTTTGTCCAGAAGCTCCGAAATTTCCAGCTACCGCACCGTTTACCGCTCCTTCAATGTCGGCGTCATCGAAAATCACGATTGGTGATTTTCCACCTAATTCTAAAGATACTGGAGCAAAATTTCGGGAAGTGTTCTCTATAACATGTCTGGCAGCATCCACGCCGCCAGTGAAAGAAATCTTCGCTACTAATGGGTGGCTGGTAAGCGCACGTCCACAAGGTTCTCCGAATCCTGTAATCAGATTAAAAACGCCTGGTGGAAATCCGGCTTCGTCAACAAGTCGAGCAAATTCTAAAACAGGAGCGGGTGCTTCTTCAGAAGATTTGATAACCACGGTATTTCCTGCGGCTAATGCCGGAGCGGCTTTAGTAGCGGTCAACAGCATTTCAGCATTCCAAGGGACAATGCCTGCAACAACGCCGATGGGTTCTTGGGTGGTGAAAACGTGAAGGTTTGGCTTATCTATTGGAAGCGTTCGTCCTTCGACCTTGTCCGCTAGCCCTCCGTAGTATCGATAATATTCGGCGACATAAGCAGATTGACCGCGTGTTTCTACAGCAAGCTTTCCGCTATCGGTAGTTTCAACTGAACCAAGTATCTCTGAATTTTCCGTCATCAGATCTGCTAACTTGAATAACATTTTTCCGCGCTCCGTAGCAGTCATTTTTGACCAAGGTCCGTCATAAAGCGCATGGTGAGCTGCTTTTACTGCCCGATCTACATCTTCTTCAGTAGCTGCAGGAGCGGTTGCCCAGGGTTTTCCTGTTGATGGGTTTATCGAATCGAAACGCCCACCGTCAGAAGCTTCGCAAAATTCTCCATTGATGTACATCAAGTAGTCTTTCATACCGACCCTCCTGTTTCGCTGATAACGCTATATGAAATGTTGACAATTTCTTTAGTCATCGTTCTGCTCTATGCCCATTTCTTCCATATCGGAGTATCGGTTTCCTATCCGGTGATGAGGGCGCCCCCCTACTGATGCCCCGATGGCTACGACTATTTCGTTAGGCGCAGGAGCATCAGGGATTACCATTTCAAGAGTTAGATAGTGTGAGCGCCAACCTGGGTCGATTTTGTGCATCATGGGAATCGAGACCACAGCACCAGGTCCTCCACGAGAATTAGTGAAGGATAGATAGGCAGTACCTTCTACAGCGTCGCGAAAGACATTTCCAAAGCGCAATGTGTGGATTAGGGCAGATCCGTGCTCTACCTCTCCACTCGTTCCTACCATTGCTGCTTTTCCATATGCTTCGATCAAATTTCCACCACCTGCCATCTCAACTAAACGTGGAACCATTTCTTCTCCAAGTTCAGGTGCAGTAGCAAGTATTTCTGGACGCAGATCATCAACGAATTCTTCTCCAGCCCATGGATTTGTTATAACTGCTGCCACTCCGTAAAGATGCAATGCTGGATCGGCTACTTTTCCGCCTTCAATGCGGACTTCTTCATGTCGCGTTATAAGTTTGCGAATATTCAAGGTCAAAGTTTTACCCTTAATGTAGGTCTACTATTTAGATAACTATTATGTCTCAAGAAAAACACAATTCCGTTGTCGTGGTTGGTTCAACCATGATTGATTTGATTTCGTACTCTTCACGCGTCCCTGAAGCCGGCGAAACAATTGTCGGAGATAGCTTTCAAATGACATTTGGGGGGAAAGGCGCCAATCAAGCAGTTATGGCATCGATACTTGGTTCACGAATCGGTTTCATCAACTGTTTAGGGAAAGATGTGTACGGTGATTCGTATCGAGAAAATTTGGAAAAATACGATATTGACCTTACGTACCTGACTGAAGGAAAGGGTCCAACTGGTGTTGCAACAATTCTTGTTGAACCCGATGGAACAAATAGAATCATCATCGTTCCGGGCGCGAATTTTGAATTGACGTCAGAAACAGCAAGAGAAGGAATTCTCAATTTCACACCCCGTGTTGTTGTAGGGCAACTTGAGGTTTCTGCCGATGCAACTTACGGAGCTTTTTTAGCTGCAAAAGAAATTGGGGCGACAACGATTCTTAATCCCGCACCTGCAACTGGAATCGCTACTTTACCTGAGGGTCTTTTAGAACTAACTGATTGGCTGATACCGAATGAGAACGAGTTTCTTACTTTGTCAAATAAAGTCGTGAGCGAGTCTTCGATTTCTTCTTTCATGTCAGGCAAGAAATTTTCTCTTATTGTGACGGTGGGCGAAGAAGGAGTTATTTTCGCTAATCGAGACGCCGACCTTGTCAATTACCCTGCGGGCAAAGTTGATGCTGTTGATACCACCGGGGCTGGCGATGCTTTCGTCGGTGCATTCGCACATGGTTTGGCTCAAGGGTTAGATCCCTCTGCCGCGATCATGTTAGGGATAGACCGGGCTACAGATTCGGTTACGCGTAAAGGAACTCAGATTTCGTACATGGCGAAGAATGAATAGATTTTGTTGCATGTCTATTTGTTTTACTAAAATACGATGACTGCAAGGTAAGTCAAGGAGATGATGTGACAGAAGTCGAAGAACATTTTGATGTGCTAATCGTTGGTGCAGGCATTTCTGGTATCAGCGCGGCTTACTACTTGCAGAAAATGTGTCCTGGTAAAAGTTGGGGAATTCTAGAGGGGCGTGAAAATCTTGGCGGGACCTGGGACTTATTCCGCTATCCAGGTATTCGCTCTGATAGTGATATGCATACTCTCGGGTTCAGGTTTAAGCCGTGGGAGCAAGCGAAATCTATTGCTGATGGACCTTCAATTCTTGAATATTTAGAAGAAACTGTCGACGAATACGAAATACGAAATAAAATCAGATTTGGTCTTACTGTTTCAAGCGCTTCATGGTGTTCTGAAGACTCTAAATGGACTCTTGAGGCCAGTTCATCAGATTCTCAAGAGACGGTTCTATTTTCTTGCAACTTTCTTTACATGTGCTCTGGTTATTACAGCTACAAGAAGGGTTACACTCCAGAATTTTCAGGCGTAGAAGACTTCACAGGGCAAATTGTTCATCCCCAGGAGTGGTCAGAGGATCTTGACTACACAGATAAGAAAGTTGTGGTAATCGGATCGGGAGCGACCGCAATGACGTTAGTTCCTGCTATGGCTTCTGATGCCAAACACGTGACGATGCTGCAACGCTCTCCTACCTACGTTGTTTCCCGGCCGGATCAAGATCGAATAGCTAACTTTCTGCGAAAGATTCTTCCTAGCAAGCTTGCTTACTGGATAACTCGGCAGAAGAACATCTTCCGTCAGGGCCTTGTGTACAAAAAAACCCGTTCAGACCCAGATGAAGTCAAGAAGCTCTTACTTCAAGGGGTGCAAGAAGAGCTCGGGAATGACTATGACATTGATAAACATTTCACTCCTTCATACAACCCGTGGGACCAGAGGCTCTGTCTTCTCCCGAACGGTGATCTTTTTAGCTCTATTCGATCCGGAAAAGCTTCTGTTGTAACTGAACACATTGACTCTTTTGTCAAAGATGGTGTTCGGTTAAGGTCCGGGGAGGTCTTAGAGGCTGACATAATCGTTACGGCTACTGGTCTTCGACTCGTCACCCTCGGTGAAATGGATTTTTTTGTTGACGGCAGCCCGCTTGATTTCTCTAGAACATGGACTTATAAGGGAATTGGGTACTCTGATGTCCCTAATTTGGCTTCGTGCTTTGGTTATGTAAATGCTTCTTGGACGCTCAAAGCTGACTTAACAAGTGAGTATGTTTGCCGACTTTTGAATCACATGGAAAAGTTTGGGATGACACAGTGCACTCCGCGCCTCAGAGAAGGTGATGCTGATATGCCAAAGCGGCAGTGGATCGAAGACTTTCCTGCTGGATATATGAAACGCATGATGCCTCTTCTCCCCCGTCAAGGTGACCGTGAACCTTGGCTGCACACGCAGGACTTCCACCGGGACATTAAATTGATCTCAAAAGCATCCGTTGATGACGGGGTTATGATTTTCGCTAATTCAGAATCAGATTCTTTTTCTGGTGATGAGAACCAGACCGAAGCTTTAATCTCGTGAGTTTTTTACTCGTTTGAATATTTATTCGACAGTTCCTCAAGTATTTGGATGCATTCGGCGGCGCACTCTGAAATGATCTTGCTAACTGGCTGCACTTCATCGATTCGTCCAACAACTTGTCCTGCTAAAGCAAGGCTTGCGTTCATGTCGCCACCGAAATATAAGTCTTGAGTCGTTCCGATTAATGCGGTCATTGCGTTAGTTTCCATATCGAACTCTAAAGCCTCGCTTCTTTCGGTTCGTAGCGCCCGTAATGAAGGCGATGTATGGCGATTCAAGAAGACGGTGTCTGTTTCAGCGGCATCAACGATTGCTTGTTTCCAATTGTTATGAACAGGAGACTCCTCAGAACTAACCATGCGACTGCCCATCAAAATTCCTTCTGCACCTAGAGCCAAGGCTGCAGCCATTGAACCGCCATCAACCATTCCCCCAGCAGCAATAACAGGCACATCAACTTTCGAGCAAACTAAAGGCAAAAGCACCATAAGGGCAACATCTCGCGGATTTTTGAATCCCCCGCCTTCCGCTCCTTCAACAACCAGTCCGTCTACACCTGCGTCAACTGCTTTTAAAGCTCCGTAAAGCGTAGGCACTACGTGGAACACTGTTAATCCTGCTTCTTTAAGCAAAGCCGTGTATTGCATCGGGTTGCCTGCAGATGTAGTTACGAATTTGACTCCTTGATCAATAACAAAGTCAACAATTCCAGGGTCACGAACGAAAGCTTGAGCGATATTTACACCAAATGGTTTATCTGTGAGATCAGCCATTTTCTTTATCTCTTCACGTATCGCATCAAGTTCCCCGGAAGATGTCTCAATGATTCCCATCGCTCCTGCATTTGAGACTGCTGAGGCGAGTTGTGCACGCGATATCCACCCCATTGGTGCTTGAACAATTGGAATCTCTACTCCTAAGAGTTCAGTTATACGGTTATTGAATATTGGAGACATTGTTATCCTTTGGAAAAACGTTTTCTTTTACTACTGGATCTTTTGTTTTTGCGGTAATGATCTTCTATCACTTTGTCTTCATTCATACGCCACCAAGTCTTAACCCATGCATGCTGAGCAAGAAAATTGAATTTTCCCTTATCGTCTTTCATTAGATAACTATCCTGCCAGAGATTTGTTCTCTAACTAAATCCAGTCCTCATTTTTTCCGTTGCATCAACACGGCTTGCATAATAAGTTACCCGATGGTAACTTATTTCTTGTTGGATTTTGAATTTAGAAAACCCTGTATAAGGCTGGATACATGAGCGAACAATCAATTGCACCTAATACACATTCTGTTGATTCTATTCCGGTCGCAAAAACCCCTAAGGGCGGCTATAAAGATGATTTTCCGGCAGCTATTCTCTCTGGCTGCACTACTGATCTCATCGCAGGAGCTCCTGATCTTCGTGGGCTTTGGGAGGCCTATGAAGTATCTATTCAAGGAGCGCCTCGAACAGATCATGAGATTCTTGGATCAATTCAGCGAATCGAACAAAGTGAAGATCGAATCGTCATTACCAGTGGTGGAGTTATTCACGACATGAGGTGCGATGGAACCGAAGAAAACGGCGTCAACGATGTTATGGCAGCCGATTTTAAGACTCCTATAACTGTTAAAGCTACCTATGAAAACGGGGTTCACATTCTGCGACCTGCTGGTATGCCAATTGAGGTTAGACGGTGGAGAGAAGGAAGTAACCTTGTTTGGGACTACGGCGGAGTTTTTTCTGTCCGACTTAAGCAAGTCGGTTCCCCTGAAGACATTCCCACTGCCATAAAGCCAACCAGCAAGGAAGGTCGAGAATAGTAATGCTTAAGACTCCCCTTTGTTCGATGCTCGGTATTGAGTTACCTATTTTCTCAGCAGGCATGGGTCCTATAGCTGGACCAGAACTAGTTGCCGCTGTTTCAAATGCTGGAGGGCTTGGAGTCCTCGGCTGCACTTCAATGTCACCTGAAGAAATCAGGGCTGTAATCCGACGAACCTACGAATTGACGGATAAACCTTTCGGAGTTGATCTCATTCTTCCGGCACGAATTGACCAAAGCGGAACAAAGATGTCCGATGTCGCGGATTTGATTCCAGAAGAGCATAAGAAAGCCGCAAAAAGTATCGCCGAAGAATTAGGAGTCAACCAAACTTCTGCGGTTTCAAACATGGACCGTAACGCTCTAGGTACAGACGCAGAGGCCCAAATAGAAGTAGTTATGGAAGAGAACGTTCCGGTATTCGTTGGAGCACTCGGGTCGCCTGGCTTTATAGCAAAACGGTTACAGGATGCTGGCGTTGTCGTAATGTCGGTAGTCGGCAACACGAAACAAGCGGTAAGCGTCGTTAAAGACGGTGCAGAGGTAGTGATTGCCCAAGGAACTGAAGGTGGTGGACACACCGGACACGTAGGAACCATTGCTCTTTTACCACAAGTATTAGATGCTGTGGATGTTCCAGTTGTCGCAGCGGGCGGAATTGGTGATGGCCGTGGCCTTGCTGCTGCACTTGTAATGGGATGCCAAGCGGTTTGGGTTGGGACACGATTCCTCGCCACCGAAGAGGCAGGAATACAAGGTTGGCAGAAAGCCGGAATTGTGGCTGCTGCTGACCAGTCACCAGTTATAAGCCGCTCATACACGGGTAAACGCTTCAGAATGCTTCCAAATAAGTGGACGAAAGCTTGGGAAGACAACGAATTAGATCCTCTACCAATGCCGTTGCAACCCGTCTTAACCGGAATGACAATTGGACCCCTCGCTACTGATCGCGGGGGGAAAGAAGGAATTTCTATGAATGGCGCAGGGAATATTGCCGGCTTAATTGACAGCATTCTTCCAGCATCAGAAGTTGTGGCACAACTTGCCTCCGAAGCCGAAACTTGCATCGCTGGGCTTTCTTCAAATGTTCCTCAACAAGGCGAAGGACAATAATGGCAGTTGTTGAAAAACAGATACTCATTAACGCTTCCAGCGATCAGGTCTGGCAAGTCTTATCGGACTTTGACAGTATCTACACATGGTCTGCTGTAGTAGATCATTCCACCTATTTAACTTCCGAAAGTTCAGGGATTGGTTCCGCTCGGAGAATACAGCAAGGGGCTAGCACGCTCATAGAAACGGTGACAGAGTGGAATGAAGGCGAGCTACTTGCCTACACGCTTTCCGGGCTTCCACCAGTTTTTCGTAGCGCTACTAATTGCTGGCGAATTAGCCAGAATGAAACTCCAACGAAAGTAAGCCTAACAATTGAGTTGCTTCCTGTTCGGCCACCAGCAGCTCTCCCAGCCGCAATAGTCTCAAGAGTTATCGCCAGAATAAATAAGAAACTCTTACGTGACCTCAAAAAGTACCTTGAGCCAAGTATCGAAAAAGAGGAGTGGATCTCATGAGTAAACCTGATGTAGTCATAATCATGACAGATGAGGAACGCGCTCCCACTCCTTATGAGGGAGATGAACTGAAGTCTTGGCGTGACAATTCTTTGACCGGCAGAAAATGGTTCGAAGAGAACGGCATTTCCTTTCTTAGGCATTACACCGGATCTTTGGCTTGCGTGCCGAGTCGTCCAACTCTTTTCACAGGCCAATACCCAGATTTACACGGAGTAACCCAAACAGATGGTCTGGGTAAAGCCTATTCGGACACTCGTATGCGTTGGCTACGAGAAGGAGAAGTGCCGACGCTTGGCCACTGGTTCCGCTCTGCCGGCTATGACACCCATTACGACGGAAAATGGCATATAAGTCATGCAGATTTGATGAACCCTGATACGGGATTTCCTCTTGCCACAAATACTGATACGGGTGAGATCATACAATCAGCCGTTGACGCCTATCGCGAGGCAAACCCATTAGACGCGTTTGGCTTCGATGGATGGATAGGGCCGGAACCTCACGGAGCACCACTAGCTAACTCTGGGGCAATACGTGATGATCTAATCGCTGACCGAATTGTTAGTTGGTTGGAGAATCGTTACCGCTTACGAAGCGAGGGAGATCCTGAGTCTTTACGCCCATTTCTGCTTGTTGCGAGTTTTGTAAATCCACATGACATCGTTTTATTCCCAGCATGGAAACGTCGCGATATATCCCCCTTGAAAGAAACTGATTCTTTACCACCCGATGTTCCAGAGTCTCCAACACGTCATGAAGATCTCGCTACTAAGCCTGCAGCGCAAATTGCTTATAAAAATTCTTATTACTCTGCTTACGGGCCCACTCGAACGTTGAAAGAAACTTACGAGGAGAACGAACAGGAATATCGCAATCTTTATTACCGCCTCCATCTTGAAGTTGATGCCCCAATTGACAAAGTCCGTACTGCGGTAACTGAAGGAAATGAAGGTGACGCCATAATCTT
Organism: Acidimicrobiales bacterium; assembly: GCA_029245675.1. Lineage (GTDB taxonomy): Bacteria > Actinomycetota > Acidimicrobiia > Acidimicrobiales > MedAcidi-G1 > MedAcidi-G2B. The sequence continues at coordinate 123,654 of JAQWOV010000020.1, read as the reverse complement.
TCGGACGGCAGATCACGGAGATCTCCTCGGCTCACATGGCGGGCTGCATCAAAAGTGGTACAACCTTTACGATGAAGCCTCACGCGTCCCCTTTCAGGTTGCACGCATCGGAAAGAACTCAACTTGGGCGAGAGAGGTTGCAAATACTCCTACTTCTCACGTTGACCTTATTCCTACTGCGCTTGCTTTGGCAGGATTGGATCAAGCTCAGCTCTCTGAGAAGCTTTCCGCTGAATTTAGTGAAGTCCATCCGTTACCCGGTCGTGATCTTTCAGCACTGATTGATGGAATGGATTCACCAGAGCTTGAAGCCCGCTCCGCTTACTTTATGACGCGAGACAACATGCTAGAGGGAGACACTTTAGCTTCAGGTATGGCGAGAGCTCTTGGAATGGCCAAAAAGCCTCCTCCCCCTCTGCGCATTCAAGTGCCGGCACATGTCGCATGCAACTTTGAAGGAATAGTTACTTTAGTTCCCGAAGAAGAAGCAGAAGGCGGACAAAACCATTTGTGGAAAGTTGTTCGCGCTTTTGATGATCCTTCTACATGGTCTACACCATTTGAATCTCAACTCTCAGCAAGTCCAATGAGAGGTGGCGACAGTTACCGAACTGTTCCGATACCTGACCAATGGGAGTTATACGACTTAACAGCAGACCCGATTGAAGTAAACAATCTTCAAGATTCGGTTGCCGTCCAAAAAGTTTTTACTTACATGAAAGAAGCTTTAGTTTACGAAGCAGAACGTTCTGTACCGGTACGAAATAACCCTTGGCCGTATGAAAAACGTAATCCACCCGTTGAGCAACTTCCAAGGAAGTCGCCTCCTCCTCCAGCGAGAGCATTAAGACGACTAGTGAGGAAGATGGGTATGCACCCTCATGACACCGAAAGTTACACACTAAAAAGCGAGGGCTTGAAGGCTTTAATAGTTTGCACGAACCACGCCTGGCTTGATGTTGGAAAGCCAACTGGTCTATTTGCTTCAGAAATGACTGTCCCCTACTACTTGTTCTCTGATGCAGGTATTGAAGTTGACCTCGCCAGCCCTAAAGGTGGAGAAATAGCTGTTGATCCAATCTCCTTACGTCCTATTCCCCGGTCCGAACATGATGACCGTTTTCTTGCCGATACCGAATTGAGAACTAAAGTAAGAAATTCAATAAGCATTTCTGACATTGACGTTGACGATTATGACGTCATCTTCTTTGCAGGCGGGTGGGGGGCGGCTTTTGATCTTGGATTCTCCGACATGATCGGTGAGAAAGTAACGGAAGCAAATGCTAAAAATCTTGTTCTTGGTGGGGTGTGTCACGGTCCTCTTGGTTTCCTGAAGGCAAAAAATACTGACGGAGAACCCCTTGTCAAGGGACGCAGAGTGACTGCAGTAACTGACAAACAAGTCAAGGAGCTTGGTATCGAAACCACGCCTCATCATCCAGAGAAAGAATTACGGGAACTTGGAGCCGATTTTCAATGCACTCATAGACGGCGTGACCCGCTCGCTAACCACTGGGAAGTCGATGGAAACATTGTTACTGGTCAGAACCAGAATGCTGGGCCAATGGTCGCCCGAGAAATCATGAAATTACTAGACGAAAAAGCTGAGGTATGAAATGAGTCAACCATTTGAAGGAAAAATTGGGAGAACTCTTGCCGATTCTGAACCACGGTTCCCTGAAGCACCACACCCCGGGGAAGACGCACCAAACGTCATCATTGTTCTCCTGGACGACACTGGTTTTGCCCAATTTGGAAGTTATGGCTCAGAAATAGATACTGAAAATGTAGATGCGTTAGCAAGCAACGGGCTGCAGTTCACAAACTTTCATGTCACTCCCCTCTGCTCGCCAACACGCGCTTCTTTACTTACAGGAAGATCTCAACACGCGGTTGGAATGAGAGGAGTTTCTAATTGGCAAACTGGTTTCCCTCATCAACTAGGTCATATATCTAACCATGCTGGAACAATCGCTGAAGTATTGTCCGCTGAAGGGTATGCGACATTCTGTACCGGCAAATGGCACCTTGCCCCGATGGAAAACACCTCTGCAGCTGGACCTTTTGATCAATGGCCTCTTCAACGCGGATTTGACCGATACTACGGTTTTCTCGAAGGTGAAACTGACCAATTTCATCCCGAGTTGACTGCTGATAACCATCATATAAACCCACCAAAGAGCCCTGAAGAGGGATATCACCTAAGCGAAGACCTTGTAGATCAACTCCTGCAAATGATTTCCGACAGTAAAGGAATTCGACCTGATCGCCCATTTTTTGCTTACCTTCCTTTCGGAGCGACACATGCCCCGCATCAAGCGCCTGCCGAATATCTTGAAAAATATCGTGGCACATTTGATGAAGGCTGGGACGTCATGCGGGAACGCTGCTACAAGAAACAAATCGAATTAGGCGTCATTCCTGAAAGAACACAACTGGCTCCAAGAAACCCTGGAGTTGATACGTGGGATGACATACCCGAGAATCAGCAAAAACTCGCCGCAAGACTTCAAGAAGCATTTGCCGCATTTTTAGACCACACAGATGACCAAATCGGCAAATTAGTTGATGGCTTATCAGCAATGGGGCAATTAGATAACACAATCTTGCTTGTATTAGCCGACAATGGTGCCTCTCAGGAAGGTGGCCCCTTTGGTGTTATGCACGAAATGAAATTCTTTAATGGAATTTTAGAGAGCCCTGATGAGGCCATTGAACGCATCGACGACATTGGTGGACCACACAGCCACACCAACTATCCATGGGGATGGGCTCAATGCGGTAACTCACCTTTCAAGTGGTACAAGCAAAATACTCACGAAGGTGGTGTGCATGTACCACTAGTTCTTCACTGGCCTAACGGTGTAAATAATGAGCAGACCGGATCTTTGCGAAACCAATTCATTAATGTGGCCGACATTGTCCCGACAATTTATGAACTCATCGGAATTACCGCCCCTGAGAACATAAAGGGATTTGAACAAATGCCGATAACAGGACATTCTTTTGCAAGCGTTCTAGACGCTCCTGAAGTTCCAGCGACCAACACCTTGCAATATTTTGAGCAGAATGGAAGTCGCGCTCTCATTTCGGGAGAATGGAAGGCCGTATGCAAGCACGAAACTGAAGCAGATTTTGATACTGAGGCTTGGGAACTTTACAATCTTGCCGACGATATGTCTGAATGTGTGAATCTTGCAGATGAGCAGCCAGAAAAACTCAGTGAATTAATTGACCTCTGGTGGAGCGAAGCAGAGCGCAACGGGGTTCTCCCGCTTGATGAGAGAGGTTTCGTCCTTTTCGGAGCGAGATTTCGCGATAGGTCCCCTCACCCGGCGAACCGAAGGTATGTTTATCGCCCGCCGATGACCCCTATAACTGCACAAGCCTCTGCCGCTGTCGGTGGTAGAAGTTGGGAGTTGACTGCCCAAATTTCTTACGATACTTCGACGGAAGGAGTGCTTTGGGCTCACGGAACCATGAATTCTGGGATTTCTATTTTTGTTCAAAACAACCGGCTTGTGGTTGACTACAACGCGTTTGATGACCACACAATCATCGAATCTGAAACGGAAATACCTGAAGGGGACTCAACTTTGACTGTGGTATTCCGTCGCGGAGAAGGAAGAGCCGGGTCATGCGAATTGAAAATAAATGATATTTCCTCCGGCCAAGCAGAGTTACCTTTATACATGCGGATGATTTCTTCCATAGGGCAAAGCATCGGATCTGACCATGGGTCGCAAGTTTCAACTCAATACAACGGAGCTTTTCCCTTTACTGGAACCCTTCATGAGGTAGCAATTCAACTACTTTCGCGTGAAGCATCTGGAACCAAAGAAGCAATAGCTAGAGCGGAGAATGCAAGACAATGACTATTTCTGTAACTCTTCTCGGCACGGGAAGCCCTATCCCGAGTGCAGAGAGAGCAGGTCCGGCTACTTTAATTAGTGCCGGAGACGAACATTATTTAGTAGATGCCGGTCGTGGAGTTTTAATGCGTCTAGCTGGTCTCTGGTTGGGAGCTGGAAACCTAAATGGAGTTCTACTCACCCACCTACACAGTGACCATTTCACAGATTTGAACGACGTTATAACTTCCTATTGGATTCTTGGTCCAGCCGAAAAGCCGTTAACCATTGTTGGTCCAATCGGAACTCAAGAAGTCGTCGACTCTATCCTTGCCTCCTTAAGTAGAGATGTGCAGTACCGGATGGATCATCACGATGATCTCAACAGCCCTCCTCTCCTGAATGTAATTGAGGTGGCCGAAGGACCGGTTCCCCTGGAAGGTGAAGTATCTATTGCATGCGCCCCAACCGATCACAAGCCAGTTGAACCAAGTATCGCTTTTAGTTTCAGCCACAATGAAGTGTCAGTAGTCACTGCGGGAGACACTCTTCCGTGCACTGGGCTTGATTCCCTTTGCGAAGGTTCAGACGCGCTAGTCCATACTGTAATCAGGAAGGACATCATTCAATTCTCACCTAACCCACGTGGGCTAGATATTTTGGACTATCACTCATCTCCTGAAGAGGCAGCTCAAACTGCTGATCGGAACGGAATGTCTACATTAATAATGACGCATTACGTTCCTGATTTGAATGTGACGAGTCCCGCCGGAGATGGACAAGACTGGGTGGATCTCGCTGCGCAACATTTTTCTGGACAAATCGAAGTTGGAGATGATCTCCATCGCGTTGAAATCACTAAAGGAGACTAATTTCATGAAAGCTTTAAGAACGCCTGAAGAGTGCTTTGCTGATCTTCTGGGCTACAACTTTGCGGAAAATTATGTAAATGTTTCTGACACAGAAGGTGGGCAACTACGGATGCACTACTTAGACGAAGGGCCTTCAGAAGCTGACCCTATTCTCTTACTTCACGGTGAACCTTCTTGGAGTTACCTCTACCGCCACATGATCCCTGTTTTAGTGGCCGCAGGGAACAGAGTTGTAGTTCCTGATCTTGTCGGGTTTGGGAAAAGCGATAAGCCTTCAGAAAAAGAAGATTACACATATGCCCGCCACATAACTTGGGTTTCAGAACTCTTATTTGATTCTCTTAATCTTTCAAACATCACGTTTTTCGGTCAAGACTGGGGTGGGTTAATAGGTCTACGGTTAGTTGCGGCATCTCCAGAACGCTTTTCTCGTGTGGTTATAGGAAACACAGGACTCCCGACAGGTGACGGCCCTCTCAGTTCTGCTTTCATGGCGTGGCAGAAATTCTCGCAAGAATCTCCACACTTCGATATTGGAAAGATTGTAGGTGGCGGATGTGTGAGTGATTTTTCTGAAGAAGTCATTTCTGCCTATAACGCACCATTTCCCGATGACTCTTACAAAGCCGGAGCGCGCATATTCCCCTCGTTAGTCCCCACCACTCCAGATAATCCCGAGTCAAAAAATAATCAGGAAGCTTGGGAAGTTCTGAAACGTTTTGAAAAACCATTTCTCACTTGTTTTAGTGACAGCGATCCGGTCACTAAAGGAGGAGAAGGTGCTTTTATAGGCAGAGTTTCTGGAACAGAGAACCAGCAGCATGTCAAAATTGAGAATGCCGGGCACTTCCTTCAGGAGGACAAAGGCCCTGAACTAGCAGAGATAATTAACGAGTTCATCGCTAAAAACTAAGGACGACTATGAATGACGCACCTGCCAAGGGTCCACGCTACGGAGTGGTAGACATTGAATATGCAAAGAAGTTGGCCACTACAGAACCTGATCAAGACGGCCCCGTTTGGATGGTTAATCTCATGCATTATCGTGAATCGGCTGACTACCAGGATGGTCAGGAGAGTCAGATATCTGGCAGGCAAGCTGACGACATTTACTCACCAGTCGATGTGTTAGCAAAGATTGGAGCGGAACTCGTTTTTATCGCTGAAGTTGAAGAACAACTTTTAGGAAAAGATCCGCTGTGGGACCGTGTCGCCATTGTGAAATATCCGACTCGGAAGTCTTTTATAGAAATGCAGCAGCGTGAAGACTTCCAAGAGAAACATGTTCATAAGGAAGCGGGAATGAAATCAACAATCGTTATGGGTGGGCTTCCAACCGCATTACCAGAGATGGAAGGAGTTTCGAGCGTCGACCCTGATCAAGTCCCCCACCCTGCAACCGAAGAAGACGGTGAAATAGTCGTTCTTCATGTATTGAAATATGAACAATCTGTTGATTTAGGAGAAAATCCTGAAGATATGAACAATTACTCTTCAGAAGCAGCAAAAGTAGCCGCTCAACATGGGGTAAGTGTTTCTGGATTCTTTACTGTCGAAGGAACAATTCTTGGCGATGGTAGAGATTGGGATCAGATTCGATTTATCAATTATCCAAGTAAACGTGCTTTTATGGCGGTGGTTTCTGACCCTGATCGGTTGAAAGCTCAAGTGCATCGCGAAAACGCTATTTCGGACACTTACACTCTTATTCTTCGACCTACTCTAAATCGGCTTAAAGAGTCTCTTGAGAGCTAACTCCACTCATATTTAGTGCGTGTCGCGCTGCGTTACCTTCAATTCTTGCTCCTTGCGCATGAAGGTGTGGTGCCATCTCTTTCCATAGCGACCGTAAGTGATAATGCGGCACACGAGGAAATAAGTGGTGTAGCAGATGATGATCATGGCCGCGTATAAGGAAAGTGCTTCCTGGGAAAGTGAATATTCTTGTGTCTCTGTATCTAGTGGTTTCTTCATGCGGCCGGTGCGGCAACCAGGCGAAAACCAGAGCTAACCAGTATCTCGCTACCCAAGTAGGAAGGTACCAGAGAAGCCAAACAATTTTTCCGTAACCAAAGATTGTGCCCATGGTTAAAACTAAGACATGAAGGGTTGCGACGATTTGAATCGCTTTTGCCACTTCAGGTCCCCGCAATCTTGAGCGTTCAGCGAAACGTTTTCGAATTTTTTTAGGAAACAGTAAAGCAAGGGAAGGGAAAAACGCAAGAAAAGGAGCCAGTAAGTACAGAGAAGCTCCTGCGATGGTTCGACCAAATATTTGCGCAGGGGTTCCTTCCGAATTTAAGACGTCAGGATCTTCTTCTCCGTTGGCATGCGTGTGATGCAATAAATGCGTCGTTACATGTCCGGTGAAGCTTTCGCAAAGAACAAAACCACTTATCTGGCCTATCAAATTGTCAAGCCAAGATAATTTAGGATTGCCTCCAGATGGGGTGTGATGAACGCTTTCATGCATTGGCATGTAAAACGCTTGGACGAAAAGCGCACTGAGCGCCATTCCTGCCAATAAAGGAAGTGTGCCATTTTCAGTGAGGATGATCACTCCAACAAAACCGGCAGTTGCCCAAATCAAATTAAAAAGAGTCCGTAAACCAAATTTTCCCACAAAAGGTGAAGTGGCTTCTTTTTCGTAAGTGAGGCGTTCAATACCTGTAAGTGTTTCCATAATTTTCCAAAAGTTAATGGTACACCAAATTTTAATTTCAAACATTCATCCCTCAGAGATGCCTATTTGAGTATTCGTTTAGAAAAATCTAGACTTAATTCACCAACTAAGAGAAATTGACAAGATTATGCTTTTCCATATAACACACACCCACGATGAACATACGTGCCCTGCCCATAACGATGAAGTTATGTCAGAGACCTTCGCTATTGTCGTTGACACCCTAAAAGAGAATGTTAATGATGTACTTGGAGCTTGGGTTGACCCTCCGGGTCACCAGTTTTTCTTTGTAGTGGATGCAGATGACACTGCGCAGATATTCGCTGGGTTATTTCCAGTCTTTAACGTCGGTACTGCTCAAGTCAGACCGGTCGGTGATTTTGCTGCGATGATGGAACTCCGAAAAGAACTCACATCTTAAAACAGGACTGAAATAATCTACATTTTCGTATTTCTTGTTTAAAAATTTATGAGCCGAAAAATAGAAATCCTTGTCCTTCCAGGAGATGGAATCGGCCCTGAAGTCATGTCGCAAGCTCTTCGAGTGCTGCACAAAATTTCTGATATGGCTGATTTGTCTTTGGTGATTTACGAAGATCTGATACATGGGCAGGCATGGGATGCCTACGGGACGTTCTGCAGAGATGAAACAGTGCATCAGGCTAAAAACGTTGATGCTGTATTAGTTGGTGCAGTCGGTGGAGAAAAGTGGGGCAATCTTGCTCCGGGAGGGACACCAGAAGAAAAAGATGGGCTTATGCGTCTACGTAAGGAACTTGATGTTTTTGCGGGAATACGACCTGCAAGGAGTTATAGCCATTTGAACGAAAAAACCCCTTACCGTCCTGAACTCCTTGATGAAGTCGATTTGATCGTTTTGAGAGAGATGTGTGGTGGGGTCATGTTTGCTTCTCCGCGCGGAATTGAAAGTGACTCAAAAGGGCCGAAACGAGGTTTTGATACCGCCGCCTACGACGTAGACGAAGTTAAGCGCCACGCCCGATTTGGTTTTGAACTTGCCCGCAAACGAAGAGGTCATCTGACTTCTGTTGACAAAGCAAACGTTATGGAATCGGGTGCTTTTTGGCGAGAAATAGTCTCAGAGGTTTCGTTTGAATATCCCGATGTTCATTTTCAAAACATGTATGCAGATAACTGTTCATATCAGTTAGCTATTAACCCAAAACAATTCGATGTCATACTTGCAGATAATCTTTTTGGAGACATTCTCTCTGATCAGGCTGCGGCACTTTCGGGCTCGTTAGGAATGCTTGCCTCCGCTTCTCTGACGGACCAGTCAAACTCTCCTGGAATTTATGAGCCTGTTCATGGCACTGCACCAGATATCGCAGGAAAAAACATCGCTAATCCGATTGGGATGATTTTAAGCCTCGCCTTAATGTTTGAATTTGGTTTTTCTATGCAAGAAATTTCAAAAAAACTTCACTTAGCTGTCGAAGAAGTCACACGGACCGGACCGTTAACCCCAGATTTAGGCGGGCTCGGGACGACAAACGAAGTCACAGAGGCTATTTTGCGAGAATTGGAAAGGAATTTCTAGTGACAACCCATTACCAAATGAAAGGCGAAAAGTCGGTTAGTTGCGGTGTCGCAACCATGCGACTTTTGTCGAAGTATGACGTTGATACCGTTTTTGGAATACCTGGAGTTCATACGCTTGATTTTTTTCGCGACTGGGAAAACCTTGATATCCATCACGTGCAAGCGAGAAACGAGCAGGGTGCTGGATTCATGGCAGATGGCTATGCGCGCTTTACCGGGAAGCCCGGAGTCGCATTAGTTATTTCTGGACCGGGAGTAACTAACGCTTTGACAGCAGTCGGGCAAGCGTGGGCTGATTCGGTTCCTTTGCTTCTCATTTCTTCAGAGACAGCCTCTCATACTCATGGAAAAGGTTTTGGCGCTTTACATGAAATCCCTGACCAAAAAGCAGTGACTACTCCACTCACTGCTTTGTCTATGCGCGCTACTACCCCAGCAGACGTTCCAGAAATGCTGGCTGCAGCATTTGACTCATTTGCTTCACAGCGTCCTCGTCCTGTCCATATTTCCATACCTATCGATGTTTTAGCTCAGCCCGTTGAAGAGATATGGGAAACTCAACCAACTTCTTCTCCTCCTAATCCTGACAGTGCAGATGTAGAAACAGCAGTTCAGTTGTTATTGAAAGCAGAACACCCAGTGCTCATGGTTGGTGGTGGAGCCACTGAGGCATCTTCAGGAATCATTGAACTGGTTGAGTCTCTTGATTTGCCTGTAGTTGCAAGTACCGCAGGAAAAGGAATAGTTCCAGATAGTCACCCTTTAAGCCTGAATGCGTCAACTGTTAGGCCTGAAGTACGTGATTGGTTATCTAGTCGTGACCTTGTACTTGCCATTGGAACAGAATTAGCTGAAACAGACAGTTTTGTTGAAAAAATGTGCCTTACAGAGAATCTCATACGTGTTGATATCGATCCAAATAAAATCTCTGATCAATACACGTCAAGTTTAGGAATAGTTGCTGATGCTAAAGCGACGGTTGAGGCTATTAACGCTCTTGGGGGTTTCTCTTCTGTGGAAGGAAGACGTGCGAGTCTGGAAAAAGAACTTGCAGATGTTCGTTATGCGGTTGAAAAGAATTTAACTGTCTCAGAAACAAAGCATCTTAAACTTTTAGCCGCGTTACAGTCCGGGCTCCCTGAAGAAACAGTGTTCGTTGGTGACATTTGTCAGCTTGTTTACACCGGGGCTTTTGGTATAGAGCGGAATCTTCCTCGAACTTGGGGTTATCCGGCTGGATACTGCACCCTTGGCTGTGGTCTTCCAAATGCTATTGGTGCTGCTTTCTCTCTACCAAAACGCACCCCAATTGTTTGTCTTGCTGGTGACGGAGGGTTTATGTTCACCGTCCAAGAACTGATAGTTGCCGCCGAAGAAGGTCTTGGACTTCCGGTAATCATTTGGGATAACGGCGGATTAAAGCAAATACAAGACGATATGGGCGCTGAATCTATTCCTTTAGTTGGTGTCACCGGACGAAATCCTGACTTTGTCAAGCTCGCTGAATCAATGGGATGTGATGGCCTTATTGGGCAAAACTTGGAGCACATCGTTAGCGAGACTAATGCAGCGTTAAAGAAGGATTATCCAACGGTGATAGTGGTTCGAGAGAACGACACTTGGTTGCAGTAAAGCGTCTTGTTCTTATTTGTTTGTCAAATTTCTTTGTTTGATCCGTACGTGGGATCTAATTGCTTTAGGAAGATCATGCAGCGCTCATATTCTGCTGTTTCGCCTATCTCTTGAGCGGTAAGCCCGAGACCTTCCAGGCAGCGAAGAAACCCGAGATTGTGGGGGGCATTCCATCTCACTAAGCCTGATCCTCTCCATCCGTTCTGACGTAAGCGGTCTAAACCTCTGTGATACCCAACTCTGTACGCTGCGTACATTTCAATGGGGTCGCGCCCTAAGGAGCCTATTTCTGCCCATGCATCAAGAAACTCTGGCCATTGGACAAGAATTTCTACGACTTTGTCTCTTCGTGATGTCTTATCGTCTAGTAAGCGGGCTTCATCTAAAGCTTTTATCGCCGTGGGGTCTTCGGAAGGTAATACGAATTCAGGTGATTTTTGGGAACTTAATTCGACGGGGTGAGAATCAGACATGCTTATAGATTATGTTGTAAAAATCCCAGCCACTAATCGACTAAGCCGTCTACCAGTACTTTTGAGCGTTCATAGTGTGCTTCTGTTGCCCTGCCGTAGTAGTTGATTGAATGGTGTGGCTGGTTCATTCGATATGGATCATACACATACGATGGAAGAGCGATATAGCGTGTCGTTGCCCCTTCTATCTTGGTCACTCTGTGCATTGAATACCTACCTTTAAAAAGTTGGAGGTCTCCGGGATTCAAATCTAAACGACGCACCCCTTCCTCTCCTCCATGCAGAATTGCTTCTACTTTGTCGTAGTTTTCTTCTCCGGGACTTCTTATGTCTGGAACATATTCAAAGGTTCCTCCTTGTTCTGCCTGCTGAACTAGAACGGAGATTGTGAATTCGTTTCCATCGAAATGCCATGGGAATTCGCTCTCTGGTTCCATGACTGAGTAGGGATGGCTGGCTAGTGGGTCTGCGTACCGGTAAAGCGGGCGATCAGCTTCAAGGCATTCCCAAACAAAATGAGTGAGTACATCAGATGCGTAGAGTCGATTCAATGGGGAGTCAACTGGAAGTAGATCTGAACTTATGAATCCATTACTGCGGAGTGAGAAAAATCTTCTTGGGTGTCTATCAGGAAAAGTCTTATCATCTTCAGATGCATATGGATTTTGTTCGCGAGTCGACCAAAAAGTTTTTTCATGTAGGTTCTGTGCTTCTTGAGTTAACTGCTCGACGATCTCGTGACGAATAAAATTAGGTATTCGACAACATCCGAACTCTTTCATCTGTTGTCTTATTTCAGAAATAAGATCAGCACGCGAAGAAGATTGGAAGCTCTGTATCGGGTATTCATCTAAGTTGAATATCTCTTCTAGATCAGCGACCGTGTTTGACTTCATGCCTTCTCCTAATTCCCAAGATTCTGCCTCGCTTACGCCCTGCGAGCAAGCATTTCGTCAATTTCCTGCTTCAAAGATTTGCATTTAGTTATTAGGTAGTCTCTAGAAATGCAAAGAAAACTGTGGGAGGATGAAGGAACTCTAGATCTTCAAGATGCATCTATAACGATTCATCGAGAGTTCTTCTCAGGATCAAAAGCAGATGATTATCTTCAAGATCTTGGAAAGATCCGTTGGGAACAGAAGAAGATCGTAGTTTTTGGCAAAAAGCATCTTGAGCCACGAGAAACCGCCTGGTATGGCGATGGCGGCATCTCGTACACCTATTCTGGTGTAAACCACACTGCCAGGCCGTGGATACCGGCACTTGCGGAGATGCGTAAAGACTTAATGAACACTGTTCACGCTTCTTTTAACTCCGTCTTACTGAATCGCTACAGAGATGGGCAAGATGGGGTCGCTTGGCATGCTGATGATGAACTCGAACTCGGCGATCATCCGATCATTGGCTCAGTTAGTTTGGGGCAAACACGTTGTTTTCAAATTCGGCGGAAGCAAACACCAAGAGAAGTTATTTCGTTAAACCTCCATCATGGAGATCTCGTAGTTATGAGTGGTGAGACGCAGAAATTCTGGGAACATCAAGTTCCTAAAACTAAACAGAAAGTCGCTGAAAGAATAAATCTCACTTTCCGAAAGATCCATCATGGATAGAAAAAAACCTCAAACAAAACAGTCAAGGGTCGGTTTGTCTTTTTTCTCTCTGCCTATGTTCTTGGTTTTAGTAATTCTTTCAATTGGTTGCACATTTTTAGCGAAAGGTGACGGGCCAGCTGCTGGAGAGGCATCAGCCACTCGTTGGATGAGTAGTAATTCACTTTTTTTCGTTGATTTCTTCGCCAGTATTAGCGATCCATTGCTGACAGATCTTGCGGCCCCTATTGTCTTTACTTTTCTTGTTTTGGCTGTGTGGTATTTGTGGGGTCGCTATCCAGCGGTGATTCTTGGTTTAGCAGGGGCGTTTACCGGATTAACGCGGATTGGTGACCTTGTGCATCGACCACGACCAACTTCTACTGGAGAGTGGATTGAATATTCCTTTGGTAACGGAGGCTACCCAAGTGGTCATGTCATATTCAGTGTTCTTATTTTTGGAACCATATGGATACTCTCCGCTGAACGCACGTCAATTCTTACATCAAAGCTCATCGGTTTTGGTTTCCTGGCAATTGTTGTTCTGACTTGCTGGAGCCGAGTGAGCGAACTTGAGCATTGGCCGTTAGATGTAGTCGGAGGGCTTTTGATGTCAAGCGCGGCACTTATTTTGGTTAGTTTTGCAAATAAAGCGTTGCCGGATTTGATTAGCGAGAATTCTTCTCTTAAACAATTATTGGGTCTAGATAAAGGAGTTTTAGGAAATAAGGATGCTTAGTACAAACTTGGATGGTAAAAGAGCTGTAGTCACTGCCGGCGGAAGCGGTTTGGGTCTCGTTATCGCCGAAACTCTAAGTAAAGCAGGCGCGAACGTTTACGTTTGCGACATTGACCCAGAATCAATCAAGAACCTTCCTGCTCATTTAAGCGGGACAGTTGTTGATGTATCTGATCCAGAAGCGGTTGAAAGCTGGTTAATCAAGATTGTCGCAGACGGAGTTGACATCCTGATTAATAATGCGGGAATAAGTGGACCGACTGCAGCAATAGAAGATATAGCTGTCAAAGATTGGCAAGAATGCTTACGAACTAATCTGGATGCAATGTTCTTCTGCTCTCGTCACGTAGCAGCACACATGAAAGAAGCCAATAGCGGTGTCATCGTGAATCTGTCATCAACAGCAGGTTTCCTTGGAATGCCTCTTCGAGCCCCGTATGTAGCAGCAAAATTTGCGATTGTCGGTTTAACTAAGACCTTAGCTATGGAATTGGGTCCCTATGGCGTAAGAGTTAATGCGATTGCTCCTGGTTCGATCAACGGGCCAAGGATGGACCGTGTTATCTCCGCTCATGCAGAAGCAGATGATTTAAACGAAGAAGACGTTCGCCAAATGTACACCAGAGGTGTTTCGATGGGAAGATTCCAAGACCCTGATGAAATAGCGGATCTAATTTTATATTTAACAAGCGAGCACGCACGTTCTATTAACGGACAATTGCTTTCTGTTGACGGGCACACCGAAACGCTTTACCCGCGTGACTAATACGAGCAATTTTTAGAACAAATTAGACAAAATCTCGCAACATTTTTTGCAACTCAAGTTGATGTTGTTCTTCTATAGATATCTGATTACGAGAAAATTCTTCCAAAAACACCGAGTGTCCTTCAACTAACGAAAGAAGATTTTGATAAAGCCCGATGGTGTGTCGTTCGTGGTCAACGCTTTCTTGAAGAATCTTTCCTATCCCATGTTCAAATGTTTCTTCAACCGTCGCCACTTTCGTGGACGGGTGGCCACCAAATCCCGTAAGTATCTCCCCTACTTGCTGAGCGTGATCAAGGGACTCAACGGCTTGAGCCTTCATGAATTCAACTAAAGGTATGCGATGTGGTCCTGCGATCATTAGTGAATAGTGCGTATAGCGAACGACACCAGACAACTCTGCCTCAAGTATTTCATTGAGCGTGTCAACAAGAGTTTCTTCTGAAAAATTAGGCATTTCAAACTTCCTTTCCTAACTATTTTAACACAAGGAGTTTCTAGAGAATCAATTACTTAATCTGTCCACTGCCGACACAAAAATATCGACCTCTTCTTCAGAGTTGTAGTAATGAGTTGAGGCTCGAACCACAGTGGGGATTCCGCGATGATCTAAATCGAGACGTGCTGCGCCAGGGGCTGTGGTTGAAGTATTTATCTTTTGCGCACGTAATTTCTGGCTAACGACTTCACTTTCCAATCCTTCAATACTGAATGTGACAATTCCACCTTTATCTTCGCCCTGGTCATGAATAGAAAGATGATTAAGGCTTACTAATCTTGATCGCAATATTTCGGCAAGCGCCTTCAGTCTTATGGATGTTTTCTCCACGGTGAGATCCAAGGCGTAATCTATAGCAGCGCCCAATCCGAGTTTTCCAGCAAAATTGGTTTCCCAATTCTCAAACCGTTTTGCTCCATCAACAATTTCGTACCCCATGTCGCTGGTCCAAGTTGCGGCACGAAGATCAAGAAATGGTGGTTCTATTCGATCCAATGCCGACTCTTCTACATACAGGAAACCCACTCCTCTTGGGCCGCGAAGATACTTGCGGCTAGTAGCGGAAAGTACCTGACAGCCGATCTCTTTGACGTTTATTGGTGTTTGACCAATTGACTGGCAAGCATCGAGAACAAAGAATGTGTCGTAAGCGTTACAGAGGGCACCTACTCTTTCGGCGGGATTTATCAGTCCTCCGCTGGTCGGAGTATGGGTCAACGTGACCATTTCCGCACCTTTAGCTAATTCTTCTTCAAGATGCACCAAGTCAATCTGACCGTACTCGTCGTCATCTATCACAACAATTTCTATTTGATGACGTTCTTTTAGTTGAAGCAACGCAATGACATTGCTGACATACTCTGCTCGGCATAACAGTACCCGGTCTCCTGGGCTGAATTTGTAACCGTAAACCGCCATATCCCAGGCTCTTGTGGCGTTTTCGATCACTGCTATTTCATGAGCTTGAGAACCAATTAGTTTTGCTGTCGAATCATAAACAGCGTTTAATCGTTCTTGTGCCTCGTCGGCGGCTTCATAACCGCCGATACTGGCCTCTCGTTTTAGATGATTTATGACAGTTTCTAATACTGGTGTGGGGGGAAGAGCGCTACCGCAGTTATTGAAATGAACTACCTCGTTTACTCCAGGTGTGTCTTCACGGATCCGTGTTAAAGGAAAGGTTTCATCTGCCACTTGAGTCATTTGTCCATACTAGGTAACTCTGTTGCTTCCATCAGTCATTTCTTCCCTACGGAGAAATTAGTTAAGATGAGGTATGGACCATAAAGCACGACGAGGTTTCTCAAACCAAGAATTCGAAAACCGAACCCGGCGCTGTCAGGCAATGATGGCAGAGCAGGGTCTTGAAGCTCTCTGGGTTTGCACAGAACCTGAAGTGCGCTATTTCACAGGATTTCACACCCCTTTTTGGCAAAGCCCCACGCGTCCGTGGTTTGTTGTTGTCCCTTCTTCCGGTAAACCCATTGCGGTCATACCAAGCATTGGCGCTTCATCAATGTCTTCCACCTGGGTCGATGATATTCGAACTTGGCCGGCTCCTCAGCCCGAAGATGATGGCGTCACACTTCTTATTGACTGTTTGAAAGAAGTCTCTACTCCTAATGGTCGCATCGGTCTTCCAATGGGCCCAGAAACTCATGTACGAATGCCATTACGAGATTATGAGAAAGTACGCGCAGCCTTTGGTGAGTTTTTTGACTCAACAGAAATAATTCGGTCGTTACGCATGGTGAAATCAGATGAAGAAATAGCCAAGCATCAACATATATGCAGTGTTGTTTCTGATGCTTTTGATGCTCTTCCCGGGATACTCAATACCGGGATGACTGAACGGCAAGCTTTTGCTTCTTTTCGTGCAGAAATACTTCGACAGGGCGCAGATGACGTGCCCTACCTTGTCGGAGCAACTGGTCCCGGAGGCATTGATGACATCATTCGTCAGCCTTCAGATCGAATTATCTCTCAAGGGGATCTTCTAATCTTTGACACCGGATCAACTTTTGACGGATATTTCAGCGACTTTGACAGAAATTTTGCTTTCGCTTCTGCAGATCAAAGTGCCCAGGATGCTTACAAGGCTGTCTGGGACGCCACTGAAGCCGGGCTAGCAGTCGTCAAACCTGGCGCCACTACAACTCAAATCTTTAATGCCATGAACGATGTACTCGTGAAAAACGGTTCACTTGGCAATAACGTCGGACGCATGGGACACGGACTCGGCATGCAGGTCACTGAATGGCCTTCACACACCATGAATGACGAGACTCCAATTGAAGAGAACATGGTTTTAACGTTAGAACCAGGACTTGAGTGGGCCCCTGGAAAAGTTATGGTCCATGAAGAAAACCTCGTTGTCAGATCTACTGGTCCAGAATTACTGAGTAGGCGCGCTGCAGAGAAACTCCCGATAATCTAGGCGCGAGAAATATTTGGAGAGTCATTTATGGAAAACCAGCCTTTAAGCCAATCCGAGATTGACGGATTCTGGAAAAACGGTTATCTCTGCTTAGAAGACGCCATTTCGGCTGATCAGATAACTGCAGTGCGAAACGATTTTGATAAATGGCTTGAAGAAAGCAAGAAACATGGCGCGCCTTTTGGTGAAACTATTGACGGGAGGCCAAGATTTGACCTTCAGCCCGGGCATACGGCCGAAAAACCTGCTTTGCGTCGTGTTTCTTCACCGATTGAGGTTTCTGACGCATGTCTTGATGTGATGAGAAACAGTCGAGCCCTTGAAGCCATTGCCCAACTCATCGGACCAAATGTTGAATTCAACAATTCAAAAGTCAACTTTAAACAGCCAGGAACCGGAACCAAAGTTGACTTTCATCAAGATTTCGTTTTTCAACCACACTCAAATGATGATCTAATTGCTGCCTTGATCAGTATTGATGAGATGACTTTAGAAAATGGTCCTCTGCAGGTAATTCCTGGAAGCCACCGCGGACCAATTTTTGAACATTGGCACGATGGAGT
Organism: Acidimicrobiales bacterium; assembly: GCA_029245675.1. Lineage (GTDB taxonomy): Bacteria > Actinomycetota > Acidimicrobiia > Acidimicrobiales > MedAcidi-G1 > MedAcidi-G2B. The sequence continues at coordinate 105,987 of JAQWOV010000020.1, read as the reverse complement.
GTTTACCGGAGCGGTAAGTTCAGAAGTTTTTGAAGAAGTTAGTTCAAAACGAATAGACATTATCGGTAAACCTGGAACCGCTTGCTTTATGCATGGACGGCTACTACATGGATCAGCACCAAATTTGTCAACGGGGCCTCGTACTCTTCTCATAAACGAATACCGCGCTGAAGACGCTAAGCCTCTTGACAGGAATCACATACCAAGCCGGATGGAAGGAGAGCTCGTAAAGGGTGTCATAACAAATCGCGTTCGGTGCTCAGATTTCGAAATGGCTTTTCCGGAATATCCAACCACTGCGTCTTTTTTTGATCAACAAGCTAAATCATCTATGGGTATGTGAAGTAATGGCCCTTGAGAAAATAGAATTTGACACCGACGAAGGTTTTGGACACAAAGCACGTATTGGACTTATTGTCCTTGAAACCGATCAAACGGTCGAAGCCGAGATGCGCCAAATTCGTATTCCGGGAGTTGATTGGTATCACTCACGCATACCTAATGACTCTGAAGTAACTCCTTCAACACTTACAGACATGAAACAACGGTTGCCGGTCGCTGCATCCCTTCTTCCTAAAGAGTTCGCTTTTGACGCCATCGGGTACTGCTGCACTTCCGCTGCGACCCTTATTGGTGAAGAAGCTGTTGCAGGCGCCATACAAGATTCGCATCCCGGAGTTGCTTGCAGTAACCCGATAACTGCCGCTGTTGCTGCCTTTCAAGCCTTAGAAGTAAGCCGTATCTCAGTCCTTACCCCTTATACCGCTGAAGTGACGGCTCCGATAATTAGTTTCTTTAATAATTCCGGTTTAGAAGTCGAAAAAGTTGCTTCTTTTCTTGAGCCGAGTGACTATGTGGTAGCTCGTATTTCAGAGGATTCTGTAGCTGCTGGTGTCCGCGACCTTGCAAATAGTGACTGTGAAGCAGTTTTTGTGTCATGCACCAGTCTTCGTTCGTTTGGCATCGTTGCTGCTCTTGAACAAGAGCTAGGGAAACCGATTGTGTCTAGCAATCTTGCCATCAGTTGGCATCTTCTTCGACTTGCTGGTGTAGAAGACTCGTTCAACGAGTTCAGTCAACTCTTTATGAAGCAACTTTAGTCTCGGTAACTTGGGTCTTCTTTATCCAATGCTTCCATCCACTGATCTAAGTGCGCTTGACCCATACCGGCGAATTGTTTCCATCCTTTAGCGACTTTGGCCGCCATGTCATCAGAAAGCACTGATAACGGCTGACCAGTTGAATAAGCCAAAACTAATGTCTGGCACGCACGTTCTAAATAGTAAAGCGTTTCAAATGCTTCAGCGATGGTGGTACCCCCGACGGCAACTCCATGGTTTCCCATCATGAGGACGTCGTGTTCTTTCATTATTTGAGCCAGTCTTCTGCCCTCTTCCATGTCGTCTGCGATTCCTCCGAATTCAAGGTCGTAAGCAGTTTCACCAAAAAATCTTGCCGTGTTTTGATCTATTGGAACAATTGTTGGATCTTGCAGTGAAGCGACCACCGTTGCGTACGGCGAATGGACGTGCAGAAAGGCGCGAACGTTAGGTAAGGCTGCATGTACCGCGCCGTGAATACACCATGCGGAAAGGTCAGGGGGATTTGGTTCATTCATAATTGAATCATCGTTGGCATCTAGCAGGAGAAGCTCACTTGCCCGCACTTGTGAAAAATGACGCCATCGCGGGTTCAGTAAAAATATTTGACCGTTTTCGGACACAGCTGCGCTGAAATGGTTCGCTACTGACTCATGCCATCCAAATTTGGCGGCAAGGCGAAATACCGCAGCCAACTCCACTCGTAATGCTTGTTCATCAGCACCTTCCATGCTCTATGTCTACTGCATTTCCTACCCCCACACCACTTTTCCCATCTTTACTTGTTCGTGGAAAAAGGCATAGATTACCTATACCTCTAGTTAACGATGAGTTGGATTGGTGATTTTGTGAGTGAAACAGTTGTTAAGGCATTGTCTACAGCGCGTAAAACGTTTGAAAGTGGCAGAACCCGTGACGCCTCATGGCGGGAAAAGCAACTTGATGGGTTGATTCGCCTTTTAGAAGAAAACGACGAGAGGCTAATAGCGGCCCTGGATGCGGATCTTGGGAAACCACGTGCTGAAGGATGGACTACTGACCTTGGAACTACCGCGACTGAAATTAGTTACATTCGTAAAAATATTCGTAAATGGATGAAGTCGCGTAAAGTACGTGTTCCAATGGTTGCACAGCCAGGACGTGGATTCATCAAACCTGAGCCACTTGGAGTTATTTTGGTAATCACTCCCTGGAACTATCCTATTAGCTTGCTATTAAATCCTTTGGCTGCGGTGTTTGCTGCCGGTAATACTGCTGTATGCAAGCCTTCAGAATTGGCACCAGAATGCAGTAAGTTGATGGCGGAGCTACTACCCCAATACGTTGATCCAGGAGCTGCTTTAGTAGTGGAAGGCGACGTCGAAGTCGCTACAGAGTTACTTGAACAAAAATGGGATCATATTTTCTTCACTGGTTCAACCAATGTTGGGCAGATCGTAATGCAAGCTGCTGCGAATCATTTGACTCCAGTGACTTTAGAACTCGGTGGGAAAAGCCCCACTATTGTTGATGAGTCCGCTGACTTAACTGCTGCGGCGAACCGTATAGCTTGGGGAAAATTTCTGAATGCTGGTCAAACATGCATTGCCCCTGACTATGTGTTCGCACATGAAAATATCCGTGAAGAGTTAATTGACGGAATCAAGCAAGCAGTCAGCGGATTTTATGGTTCTGATCCGCAGGCTTCACCTGATTATGCTCGAATAGTTTCGGAGCGACATTTGAATCGTCTAACTGGCTTACTTGATGATGGAACTGTTGTCCTGGGTGGCAACCATGACGCTTCAGACCGCTATCTAGAGCCCACAATTCTTGTAGACCCTTCCGAAGATTCTGCAGTGATGAGCGACGAAATTTTTGGCCCCATTCTCCCTATCTTGTCTTTCATGGATCTGGAAGAGGTTATTGGATTCGTCAATGCACGGCCTAAACCTTTGGCGCTCTATATCTTCTCTAACACAAAGAAAGTTGTAGATGAGGTCATATCGCAAACGAGCTCTGGCGGGGTTTGCGTCAACCATTCTCTGCTGCATTACGGGGTTTCAGACCTTGGTTTCGGGGGTGTCGGTGATTCTGGCACCGGTCGATATCACGGAAAATCTGGCTTTGATCAATTCTCAAACATGAAATCAGTGCTTAAAAAGAGTTCTAAGCCTGAACTTACACTCCTGTACCCTCCCTACACCGATAAGAAAGAGAAAATATTTAGAAAATTCGTTTAATACGTCGTTTTCTTTTGCATCTCTAAAATCCATTCCCCAGAAGTAACCGGTTCATACCGAGGCGGATTCTCAGGCGAAACACACGTTGGAATACATTCAATAACTGCGTCATAAGCCGGTTGATGAAAGAAAACGAGTGATAAACGATCTCGTGAAAGATCTTTAGGTGGAACCACCCGATGAACTGTTGACTTCCACCGGTCATTAGTCCACCTCGCCATCAAATCCCCTAAATTCACAACAAACGAATCAGGAACCGACGGAACATCTACCCACTCCCCCGACGAATCCTTAATCTGTAAACCAGACTCACCATCATGATGCAAAATCGTAAGCGTGCCCCAGTCTGAGTGCTCTCCTCTTCTGAGTTGGCCTGTTGAGAGTTCTGATTCAATTTTTGGGTAATAGTTCATTGTCAGGTTTGTTATGTGGTTTTGAATTTTGTCTTCAAACCAATCTTTTTCTAATCCAAGAGCTAAGGCTGAGAGTTGCATTAGGTGATTTGTTAAATTTTCCATAGTGGCGTAGTAACTCTCGAGAGATTCTTTAAATCCGGGCAGGTTCTGAGGCCAGATATTTGGTGCAAAGAACGCTTCTCGTCCTTCCTTCAAACCACAATTTTTTGCAACTACAGGATCATCGAAACGATTCAGTGAGAAAATTTCGCAAACATCAGGTGGGGTTTTAAGATCTCGGGAGAGCGAAAGCGCTGACTTCTCCACTGGTGTGTAACCACGAAAAACGCCCGATGAAGCCTTACTTAGAACTTTATTTTCATAAGGCTGTACGAAGAACTTTCTGGCTTGCGTTTCTACTTCATTTATTTGGTCTTTTGAAACACCGTGATTCGTGACTACTAAGAACCCATTACTCTCAAATGAGTTCCTAAGGGTCTTTACTACCTCTTCTTTAGAATCAGCCTCATACGAGCTTCCTAAGTCAAGGACTTGTATCTGAGAAAGGGAATCTTTTGGCATCCCTGCCTAACTTACTTCAAAAATCTAAATATTCGCACTTAGTTTCTTAGTTAAATTTTTCCAACTAAGTCTTCGCCCGGCCTGAGTGTTGCTTCACCTTTTACCCATTTTGCTGGACAAACCTGGTCAGGATTTTCTCTCACATATTGGGCTGCACGAAGTTTCCTCAACAACTCTGTGGCATTTCTTCCTATTCCATCAGCAGAAAGTTCAACTACTTGAATCACTCCATCAGGATCAATAATGAAAGTAGCCCTATCAGATCGCCATACTTCCTCTATCAAAACATCAAATGCGATTGACACTTTTCCAGTTGGATCAGAAAGCATAGGAAACTCAACGCGCCCTACTGCAGTTGAAGACCCATGCCAAGCTAAATGAGTTTCATGCGTGTCGGTAGAAACTGCATATATTTCAGTGTTTAGCGCTTGGAACTCTGAGTAGTTGTCCGCTAAATCTTCAAGTTCAGTTGGGCAAACGAAAGTAAAATCTGCTGGATAAAAAAACATTATGGACCATTCTCCAGCGAAGTTTTCGCTAGAAACATCTACGAAACTTCCTTCATGAAAGCCGCGTAGTTCAAACGGTTCTATTTTTGATCCTATTAGTGACACTGTTACCCCTATTCGAGATAGTAAGTAGATTACTTACATTTACTGTTAGTAACAGAGCCTAATATTTTATATAAAGTTTGCCTATCATTTTGAATATAAAACATGCATTTCATTCAAAGCCAAGTATGTATGACTAAGTAAATGGCTTTAGGTGGAAACTAGAAAGAAAGACCTACTTCAGCTGCCGCACTTAATGCAATCACACCAGGAGGTCCGCTCCAGTTCATTTCAAGCCCTTCAACCAAAACCTCAGAAGCATTTTCTGGAGTAACCCCCACTATGGCCTGTGATCCCGTTGAGCAATATATTCCTTCCGCTCCACTTACCAGAGCATCAAGCATCTTTCTGCAAAATCCTTCTTCTTGAGACACCTTGCTGTCTAAAGAACCGATGTACTCTCCTTGGAGTAGTTTCACCGCATGTGAAGCAAAGAACGCTATAACTTCGTGGCCGTCTGAAACTGCTTGCGCTGCGCAAGCTAATCCAACAGCACATTTGCGTGGATCCACCTCTGGGTCAGTGGCGAACATTACGAAATATTTCTTACTCATTCTTTACCTCCAATTATTAAGCGAAATTAAAAAGAAGAACTTACTTCTGATGCGGCGCTTAGTGCGATGACTCCGGGAGGGCCACTCCAATTCATTTCAAGACCCTCTACTAAAACCTCGGAAGCATTTTCTGGAGTCACCCCTACTATGGCCTGTGATCCCGTTGAGCAATATATTCCTTCCGCTCCAGAGACCAGCACATCAAGGAAGCTTCGAGATAAACCTTTTTCTCGTGCGTTTGCTACTACTTCTGGAACTTTGGTCCAGTGTTCAACGTCAATTTCACCTTCGGCGACCTTAGTGTCAAATGTATCGATGTACTCGCTTTGCAATAGCTTCACCGCATATGAAGCAAAAAAAGCCACGACTTCATGACCATCCGCAATCGCTTGCGCTGTGCAAGCTAATCCCACAATGCATTTGCGTGGATCAACATCCGGGTCAGTAGAAAACATCATGAAGTAACTCTTACTCATTCTTTACCTCCAACTTTTAGAATAAAGTCTTTTCTGTAAAAATATTGCAATTCTACATTTTTAATAAAAGAAGCATGAATCGTCAATTCCTAAGACTCTTAGCTAATTCGGTTTGGATCGTCGGGATTTCCTATGACAGAGTTCTACCGATGTTAGAAACGAACACAAATGACTATTGAACAGATACGGGTATATAGGTTTCCGCTTCCCGCTCAGACAACTTATAACATGTCTAGTTCGACTGTGTCTCTTCCTCAATCAACTATTGTTGAACTCATTGATACTTCCGGGCTTAAGGGGTACGGAGAAGCCTGTCTTGCAACCTCTGAAGCGCAGTCTGCTTCGAACGACAGTGTGCTCGCAGCTATGAGTTTTCTTGCGCCTGCAATTATTGGTTTAGATCCAACAAACTTTTCAAATGTAACCGATGCTATGGATACTTTTAATCACGTTTTACCTGAGGCGAAAGCAGCATTAGATGTCGCTTGTTGGGACTTGACAGGTAAGAAAACCAACAAAAGCGTTGTTGAATTGCTTGGAGGAACTCTAAGTGATGCGGTAATCACCTATCACGTGATTGGTATTACTTCGCCAGAAGATGCCGCTGAAGATGCAATGCGGCTACAAGAATTGGGTATCACAAGAATTCAACTTAAAGCTGGTGGACGGTCGATAGAAGAAGATATTGCATGTATTCACGCGGTCGCCAGTGTGCTTCTAGAAGAGACAAGTTTAGATGTTGACACTAATCGGGGTTGGACCATTGCTGAAGCTTTAAAAGTTTCAGAAGCGTGCTCTTCGATCTCTATGTCAATGGAGCAACCCTGCGCTACTGAAGAAGAGCTGCGACACCTCAAGCCTTTGATTTATCATCCACTGATTATTGATGAAAGTGCAACCGATGCAGCGACGATTTCTAAGTTGATAGACGATGAGATAGCGGATGGATTTGGTATGAAAATCACGAGAGTTGGCGGGTTAACCCCCATGAAAACTATCCGCGATTTATGTGTAGAAAAAAGTATTCCAATGAGTTCTGATGATGCATGGGGTGGGGATATTATAGCTGCTGCCGGTGTTGCCCTTGCTGCGACAATGCCTCGAAATTTGAATCGTGGCGCCTGGTTAGCTCACCCCTACCATCAAGTTCACTACGACTTGGTTAACGGCCCGCGTGTACAAAACGGGCAGGTCCCTTTGCCCAAAGGTGGACCCGGTTTAGGACTACTTATAGCAGACGGCTTTTTTGGTAAACCTGAAGCAATTTACGAATAACGGACTTTATTTACGCTTCTTCTTGTGCTTGTTTGATCTTTTTTAGGTTTCGGGAGCGTTCGCCTGCATCTAATACTGTTTTCCGGAGACGGATTATTTTTGGCGTCACTTCTACGCATTCGTCGCTGGCTATATATTCAAGGGCTTGCTCTAATGAGAGCTTTCGTGGTGGGGTGAGACGTATTGTGTCATCTGAAGCCGCTGCCCGCACGTTAGTCTGCTTCTTTTCTTTGCAAATGTTGACGTCCATGTCTTCAGCCCTTGGGTTCTCGCCGACGATCATTCCTGCATACACCTCGTCGTTCGGGGAGACAAACAATGTTGTGCGTTCTTGCAGATTTGTGATCGCATGACCGGTGACTGAACCTAGTCGGTCTGCTACTACGCTTCCGGATTGCCTCATTCGAATCTCCCCTACCCATGGCTCCCATCCGCGAAACACATGGCTTAGTATTCCGGTTCCACGAGTTTCAGTGAGGAACTCTGTTCTTAAACCAATGAGTGCACGTGAAGTTACGATGTAGTCAAGTTTTACCCATCCAGTCCCGGAATTTTTCATTTCTAGCATTTGAGCGCGTCTTTCACCAAGAAGTTGTGTTGCTGCACCCACATGTTCTTCTGGAACTTCAATGGTCAGATCTTCGACAGGTTCATGCGATTTTCCGTCAATTTCCTTAATTAACACTGACGGTTTACTGACAGTCAACTCAAACCCTTCGCGGCGCATGGTTTCTACCAGAACAGCGAGTTGTAGCTCTCCCCGTCCTTGTACTTCCCACATGTCTGAGCGTTCCGTTGGGAGTACACGAATTGAAACATTTCCGATTAATTCTTGGTCAAGTCGTGTTTTGATTTGACGTGCAGTCAATTTTGTTCCGTGCGCTCCTGCCACGGGGGAAGTATTTGCCCCTATTGACATTGAAAGTGTTGGCTCGTCTACCGAAATGAATGGCAAGGGTTGAGGGTCTTCTACGCTTGTGAGCGTTTCACCGATTGTTACTTCAGGTATGCCGGAAATATAAGCGATTTCTCCTGCTTCTGCTTCTGTGGTGTCAACTTGTGAGAGGCCTTCAGTTAGCGTGATTGTTCCAACTTTTGCCTGCTCAATAGAACCATCAGTTTTACACCATGCGACTGAAGAGTTTTGTTTTAGAACTCCGTTAATTACACGGCATACAGCGAGTCGACCTAAGTAAGGAGAGGCATCCAGATTCGTTACATGCACTTGGAGCGGCATTTCAGAATCATACGAAGGAGGGGGAACACTCTCTATCACTGTTTCGAAGAACGGAATGAGGTCGTTTCCATCCATATCGGGAGTCAATGCGGCAATTCCAGCTCGAGCGTCTGTATAGATTATTGGGAAATCTATCTGATCTTCAGACGCATCTAAATCGAGAAACAGTTCATAAACCTCATCGATTACTTCTTTAATTCGTGCATCCGGCCGATCTATCTTGTTGATTACCAAAACAATTGAGAGATTTGCTTGTAATGCTTTGCGTAAAACAAAGCGTGTCTGCGGTCTTGGTCCTTCAGCTGCGTCCACGAGGAGAAGGACGCCGTCAACCATTGTTAACGCTCTTTCTACCTCTCCGCCGAAATCTGCGTGTCCTGGAGTGTCAACGATGTTTATCTTGACGTCCCCATATTTGATCGCAGTATTTTTTGCCAGGATAGTTATGCCTTTTTCTCGCTCTAGATCCATGGAATCCATTACGCGATCAGCCACCTCTTCATTTGAACGGAAAACTCCAGAAGTTTTCAGAAGAGCATCAATAAGAGTTGTTTTACCGTGGTCAACGTGCGCGATGACAGCGATATTTCTGAGGTTGGGTTTATTAGGCACTTCTTAACGATACGCGTTATTAGAGCAGTAGGAGGGCAATGTGACAAATAACTTCTACTGGAAATGCTGTTAGATGGTTACCGGTATGTCACCAAGGAAGCGTTCAACGTTGCCGGCGTAGAAGGCTTCAACAGCGGTTGAGTCCACATTTTCCATTGTCGCTTCAAATTTTCGGATTGGGTCACTTGATCCTTCTGGGTGGGGGTAGTCAGAAGCGAAGCAAAGCATTTCAGGGCCGAGTTGTTCGATTAGCCAGCCAATTGGTTCACCCGCGAATGGTGCAAATCGGACGCGTTCGCGAGCTACATCGGATGCTCGACGATTTCTTGGTGCAATATGACGGGAGGAACGCTCCGCAAAATCAAGTTTGTGTAACCATCCTGGCACCCACGATGCCCCATGCTCCAAGGAAAGACATCGTAACCTATCGTGTCGTTCAAAAACTTCGTCAAAAATCATTGCCGAGAGAAATAATTCAGCAGAATTATGCATCGCTACGAGACCTAAGTTTGAATCCGGTGCATCACCACCTAAAGCAGTGGACCCGCGTCCATTGTTCTTGAAACTAGGTGAAACAGGGTCATAGTGACCGTTTACTGCAATATGTAATATTACTGGTACGTCTTTTTCTACGAAACGAGTCCAAACCAGGTCAAAGTCAGGGTGCGTAAATGATTGTGCTTCAGGATTGGCTTCGTTCGTGTCAATCATCACCGTGTAACAGCCATCGCTGAAGGCTTCGTCGAGAAGCGCTCCAGCTATGTCAGGTCCAAGTGAAAGTGGTACATATCCGCCTGCCAAAAGCCGGTCATCATGAGCGCAGAAACGCCCTAGTGCTCGGTTGTAAACTCGCGATCCGATTTCAAGTGCTTTTGCATCGTCTTCGTGGGCGATTTGATGAAATGCGAATGTTCCAAGCACTATTTGTTTTTGAAACCCAAGGACATCAAGTGCGTGAGATCTCTCGGTTGGGTCAAACGCTCCAAGTCGCGACCATGGGCTGCGGCCGATATCAAACATGCCTGATTCAAATTTTGACATTAATTCAGGGTCAGCGTTTCGACGATCAAGATGTTCTCGACCTCGTTCAATAGCGTCCAACGAAACCGGTAGTTCGCTTTGCTCATGCATAGGTTTAATGAAAGCCATCTCTTCTTCGGTGGCTACAGAATGAAGAAAGTCATCAAGTTCAAACAGATGACTATCTACGTCAATGATTCGCCGATTTCCTGCGTAAGTCATATTTCTACTTTAGCGCGGCGTTCCAGTACGTGCGGACGCGAGTATTCCTGCCCACACTGTGACAGAAGACCCGCTTCGAAAAACATTTTCGGAGTAAGTGTTTACTAGATTTGTTAGGCGTGGCAAAACCATTAGGAGCTCAAATGTTATTTTCAATTTTGCGTGAAAACTCTCTTTTTAAACCAGAAAATAGACCCAAGTTGTTCTTTATGCTTGCTGGTTTTATCTCATTCCTTTTATCAGTTTCGCTTTGGTTTAGTGGTAACGAGATGCAAGGAATTTTTGTTGGGATTTGGGTACCTTCAATCCATTCCTTAGGAACTCTTGTATTAACAAATTCGGGAAAAAACAATGAATGAAACCCTGCTATTTATTGTTGGAACATTAGTTTTTACGATCACTATTTGGGGCTTGCTGATTGCAGGTTATAAAGCAGCCGCCAATACAGGTGAAAGAGATAGGTCGTAGCACCATAAAAGTCGTTGACTCTCTCTTTATTTTCGTAGGAAGGCTTCAACAGACTTACTTTTAATTTTTAAAACTCAAGTTTTTCATTAAACAAGAAAGGAATGATATGGAGACAATTGGACTCTTGGCACAAATTGGTGCTGGGTTATGGATCCTAAATGTATGGATATTGCGTTTCAACAAAGAAACCGAGTTTCGGGGTGGTGATGCAAAAAACATGTTAGAAGAATTTCAAACATACGGGATTTCGCCTCTCTTAATGTATTTAATAGGCGGAACGAAAATCACATTAGCAATTCTTTTAATCGTGGGTGTTTGGGTAGAAGCCTTAACTAGACCAGCGGCAATCTTGCTTGGTCTGTTAATGGTAGGAGCCATTGGCATGCATGTACGTGTTGGTGATCATCTCAAGAAGTCAGCTCCAGCAATTGGTGTTTTAAGCCTCTCAATTCTTGCTTTAATATAAGTTTTAGTTACTTGTAATCATTTGGTGTCGGAGGGGGGACTTGAACTCGCCCAACCAAGTTAACTATCTCCACACCCCTAACTTACTATCAACAACTGACAGTGTTGACCTTCCACCCATCTCTGGTGGTAGCGTCTCCAATTACAAACGCACAATTCATAGAAGATCCAGTCCACTATGCAAATAAGATTCTGCAATTTCTCTTAAAAACTGAAAAGTATATATTCCTGTATTGTGCCCGTCGCTCCAAGTAATGTTCACACCCCAAGCTCCATGAAATTGGGCATCTCGTATGGAAAGCTTTTGAGAACCTTCAGATTGTAGCCAAGCTGCTTTTCCTCGCTCACGCAATGAGCGACACATAGCACAAGGGCAAATTAGTCTCAAAGTCATTAAATCGATTTCCGCTGAGTAGTTGTCAGCGAAAGCAACTTTGATACCCACAGTTCGGTCAACTGTGAGTTTAACTACGTCGTACTTGTCATCCATTGTTAATCATTACTTAAAGTTGATGAATATGCACTTCAGAGAGCTTTTAATCGAATTACCCCATTCGTAGATTCGAACCTAGGTTTAAGGTTTGTCGGATACCGCTAGGTATAGATAGGTATTTTTTTCGTGTCGGAGGGGGGACTTGAACCCCCACGCCCTAATCGGGCACAAGGTCCTTAACCTTGCGCGTCTGCCAATTCCGCCACTCCGACGTGACTTTATTTAGTGATTACCCAAACTATCGTTTACTAATTCCTTTTAGAACTGTAAAGAGAGCGCCACAGTAGTAAATACAAATACTAAAGCTGTGACAATGGTGATTCTGTCAAGGTTTTGTTCTACGACTGTTGAGCCGGCAGTTTGTGCACCAACACCTCCGCCGAACATGTCAGAAAGTCCTCCGCCTTTACCGCTATGCAGAAGAACTAGAAAGATCAGACCAAGGCCTGAAACTGCTTGAAGAATTGCTGTTAAAACGAACATAGTGGTATCAAGACTACCGTCCGATTAGAGATCAACCGACTAAACGATAATTTACAATACGAGCAAATTCATCAGGATCTAAAGCAGCTCCACCCACAAGCGCGCCATCAATGTCTGGCTGTCTCATCAAATCTGGACAGTTTCCCGATTTGACCGAACCGCCATATTGAATACGTACAGTCTCTCCTGCACTTCCCCATTTTTCTTTCACTGTAGAGCGAATAAGCGAGCAGACTGATTGAGCGTCTTCCGGTGTAGCTGTTTTTCCGGTTCCGATAGCCCAAATAGGTTCATAAGCGATAACGAGTCCCCCTACTTCTTCACTTTTTAAGTTTGCTAATCCTGACGTGATTTGTCCTGTTACTTTTTCTTCTGTTCTTCCAGCTTCTTTTTCTTCTAATGTTTCGCCACAACAAACGATCGGAGTCATGTTTGCTTTAAGTACGGCTTTCACCTTTTTATTAACGTCTGCGTCAGTTTCACCGAAAAGCTCTCTTCTCTCAGAATGTCCAACGATCACGAACGAAACATTCAACTTTTCCAACATCGTGGCGGCAACTTCACCAGTGAACGCACCTTTTTCTTCCCAATGGCAATTTTGCGCTCCAAGAAATATCGGCATGTGGTCTGATTCTAAAACTGTCTGTATGGACCGAAGGTCAGTGAACGGCGGATGAACGGACACATCAACCTTTTCATAATTCTGTGGATTAAGTATGTATGAGAGTTTTTGCACCATTTGTATCGCTTCAAAATGATTATGATGCATCTTCCAATTTCCACTTATGAGTGGTTTTCTTTCTGTCGACATACTTTCTCCTCTTAAACCCTTTGACTATCCCTTAGAGCCGATAATCCCGGCAAGTCACCTTTTTCGATCAACTCCAAAGTAGCCCCTCCGCCAGTGGAGATATGACTCATCTCTCCATCAACGCCAAATAGTTTCGCCGCCGCTGCACTATCTCCGCCTCCTACAACAGTGAAACCGCGACACTCTGCTACCGCTTCTGCGATCGTCCGCGTACCTGCAGAGAATCGGGAATCTTCAAATACTCCCATCGGCCCATTCCAAAGAACTGTTCGAGCTTCCGAGATAATGTCACAAAATTCAACTGCTGTTCCTGGACCTATATCTAAACCCATCCACCCTTCAGGAATTGACGTCCCCATTTGACGAACCTCTCCCCCTGCTGAAGGGTCACCGATAACGCCTTCCGGACTTAGTGCGGTCACATCCAAAGGAAGTCTTATTGAGTCATACGTTGCAAGGATCTCCCTGCACTTCTCGATCATGTCTTCTTCAAGCAGCGAAGAGCCTACTGAATTTCCTTTTGCAGCAAGAAATGTAAAGCACATTCCCCCACCAACGATCAATTCGTCCACCACGTCAAGTAGGGCTTCTATTACTCCCAACTTGTCACTCACTTTGGATCCGCCCATTATTCCCACAACAGGTCTCTTAGGGTTTTCTCGCAAACTGTTTAGAACGTGAACTTCTTTTTCTAGCAAACGTCCAGCGGCTGAAGGTAAAAGTTCAGGGGGTCCTACTATCGAAGCGTGCGAGCGATGCGATGCTCCAAACGCATCGTTCACATAAATGTCCTGACCTTCAATAAGTTCTGCCACGAATTCTAATGAATTATCAGTTTCCCCTGGATTGAATCGAAGATTTTCCAGTAACTGAACTTCAGGGAGTAGTTCCTGTAAGCGTTTCCTCACTGGGTCAAGCGTAAATTCAGGAGAAGGTTTCCCTTTTGGTCTGCCTAAATGAGAACAAGCAGTAACCGTGGCCCCTGCTTCTACCAGGTATCGGAGAGTCGGTAACGCTGATTTGATGCGAAGATCATCAGTTATCACTCCACCCTCTAGCGGAACATTGAAATCGCACCGGACTAAAACCCTTTTGCCTTCTAAATTGCCTAGGTCTTCCAGCGTGGGGATGTTCATGGTGTTCTTTTAGTTTTACTTGCTTTTCTTTTTTGTACGGCGAGTTCCTACAATTTTTGTTAAATCAACCATGCGAGTCGAGTAACCCATTTCATTGTCATACCAACCACACACCTTCACCATTTTTCCAGTTGCCATGGTTAAACCTGCATCTATTGTGCATGAAGCAGCCCGACCTACTATGTCTGCAGAAACAAGCGGATCTTCGCTGTAGTCAAGAACTTTAGACAACGGCCCTTTTCGAGCAGCTTCTGCGTAAGCCGCGTTGATTTGCTCTACTGTCGCTTCTTTCTTTAACGTCCCAACAAAATCTGTAATAGAGCCATCTGGTATAGGCACTCGTAAAGAAATGCCGTCAAGTTTTCCTTTCATCTTGGGCATAACCAGAGAGGTGGCACGTGCGGCCCCAGTTGAGGTCGGAACAATATTGACAGCCGCCGCTCGGGCTCTACGCAAATCACTATGTGGTCCATCAACTAGACTTTGATCACCGGTGTATGCGTGAGTGGTCGTCATGAAGCCTTGCTCTACTCCAAATTTGTCATCCAGAACTTTGATCATTGGAACAAAACAGTTAGTCGTACAAGAAGCGTTTGAGATCACATGATGCTTACTTGGGTCGTAGTCATCATCGTTTACTCCGACAACAAAAGTTGCGTCGCAGTCTCCTGAAGGTGCTGAAATTATAACTTTTCGAGCTCCCCCATCAAGATGAAGACCGGCCTGATCTCTAGCGGTAAAAAATCCAGTGGATTCAACTACTACATCCACCCCTAAGTCACCCCAAGGTAAATCTCCTGGGTTTCTTTCAGAGAGAACTCTTATTTTCTTTCCATCGATGACAATACTGTCTCGCGTAGTGCGGATTTTTGCATCAAGTGGGCCATGAACAGAGTCATTCCCTAACAAGAAAGCCATGGTGTCTATGGCTCCTAAATCGTTTACTGCTACAAACTCAAAGTCAGCTCCACTTCTCATTGCCGCTCTGAAGAAGTTTCTTCCGATTCGGCCAAAGCCATTAATACCTACTCGAACAGTCATGAATATGTTTCCTCCTGCAACTTAATGTTGTCAGTATTTGTTATTTCCTTGATATCCGCTTAAGAAAGGATAAACACCCGTCAAATTGGAGATATGTGTCACACTAAATGTGTATCACTGCTTGATGTCACGGTGGGTGATGAGTGGGTCAAATCCTGATTGAATCAGATGCTCTCTAATTATTTCAGTGATAGCTACCGAACGATGTCGACCACCAGTGCAACCAAAGGCCAGCGAAAAGAAGGAATGACCACCAGCGGCGTAAACCGGGAGCAGAAGGTCCAACATTTCTTTCAACTGTTTCAAGAACGGTTCAGTCATAGATTGGTTCTCGACATACTCTCTGACTGGGTGATCAAGCCCAGTAAGTGGACGTAAGGTTTCTTCCCAATGCGGATTAGGCAGAAACCTACAATCAAAAACCATTGAAGCATCTCGGGGTGTTCCATGTTTAAAACCAAAAGAAGTAAGTAGCACTCTCATGGGCCTGTCATGAACTTCCCCAAAAAGTCCTTCAACTTTTCTCCGAAGATCGTGAACATTCAGGTCAGAAGTGTCAATAATGATGTTGGCTTCGCTTCGTACCGGCTCTAACGCTCTTCTTTCTGAACTAATTGCTTCCTCTAACCCTCGTTCATCTCCAAACGGATGCGGTCTTCTTGTATCTTCATACCGTTGAAGAAGCGTTTCAGTAGAACAATCAAGGAACACAACTTGTAAATCTTCTTGCTTTGAGCGTAAATCTTCTAGCGCAGTAAGCGTTTCGCCTTCGTAAGAATCAAACCGGAGAGTGAATGCCACCCTCTCCCACGGAGTTTCAGGAGCACCAGCTAAATCCGCTAATTTGCTTATTAGGTCCGCCGGGACACGGTCAATAACAAACCAGCCGAGATCTTCTAGGTCCTTAGCAAATTCAGAACGACCTGCTCCTGAAAGACCGGTAACGACCAGAACGTTGCTCATAACCAAATAGTAGACCGTATTCCGTTATTGCGCGACGCGTACAGCCTCAATAAGTAAAAGACGTGGAATTAATGCTGCGTCACCGAATTGCAGCGAACGTTTAAGGAATCCTTCTGGCGGAGAAGGCTCATGCATTGAACTAATTACCAGCCCAGCAGAGCTCAAAGCATTTACGTACCTGCTTAGTGGGCGATGAACAAAAGGTAGAAAAACTCCATTATCTACTTCTTCCATTTCCATTACCTCTGTCAAATACGGTCCGATTCTCCAATATTTCTCCGGGGGATCCAAAATCTGGTCGTCTATCCAACCACTGCCAGGTGTTTGGACTAGAGGATGGTTTAAGAAGAATAGAAACTTTGCGTTTGGTTTCAAGATCCGAGCTATTTCTTCAATTGCTGAATCCATGGCCTCGATATGTTCGAAGACTAAGCAGGCAATTGCCGCATCAAATGATGACTCGTTAAAGGGAAGTTGTTCAGATTTTCCTCGAAGGTAAACGGGGCCTCCGCCTCTTCTATGTGCTTCCAGTATTTGGTTATGCGTCGGATCTACCCCGATAACTGTTTCTGCTCCTGATTCAACAAGAACTCGACTTATCTGACCTTCACCAGTTCCGATATCGAGGATTTTTTTATAGCCGGTCAATAAATCTCTTGCCAAAGGGATTATCTGTTCTTCGTACTCTTCATCTGCTCCCTCTGTGAAGCCCTCTTGCCACCATTCAGCGTGCTGCTCCCAGGAGTCTTCTGTCTTCTCTTTAG
The DNA here is from genome assembly GCA_029245675.1 of Acidimicrobiales bacterium. Taxonomy (GTDB): domain Bacteria; phylum Actinomycetota; class Acidimicrobiia; order Acidimicrobiales; family MedAcidi-G1; genus MedAcidi-G2B. The sequence continues at coordinate 89,057 of JAQWOV010000020.1, read as the reverse complement.
TCACTGATACAGCGTGACAGGTTTCTAGGCAAAATGTGTGTCTTAAAGTAGTTCCATCCTTACCATGCATACATGGCTGCTTTTCTTGCAATAATTAGCGCTGCCCTATTTGGAGCAGGAGATTTTTTTGGCGGCCTAGCATCACGTCGAACTGGAATTTTTTCCGTTATCGCCATTGCTCACTTAATAGGTTTATTTGTCATCCTGCTAGTCGCTCCATTCATGGCAGACCAATTTCTACTGGATGACTTCTTCCGAGGAGCTCTTGCAGGAATCTTAGGCCTTATTGGAATAGCCCTGATCTTTCACGCCTTACAACGTGGACCTATGACCATCGTTGCTCCTATTACCTCTATAGCTTCTGCTGTAATACCAGTCATATGGGGAACCACCCACGGAGAAGACCTCTCCTCTATACACATTGTGGGTATCTCAATCGGAATGACAAGTATTTATTTGATTTCACAAGCTCGTAACCAAAACACAAAAGAAGAAACAACTACGTCTCTTCCCCCATGGCTAATAACAGAATCTTTACTTTCCGGTCTCTGTTTCGCCGGCTTTTATATTGTGATCGACGGAACTTCGAGTTCCTCTGAACCTTGGCCACTCGTAGCCGCCCGCTTAACAAGTGTTTGCTGCCTCCTAGTAATAGGAATTTTTACGAGCAAAACACTGCGTGTTGACTCTTCTGTTCTTCCACTGATTTTTTGGTCAGGCGCCTTAGACACAGTTGCGAATCTGACATTTCTTATGGCAACAAACCGAGGGATGTTAAGTATCGTTTCAGTTCTAACTTCTCTCTATCCAGCAACCACAATTGTTTTAGCAAAATGGGTACTCAAAGAGCATTTAACGCGAATACAAATTCTTGGACTGCTTGGAGCATTAACCGCCACTGCACTTATTGCTAGCGGTTAGCTTGAGTATGGATTTTCTCATACAGAGAGTTAGCAACTGCGTTTGGAAGCCACGAAATACTCCTCAAATCTTCTTTAGAGGCTATTTGTATTGCCTTGACGCTACCTAACTCTTTAATAAGGCGCTTTCTTCTTTCTACACCGAACCCTGGAATACCATCAAGCACGGAGCCCGTCATTCGCTTTGATCGCAGTTTACGATGGTATTCAATAGCAAATCTATGCGATTCATCTCTTATCCTTTGCAATAGATACAACGATTCTGAAGTGCGTGGAAGTAAAACAGACTGATCGCGGTCTGGGAGGAACACTTCTTCTAGTCGTTTCGCCAGAGCTGCTACCGGAATTCTTTCTTTTAGTCCCAGTTCTTCTACAACACGGATTGCCACCCCTAATTGTCCTCGTCCTCCATCCACAAGAAGCAATTGCGGCGGATAAGCAAATTTTGAAGACCTTTCTTCCACTGGTGTGCCTTCTTCTTTCAAGAATGACTTAAGGCGCCTCGTCAATACTTCTTCCATTGCCGCGTAATCATCATTTCCATGCACATCTTTGATTTTGAAACGTCGGTACGCACTTGGGTTTGGAATCCCATCTTCAAGCACCACCATAGATCCGACATAATCTGTTCCTTGTAGATGACTCATGTCAAAACATTCAATTCGTAGTGGAGCATTAGGTAGATCAAGCGCTAATTGCAACTCATTCAAAGCTTTTGAACGACTGTTATGGTCACTAGCTCGTTTCATCCGATGTCTAAGGAACTCTTCTTCAGCGTTTAAAGAAACAGTCCGTAATAATTCTTTTTTTCCACCACGCTCAGGAACTCTGAACTGAACTTTTCCATTCTTTTCAGAACTCAACCATCTGCATAGGAGTTCAGCTTCTGCTGGCAACTCTTCAACAAGTATGTTTCGCGGTATTCCGTAAGTCAGTTCATTTCGATAATGCGATGAAATAATCTCGTTAAGTAACTCTGCGGAGCTCAGTTCTTCTACTCTGTCCATGATCGATCCTTTGCGCCCAACTACTTTCCCGTGTCTGACATAAAAAACTTGCACTGCCACCTGCAACTCGTCTCCGCTGAAAACAACTGCATCAAACTGTTCATCTTCATTTCCGACGATTTGCTGTTTAGCGGCTACTTGACGAACACTTTTCAACTGATCTCGAAATCGTGCTGCCACCTCATATTCAAGATTGTTTGAAGCTTCAGACATTTGCGTGTCTAGCCGACTCTGTATTTCTTTTGTATCCCCTCCTACGACTCTCATTAAGTCGTTCACGATTGTCGTATATTCATCCTTTGTTACTTCATTAACGCATGGACCGCAGCATTTTTCTATATGAAACAACAAGCATGGTTTTCCATTTCTTTGATGTTCACGCAGTTTTGAATCGCTACAGGTCCGAACAGGGAAAGAACGTATAAGCAAATCAAGTGTGTCTCTGATAGCGCCGGCTTGTGCGTAAGGCCCAAAATATCGAGAACCTTTTCTTTTACGTTCACGAACCACAGCTGCGCGAGGCCATTCTTTGTCAAGAGATATTGATAAATATGGGTAACTTTTATCATCCTTAAGGTCAATGTTGAACCTTGGTCTATGTTGCTTAATCAGATTGAACTCTAGGAGAAGTGACTCCAATTCATTGCTGACTTGTATCCATTCCACTTGCGCTGCTTCATTGAGCATCTGAATTGTTCGCGGAGCAATATTGCTTTTCTTGCCAAAATAACTATTAACTCTGTGTCGAAGATTTTTAGCCTTTCCGACATACAAAACTTGACCATTTACATCTAAAAATTGATACGAGCCGGGAGCTTCTGGAATTGAACCTGGATCTGGACGCTCAACCATTATTAAGACAGCATTTCCTGTAAGAACTTTCCGGTGTAACTCTTTGAGATCTTCGCGAGATCTTCAGGAGTTCCTATCCCGACAATCTCCCCACCACCCACTCCCCCTTCAGGGCCTAAATCAATTACCCAGTCAGCTGTTTTAACCACATCTAAGTTGTGTTCAATAACTATGACAGTATTTCCTTGGTCGACTAGCCGACTCAAAACACCAAGGAGTTTGCGTACGTCTTCAAAGTGAAGACCGGTCGTTGGCTCGTCCAAAATGTACACCGTGTGACCTGTGGATCTCTTAGCAAGTTCGCTTGCTAGCTTTACTCTCTGAGCTTCTCCCCCCGAGAGGGTTGGTGCGGGTTGCCCTAGTCGTATATATCCGAGACCTACATCCACCAAAGTCTGCATATGACGAACAATTGTTGGCTGTTTATTAAAAAAAGTTAGTGCTTCTTCACAAGAAAGGTTCAACACATCTGCAATATTTAAACCCTTAAATTCAATATCAAGAGTGTCGCGGTTATAACGCTTACCTTTACAAATCTCACATGGCACATAAACATCTGGCAAGAAATGCATTTCAATTTTTAGTGTTCCATCGCCAGAACATGCCTCGCATCTTCCACCTTTTACATTGAAACTAAACCGTCCAGGCTGATAACCGCGAACTCTTGACTCTTCAGTTTGTGCAAAAAGTTTACGAATATGATCAAACACGCTGGTATAAGTTGCTGCATTTGATCTTGGAGTTCGACCAATTGGTGCCTGATCAATATTGATCACCTTGTCCACTTCTTCAATCCCCTCAAGAGCTGTATGCAGACCTGGCGGGACTTTCGATTTATACACTTTTTGCATCAGAGACTTGTGTAAAATTTCGTTAACTAAAGTGGATTTACCCGATCCAGACACCCCTGTCACGGCGATGAAGCAACCCAGTGGAAAATCTACTTGAATCTCTTTTAGATTGTTTTCTCGTGCTCCACGTATAGTTACGGCTGAGCCATTCGGTTCACGTCGCGTACTCGGGATTGCAATCTCTTTTCTTCCCGAAAGGTATTGGCCAGTAAGGGACTTCCTTGATTTTAGAAGACCGTCAACTTTTCCTTCGTAAACAACTGCGCCTCCATGCTCTCCCGCCCCGGGCCCTATATCAACTACATGATCAGCAGCTCGTATAGTTTCTTCATCATGCTCTACTACAACTACGGTGTTTCCAAGATCTCGTAGCCGTAAGAGTGTTTCTATCAATCGCTGGTTGTCTCTTTGATGTAACCCAATTGAGGGTTCATCTAGTACATAGAGAACGCCGACTAGCCCGCTGCCTATTTGAGAGGCCAACCGAATACGTTGCGCCTCTCCTCCAGCAAGAGTTGCAGCAGACCTTGATAAAGAAAGGTAATCGAGGCCTACATCCAGTAGGAATCCGATTCGACTGTTAACTTCTTTAAGTATTGGTTCCGCCACTATCAAATCTCGATCTGAGAGCTCTAACTCTGTCAATATCTTGTTCGCTTCGCCTATGGGTAAAGAACAAATGTCATGAATGTTTTTCCCGCTTACTTGAACCGCTAGTGATAAAGGATTTAAGCGTGCCCCGATGCACTCTGGGCAATGAACTTGACGCATATACCCTTCGATTTGATCTCGTTGGCTATCAGTTTCAGCGTCACGATGTCGACGTCGAAGATAAGGCATCACTCCTTCAAAGTGGGCTGAATAGACACGATTTCGTCCAAATCGATTCTTGTAACGAACTTCCACTCGGTCCTTTACTCCACCATCTAACAACAACTTTTGTATTTTGACCGGCAAACTCTTCCATGGTTTATCAAAATCAATCCCTTGATTTTCCGCGACTGCTTCAATCAGTCTTGAAAAATAACGATTACGCCCGCTTGACCAAGGAGCGATTGCTCCTTCGGCAAGACTCAAATCAGGATTTGGAACCACTAAATCCTTATCGACCTCAAATACAGAACCCAGTCCATCACAATGATCGCAAGCCCCGTATGGGCTATTGAAAGAAAAATTTCTCGGTGCCAACTCTTCGAAAGATTTCCCGTCACTAGGACGTGACAGGTGCTGACTGAATACGATTCTTTTCGGAAAATCTTCTGAACTGTCTTCCTTCTCGCCGGCAGACACTATTTCTATTTCTGCAACACCGTCCGATAAAGACAACGCAGTTTCCATAGATTCAGTCAGCCTCTGTTCTATGCCTTTTCTTATTTTGAGGCGATCTACCACCACTTCAATTGTGTGCATTTCGTAGCGCGCTAAATCAATTTCGTCTCCGAAGGTGTACTCGTTTCCGTCGACTATCGCACGGCTAAAACCTTGTTGCGCTAATTCTGAAAGAAGGGTGTCGTATGTTCCCTTGCGCCCCCGGACCACTGGAGCAAGCACTTGGAACCTGGTTCCATCCTCCATAGATAAAATTCGATCAACTATTTGTTGAGGGGTTTGTCTTACTAATTGCTCACCGGTTTCGGGATCAAATGGGACTCCGATTCGTGCAAACAACAATCTCAAGTAGTCATAAACTTCCGTTATTGTCCCTACTGTTGAACGTGGGTTACGAGAGGCGCTTTTTTGATCTATTGAAATCGCGGGAGAAAGACCTTCTATGAAATCAACGTCCGGTTTGTCCATCTGTCCAAGGAACTGCCGTGCGTAAGCCGATAAGGACTCCACATACCGTCTTTGCCCTTCAGCATAAATAGTGTCAAAAGCTAAAGATGACTTACCGGAACCAGAAATACCAGTAAAGACAACCAGTTTCTCTCTCGGCACATCAAGATCTACATTTTGGAGGTTGTGTTCTCGGGCGCCTCTTACGATTAAGCGTTCTGACATCTTAAGAATACTAACTCTGACAAAGTAGATTCGCCTTAGCGGTGCTCGCTTAATTCACGAAGTTCTTTTTTCAGTTCACGAATTTCGTCTCGTAAACGAGCGGCATATTCAAATCGTAAATCAGCAGCAGCTTCTCCCATTTCTGCCTCAAGCGTATGAACTAAGCGCTGCAGGTCTTCATGCGGCATCTCAGACAGCCCTTCTGGAAGACTTGCGTTGCGTCGTTTACTTCCTTTGTTCGGCACCGGACTCTCTACTGATGGTCGGAGAATTTCTAAAATATCTGTCACAGCTTTTCTTACTGTCTGTGGATTTATTCCGTGCTCTTGGTTGTATTCCTGCTGTAATTTTCTTCGGCGCATCGTTTCCGAGATTGCTCGTTGCATAGAACCAGTGACTTGATCCGCGTACATAACCACTTGACCTTCAACATTTCGTGCAGCGCGTCCAATAGTTTGTATCAAAGAAGTCTCGCTGCGCAGGAACCCCTCTTTGTCGGCGTCAAGAATTGCAACTAACGAAACTTCAGGTAGATCTAGGCCTTCACGAAGCAAGTTGATGCCAACCAGCACATCGAACTCTCCTAATCGTAAATCTCGGAGAATCTCTATTCGCTCTAATGTGTCGATATCACTATGTAGATAGCGAACTCGGACCCCATGCTCAAGTAAGTATTCAGTCAGATCTTCCGCCATCTTCTTCGTCAACGTGGTCACTAAGACTCTTTGATCGTTTTCAACTCGTTCAGTGATCAGATTCTGTAGATCATCAATTTGTCCCGATGTGGGTTTAACAATTATCTCTGGATCTACTAATCCAGTAGGTCGGACGATCTGCTCAACAATCCGAGTACTATTCTCCAATTCCCACTGACTAGGAGTGGCTGAAAGAAAAACTACTTGGCTTACGCTTTCGATGAATTCTTCAAACTGAAGTGGGCGATTATCTGCTGCTGAAGGAAGGCGGAATCCATGCTCTATGAGCACTTCTTTTCTTTTCTTGTCACCGAGGTACTGCCCGTTTAACTGAGGCACTGCAACGTGAGACTCATCTAGAACCACAAGAAAATCTTCAGGAAAATAATCAAGTAACGTGTACGGTTTTTCTCCTGGACGACGCCCATCTATATGGGCGCTGTAGTTCTCTACACCTTTGCAAAATCCGATTTCAGTGATCATTTCAAGGTCATGCTCAGTTCTCATGCGAAGCCTCTGAGCTTCTAGTAACTTTTCTTCCGACTTAAAAAATGCGAGCCTCTCTTGAAGTTCTTTTTCTATACCTGCAGTGGCTCTAGCTAAAACTAAACTGTCGGCGGCGTAATGAGTCGCTGGAAATACCACGAGTTCAGAATGTTCCTGTATTCGTTCTCCCGTCACCGGGTCAACTTCCGTTATTGATTCGATCTCGTCACCAAAGAGGGATATACGAAAAATGCTTTGTTCATAAGAAGGATGAATTTCTAATGTGTCTCCTCGAACTCGGAATTTTCCACGATCTAGCGCAACATCATTTCGTTCATACCGCATTTCTATCAGCATGCGCAAAGTAGCTCTCTGTTCTACCTCTTCACCAGTGCGGAGAACCAGTAAATTTCCTTCATACATTTCTGGGTTACCGAGACCATAAATACAAGAAACTGAAGCCACTACGATTGTGTCACGTCGAGTTAAAAGAGCTGCGGTAGCAGAATGCCTTAGGCGGTCTATTTCATCATTAACAGAAGAATCTTTTTCTATGAAAGTATCTGAGGAGGGAACATAGGCTTCTGGCTGATAGTAGTCGTAGTAAGAAACAAAATATTCAACACGATTCTCTGGAAAGAACTCGCGTAATTCGTTTGCTAGTTGTGCAGCCAAAGATTTATTTGGTGCTATCACCAAAGTTGGTTTTTGCACTTCTTCAATCGTCCACGCGATTGTTGCGCTCTTACCACTGCCTGTTATCCCAAGTAAGGTCTGGAAACGCTCTCCGCCGTTGATCCCATCTGCCAGCTCACTGATTGCTTTTGGTTGATCCCCGGAAGGAGAAAACGGGGCGTGTACACGAAACGGAGCGTTCATGCAGACAAACTCTCAATCCAATTCCAAGCCCGATCTATTTCTTCATTTAATGAGTTGAGATCACCATTGTTATCAACGACGAAGTCTGCTTTTTCGATGCGATCTTCTCTCTTTGCTTGATTAGAGATTCTATTTTTTGCATCTTCTTCAGCGAATCCGCGATATGCGACAAGACGACGTATTGCCTCCTCGGGAATGAGGTCTACAACAATGATTCCATTTAGATCCTCATAACCAGACTCAATAAGGAGTGGAATGTCTAAAATAATCGGAGCTCCCCCACCAGCGTAAATGTCGCGTAGACGCGCTATTTCGTCACGTACTAAAGGATGGACAATTTCGTTAAGTACTAGGAGTTCTTCTGAATCTTTGAAAACTATGTCGGCGACCGCCTGCCGATTCAATTCGCCTTCATCGGAAAGGATTTTTTCTCCCCAGCGTTCAACCATCTTTTCAAAAACGGGTTTCCCAGGTTGTTGAAGTTCTCTGACTATTGCATCCGCGTCAATTAAGACAGCGCCACGGTCCACTAAACCAGTAGAAACGGTTGATTTCCCTGAACCTATTCCACCGGTCAGGCCTATCTCAAGAGTTTCTTGAAATAGCTCCTTAGCCGCCATGGTTGATCAGGCTCCTTCCGGCTCCTCTTCAGACTCTTCTTCGTCTGCAGATTCATCCATATCAGTTACTTCTTCAGCAACAGGCTCTGCTTCGTCTGCAGATGCTTCTGTGTCAGATGGCTTGTCGTCACCATCTGTTTCTTCCGCGTAGAACGCTTCCCAAGCCTCTTGTCCTTCAGATTCAGAAACTATAAAGTTTCCTTCTTCATCGTACGCATGTTCACCGAAGTGCTCTTGGTACTCGGCAGCAACTGCGCCACCTTCAGCGGCTTGTTTAATGGAAAGGCTTATCCGTCGACGTTCGAGATCAAGATCGATAATCTTCACCCAAAGTTCCTCACCGGGGGTCACTACCTGTTCTGGAAGTTCTACGTGATGTGCAGACATCTCTGAAATGTGGACTAGTCCCTCTATTCCGTCTCCCACTTGAACAAAGGAGCCGAAGGGAACTAGTTTTGTGACTCGTCCATAAACGAGTTCTCCAGTTTTATGTGCATCTGCAAACTCTTGCCAAGGGTCAGATTGTGTTGCCTTGAGAGAAAGACTGATTCGCTCTCTACTCATATCAATATCAAGCACCTGCACTTCTACTTCATCTCCGACTGTCACTACTGAGCCCGGATGGTCAACGTGTTTCCAAGAAAGTTCTGAAACGTGTATCAAGCCGTCCATTCCGCCGAGATCAACGAACGCTCCAAAATTAACAACGCTTGAAACGACGCCTTTTTTCACTTCGCCTGATTTTAGGTCATGAAGGAATTCTTCACGTTGCTCTTTGTGGCTTTCTTCAAGCCATGCCCGACGCGATAGCACCACATTGTTGCGATGTCTATCTAGTTCAATAATTTTCGCTTGAACAGTTTGGCCGATGTATGGCTGAAGGTCTCTAACGCGGCGAAGCTCAACAAGAGAGGCTGGCAAGAAGCCTCGTAAACCTATATCTACGATTAGGCCGCCTTTTACAACTTCTATAACTGAGCCTGTAACACTTTCATCAGCTTCTTTTACTTTTTCTATATTGCCCCAAGCTCGTTCATACTGAGCTCGTTTTTTGGAAAGAATAAGCCGTCCCTCTTTGTCTTCAAGGGTTACGACTACTGCTTCAATTTTTTCCCCCATAGCTACTATGTCTGCGGGGTTTACTCCATTGCGGATAGACAACTCGCGTGCCGGTATGACACCTTCTGATTTATATCCGATATCCAAAAGGGCTTCGTCTTTATCTACTCGTACGACTGTCCCTTCTACTAATTGACCAGCTTCAACATCAACCATTGTTGCTGAGTAGGCCTCATCAAGTGAAAGGCTTCCAAGATCATTTTCAATTATTTGTCTGGGTATGTAATCTCCGCTTGTATCAAAATCTCCCATTGGAGGGGATTTAAGGGCGGCATCGGTAGTAGTTTCGTCGGACACGTTCTTCTCGTCGGATAGGTAATAGTCGGATACGGGCCACACCATATTTGGTGAGCGAGATAAGCCTATCGGCTCCTTATTTCTTCTCCCCATTATTTGGACGATGCGCAATAAGTAAATATTCGGCGTGTTCTAGGTCAGGAACACGCTTCGTATAATCTCCAGGATCAACAGACCATATTTCTTCTACTTCAAGTCCTGCATTAGCGGCGAGCAGACGGAGTTCTCGAGGGGTAAAGCAAGAGGTCCACAACTCTGTCTCCATTGACTCGCCCTCTTCATTTTTAACAAAGGTGGTTTCATGGTTTATCCCTGTTTCTGCATTAAATGTCGTATTTTCATTCAAATACCGAATTTGAAAATATGAAGAAAAGGCGCTAAGTGCTAATTTTTTCCCTGGTTTTAAAGCTCGAGACATGCAAGAAAGAATCGCTCCATCTGGATCTCCTTTCGAGTTTTGGAGTGTGGGGCCTCCAGCTAAGCCAAATGCTCCCTGACAAAGTGAAATGACTGCATCAAACTCTTCCATATAGGGCATATCTCTTGCATCACCACACACAAAAGAAGCGTTCTCAGAAGCCTTCAGATTTGCGAGATGGATGAAATCTTCTGAAATGTCTAGACCTGTAACGTTGATTCCTCTTGAAGCGAACTCATGAGCATGACGACCTGGACCACATCCAACATCAAGGAGGCTGTCTCCCGGGTCGAGAGCTAAGACGCTCATCAAAGTGTCAACTTCTTGAGTCGTGCCGTAAGTGAATGAGTAGCGAAGATAAGTAGGTCCTAGATGCTCGGCTATCTCTTCGAACCAGTGTTTCTTTTTCACCCTTTGGCGTCCGCCCATGTTGACCCGAAGGACATGTTTACTTCTAAGTCCACTCTCAGGTCATAAGCATTTTTCATTATTTCTGGAACTTTTTCTAAAACATGGTCTTCTTCTTCGGAAGGAACTTCGAGGATCACTTCATCGTGAACTTGTAAAATGAGGCGACTCCCTAAAGATTGTTTTTCAATGTGCTCGTCTATTCCGATGAGAGCCACTTTGAAAATATCTGCCGCTAACCCTTGAATAGCAGAATTCATTGCTTGACGCTCTCCAGCCTGACGCACATTAAAGTTAGAAGAAGAGAGTTCGGGTATACGCCGACGGCGACCAAAAAGTGTCTCTGTGTAACCCTTTTTTCGTGCTTCTTCTATTGAGCGATCCATGTACTCTCTCACTGCAGGAAATGCATCAAAAAAAGCGGTGAGAATACCTGATGCTTCTTCACGAGGAATATCCAATCGTTGGGCCAACCCATAAGCCTCCATCCCATAGGCCAGACCATATGAAACCATTTTCGCGCGAGATCTTGTTTCATAATCGACTTCTGAAAGGTCTAGATTCCACACTTGCGCTGCTACCGAAGTATGGACATCTTCTCCCGCTTCGAAAGCCCGTATGAGACCTGGATCCTCAGCTAAGTGAGCGATACATCTCAATTCAATTTGATTGTAATCAGCAACTAAAAGCGAGAAGCTTTCAGCAGGAACAAATGCCTTACGAAAAGCGCGACCTGCTTCTGTCCGGACAGGGATGTTATGCAAATTGGGCGCATCAGAACTGAGTCTTCCTGTTCGTGCAACTGTTTGTTTGAACGTAGCTCGTATTCGGTCTTCGGCACCGACCGAACTCAATAATCCTTCCCCATAGGTAGAACGTAACTTTTCAACTTCTCTGTAAGAAAGTATCTTCTCAATTATTGGATGCTCACTTCTAAGGCGCTCAAGTGTTGCTGCATTCGTTGAAAACCCTGTCTTGGTTTTCTTTCCGGGAGTCAAGCCCAACTTTTCAAAAAGCACTTCCCTTAATTGCTTAGTGGAATTTACATTGAATTCCATTCCTGCAATTTCATGTATCTCTTCGCGATATTTGGCACATTGTTTAGTGAGATCGTCACGCAGTCTCTTTAGTTCTGGAACATTTACCCCTATTCCAAGTTCTTCCATCTTTACTAGAACTCTCGCAAGGGGAAGTTCAATCTCTGTGTTCAAACTCTCTAGATTCTGGGAAGCGAGCGCTCTTGAAAGCGGATCAATGAGTAAACTAACAGCAACTGCTTTCTGTGCAAGAAAATTTTCGGCATCTGTATTGTCATCACCAAGAGAAAGTTGACCTTCAGGTGAACCGGTTGTTTCAATTTCCCATGAAGTGTGACGTTCTAAAAGTCCTGGAAGATCCGTGTTTTCATCTGCTGGATCGAGCAGGTACCCCGCCAATTCCGTATCTAAAGTTATGTGAGGTGAAGATATTTGGTTAGAGCGAAGAATCTTTATCAAAGATTTAATATCGTGAGTCGCTATTCCTGGCCCTTCATCACCAAATAAAGAGTTCAGCTCTTTATTTACCTTTGGGTCCTTTAGAGTTTCAGAGGCAAGCCAAAATACTTGGGCATCGTCAGCTTTATCTCCGAAGAAAATGGTGATCCCATCAGAAGCACTTTCTCCCACTCCGATGCTCAAAATCTTATTTTTAGGAATGCTTTCGACCAGATCATTGAGCGTTGAGGGCTCAATAGGTGTTAATTCTTTTACTTCTATAGGTTTCGTGTTTTCCCCTCCCCAAGATTCAATTCCGAGGATGGCACCAAGTTGGTCTCGTGACTTGTTTAATTCAAGAGAACTAAACAGTTCAGATGCTCTCTCAACATTTGGTGATTTGAGACGAAGTTCATCTAATGTCAAGTGAAGTGGAACGTCTCGAACTAGTTCCATCATTTCTGAATTCAACCGAACAAGATCTCCGCTTTCTTCTAAATTCTGTCTTAATTTAGGAGTTTGGTCGGCAGCGGCCTGCAAAACTCCTTCTAGGCCACCATATGCGTTAATCAATTTTGCTGCAGTCTTTTCTCCGACGCCTGGAACACCAGGAAGATTGTCTGAAGTGTCTCCTCGTAATGCAGCGTAGGATACGTAATCTTTTGGGCTGACTCCTGTTCTTTCTTTTATCCCCTCTTCGTCATACAGGGCATAGTCAGACACGCCTCGTTTGTTGTAAAGCACTCTGACATGTGGGTCTTCTACCAGCTGATAGCTATCCCGGTCGCCTGTAACAATGATTGCTTCTTCCTTTGAATCTTTAACCAGGCTGGCCAGTGTTGCGAGAACATCGTCGGCTTCAAAACCTTTTGCATCTACAACACACATACCAAGCGATTCAACGATCTCCCTTACGAGCGCTAATTGTTCATAGAGGATGTCTGGTTGCTTTTCTCGATTCGCTTTATAGGAGGAAAGACGTTCATGTCTGAAAGTTTTTTCTGGGCGATCAAAAGCGACTGCTAGTCCGTCGGGTTGGTGGTCTCTGAGTAGTGTTGCAAGCATCATCGTGAAACCATGTAAAGCATTCGTTACTTGACCTGAAGAAGTTGTCATATCGTCAGGCAATGCAAAGAACGCCCGATAAGTCAACGAGTTTCCATCTATGAGAAGAAATTTAGACACTCCATGACCTTACTTGGCGAGATCAGCCGAAAGGAAACTATAGAAGACCGAATTACTGGCTTTCGTCAAGAATTTTTTTAGAAACTTCCAGCATGCTTCTTCGCCCGTCCATGGCTGTTGTCTGAATAAACCGAAATGCTTCTTCCTCGCTTAAACCTTTTTGGTTCATTAGGAAACTCTTTGCTTTATCAATAACCTTCCGAGTTTCCAGACGTTCAGCAAAAGTTTCAGCCTTTCCGGTTATTTCTTTTATTTCCCGATGCCGAGCGCAAGCTACTTCTACTGCAGGTATCAAATCTGATTTTTGAAATGGTTTGACTAAATAACCCAACACCCCTGCTTCAACTGCTCTGTCAATTAAATCTCTTTGACTAAAAGCTGTAAGAACTATCACCGCAGCATCATGTGAGTTAGATATGCGCTTCGCCACTTCCAAGCCATCAAGTCCAGGCATCTTAATATCTACTATCACGATGTCAGGGTCATGCTCGGCCACTAAATCGAGTACGTGGTCGCCGCGTCCAGTGTCGCCAACAACCTCATATCCTTCGCTCTCTAAAGTCTCTTTCAAGTCCAATCTAATGATTGCTTCATCCTCTGCTATCACTACAGTGGTCATAGTTCCCTACCTGCCGTCGCCTTGGAAATCTTCTCTAATAACTGGTCTTGGCGTTCTTCAAGATTCTTGATTTCTGAGATTAAATACTGATAGTGACGATTCATAGATTCAACTTGCTGGCCAACTTCTCTACGGTCCTGATCGGCAATAGCTGTTTCAGAAACCAGTGACCTCATCCGAGCATCTGTAGCTTCGTCTTGAAGATGATTCAATTGTTCATCCGCTATAGCTAATTCATCTTTATAACGTGAAATCCTTTTACCCACTTCTTTAAGTTGTCTTTCTACAACTGTGTATTTCATCAAACTATTCCCATTACTGATCCCTGAGGTCAACGCATAGTGATTTTATGTAAATTTGGTGCCCGGGGCGGGACTTGAACCCGCACGACCTTTCGGCCAAAGGATTTTGAATCCTCCGCGTCTGCCAATTCCGCCACCCGGGCATGACTCCTGAGAATCTTATCGTCGCTCTTGGAAGGAAATGATTCTATGTAGAATTTGATTTATTTCACTTATTTCCAATTTATGAAGTAATGTTTAGTACAAGTACCGGTGTATTGTCACTGGTCGGAGTCACTTCATTTATGATTGCTTTTACTTATTCAGGTCAAGGTTCCCAACAACCAGGTATGGGCAGTTCTTGGGCTAAGCACCCCTCTTGGGGGTTAGTCAACGAGGCTTCAGAAATAGTAAAATTTGATTTGGGACATCTTCTACTTGAAGCAGATGCCGATGAATTACGTCAAACACACAATGCTCAAATTTCAACTTACTTATTGAGCATGATTATTCTTGATGCTGTAGAGAGAGTGGGTGTTGATGCTGCCGGTCATGCAGGACACAGTCTTGGTGAATACAGCGCACTTACCGCTAGTGGAGCAATTGACTTTGAAGATGGGATTCGTCTTGTTCTAGAGCGCGGCTCTGCTATGCATGAATCCACAACAAATCAAACTGGAACCATGGCAGCCGTTCTCGGAATCGCCGATGAAAAAGTTGAAGAAATTTGTTCCGCTTTAGATGATGACGTCTGGGTGGCTAACTACAACGCCCCAGGTCAAGTAGTTATAGCTGGAAGTCCAACTGGAGTGGAAAAAGCAGGAGAAGCAGCAAAGAACGGCGGAGCAAAACGAGTTACTCCACTTGAAGTCTCTGGCGCATTTCACACTCCTTTCATGAATTCCGCTCGTGAACGTTTATCCGCAGCCATCGAAGAAACCGATATTCGCCCGCCTCAGGGAATCGTTGTAGCAAATGTTGATGGCATGTCACATGAAAACCCTGAAACCTGGAGGGCTTTAATGAATGCCCAGCTTTCAAGCCCGGTGCGATGGCATCAAAGCCTCGGGACTCTTGAAGACAGAGGATTTCTGACTTTCATTGAACTGGGACCTGGAAAAGTCCTCACTGGATTAGTTAAAAGATGTGTCAAAAATGCAAGCAGATATGCAATCAATACTCCAGAAGACCTTGACTCTCTTCTTGAATCCCTTGCTGGCCCCTTACCTTCTGACTCTATTGAAGAGTCCCCTGAAGGAGAGCATCTTTACGCTACGGAACGATTGATCGTGAGCCCGGGGGCTGGAATCTTTACCCCTAAGGAAGGCCTTAAAATCGGAAACCCGATTAGTGTCGGAGACTTACTAGGGAAAGTTGGAAATGAAGAAATCAGGTCTGCTTTTTCTGGTCTACTGCAAGGCTGGCTTGCAGTAGACACCGAAAGAGTAACTACTAGCCAACCTATCGCGTGGCTAGTAGTGCAAAACTAGGTCCTCTAAGGAGACAATGATGAACACCAAGGGTCACAGTGGAGCAAACGAAGAACACGTTGTTCTGGTTACTGGTGGTAATCGTGGAATAGGTTTAGCTACAGCTCTTTCTTTATCTGATTCAGGTAACAAAGTGGCCATCACCTGTCGCGGAGAAGTTCCAGAAGAAATAAAACAAGCAAATATTTTTGCTGTCAGTTGCGACATAACAGATTCAGAGCAAATCGACTCTGCCTTCAAAGAAATAGAGGAAACTTTAGGCACTGTTGACATTCTGATAGCAAATGCCGGAATCACTAGAGATGGTCTTGTCCTACGAATGTCAGATGAAGATTTCTCTACTGTGCTTGAAACTAACCTAATTGGAAACTTTAAACTCGCTCGTAGAGCAACTAAAGGAATGATGAAAAACCGATGGGGCCGTATCATCTTCATTTCTTCAATCGCTGGGAGAATAGGCCAAACTGGACAAGCCAACTATGCGGCCTCAAAGGCAGGACTAGTCGGACTCAGCAGGTCTCTGGCCAAGGAATTTGCAAGTCGCGGCATCACTGTGAATGTGGTCTCCCCCGGCCCAATTCTGACCGACATGTTGGCAGCGCTACCCGAAGAACAACAATCCTCTTATGCAGAAGCCGTCCCACTTGGAAGACTTGGGAAGCCAGAAGAAGTAGCAGACTTAATTTCTTTCCTTGCTTCAAGTAAGGCCTCATACATAACTGGTGCAGTGGTACCAGTTGATGGCGGCCTATACATGGGCTAACTTGCATTTCGCACTTTAAACAGCCAAGAGACACGAAAGATGTTCTCTATATGGCTAAAATGGCCATATTAAACAACACGATATTGGAGTGATTGTGAGCGAAGAAAATTTTAAACGATTCTCAAGTTGTGCAGTAGAAGTTCTTTCAGTAGATGCTGCTCAAGTAACTATGGAGGCCAGTTTTGCTGACGATCTTGACGCAGACAGTCTTGATCTAGTCGAGCTAGTCATGGCTCTTGAGGAAGAATTTGACGTCACGGTGGAAGAAGAAGAACTTGAGGGCATTACCACTATCGGTGCTGCTTTCAATTTGATAACAAGCAAACTCTGATGACTAAACGGCGGGTGGCCGTTACCGGCTTGGGAGTAGTCTCCTCAAGCGGAATCGGCTTAGATTCTTTTTGGGATGGTCTTTGTGGTCTCGCTCCGGTCGGTGAACGACGCATAACTGATTTTGACCCAACTCCTCATTTTGATTCACCTAAAGAAATTAGACGTAGCGATCGATGCACCCAGTTCGCTATCGCTGCTGCAGACATGGCTTTTGAAAGTTCTGGTACCCCGGAAATAGATCCATTTCGAATGGGAGTAATGATTGGAACTGGTATTGGCGGGGTTGCCACCTTTGAAGACCAGATAAAAGTGATGGTCGAAAAAGGAGAAAGAAGGGTTTCTCCTTTCTTAATACCAATGATGATGGCTAATGCCGCTCCCGCTGCCATATCAATGAAACACAATCTCTGTGGCCCGGCGGAGAATGTTTGCACTGCTTGTGCTGCTGGTACTCATGCCATAACTAATGCAGCAAGACTCATTTCAACAGGTCGATGCGATCTAATGGTTGCCGGTGGAGCTGAGGCCGCTTTCACCGGTATCGCAATTGCTGGATTTACCAATATGACGGCTTTCTCCTCAAGTGGGATCTCCCGACCTTTTGATGCTGAACGCGATGGCTTTGTCATGGGTGAAGGCGCTGGAGTTTTAATACTTGAAAATTTTGATACCGCAGTTGAACGAGGAGCCACTATTTACGCTGAAGTTCTGGGTGGGGCGAGCACTGCTGATGCTCATCACATCACCGCTCCATCTCCAGGAGGAGTAGGAGCAATAAGGTGTATTGAGCTCGCCCTCGAGGAAGCTGGATTAACTCCAGATCAGATTGGTCACATTAACGCTCATGGAACTTCCACTCCACTCAATGACATGGCGGAAGCACAAGCCATGGCAGAAGTATTTGGATCCGAAGGACCACTAGTTACTTCAACCAAAGGCATAACTGGACATACTTTAGGAGCTGCCGGCGCACTAGAAGCAGTTGCTGTGGTTCTAGCACTGCAAAAAGGCCTGATTCCTCCTACGGCAGGATTCGCCAACAGTGATCCTGATATGCCTCCAGTGAATTTGGTGACAGGTGAAGCAAAAGCGTGGAACCCAGCCCCAGCAATGTCGAACTCTTTTGGCTTTGGTGGCCATAACGGTTCAATAGTTATTGGCCCTGCCAACTAGAAATCTGAACTATTTCTTCTATCCGTCAGAAAATGCAAAGAATAGTTCACACTCACAAGCACGTTCTCCATTGACAGTCGCTTTTCCACTTCCTTTGCCTGCTCGCGCTGATACGCGATCTAACTCCACGGATAGGTCTAAACGATCTCCTGGTACTACTTGTCGACGAAATCGGGCTTTGTCTATTCCTCCAAAAAGAGCTAGACGTCCAGAAAATTTCTCGTCGCTTAGCAAAGCGTATGCGCCTAGTTGCGCTATTGATTCACACTGCAGAACACCCGGCAAAGTTGGTCGACCCGGAAAATGGCCAGAGAAAAATTCTTCTTCACCAGTTAAATCCCAGTGACCAATAGCGGAGACACCAGGAGTTAGGGAAGTTACCGCGGTTAAGAGAAGGAACGGAGGTCTATGAGGTATGACTTCTTCAGGAGGAGGAAATGGCATTGCCTAAACTTACTGCCGTTCTCTTAATGAACTAAAAAGTGTTATGCCGGGGCCGCTTTCACGCCCCGGCACTACACAAGGTTTGATTTCTAATGAAATCAAAATAATTTAGTTGCCTTTACCAGCAGCCTTAAGCTTTGATCCTGCTTTTACTTTCACAGCAGTACTTGCTGCTATATGCATTTCTGCTCCAGTAGCGGGGTTACGCCCCATGCGTGCTGCACGCTCTACTTGTTCGAATGATAACCATCCGGGAATATTGACTTTGTCGCCAGCTCTTACACAGCCCGCAACAGTGTCCATCATTGCATCTAGACAAGCTCCGGCGTCTTTTTGAGACACACCAGCTCCTGCAGCCATTGCTGCAATAAGCTCACTCTTGTTCATTGACCACTCCTTAATTTGTAGCGGGATAATTAATTACCCCGGGTCAAATAACACGCGACACGGTTTTCAGGGCAATGTCAAGCATTTCGGGCCAATTGCGGGACAAAAATCACTGAAAAACCAATGTTTTTCATCTTTTTCACCTAGAAATGCTGTTTTAAAGTAAATTACAAGATCAAACCGGTCTCGTTTTTGTTGATCATATGCTCCGCAGTTTTAGCAAAATAGTCCAAAACACTCTCTTCAATCTCGAGTGGCAACTCCCCTTGTTTCACAGCAAACGTCATGTGTTTCATCCAAGCGATACTCTCTGTGGAGCCAATTTCAAAGGGCATATGACGCATACGAAGCTGAGGGTGCCCTCGTAATTCCTGATATTTATGTTGGCCACCCCAATACTGCTGCAGAAACAAAGTTAACCATTTCTTAGAATCCGCAAGATCTTCAGGGTACATAGGACGTAAAAGAGGATCACTTTCTATTCCTTCATAGAAACGCTCAACCAGATCGACAAACCATTGATTTCCGACCAGCTCGTGCAAGCTACCGGGAGCGCTTTCTTGATTCTCAGAAGGTTGTTTCATCTAAAGCTGTCCGAAACTCTTGAACCAAAGCGCCAACTCTTTCCGGACCTCCTCCTTCTAACATTCGTTCCACTATTGCAGACCCAACAACCACCCCGTCGCTAACTCTGGAAGCTTCTACTGCTTGATCCGGAGTGCCTATTCCTACTCCAACTAAGACGGGAAGCTTCGTGACTTTCTTCAATCGGGCTGAAATCTCAATAGCGCTTGATGCTAATTCTTGACGAACTCCAGTCACTCCAAGTAGTCCCACCCCATAGATAAAACCTCGAGACCTTTTACAAATAATCGACAACCGCTCATCTGAGGCGGTAGGAGCAGCAAGAAGGATTGTTTCAACTTCTTCTTTATCTGCAGCATTTGCCCATGGCTCAACCTCTTCAAGTGGTAAGTCAGGAAGGATGCATCCAGAAACTCCAGACCGGGCAAGTAGCGAAGCAAATCTTTCAACTCCCATTGAAGCAGCAATGTTGTAATAGGTCATTACCGCTAATGGAGTGGAGCTTTCGATCTGTTTTACTCGGTCAAGAATACTTATGGGAGTAGTTCCAGAAGTTAAAGCCATATCATTAGCGCGTTGAATAGTCGGTCCGTCCATCACTGGGTCTGAGAAAGGAATACCTATTTCTATTACGTCCGCCCCCGAGGCGGAAACTTCTTCTACTGTTGCTTCAAAGTGTTCATCTAAACCGCCAGTCAAATAAACCACTAAAGATTTTTTTTTAGATTCACGCTTCGCTACTAGAGTTTCTTCGATCGTTTGACTCATTTTTCATCATCTACTTCCAGAACTTTCATCATTTGCCCAACGTCCTTATCTCCACGACCGGAGAGATTTATTAGAACAGTTTTACCTTCAAGTGATTTTCTTTCTCGCGACACCCAAGCAATAGCGTGAGCAGGCTCTAGGGCCGGGATGATCCCTTCCATTCGGCTTAATAATTGAAAAGCTTCAATAACTTCCTCGTCGGTCACTGATTCATAGCGAGCACGACCACTATCAGCTAAGTGGCTGTGTTCTGGGCCAACTCCCGGATAGTCCAAACCTGCACTTATAGATTCTGCTTCTAGTACTTGACCAAACTCATCCTGGAGAAGAAAAGAACGAGATCCATGCACCACGCCGGGAACTCCTCTACCTACAGCAGCTCCTCCCGATGGTTCAACTCCAACTAATTCTGCTTCTGAGTCTGCAAATCCAGAAAAAATACCTATCGCGTTAGATCCCCCACCCACGCAAGCAACTACAAGATCTGGAACTGTCCCAAGCCTTTCTTCACTTTGCTCGCGTGCTTCTTTACCAAGAACTTCATGGAAGGTTCGCACCATCCATGGATATGGGTGTGGACCCATAACTGAACCTAAGCAATAATGTGACTCTTCTACTGTTGCAACCCAATCTCTCATTGCTTCGTTTATGGCATCCTTTAGTGTTCTGCTACCTGACAAAGCGGTTCGAACCTCAGCTCCTAATAATCGCATGCGAAAGACATTCAATTTCTGGCGTTCAATATCAACTTCACCCATATAAACGCAACATTCCATACCAAGAAGGGCAGCAGCAGTTGCCGTAGCAACACCATGTTGCCCGGCACCTGTTTCGGCTAGTAACCGAGTCTTACCCATTCGTTGAGCCAAAAGAGCCTGACCAAGAACGTTATTGATTTTGTGCGAACCAGTGTGGTTCAAATCCTCTCTCTTTAGAAGCACTCTGCACCCTAATTCCTTTGACAAATTTGGGCATTCTGTTAATGGTGACGGCCGGCCTGCATATTCAGAAAGCAATTGATCTAAACGAGAACGAAATGCTTTATCTGCCCATGCTTCTTTAAAAGACTTCTCAAGATCTAGACACGCCGGTATAAGCGTTTCGGGAACAAACCTTCCTCCAAACTCTCCAAAGCGCCCTGACTCATCAGGATCTCTAAGACCATTTATTTCACCTAAACTCATAATTCTTCTTCCCAATTAAATGGACGATTCTCTGAACCAAGATACTCCTCTGATTTTGTTGCTCTAGCTGCTTCTATGAAGGCTCGTAGTTTACGTGGATCTTTTCTTCCTGCCTCAGATTCAACTCCGGATGCAGTATCTACACCCCATGGATTTACTTGTTCAATGGCTATTCCGACGTTCTCTGGAGTCAATCCTCCCGCTAAAAGAATCCGTCGATTGCTCGGTGCCCCTTCTGCTAGAGCCCAGTCAAAAACTTTACCAGAGCCCGGAGAGGGTGAATCCAACAAAAGCACATCAGCCCCAAAATCATCAAATCTACTTAGTTCAGGTGATCCTGCTGGAAGGCCGCGAATAGTCACTGGCACTCTCTCTGCGATCCACTGACATTCTGCAGGTGACTCTCGTCCATGGAGTTGAACCGCTCGAAGGTTTACACGATTAACTGTGTCCATAACTTTCTCTTTACCGGCGTCCCTGAAAACCCCGACTGTCAGAACATCTGCTGGAAGTTGTCGTGCTATATCGCGTGCTCTTGATAATGCGATTTGCCTTGATGAAGGAGCAAAAATGAATCCGATAGCATCCGCTCCAAGCGCAGTGGCGAGTAGTGCGTCTTCTTCTCTAGTTATTCCACAAATTTTTATAAACATAAAGAAATCCCCTTATGCCCCCGTAGCTGTACGTAGACCAGCAACTCTCTCTGCACGATTTTCAGATTGAACAAGATATTCACCTACTAAGACTGCCCTGTAGCCCGCGTTATGTAAGGCAGTGACGTCATCTGGTGAATGTATACCGGATTCTGCCACCGTGGTCATGTCAGAAGGTAGTAGTTCCCCTATTCGTAAAGCGCGATCGGTGTCTACTTGAAACGTTTGTAGGTCTCGTTGATTAACTCCAATGATTTGAGTTTCGACCATCAAAGCTCTTTCAACTTCGGCTTCATCATGCACTTCTACTAAAGCATCAAGTTCAAGTTCTCTAGATAATGCGCTGAAATCTTTCAATTCGTAGTCATCTAATGCTGCTGCTATGAGCAGAACTGCGTCTGCTCCCATAATTCGAGCATCACATATGTCACGGAGATCAACTGTGAAATCTTTTCTTAACACCGGGAGATTACATGCGGTACGCGCTTCTCTTAAATCAATTGATGATCCACCGAAATATTTGGCATCAGTCAAAACTGAAAGAGCAGAAGCCCCTCCCTCTTCATACTCCTGACTCACTGAACTTGGAATAAGGCCGCTTACTAATTCACCAAGTGAAGGAGATCGTTTCTTTATCTCAGCGATAACTGCCATTTCATTTGCAGGAGAAGCCATTAAAGCCTTTTTAAAGCCTCGTGTTGGTTCAACCTCTCCCGCCTTCTCTACAAGCGCATCAAGAGATCTGCTATCACCACGAGATTCATAGCGATGAAAGTCTAAAATTTCATCTAAATAAGTGCCCACAAAGCAAGGTTACTCGCCTGTAGAGCCTGCTTACGAACTTATTAGTTTAGTAATCTGAATAAAGAAAATTTTCTTAACACACTCCTAACAGTTGTCTGGCATGATGGTGGAGTGAAAGTTGGACCAACCATAATGATCGTCGAAGACGATCCGAACATCGCAGATTTGGTTGACCTGTATTTACGAAACGATGGGTGTGACGTATTTCAGGCGACAAACGGCAAAAGAGCTTTGGAAATCTTCGGACTCAAGAATCCAGATCTAGTTATTTTAGATATCGGTCTACCTGGTGAATTAGATGGATTCGAAATCTGTAGATCAATTCGTGATCGCGGTGATACCCCAATAATTATGTTGACTGCCAGAAACGATGAGATAGATCGAGTAGTTGGCTTTGAGTTAGGTGCTGATGACTACGTAATCAAACCCTTTAGCCCAAGAGAGTTAGTTGGACGAGTAAGAGCCATTTTGCGTAGAGCGCAAGCTCCACGACAAACTTCAGTTGAAGTAACTGATATCGAGAATATACGTATTGATAGTAAACGATGTGAAGTGACGTTAGATGATGAAGTCGTACCGCTGACTTCGCAAGAATGGTCCTTACTTATTTATTTTGTGGAAAACAGAGGTCAAGCTCTTTCTCGGCGACAGTTACTAAACGGAGCTTGGGAAGTTGACTGGATTGGAGATGAACGGACAGTAGACGTTCACGTCCGACAACTTCGTAAAAAGCTCGGTACCTCTCTTCATTTAAATACTGTTCGCGGAATTGGATATCGGCTCGACTAATGCAAAAAAGACTCATACTTTCTTTTGTTGGGGTGGTCGTAATAGGTTTACTCATTGCAGGACTTGGAACTTTCCTTCAAGCGGGCTTAGATCGCTCTCAACACACTCAAAAAGAACTTATTGATACTGCTCGTTCAACTACTGCATTCCTTTCAGACAGCCTCAGTGATCGCCGTCCACTTAGCAGAGAAAGGGTGAAAACTATTACGGAAATTTCCAAAGTAAACGAATATGGAATCATCATTTTCAACCCGGCTTCTAGACAGCAAACAATCTTGTCAGACTTGCCTACTGGAGTTGAGGCCAAAGAACTTGATTTCGAAGCTCTAGCCGAGCGCGGTTACCTTTCTGGAACTAAAGACGGCAGAGTATGGGTAGCTGCTTTAGCAGAAGAAAAACTCGATAATGGAGCGTTTGCAGTAGTAGTTCTTTCTGACGAATTTGACGACGTTCTTGGAGAAGCCGATCGTTGGTTTCTTTTCGCTGCCATTTTCGCTATTTGTTTAGCCGCCATTGTTGCCACTTGGTTGGGTAAAAGATTTTCACGACCTGTTATAGACGCTGCAAAAACTGCAAGAAGTCTTGCCTCTGGAGACTTGTCGGCCCGACTTCCGGAACTTCCTAAAGGTTCTTCCGAAGAAACTTCGGACCTTATTCTCGCTATAAATTCCATGGCAGAGTCAATGGAACGCGCTCGTGGAGTTGAACGACAGTTTCTTCTATCTGTCTCTCATGACTTGAGAACCCCAATGACTTCAATTCAAGGGTACGCAGAAGCAATCATTGACGAAGCCACAGATGACCCACAACATGCGGGAAGAGTCATATTGGCTGAATCACGACGACTCGATCGCCTAGTAAGTGATCTTTTAGAGCTTGCCAGACTTGATGCGCAACACTTTACTCTGATGATTCGCCAGATTGATCTAACTGATATTGCAAAGAAATCAGCAGATGGCCTCCGCCTCTCGGCTTCAAAAATGGAAGTTGATCTCGTTGTTGCTTCTCCACCGGAACCTTTACTAATAGAAGGAGATCCCGACAGAGTCGGACAAGTAATTGGCAATCTTCTTGAAAACGCTATTCGATATGCAAATACAAAAATAGTTCTTAATGTTCGTTCCCTGGATGACGGGATCGAACTATCTGTAACAGATGATGGCCCAGGAATAAGTACAGAAGACTTACCGCATGTCTTTGAACGTCTTTATGTATCGCGGCATCAACCATTGGAACGAGAGTCTGGTTCTGGCTTAGGTTTAGCAATAGTGAAGGAGTTAGTAACAGCAATGGGAGGAGAGGCTCAGATCTTCTCTACTCTTGGCTCCGGAACCACCATAAAAGTCATATTCCCTAAAATAAATTAGGTGCTAATCACTTGAACAAATGATCCGTTCTGGTCGATCTCCGTTATAGTTTCTGCGGAGCGGTGGCGATACCCCAGAGCAAAGAATTCATCTTTTCCTTCACTGACGCTGGTCACTTCTAGAATTTCCTTACCTTTGTGTGAAAAGACTGTCCCAGGGGAAAGTGGGTTTCCAGATCCTTTCAATAAAACTAAGTGTTTTGGAGGTCCTGCAACTCTGCTATCAACTCTCGCCACTAGCTCTTGTCCGGTGTAGCAGCCCTTGTCGAAAGATACCGATCTTTCGACTAAACCGGTTGCCGCTGGAATTGTCTTATTTGTGATCTCATGCCCCATCGCCGGCATACCTGCTGATATTCGAATTTGCTCCCAGATGGCTGGAGATTGAAGCTCTGGGACTGTCAAATCAGTAGACGTGAAATAATCAAAAGCTTCTAAAGGCGGCCAATCAAGGACTATTGATCTTAAGCCCTCAAGCTCTTTCGGCGCTTGATTTCTCTCGCCTAAAAATGTGTACATGTTCAACTTCGAAATTTCTATTGAGCATTTTGTGCGTATCAAAAATCTGCTGAGTTGATCCTTGACTTCTTCAGCAAAACCAGGGTCCATGTCAAGAATGAAACCGTTTTCTTCAACGCAGATCACTCTTAACCAAGCTGTGACTAGGCCTGATGGATCTAGCAGAAAAGACCAGGCTCCCGAATGTTCAGTTAAATTTTCTATGTCTTGGCTAAGTTGCCCTTGTAGAAATGAGCGAGATTCTGGCCCAGAAACCTCAATAAAATCTCGTTCTCTTTCTATTAATAGATTTTCATTCATTCTTTTTCCTGCGTGACTCAGTCATTCTTCGAGCCGAAGGTATAGCCACCAAAAGGGCTTTTGCTTTATTTTGGCATTCAAGGTACTCAAGTCGAGGGTCGCTATCTGCCACTATTCCAGCTCCAGCTTGAACTGAAGCAACCCCGTCTTTGATCAGCATCGTTCTTATTGTTATCGCTGTGTCAATATTTCCTGAGAAATCAAAATATCCAACTACCCCTGCGTATGGGCCCCTTTTTACTGGCTCTAGTTCATCAATTATTTCCATCGCTCTAACTTTTGGAGCCCCAGAAACTGTTCCTGCCGGCAGAGTTGCTTTCAAAACATCAATTGGCGTAATCCCGTCTGCAAGATTTCCAGTTACTTGACTGGTTAAATGCATTACGTGGCTGTACCGCTCCAACATCATCAACTCTTCAACCGATTCAGTTCCAAACTCAACAACTCGCCCAAGATCATTTCGGGCTAGATCCACGAGCATGATATGTTCTGCACGCTCTTTTGGATCTTCTAACAGCTCACTTGCCATCCGTCTATCTTCATTTTCTGATCTACCTCGCCAACGAGTTCCTGCTATCGGTCTAGAGATCACTTGATTATCCAAGAGTTGAACCATTGGCTCAGGTGAAGCCCCAACCACTGTCATTTCTTCATAGCGAAGGAAATACATGTAGGGACTGGGGTTTATTTGACGAAGCACTCTATAAACATCAAATGCTTCCGCTTCTAACCCAACATCAAACCTTTGAGATAAAACAACTTGAAAAATGTCTCCGCTAAGTATGTAATCTCGAGCCGCATCGACCGCTCCAGTGTACGCATCTTCCGTCATAGTGGAAGTAACTTCTGGTACTTCATCTTCTCCAGAAGGTGGCTCCATTAAAGGCTCATCCAGAGGAAGAGCTCCAGCCGCAGCTAGAGAATCAAGACGATTCAATGCTTCGTCATACGCTTGGTCGACTTCATCTTGATCTGATCCTTCAGGCAGTAAAATATTAACTAAAAGAAATGCACGTTGGCGCCAGTGATCAATCGCTACTAAATCTCCAATAATTGACATAATCGCATCAGGGAAACCTCGATCATCTTCTGGAATATTCGGGAGTACTTCAATTTCTCTGACTACGTCATAGCCTAAATACCCGATCAAACCACCATGAAGAGGCGGAAGCCCCTCAATCTGAGGCGATTGATAACGTTCCAATAGATCTTCAAGAGCCTTCAATATCCCGTTATTTACATCTATGCCCTCAGGCAGCAACCCTTCAACATCAATAGTCTGAGAGCGCGAGGTCAAGGTAAGCAGTGGATTGCGGCCAATAAAAGACCAACGGCCCCATGATTCACCACGATCAACACTCTCCAATAAGAACCCTTCTCCCTCTCCTACGCATCTGGCAAAAAGAGAAACCGGAGTAGTTAAGTCTGCTAAAAGTTCACGCCAAACAGGAATAACGCTGTGATTTTTTGCCAAGTCATGAAACGACTGACGGTCTGGAGAGGACACCTTTTATCTGTCGCCTTTACTGAATGAACGAAAGAAGCAACTATATTCTCCGGTATGGCAGGCTCCTTTGCCTTCTTGCTCTACCTGAAACAAAAGGGTGTCTCCATCACAGTCATAGAATGCTTCCTGGATGTACTGGCGATCACCAGAGGTTTCACCCTTGCACCAATACTCTTGTCTGCTACGACTCCAAAACCAAGTACGACCAGTAGATAGTGACTTCTGCAGAGACTCTTTATTCATCCAAGCCATCATAAGAATTTGACCAGTACCTTTTTCCTGAATAACTGCAGGAACAAGGCCGTCGTCATTGTAAGTGATGATTTCTTCCTGTTCAGCGCTCAAAGCGAACATCGGATTTAGAATTGGACTTTCTTCAGTTTCTGACATAACTCTAGTTTAGAGGGAATGACCTACCTCTCACGAAGTATTTAAAGGTAGAGTCCTGTGCTTCCTTCTTCAAGTCGTGGAGATGCAACTGCATGAACATCGCGCTCTCTAAGAATTATGTACTCAGATCCTCTGACTTCAACTTCATACCGATCTTCTGGATTAAATAGAACTTGATCTCCAACTTCCATTGCACGAACATTAGGTCCTGCTGCCACAACCTCAGCCCAAGTCAATCTTTTCCCCAACTGAGCAGTAGCAGGTATAAGGATTCCTCCCGACGAACGCCTCTCTCCTTCTCCATCATCAATACTTACTAAAACTCGGTCGTTTAGCATCTTGATAGGAAGACCCTCTTCTGATGGTCCCGGAAGATTATAAATTTCAGATTCACTCACTCATTGAACGGTAGCGGACGAAATCACCGATGCGGCCTAACTAAAATACCCGCTTCTTTCATATGCTTCTTTGCTTCAGGAATAGTGTGATCGCCGAAATGGAAAATAGAAGCAGCTAAAACAGCATCCGCTCCACCGTTTGTCACTCCCTCTACAAGATGTTCCAAATTTCCCACTCCCCCGCTTGCAATTAATGGGACGCTGCATTCTCTTCCAAGCTCTCTAAGCATTTCTAAATCAAATCCATCCAGAGTTCCATCTTTATCCATGGAGGTTTGAAGAATCTCTCCCGCTCCTCTTTGCACAACCTCCTGAATCCAGTTTTTCGCATCAAGACCAGTGGCTGTTCTTCCACCATGGCTGAACACTTCAAACTTTCCAGAGTCCTTCTCAGAGCGCTTAGCGTCAACTGCCACAACAACACATTGTCTTCCAAACTCTTCGGCTAACTCCGTAACTAGTTCTGGGCGCTCTATCGCTGCAGTATTGATCGAAACTTTGTCAGCACCAGCACGAAGTATTCTTCTAGCATCTTCCAAGCTTCGAATGCCGCCTCCAACCGTAAAAGGTATGAACACCTGCTCTGCTGTTCTATGAACAACATCCACCATTGTTTGTTGGGCCTGCGGTGAAGCCGCTATATCTAAGAAAATAAGTTCATCTGCACCCTGACTGTCATAATGAGCAGCCAGTTCTACCGGGTCTCCAGCATCACGTAAATCTAGAAAATTTACCCCTTTAACAACACGACCATTATCAACATCTAGACACGGAATGATTCGTACTGACTTCACGAAACATCCTCAAGCTCTAGGGCTTCAAATAAACTGAAGACGTTCTCATAAATCGCTTTTCCAATAATCACACCTTCTAAAGACTTCCGTGAAGCTTCTAACTCCTTCAAGTCTTTAATATCGCAAATTGTGCCCACTCCCCCCGAAGCCACAACATTGACACTCGTTTCCTCTAACGAAGTCCGAAGAATTTCTAAATCTGGCCCGTTCATCGTTCCATCCTGTTCAATCTGAGTGACAATAAAAGCATCCACTTCATCTTCAGAAAACTTCTGCAACCCCTCACCCAATGAAACTCCTGTTCTCCTAGTCCATCCATGTGTCGCTATCTCTTCTCCAGAAACATCTAAACCAACTGCGACACGTCCATATTGTGAAGATTCAGAGACTACGTCCGGGCTTTCAATTGCGACAGTTCCAATCACTACTCGCTCCACCCCTGCATCAAACAAGCTTCGCGCATCTTCCTGAGTTCGAATTCCCCCACCAACCTGAATAGGAATATCTAGTACTCCCGCAATCTCTTTAATGATCAAACGATTGACTGGATTTCCGGAAAGTGCGGCATCCAAGTCAACGATATGAACCCACGAAGCACCCGCCTCCTGAAACAGTGTGGCTTGTTTCACCGGAGTCATCTCATAGATGGTTTCTTTGGAATAGTCGCCTTGTAACAGTCTCACGCAATTTCCACCACGCAGATCAATAGCAGGAAATATTTTAAAACTCATAAATCCACACCTGCTAAAGACACAAAGTTTTCTAGAATCCGTAACCCTACTTTTCCAGATTTTTCTGGATGAAACTGCGTGGCCCAGAGATTGTTCTGCGCTATAGCTGCACATACTTCCGTGCCGTATACACAAGTGGCAACAGTATTGTAATTGATTGGGGCGGCATAACTATGAACAAAATATGTCCAGGATTCTTGCTCGCTGCCTTCAAACATCGGATGACTCTCTGTTTTTAATAGGTTCCACTGCATTTGAGGTAACTTGTCAACGCCTGATATAAGTTCAACTTCTCCGTCAATGACTCCCAGACCTTCAAGTCCCGGTGTTTCCTCACTTCTTTCATGCAGCATTTGCAATCCAACACAAATTCCAAGAAACGGGCGTCCACCTTCTGCTGCTTCTTGCGCTGCTGCCTTAGTCAATTCCCTCAATCCAGTTTCTTCAAGGGCGGAAATACACCTACCAAAAGAACCAACTCCTGGTAAAACCAAAGCATCAGCTCGATTAATAGTCTCTTCATTGTCTGTTAATAACGCTTCTGCACCTAAATGCTCTAAGGCTTTTTGTGCTGATCTAAGATTCCCGATCCCATAATCTAGAACCGCTATTAGTGGAACTCCCGTCACAAGGTTCCTTTTGTAGACGGCAAAGTTGTGCCCTCTATTTTGATTGCGTCACATAAGCAGCGCGCAACAGCTTTGAAACTTGCCTCCACTATATGGTGAGTGTTTTTACCCCTGACTAAAGAAATGTGAAGAGTGACCTTAGCTGTGGTGGCAAACGCTCGCCAAAACTCTTCTACTAGCTGAGGGTCAAAAGGAGGATCTCCCAGTATTTTCTCTCCAGGAAAATCTACTTCGTAGTGCAAGAACGGTCTTCCAGAAAGGTCAAGAGCAACTTCAACTAACGCTTCGTCAAGAGGAACTCTCATAGAGGCAAACCGACGAACCCCCGTTTTATCTCCCAAAGCTTCTTTAAAAGTTTCTCCAAGCGTGATTCCAACGTCCTCTACCGTGTGATGGGCATCAATAGCCAAATCTCCAGCACAATTGATATTTAGCCCAATGCCGCTATGTCTTCCAAGTTGATCCAGCATGTGATCAAAAAAAGGTATCCCGGTACAAACATCAACTGATCCCCCATCAAGAGAAACTTCAATACTTACCGAGGTCTCCGCTGTAGATCTTTCTGTATTAGCTTTTCTCATTTCAGAATCTCTCCAAGTGCTTCAATAAATAAATCGTTTTCATTTCTCGTACCCACAGTCACTCTTAAACAACCTTCTAAACCGTCAACCATCGAAAAATCTCTAATAAGTATCGATCTTGAAATAAGTTCTTCCCAAATCTGTCCGGCATCCTTATTCTTCGCCTTGAACAAAATAAAATTTGTTTCTGAAGGCCAAACTTCTAACGGAAACTTTCTCAAAAACTCACTTATTCGATCACGTTCTTTAATTATATCCGTGACTCGTTTTTCCAGCGAAACTGAATCCTTTAGAGCCTCAATCCCCAATTCCTGAGTAAGAGTTCCTAAATGATATGGAAGCGAAACTTTCCCAACCTCTTCAACACACCAAGAAGGTCCGAGTAAATACCCGAGACGAAGACCTGCCAATCCCAACGCCTTGGAAAAAGTTCTACTAATCACAAGTGGGCGATCCTCAGAAAGTAAAGAAAGAAACGACGCATCAGCGAACTCCCCATAGGCCTCGTCTACAAGCAAGATGCCTTCATAAGTTTCAAGGATCTCCAAGATTCTTTCAGGTAACTCTTTTGGCTCTGGAAGTCCTGTTGGATTATTAGGTGAGCATAAAAATATTAAGGAAGGCTTATATTTATGAATCTTTTCACAAGTAGATTCCACATTAAGACTGAAATCTATCTCACGATCTCCTTCGATCACCGGAGTGCCAGTGATCGCTGCAATCTTTGAATGCATGACATAAGTCGGCTTAAAAACCATCAGAGACCTTTCCGGGCCTCCATAAGTTAAGAGAAAGTTTTGGAGCACTTCATTGGAACCATTTGCAGCGAACACTTGATTAGCAGATATTCCGTATTTCTTAGCTATCTCTTCTCGAAGTTTTTCCGCTGACCGGTCTGGGTAACGATTTAAATTCAACTCGTGTCCAGCAGTAAAGCCTTCAGAAGGTGCTTCTGGTGCCTCGTTGGCATTAAGACGGACCGAAACATCTATTTGTGGCGAGAAGTATCCGCTCGACCCTGATATTCCTTCACGCGGTTTGAGGAAGTTATTCACTCTCTTCCTCCGCTATCTTCTGAATTCGTCTACGTATTGATTCAGCATGGGCGTCTAAACCCTCAGTTTCCGCCAGAACAACTACATGTTTTCCTAATGTTGAAATCGTTTCCTTTGAAGCTGTTATCACGTGCACTTCCTTCAAGAAATCAGAAACACTCAAAGCTCCGGAAAATCTTGCAGTGCCTGCAGTAGGTAAAACATGACTAGGCCCTGCGATGTAATCCCCAAGAGTTGCAGGCGACCAAGATCCGCAAAAGATCGCCCCAGCATTCTTAACCTTTGCCGCCATAATTTCGGGATCACGAGTCATTATTTGAAGATGCTCGGGAGCGACTATATTGACCACCTCTAAAGCCTGTTCTTGATCCTCTACTAAAACACAATAACCAGAACGCGCAAGTGTTGATTCAATCTCTTCTTTCCTAATGGATCCTTCTAATATTTTTGTTATCTCAGAATAAACTTTTTCCGCGAATTCTTTTTCCCAAGTAACAAGCCAAGATAAGCCGTCTGGTCCATGCTCTGCTTGAACAATCAGATCTAAGGCAACTAAATCCGGTGAAGCAGTTTCATCAGCTACCACTACTACTTCTGACGGACCCGCAAACGATGCCGGTACTCTTACTTTTCCAGACACTTCTTGCTTAGCTAGAGACACGTAAATGTTGCCTGGCCCAACTATGACATCAACCGGTTCTACTTCTTCTGTGCCATACGCAAGTGCCGCTACAGCTTGTGCACCGCCTATAGGGTGCACCTCTTGCACTCCCGCAATAGCGGCGGCTGCTAGAACTGATTGAGATATCCTTCCATCAGGGTTCGGAGGTACCGCTACTACAATGCGTTCCACTCCTGCCATCTCTGCCGGAATAGCCGTCATGATTACAGTAGATGGGTAAGACGCTTTTCCGCCTGGAACATAACATCCTGCACTTCTCAGAGGAAGTAGCCGTGATTTTATAGACATCCCATCTTTTGTTATCTCATGCCTACTTAGTTCATGTTTTGAATAGTAGGTTCGAACATTTTCTGCAGCTTTTTCGAGAGCAGCTCTAAGCTCTGGAGATATTTGCTCTAAAGCATTCTCCATTTCTTGTCTCCCGACAGAAAGAGTTCTAGGTCGAGATCCATCAAATCGCTCAGTCATCTCATATAAAGCTTCGTCTCCTCTTGCCCGAACCTCTTCTATTATCCCTTTGACCACTGCCAATATTTCTTCATTATTTTCTTTAGAGAATGGGCGCGGCAAACATTCAGATACCGGTTTTTCAAGATCTCCGCGCACATCTAGTTCTTTAAGCACCTTTTCACGCTAGCGGGCTTTCCACCCAAGGACCGAATGAATATTTGAATCATTCCAAAGTTGCGTTATTTGAAATACATGTAAAACTTAAAAAATGAACACCAATGAACGTTTTACTGGAGAGCTCTCGTCAATTTCAACACAGATTGATGACCTGATAAGTCGAGTTGAGAAAATATTAGAAACCTCTTCTTTAAATAGAACTGATGAGAATGCAGGTTTACTCGAGATTGAAAGACACCTTCGCTCTACCCGACGTGAAGTCAATCGTTTGATGAAGGATGAAAGAGCTTAAAGATCTGATGTACTAATTTCTCTTGAAGTTGCCTCTACTAGACTTCAGAAGAGGGACAGAAATCGTTCAAAGTGCATTCCTCGCAACGCGGCTTACGGCTTGGACAAACTCTCCTCCCATGTAAAATCAATCTCAGGCTAAACGAACCCCTCTCATCTGCTGGAATCATAGGGTTTAAAACCATTTCAATTTTTACTGGATCTGTCTCTTCAGTCAATCCCAGTCTGCGAGAAAGACGTCCGACATGCGTATCTACTGGTAGCCCGGGAAGCCCTAGATCGACGCTGCGAACAACATTTGCTGTTTTTCTTCCGACACCTGCGAGTGAAGTCAAATCTTCCATGGCGCCTGGAACTTCGCTGTCATAAACCTCGACTAGCCTCTGAGCCATTCCAAGCAAATTCTTTGCTTTTGAAGCATAAAATCCGGTAGAACGAACAACCTCTTCCAGTTCCGAGAGATTAGCTTCCGCAAGATCTTTTGGAGTTGGGTACCGCTTGAACAAGGCAGGGGTCACCATGTTCACCCTTTTGTCTGTGCATTGCGCAGAAAGAATAGTTGCGGCTAACAACTGAAACGGATTCTTATGATCAAGTTCACAAATGGCTTCTGGATACTCGTCAGTTAAACGCACATGAGTTTCCTTCGCCCGCCCTTTTGGTGTTCTCGGCCTGCCCATACTTAAGACAGTAGCCTGACTTGGGCCCAGTTCGGCGATAGCCTTTGCTTCATGTCGTCAGAAGACTTTCCCCAACCCGAGACATTACTACTCTCAGACGGAACCGACTCCGCAACTCTCTCCCTCGCGCGTAACGGCTGGAAAGTTGAACTTGATGTCCCTGGAGGAAAAGACGAAAATAAAAAAAGACTCCTCGAAGCTGTCGCTCAAGCAATAGCCATAGGCGAAGGCGGTCGCTTGGAATTCTGGATAGAGAGCGTTCAAGATGACTGCGATCAAATCCCTTTAGCTGCTGGCTACACCCCTTATCGCGATCTATGGCAGCTCTCTCGACCTCTTCCTGCGAAAGGAAGCCAATTGGTGACTCGTTCTTTCACGACTGACGATCTTCCAGAAATAGTTGCTATCAATAATCGTGCTTTTTCTTGGCACCCAGAGCGGAGTGATCAAACAATCGAAGATTTTGAAAACAACATGAACGAACCATGGTTTGATCCAAATGGTCTGCGTATATGGGAATCAGATGGAGTTATTCAAGGTTTTTGTTGGACGAAAATCCATTACGACCTTTTGCCGCTCCAAGGAGAAATCTATGTCATTGCAGTTGACCCAGAATTCCAAGGTAAGGGCTCAGGAACAGAACTCGTACTCGCCGGTTTAAATTGGATTCATGGCAACGATATAAACCAAGCAATGCTTTATGTGGAGTCAGACAATCATCCTGCTAACCGTGTTTATAGTGCACTTGGCTTCAACCACGAAACCACTAATCGAGCTTACGAAAGATTTATAAGATAGGAATTCATCTTCATTTTTGGAGTGTTCCTCTGACTTATTTGAGAAACTAAGACATGCAAGAACGACGTTGGATCAATAGATATCAGCCCCAAACACTGGTAACAGGGACCATGCTCCTCTACATTGAAGGCCTCTTCAATATGGTCCGGGGTAACCAGCTTCTTCTACTTGTAGGTGTCCTGATGTTTCCCGCTGCTTACCTCATAGCTAATGAAAAGAAGACCGGCTGGACCCTAGGAATCGCCACCTCTCTAATCGCTATAGCAATCAGAGTGGTGACTATAGGACTTGGATTGAATGTTTTATTTGCTTTAATCTTCCCGGTCGTATTAGTAACATTGCTTCTTCATCCAACAAGTCGCGAATATCAGAAAATCTGGTTCAAGTAATGACTGTTGGAAAAAACCTTCCTTCCGAAGAGGAAAAAGAAGCCACCGTCACAGCAATGTTTGATCGAATAGCTCCGCGATACGACCTCGTGAATCGATTAATGACATTTCGTCTAGACGTAAAGTGGAGAAGGAAGTCAATTCGATCTTTATCTCTTCCAAATCAATCAATCGTTCTTGATATTGCCTGCGGTACAGGAGATTTCTGTAGAGATTTAAAAAAGGAAGGTTTTATACCTTTTGGAATCGACCTGTCTCAAGGAATGCTTTCCTCTGCAAGAACAACTTCTCCGCTCGTCAACGCTGATGCATTAGTTCTTCCAATAAACAATGCTTCCATTGACGGAGTTACTTGTGGTTTTGCTTTAAGGAATTTCGTTTCCCTCCCTCCCTTCTTTAATGAATTGAATCGCGTTTTACGGCCAGGAGGTCGTATTGCTCTTCTTGAGGTAGATAGACCTTCGAATAGATTGATAAGACTCGGGCACAACTTTCACTTTGGCAAAATTGTTCCAATTCTTGGATCCATTCTTTCCGATGGTAAGGCTTATAAATATCTTCCAGAATCAGTGGCATATTTACCAGGATTTGACGCACTAAATGAAATGCTTTCATCTGCAGGATTTGTTGACATCAAGAAACAAAAGTTAACAAGCGGGGTTGCGCAAGTTCTTACT
The DNA here is from genome assembly GCA_029245675.1 of Acidimicrobiales bacterium. Taxonomy (GTDB): domain Bacteria; phylum Actinomycetota; class Acidimicrobiia; order Acidimicrobiales; family MedAcidi-G1; genus MedAcidi-G2B. Next base: position 53,157 of record JAQWOV010000020.1, on the reverse strand, counting down.
GCGGCGAAACCAACAAACTAAACAACAAGTCCGAGCGTCAAGAAAAATCCAGCAGTTATTTGAATCTGGCTCGTTCGAGAAAGCAACGGTATTAATTCTTTTCCTGATGCGCCATTTAATACAGATTTAACTGCTGAAAAAGCGACAAGGCCGGCCATGAGAATCAGCACAGTCCACGGTTTAGAAAACACTGCTAACGAACCCACTATCAAAGAAGCATCCACGAAGAAGACATACAAAATTCGGGTACCGCGATCACCCAGCATCACCGCAAGAGTCTTCTTACCTGACTCCTTATCTCCTGCTATGTCTCGCAAGTTGTTTATCTCCAACAACGAGCATGACATTAGGCCTACTGATACGGACACCAATAAAGCAAGGCCGGTAATTTCCTCAGATTGGACATAACTACTACCTAAAGTGGCTCCTAAGCCAAAAAAGACGAACACAGAAATTTCGCCTAGGCCTCGGTACCCATAAGGTTGAGAGCCGCCGGTGTAAAACCATCCTGCTGCTATTGCTACGACCCCGAAAAGTAATAGCCAAGGATTAACCACTACTGAAAGAATGAAACCGACCACCGCCGCTAGCCCGAAGAAAAGAAATGCTGCTGCTTTGACCTGTTGTGGAGCGACTAATCCGCTACCTACTAAACGTTTCGGGCCTAAACGCTCGAGGCCGTCAACTCCGCGTGTTCCATCAGAGTAGTCATTGGCAAAATTTGTAGCGATTTGAAGAAATACAGCAACTAGAAGTGCGCAAAGCGCACGCCACCAAATAATCCCTACTCCGGAAGCGGCTGTTCCTACTACTACAGGTATCACTGCTGCTGAAAGAGTTCGGGGTCTCGCCCCTAGTATCCAGTGGTTCATATTGCTATACATTCTGCCAGTTAAAATTGAATAGCGGATAAATGTCCTTATTTACCACTCACTCATATGTAAGACATCGCCTAAGGGTCGTCTTTCTCGTGCAGTTGAGATACTTGATCGGTCTTCTTCAGCAGCCCAACCAATAGCAATAGTTCCAATCGCTCGAGCTCCTTGTGGAACAGAGAAACGTTCAGAAATTTTTTCTTCTTTTTCGAACTGACCGAAAAAACAGCAAGCCATTCCGCTTTCGACTACCAAAAGTTGTAAAGCTGTAGATGCGGAAGCTGCATCTACTATCCAATATGGGATAGGCCACGCATCAATGCTTTCACCAAGACCACTCTTCTTCTTATCAATTTCTTGATATCTACTTAAGTATCTCTCAGGAATTCCATAAGGAACCACTAAAACTGGAGCTAGCAATAGCCCGGGCCATGGAAAATTATCTCTTCGGTCCTTGTCAAGGGTTGTATTCCAGTAAGCCGCTACTTCTTTTTCTCCATTGAGAACTAAGAATTCAACACCCTGACTATTACCAGCTGTTGGAGTTCTTCTCGCTTGATCAATCAAGTTCTCAAGAATTTTTGAATCAATAGGTGTTGCCTTATAGTTACGACAACTCCGACGTGCCGCTAGAACTTGCGTAACACTTGAAGAATTTTCAGTCCCGTTTTTCAAGTTTCTAAGCGAATTTTGCTAAATCCTCTGACATGGCCCAACCCCAAGCCACTACAGTGTCTCCTCGCTCCATGTTTAAATCTTTAAATAGTTCATTAGTTTCCACAACGATACCTTCGGGTTTTAGCGAAGTGTGATCAAAGACGCATGGTTGCGAGCCATCACCTATGGCCATAAAAGATTTCTCATCGTAAGACAAAGAAGATAAGCCAAACCGCTTTACAAATCGTCTTCCCCAAGCTCTTTCTTCGCCTGAAGCCCGATGGTTCGGACGAGGAATCAAACTGGAAAGAGGTTTATAAAGTTCTAGTGCTCCTGGGTCATTGAATCTTGATCCGAAAACTACGTCCTCATCTGGGAAAGCCATAACTGCACGTCTCTGCAATTCCGTAAATACGGCGCGTAACACTGTATTGCGACGCGAACTTGGCTGTATCGAAGAAGCACCAATTATCACGCTTGGTGTCCCGCCTATTCTCTCAAGCGTTGAGAATGAAAACCCTTTCAGGCGACCGCCTTCACGTGCAGTCGTTACTAATACCCACGCTTCTGCTTGTTTCGAAAGCAAACCAATGCCGAAAGAATTATTTCCTTCTTCGCACAGAGCAGCCATTTCTTCAATCTCGGCATCGCCCAGCATGGAACAATCTTTTGTCTCAACCTCTATAGCCATGGACTCCACCTCCGATTGTTGCTCAATAAACGATGAGCTTCTACTTCTGTGCCTCTTCAATCTTGGATAAAGCGCTAATCAAGTTAAAAAGGTAGATATCCAGCCTGCCGTGTCGACATTGAGTTGCCAACCTCTAATTACCTTCTGTTGAAATCAACCAATGACTACAGAATTCATGCCAAGCAGGATTCGGAGTTCTGCTACTAAGCCTCCAGTTGTATCTACGGAGTACTCGTTAGGTAATCGCAGTACTTGTTTAGGCCCAATCTCGAGAAAAACTTCTGCTTCTCCGGAATGCTCTTCAAAAAGTTTCTTTAACTCTTCAATACGATCTTCTAATGAATCGTTCAATGGCAACTTCACTCGAAGAGGTTTTACTACGTCGTCATCGGAAGGAACAAAAACATCAATTTCTTGTGCAAATAGTTTTGGAGAATCTTCTCTCTCGTTTAAACGGCCTTTAATAATCACAATTTGATCATCTTCTAACTTATGGCCGTGTTCCTCCATAGTTTTCGGAAAAATCATTACCTCAATTGAGCCAGCGAGATCTTCGAGGTGGAATGAAGCCATTAGTTTTCCCGCCCTAGTCCACCTTTTATCCAAGTTAGAAATCACTCCACCAACTGTTCGGAAGGCTCCTTCTTCTTCTTCAAGGATTCCTGTGATATCAATATCTGTTCTTCTTCTTAAACTTCCCTCAATTCCTTTCAAAGGATGATCCGAGATGTATAAGCCCAGCATTTCTTTCTCAAATGCGAGTCGTGTCATCTTGTCAAACTCAATATCGAGAATTGGCTCACGTTCATCAAAAACAGGGCTTTCGTCACTTTCGCCGAAAAGAGACATAACTCCCATTTCATGTTCTCTACGCCGAGCCAATGTGTGGTCAATTATTGACTCTGAGGCTGCAAGTAGTCCCTGGCGGGGATACCCAAAACTGTCAAATGAGCCGGCTTTGATTAGTGATTCCACAGATCTTTTATTCAGCACAGTTGAGTCACAACGTTCGGCAAAGTCATAAAAATCCAGGAATGGCCCATTAAGATCTCTTTCTTTCAGTATTCGATTCACTAAATTCTCTCCAACGTTTCTCACTGCAGAAAGCCCAAACGAGATCTGAGTAAACTCTTTACTATCTGCATCCTCTTGAGCAGGATAGAAATGGCTACGAGCGAGATTGATGTCTGGAACATCCACTTCAATGTTCATTGAACGACATTCGTTTAGATAAATTGCTGCTTTATCTAGATTTGTCTTAACACTTGTAAGCAAGGCAGAAAAGTATTCGACCGGATAGTGGGCTTTCAAATAGGCAATCTGATAGGCGATGTACCCATAGGCGTACGAGTGACTTTTATTGAATGCATAGTCTGCGAAGCCTTCAATAATGGCAAATAGATCTTCCCCAAGGGCCGCTCCATAACCTGTTTCCTCACAACCTTGAACAAACTTTTCCTTTTCTTGAGCCATCAACTCTCGAACTTTTTTACCGCAGGCTTTACGTAGATTGTCAGCCTGCTCTAAGGAATATCCTGCGAATTTTTGAGCAACACGCATAACAGACTCTTGATAAATCATTAGGCCATATGTGCTTCCCAAGATCTCCTCTGCGTCGTCGTGAAAGTACTTCACAACTTGGCGGTTATTTTTTCGATCCGCGTAATCGTTATGCATGTTTGCAGACATCGGACCTGGACGATAAAGCGCTACCAAAGCCGCCACATCTTCAAAGCTCGTTGGGGCTAGAGACCTCATTAGTGCCCTCATCGGAGTGGACTCGAGTTGGAAAACGCCTATTGATTCCCCCGCTGAAAGAAGAGCAAAGGTCTCTGAATCGTCAAGCGGAACTTGATCTATATCAACTTCTTCGCCTCGAACTTTACTAATGATTTCAAGCGTGTCGGTAATCACGTCAAGATTTCTGAGGCCAAGAAAATCCATTTTCAGGAGGCCGAGATCCTCCACTCCATGCATTTCATACTGCGTTACAACTGGTGCATCTTCTGGATTCTGACCTGAGTCGGGCTTTCTTTGAACCGGCAAATACTCAGTTAGTGGCTCTTTAGTAATCACAACCGCAGCAGCATGAATGCCATCTTGGCGTCGTAACCCCTCAAGGCCACGTGCTACATCTACTACTCGCTTTACATCACTGTCTAACTTGTACATTTCTCGTAGTTCGTTCGCCATCTTGTAGCCATCTAGGTGTTGTTCATCTTTTTCTAGACAAGCTGCAAGCGGGGTGTCTCTACCCATCACCAAAGGAGGCATGGCTTTAGCGACTCTGTCTCCTACCCCGTATGGGTACCCTAAAACTCGTGCAGCATCTCGAACCGCAGCTCTGGCTTTTATCTGAGAAAATGTGACGATCTGAGCTACATGATCACGTCCGTACTTGTTTGCGGCGTACCGAATTAATTCGTCTCTGTACCGAGAATCGAAATCCATATCTATATCCGGCATTGAGGCGCGGCCAGGGTTCAAGAAGCGTTCGAAAAGCAGGTCATATTTTATTGGATCAATATCTGTAATTCCCAGGCTATAAGCGACCGCACAACCCGCTGCACTGCCTCGCCCCGGACCTACTCGTATCTCCCTCTCACGTGCATATCTTATGAGGTCCCAAGTAATTAAGAAGTAAGAAGAGAATCCCGAGCCTTTTATTACCTCTAATTCATAAGTCAGCCTGTCACCAACTTCATCAGAGAATTTCTCGCCCCAACGACTTTTAGCTCCTTCTAAAGTCAGATGTCGTAAATATTCGGATTCGTCAGAAAACGTTTCTGGAATTGGAAAGTCGGGAAGCTGTGGATTCCCAAATTCAATTTCTACATTTGCTCTCTCTGCTATCCATAATGTGTTGTCACATGCTTCAGGAATTTCGGAAAATAAATTTCTCATTTCTAATGCACTCTTCAAGTAATGTTGATCCCCGGAAAACTTGAAACGATTTGGGTCACTCATGAGAGCATTAGTTTGAACACATAAAAGAGCGTCATGGCTTTCAGCGTCATGCTGATGCGTGTAATGACTGTCATTAGTCGCCAACAGTGGAGCGCCAATCTCTCGACCTATTTGAATTAACTGTGGATTAGTTTTCTTTTGTTCAGGTATTTCATGATCCTGTAGCTCCATAAAAAAATTGTCTTTGCCGAAGATGTCCTGAAATCGTGCGGCTTTCGCTTTTGCATCTTCATAGTTGTCCGCTAGTAGAGCTTGTAATACCTGTCCACCTAGGCATCCAGAAGTTGCTATTAAGCCTTCGCTATGTTCAGAAAGGACCTCCCAGTCCACTCTCGGCTTGTAGTAATAGCCTTCCATAAAAGCGCGACTAGCAACTTGGATTAAATTTTTGTATCCAGTTTGATTTTCAGCCAAAAGAGTCAAGTGGTAGTAAAGCTTCCTTCCTTTAATGGTTTCGCCGCCAGAATCATCAAGGCGACCTGTACGCGCTGGCCTTTCCTCTCTTGATTCATAAGCCATGTAGGCCTCGGTTCCCAGAATTGGTTTTACTCCTTGGTCACGACAAGCTTGATAGAAATCTAAAATTCCATACATGTTGCCATGGTCTGTAATTCCCAAAGCTTTCTGTCCGTCAGCAGCGGCAGCAGCAACCAAGTCGGATATACGTGACGCGCCATCCAACATTGAATATTCAGTGTGTACATGTAAGTGAGTAAACGAAGATGTCATTAGCGCTGCCTAGGAAACGAATTATCTCTTGGTGATAGAAAAGACATTATGCGGATGCCCATATGCCTTTTTTACAAGTAGTTGCCATGCTGATCCCCAGGAACAGGTCCAGCTGGTCCAATTTCTCCTCGACGCATGCCATCTAATTGTTGTTGAGCAGCCATTTGTTGTGCGAAAAGAGTTGCTTGAATACCCTGAACCAAGCCCTCAAGCCATCCAACTAATTGCGCATGAGCTATCTGCAATTCTGCTGCGCTTGGTGCCACGTCATCAAAAGGAATAACAAGACGATCCAGTTCTTCTCTCAAGTCTTCCGTCAAAGTAGATCCAATTTCCTCTACAGAAGTATCAAAAATTTCTTTCAACCTGCCCCTACTCGCTTCGTCAAGAGTCGCTGAACGGACTTCTTCTAAAAGTTGTTTCATCATTGTCCCAACCCGCATCACTTTTGCGGGATGTTCCACTGCTTCGGAAATTTCTAACTCTGCTGAGTCTTCAGTGTGTGAACTTGAGTCCAAAACCTCGGGCTGTTGCGTTTCTTCTTGACTGTTCGGCTCCATACTCAGACTCTAGGCTGTTTTAATGGTCATTGCAGTCACGTGACCACGCTTATTGCAGGAACATACATCTCGTCCGCTGTCAAAGAACCGTGACGGCAAATCAGTTCAATTGACATCACTTCTGCTGCATCTAAAAATGCGACGGGCTCACGCGCTACTAGGGCTACATCCCCAAAGCGAGTCTGAGCCGCCTCGGTAACTTTCGGACCGAACCAACCTTGACTAATAACATCATCGGCGCTCACAACCCATGCAAGGTTCTCAAATTGTTCTTTTGCCGCCTGAAAGAGTTCTCGGTTAGTTCCTTGACGTGCATGCAGCCAACGAAATCTTGGCTCTCCACTTTGAAACTCAATCAAAGAAGTTATTTCTTTTGAAAGCGAAACCAGATTGTCTCCAACTGAAACTTGTCCATGGTCGGCTGTTATAAATAGAGCCACTTCAGGACCTACACGATTAAGAATTTCTTTCACCATCTGATCACACGAGAAGAGCTCTTCTTCGTAGCGATCAGAAAACCCAAACTCATGACCAGTCAAATCTATACCGTCCCAATAAACATAAATAAAAGGCTCTCCATTGTTGACCAGGGTCACAGTTTCAGAAATGAGTTCATCTCGATTCTCGTATCCGTGGAGACGGACATCAGACATATGAGCAGCAGTGAATCCGCTATTTTGAAACTTTTTATTAGAAACCACTGGCGGCCGTTGACCGCCGAATGGCTGAATAGGCTGAAAGAGCGTTGGCGAGATCTCTTTCTGAGCGTCACCAGATCCTGTTGACCAACGCAAGGTGTTTAAAATTTTATCTTGAACAGGAATCCTATACCCGATTAGTCCATGCTCTCCAGGTGGCACTCCGGTAGTGATTGAAGTCAAAGCTGCCGCCGTTGTAGATGGAGCAACAGTAGTTATTGACTCTCCATTAAATTGTTTGAAAGTCGGAAGGTCAGAAATGCGACTTTGCAATTGCTCCCATCCAAGTCCATCTAAAACCAAGAGGACGACTTGACGAGCCATTAGAACATCTTCTGAGATCCAACTAGGTTCTTTTTCTGCTTCAAGCAGCGTAGGAACTAGTTCAGTTATGCACGATCTTCCATAGTCTGGGACTACTGGCGATATGTAATCAGAGCTCTTCATTTATACAAGAATACTTCGGAGAAGGAGTTATTTCAGAAAGCGACTAAATACTAATCCGATAAGTCTTTTAGCACCCCCTTGAGGTCACTTGGTATCTCGCTTTCAAAAGAAACTCTCTCATTTCTCGCTGGATGTTCAAACTCTAAGAACGTAGCGTGCAGAAAAGGGCGTTCAAGTTTAATGGCGCTTCTCTTTCCTCCGTACAACTCGTCACCTATTAAAGGGTGCCCTATGGCGGAAAGGTGTACTCGGATTTGATGAGTTCGACCTGTTTCTAACTTGCAGCGAATCAGAGAAACTATTGGATCTGACCATCTTTGAGTCACTTCATAATTTGTTTTGGCTGGGCGCCCAGCAGAAATAACAGCCATTCGGATTCGATCTTTCTTAGATCTTCCGATTGGAGCATCTACTGACCCTGTATCTGAATCCATTTGCCCCCACACCAAAGCCGTATACCAGCGTCCCATTGATCGGTCTGATAATTGTGCCGATAGATGGTCATAGGCCTTTTGAGTTCTAGCCACAACTAATAATCCGGAAGTTCCCCGGTCTAAACGATGAACTATCCCAGGTCGAGATTTTGAACCTATTCCACGTAAATCTGGCCATGACGCAAGTAAGCCGTTGATCATTGTTCCCGTCATATTTCCTGCCCCAGGATGTACCACAAGTCCTGCTGGCTTATCTACGACAAGCACTTCTTCGTCCTCATAGACAACGGGAATTTCAATATTTTCTTCAGGTTCTGGAGCATCATCATCTTCTCGCTCTTCTTGAGAAATACTCAAAATTTCTCCAAGTTGAACCCGCCTGGATCGCGCTTGCTCCACTTTTCCGTTCAATGTGACTTTTCCTTCGTCAATAAGTTTTCCGGCACGGTTGCGGCTCATGTCAAGGACGAAGGCAACTACTCGGTCAAGTCGTTCCCCCTGCAGAGATTCTGGTATTGATTCACTGCTCATATGAGTCAGTACTTACTCTGTCAGAATCAATCTTTTCCTCAGAGTGCTCTGTTGATTTCATTCCGGCCCAAAACATCATTAACCCACCTACGACTATTGCAGAATCTGCAATATTGAATACTGGCCACCATTGAAAATCTACGAAATCAACTACTCCTCCACTTAAGAAGCCTTCCTCTGCTCTAAACACTCTGTCAACTAAGTTTCCTATTGCTCCCCCAATAACAAGACCTACAGATACTTTGCCAACCTTTGACTGTATTTGAGCACCAAGTCGAATAACGAGAAGTATCACGAAGAGTATAAGGATTGTAAATACAGGGCCTAAATTCTCGCCTTGGCTAAAAGCTATCCCCGTGTTTCGGACTAGTCGGAATTGAAGTGTCCAAAAAAGTTCTACTATCTGACCCTGCTCAAGGCGTTCTAAAGCCCACCATTTTGTTAGCTGGTCAAGAAGAATGATTCCCGATGACGTTATTATGCTGGATTTCCAAGGTTGTAACATTCAAGTACCTTAAGGTCTCTAGATATACCTTAAATCCTAACTGCTGATGTAAACGGCTTTAAGAAGCTAACGGCGCCCAAGGCCGCCAGCTTTGTATTCCACTCGTTCTGCTGCCCAAGGGATTGCCTTTAGGCGTTCTTGTGGAATGGGTTTTCCCGACTTTATGCAGACCCCGTAAGTTCCTTTGCGTATCCTTTCAAGGGCTGCGTCAATTTCTTCTACTGCATCTCGGGCTTGTGCACTAAGTGCCAAATCAAGATCTCGGGCCACTGCCAAAGTGTCCCCTTCTCCTGATTCTTCATCAAACTGAACGTCTCCGGGCTCTCTGCCTTCTAATAAAGCATCGGCTTCAGCCTTAAGAGAGTCAGCGCTCTTTAAATAACGAGCCCTTTCTTCAACCAATAGGACCTTTTGTTTATCTAAAAATGCTTTACCGAAACGCGTCTTTGCTGCAGGTTTCTTTGCTGCAGGTTTCTTTGCTGCAGGTTTCTTTGGACTCGCCATATCAATCTCCTATTGAACGATAGATGCTATAGGTAATTGAACAATGAAGTGGGCACCCACTCACTGTTTATCTATAACTACCGATACGGTGCTCAAGCGAATTAAGGCTAAGGTCAACCAGCTCAAGTAGCAACTTAGAAACCTAAAAGACTAATTAATGTCTTCTAAACATTGATGTCGGGGGTGGATCATCATCATTGAAGAACGTGTCCAAAGCCTGCTCATCATCGCCTACTGAATCGCGTAGTTCTTCTAATAATTCTGTTGGTGGAAGATCCGGTTCCATAATCACAGTTGGTTCTGGTTCTGGTTCTGGCTCTGGTTCTGGTTCTGGTTCTGGTTCTGGTTCTGGTTCTGGTTCTGGTTCTGGTTCTGGTTCTGGTTCTGGTTCTGGTTCTGGTTCTGGTTCTGGCTCTGGCTCTGGCTCTGGCTCTGGCTCTGGCTCTGGCTCTGATGCTATTGGCTCAGGTCGCGAGGGAAGATCATTTATTATTTCATGCAAGTCTTTCAAGGCAGCCTGTAACCGTGTTTTATGCGCTTCAATATGGCGTTCCACTATTTCGATATCGTCGTTGACTTTCTTGCGTTCGATCTCCAAATCGGCAATTTCCGAATTCATCTGCTGGCGACCTTTATCGATAGCGTCACGAATTTCTTTTTCCGCTGCAACACGCAAGCTGTTAATTTCTTCTTCAACCTCTGACTCGAGGCGAAGTGCTTCTTCCTTTGCCCCCAAAAGAACTTCCTCTGACTCTTGCCTATTGCGGCGAGCAGGCCCAATTTCTTCTTCTAATTGTCGCTCTGCTACTTCTGCTCGTTCTGTCGCTTGAGCACATGCTTGAGTTAATCTCTCTATCTCTGCTACCGCTTTATCTAAAACTTCGTCTACTTCAAGCGGGTCGTATCCTCGAAGTTTTTGCCCAAATTCTGCTTGAATGAGAATCTGAAGAATGTCACCGTTGTTCATGGGGAAATATTACCCTCTGAACTGATCATTTGTGGTCAATCACTTGAGTGGTGCCATTTGGTACACCTGTGAATCAACTTTTTCCATTGACCCACCCAAGCCATAACAGACACCACTTGCGAAATCCATTATTCTCCGAGATAGTTCTACATCTACTCCTTGAAGATTGATTGCCACAAACCGGCCAGCAATAAAATGGTCCGCAATTACTTGTACATCGTTAAATGAACGCGGAGTTATTTCTGAATACGGAGTCACTTTAGCCGGCCTGCTTGATCAAAGAAGTTGTCAGCAAATCATTCCCCTTACAAGGGTAATTAGGAAGAAAACCGCCATTGGCGCAAGATCGAGCCCTACTGATCCAATTCGCAAAGCGGGAATAACCCTACGCAAAGGAATTAGGACAGGGTCAGTTACAAGATAAATAAAGCCAGCAACAGTAGCTCCTAGACCATTCGGGCTAATTGGAAACCAACTAAGCACGACTCTTACAATGAGAACCAGTGCATACAATCCGAGCAGATAACAAAGTATTTCAAGCACAGAACTAATTTAACAACGATCTAAGTTTCATAACCCTTTAGGTCTTCGTCTGAGACTTCGACGTCACTAGGTGTCATGAGATACACTTGGGTTCCGACCTTCTTCATGGAACCTCCCGAGGCGTAACAAACGCCGCTTGCAAAATCCATGAGTCTTCGCGAAAGTTCAGCGTCAACTCCTTGAAAATCAATTATTACTGGTTGCGCTGCTAGAAACCGATCTCCAATTTCTACAGCATCGTCAAACACCTTTGCTTCTACATGGTGAGGTTTAGAAGTAGCAGCTGGCTGGAGAGGTCGAACCGTTCCAAAGCCAGAACCAGAACCAGCTGGCGCTAATGGATGGATGGGACTCTCGACGAAAGAACTTTGAGGAGAATACAGTGGAGCTTTTTCCGAATTTGCTCTCTCTTCTAAAAAATCACCAGAACTCAGAGGACTACGCTCTGTCGAATTATTCATATATTCTTCGTACGCTTCATCAGGTCCCAGACCAAGGTAAAGCATTAATTTCTTAAACATGACACCAACCGTAATAGGTCGAGACGTGATTGTGGGTGCATAGGGCAATCATTTATTCTTTGAAGCCCTCTCGCCGAAGAGCGCGCGACCAATTCTCAGCATTGTTGAACCGTGATCTATAGCCACTTCAATGTCATCAGACATCCCGATAGAACGTTCTGGTAACCCAAATTCATCAGTCAAAGCCTCTACCTTGCTGAATATGTCTGAAGTTTTTCCCAAATCTCCCTGGACCCCTACAGCCATAATTCCTTCAACAGATAATCCGATTTCAAGTCCGTGTTCAATCAAACTCCCGGCCTCATGAAATGAGCAGCCACCTTTACCTATTTCTCCTAATGGGTTGATCTGAATCAATACCTTTCCTGCAGGATCACGCTTCTTTATCTCTTCAAGCACTTCTATCCGATCAACAGACTGCCAAAGAGAAAGGATTCCAGAAAGTTTTCGGATTTTATTTCTTTGGACCGCTCCGATCATGTGCCATTCAACTTCTAAGTCTCCAAGAGTTTGATGCTTCTCAATGAGTTCTTGAGCGTAATTTTCCCCAACTGCTTGTATGCCTGCTTCTTTTGCTATAACTACCGCTTCTTTATCTAAGCTTTTAGTGACTGCAATGATTTTGGTGCGCCCCATACTTCGGCTTTTTACATAGTCAGAAACTTCATGGATTTTTTCTTGAATTTCTTTTTTATTCATTTCAGAAAATGTCATTTTCTAATTCTTTTCTATCCACGCAAACAAAGACTGTCTCTTTTGAGTGCCACTCGAACGATAAGACCAGAAATTTGAATCACACGAAGTACAGGAGCCGTCTTTATATGCAAGTTCAATTCCTCTTTTCTCTAAGATAACTCGAACAATTGCCATTAAATCTAGAGAGTCGGCTGAGGAGTTCGTGGCTCCAGCCACTGAAGTTCCAAACATCTCTATGAAAGAATCTAAGTCTTTACGGCCATATTCGTAACAGCAAGCTCCTATATGTGGACCAACAACAGCTAATTGATCTCCTGGGAATTCCTTCTGTAATGCCTTAGAGGCGTTCTCAATAACTCCGTTTAACAGCCCTCTCCACCCTGCATGAATTAAAGCAATAGCGCCGCAGTTTGAAGTAAGAGCAATGGGCACACAGTCTGCAACTTGAATAGTTAGAACTTTTCTTTCTTGAGCTGTGAAAAGCGCATCACCTTCTAATCCAAGAACGGATCCATTTTCTTTGACTTCAATATTTTTGGAACCGTGAACTTGGGTCAAAAAAGACCAATGCTGGCTTGTCGGTACAACCAAGCCAGCATTGTGTTCCACAAGAGATAGGGATGCCTCTTGAATTGATTTTTCCCTTGTCTTTAGATCATTGATAGCCATATCGCCATCAGTGATTTCAGACATAGCGACCCAAGCCGTGTGGCCGGAGGCTAAGTGCCTTTCCGCCAGAACTCGAGCCACGAGGCTCTACTTTAAGAAACTAGGTACGTCTAATTCGTCGTCACTACCTGTTGATGAAGACGAATCAAAAACCTCGGATATTGAAGAGGTGATTGAAGACTTACTTTGTTTACGTTTTGGTCGTTCACCATCCCAGCGATCAAACCCTGCTGCTATAACAGTTACCCGAACATCGTTGCCCATTTCATCGTCAACAACAGTTCCGAAAATTATATTTGCATCTGGGTGAGCGACACCATGGATGATTTCTGCCGCTTCATTGACTTCAAACAGTCCAAGATCGCTTGGTCCTGCAACAGTGAGAAGAATTCCACGAGCTCCATCAATAGAAGCTTCCAATAATGGACTGGAGATAGCATTACGAGCCGCATTGACTGCACGGCTCTCGCCTGTGGCTTGCCCAACACCCATGAGGGCAGATCCGGCATCCTGCATCACCATCTTCACATCTGCGAAGTCGGTGTTGATTAAACCAGGAGTAGTTATCAAAGTAGTGATTCCTTGAACTCCTTGGAGTAGAACCTCATCAGCCATACTGAAGGCATTAAGTAATGCCGTTTTCTCATCTGAGATGCTCAATAGTCGGTCATTAGGGATCACGATTTGTGTATCAACTTTTTCTTTCAGTTGAGTGATTCCATTTTCTGCTTGAACAGCACGTCGACGACCTTCGAAACCAAATGGTCTAGTGACAACGCCAATGGTTAAAGCTCCGATTGACTTTGCTATTTCTGCAACTACTGGAGCAGCACCAGTTCCTGTTCCTCCACCTTCACCGGCGGTAATGAAGACCATGTCGGAACCTTCCAATATCTCTTCAATTTCAGCTCTGTGGTCTTCTGCTGCTTGACGTCCTATTTCAGGATTGCTTCCTGCGCCTAAGCCGCGAGTAAGCTCTCTACCGATATCTAATTTGACGTCCGCATCGCTCATTAAAAGTGCTTGAGCATCGGTGTTGACTGCTATGAACTCAACGCCGCGAAGCCCAGATTCAATCATGCGGTTAACAGCGTTTACTCCACCGCCACCGACTCCAATTACTTTTATTACTGCTAAATAATTCTGTGGATTTGAAACCATTATTTTTCCTTGATCTTGGTCTAAACCTAAAGTTGAGGTTTAGAGTTTGAATAGTAAACCTTTACTAATACTTTAGATACTACTCTCTGTAGTTGACTGACGTCAACCTGTGGGTGAAAACTTCTTATTTTAAAAGAAAACTAGCATCTTCCCTGAGTTCTACTCACAACCGGGTTTTGAGGTATAGAAACATCAATTAATTCGATACAGGAAAGTTGCACCCGAGTTAAGACTGTAGCCAAAGAGCGCATTTCGTCACGAAAATCTGTGCCACCTATCCCTAGCTCTGCCACTACTCCACCAACCAGCTCTGCTCTTACGCCGCCGCCTGTAGCCGCTAAAGCTAATATCCAGGCTTGTAGGTCAGGAGTTACCTCTTCGGCTGCGCGAAGTAACGGGGTGATCCCCATTATTCCTGTACCCAACACCCCAACAGAATCAACGCGAATAATGGGCAATTCAAGACCATCCACGCTGACCTCCTCAAGAACCACTCCGGATCTATCGAGTAGAAATTTTTGCCCACTTGGGATTACCGCTATAAGTGAGGCAATTCGTTCTTCTAAGACAATGCGAACCGAGTCTGGCCAGTTTCTTTCTATGTCAACTTGCGCCACCCATGGAATAGCCGTCACCCTTTCATCAATTTCTTCAACATTAAGGCCAACCATTGATGAGCCGTCGTTGATGCCCGATGCTTCCAGCACTTCGTCTTCTGACACTCGGTCCCCCGTTCCAACGACTTCTACCTCTTTAACTGAGAAAAAGGAGGACTTCGTAGTTGCATAAGCGCCAACGCCGAGAACGAGAAGGACAAGAACTACCCACGTTTTCCGTAAAGATTTCTTTTTCGGTAACTCACTATCTGCTTCAACTTCTTCTGAATTCATTGTCAATCAAAACCAACCATGACGGTTTCTGTTTCTAGAGAAACCCCGGTCTCTTCTAAAACTCTCGAATGAATCACCTTCATGAGCTTGTAAACGTCATCAGCTGAACCATTCGGTTTGACTTGAATAAAGTTCGCATGTTTTTCTGAAACCATCGCTGATCCAATTTCATAACCTTTCAAACCAGCAGCATCAATAAGTCTTCCTGCTGAGTCTCCTAATGGGTTCATGAAGACCGATCCTGCATTTTGACCACCAGGTTGATTTTCTCGTCTCCATTTAACGATTTCAGATATTCTTTCCTCACCTTTTTCGGCGTTTCCAACATCAAGTGAAAACTTAGATTCAACAACAATTTCATAATTTGAAATTACCGTTGAGCGATACTCCATTTTTAACTCTTGAGCATTTAAATTTTTATATTTCTTTGTCTCTAAATCAAAAATGCTTGCTGACAAAAGCGAATCTGAAATCGATGCTCCATGTCCTCCAGCATTCATGCGTACTGCCCCACCCACGGTTCCTGGAACACCAACAGCCCATTCGAGGCCAGATAAACTATTTTTGACGGTGTGCCGGGCAAGGATAGGTAAGCTCACAGCTCCACCAGCAGTCACCTCTTGATTTGCCACCGATATATTTTCGAAATCTTCACCCAATTGAATTACTAAACCATCAAAACCAGAATCAGAAATCAAAAGGTTTGAACCATTACCGACTACGAGTACTTTTATGCCGCTTTCAGTAATAAATTCAGAGATCTTCTCCAAGGAAGTGAGTTTTGAAATGCAAGTAAAGAACTTTGCTATGCCACCAACTCGGTAAGTTGATAACTGACTCGAGTCATACGATGCCGCTACCTCTTTATTTAAATCAGAGGAGGCTAAAAGTTTGGCAATGAGATCATCGTTCATTTGATTCCCTCATTATGTTCTGTATCTCATCTGGCAGTGACGTTAAGTCTCCAGCGCCCATCGTCAGACAGCAATCCCCTTCTCTTAACTCACTAGCCAAAGCCTCTATTAAATCGCTCCGATGTGGAACATAACGAACTTCAAATGTTGGATTAGATAATGAAACTGCATCAGCTATGAGAGCCCCGGAAATTCCAGGTCGTGCTTTTTCGCCTGACGCATAAACGTCAGTGACAAAAAGAAGGTCTGTTCCTTGGAATGAATCTTGAAATGTTCTCCAAAGTGCTTCTGTTCTGCTGTATCTATGAGGCTGGAATACGGATATCAAGCGACTCCAGCTTCCAGTATTTGCCGCAGAAATAGTGGCAGAAACTTCTGTAGGGAGGTGTGCATAATCATCAACGAAAGTAACTCCTGCTATCTGCCCGCGATGCTCAAACCGTCTAGCCACACCGCCGAACCGTTCTAATGCTTCAACTACTGCATTTGAATCAGCACCAGCGACTATTCCTGCGACTGCAGCACAAGCAGCGTTTTTTGCGTTATGTAAACCGGGAATTGGCAATTTCACAAGTAATTCATGATTATCGGGATCTTTCAAATTGAATGACACCCCCGTCCAATACTCCTCTAGTTCAGTGATTCTCCATTCGGCTGAAGGATCCATACCGAGACTTATGACGTTTTGTGAGCTCGCTAATTTCTTTCCTCCCTCATCGTCTATGCCAACAACTACTGGGCCTCGTGTTTCTTCAACGAATTTTTCAAATGCTTCTTCCAGCGCTTCATACCCGCCATGGTGTTCTAGGTGATCTGCTTCAACATTTGTTACTACCGCATAATCTCGAGGCAGCAGCAAGAAACTTCCGTCACTTTCATCTCCCTCCACAACAAAAATTGATCCGTCATCCCATACAGCACCGGTCCCGACTTCATTTACATCGCCTCCGATAATAAAGGATGGTTTCATATCTGCGGACCTTAGTACCAAGGCCAACATTGATGAGGTTGTGGTTTTACCGTGAGTACCAGAAACTACTAATGCTGATTTCTGTTTACATATTTCCGCGAGAATTTCTGCTCGACTCAATAACGGAATGCCGCGTTTTAAAGTTTCTTGGCATTCAACATTGTGATCTGGTACCGCTGTTGATCTAGTTACGAACTCTGCGTCTCCAACATTACTGGCCTCATGCCCAACGGTAATTTGGACACCGAGAGCTCTTAAACGATCTAATCCTGCAGATTCTTTTAAGTCAGATCCGGTAACGGAATGACCCATAGAAGCTAGTACTTCAGCAATAGCACTCATCCCAGCACCGCCAATACCTAATACATGCACTCTGTTTTTTATAGAAAGGTCTGGTGCTTTTTTAATCACGGGCATGCTCTTCAACTAGGTTTGCAATATCTGATGCCGCCTTAGGGCGTCCCTGCTGTTTGACTGCCATTGCCATGTCTTGCAGGCCTTTTTTGTCAGAAAGAATTTCGATTACTTCATTTTTTAAGCGGTTTCCACTAAGTTCATCATTCGGTAGATGAACGGCGCCGCCACAAGCGTAAAGTGCTCTAGCATTCTTCGTCTGATGATCCCCTGGAGCATTAGGAAGAGGAATGAGAATAGATGGAACTCCCACTATCGAAATTTCAGCAACAGTGGTCGCCCCTGCTCGACAAATAACCAAATCAGCTGCCGCCATTACTTCTGGCATGTCATTCTCATACTCAACCGGACGGTAATCTACGCGATCAGTTGGAGTAGAAGCTTTGAATCTTTCATCGTTAAAGTCTCTCTCTCCAACTACATGATGGACCACTATTGACTCTGCGTCCCAAGACTCAACTAATTCTTTGATTGATTCGTTTATTCGTTGTGCTCCAAGCGAGCCACCAAATACGAGTAGAAAAGAAGGTCCTTCATCAACTCCTAACCGTGCACGTAATGCTTCACGATTATTCTCTGCGGCTCTTGTGATGAAGCTTTCTCTTACCGGGTTCCCCAGATTGATAGCTTTTGGTAAACCTGTATTATCAAAAGCAACCACCGTGGCCTTTGCAAAACGGGCAAAAACACGATTTGCTAAACCCGGTGCTGCGTTCTGTTCCATCACTAAAAGTGGTATACGGAGAATCACTGCACCCAGCGTGCAGGGAACGCTTGCAAAACCCCCTAGGGATATAACTATTCGTGGTTTTCGTTGTAATAAAAGAAACAGTGCTTGGGTTAAGCCCAAAAAGATGCCGCATATAGAAACAAGATTCTTGAAGCTGAATGTACGTTGAATGCCATCTCCGGAGAGTTGAGTTAATTTAAAACCTTCGGGTGGAACAAGTTTTTTCTCTATCCCGCGTTTACTTCCAACGAAATGTATCTCCTCTGATTCTTTCACTACTTCTTTTTCTACAAGTGCATGCGCTAAAGCTAAGCCCGGTAAAAGGTGTCCAGCAGTTCCACCACCAGAAACGACGATTTCACGTCTATTAAATTTCTTCATTTGCTCTGCCTTGCAACATTTAAGAGTATTCCGTATGCGATCAATGTGGAGAGCAAAGCATTACCGCCGAAAGAAAGGAACGGGAGGGTGATACCGGTTATCGGCAATAAGCCTAATACAGCTCCGATATTCACAAATGCCTGAATCATGATCCAAGTAGTCGTACCGGCAGCTAACAGACGACCAAAAGCATCAGGTGCATTCAAAGCTGTAGATAGACCAGTGAATCCGATAATCAAGTACAAAACTATTACAATCAAAGATCCGATCAGACCCATTTCCTCTGCGATAATTGCATAAATGAAATCTGTGTGAGCTTCGGGCAACCACCCCCATTTGCCTGTGCTTTCCCCAAATCCAACTCCACTAATTCCACCATTTGCAACAGCCGCTCCGGCTTGAATAGGTTGCCAACCAGCCCCCAAGGGTTCAGACCACGGATCAAGTAGTCCTACTAAACGATCGCGCCGATATGACGCAGAAAGGGCAAGTCCGACCGCTCCAATAACTGCTACACCGAAAATTTGCGCAAGAGTTTTCGCTTGAGTTCCTGCAAAAAATATCAAAGCACCAAAAATAGCGACAACTACTAACGTGGTTCCAAAGTCGGGCTCCAGCATGATGAGTGCTACAAAAGTCACTATTACACCTAGAAGTAACTTCAATGGATTTTTAGTTAGAGCTAATTCTTGACCTTTCAAAGAGAGACGATCAGCACAGAACAAAATAATCGCTAACTTTGCTACCTCAGATGGCTGCACAGTTATAGGCCCAAAATCTAACCATCGACTAGAACCTTTTACTTCGATACCAACGCCTGGTATCAATACAATTAGAAGCAAAAATCCAGCCACACAAATAGAAACGTTCGAAAATCTACGCAGCCGATGATAATCAATTTGAATGAGTGCGATGCAAGCCCCTAGCCCGAGAAAAAGCCAAATCGATTGTCGACGAATATGGTGCCACGCATTGTCATATATCTGAAGATCATTTACTGACGAGGCTGAAAGAACCATCAATAGTCCTAACAAGCAGAGCACGATACCAACGATGCCCAATATCAGAAATCGAGAGTTTCTGCTGCCTGGAGGTTTGCGCGGTTGAAGTTGAGAAGGTAGAACATTCTTTGACGTATTCCCGGACCGCCCTTGTAACGGATTATTCATCTTTTGTTTTCCTACCGTATTCCATCACTAGCGAACGAAATTCATCTCCGCGCTCTTTGTAGGAGTTATACCAATCAAAAGAACTGCACCCGGGAGAAAGTAAGACCGTTCCGCCTGATTGCGTCATCACGACAGACTTTTCAACTGCCTCTTGCATATTTTTCGCAACCTGAACTGGGCAAATACTCTGAAAAACCTCATTTATCTGGTCTGCAGCCTCACCGATTGCTATAACCCCGTTTGGTTTCAGAATTCCAAGATCCCCAAAATTCAGTCCTTTATTCTGCCCACCTAATATCAAAGTAACTTCCGAAACAGCACGCATTGAACTAATTGTTGCATGTGGCGTGGTTGCCTTACTGTCATTAATAAAACGAACGCCTTTAACGAATCCGAGGTCTTCCATTCGATGTGGAAGACCAGAAAAATTTGCTAGTACTTCAGCACATGCTTCTTGGGTCGCTCCAGAACGAAGCGCTGTTGCTACCGCCGCCTGAGCATTTTCTAAATCATGAGGAAATTTTCTACGCACGTCATCTAAGGAAATGACTTTCTCTTCTCGAAATAAAAGAAAGCCTTCTTGTACCCGGCAAGTCGATGATGTAGTGCCAAAGCTCGTACATCCGTTCGGTGCATACCGAGCAACCACGGAGTCAGATAAGTTAGCGATTGCATCTTCATTTTTAGAGATCCCATCCCATATCTTTGATTTCGCTTGTTCATATGAGTCTAGATTTCTATGAATATCTAAGTGATCTGGAGCAAAATTCAGCCAAGTTGCTGGAGATGCTGAAAAATTCAATGAGTGAGCGAGACGAAATGAGGAAGATTCAAGAACAAAATGCTCTACATTAGGATCATCTATAGCTTGAACTAATGGTATGTCAGTGTTTCCCGCAGCTTCTGCTCTAATGCCAGACTGGTTAAGTATTTCCACGACCAAAGTAACTACGGTCGTTTTACCGTTGGTTCCAGTTATTGCACTACAAGGTCGTTTGTCCCAACGACTAGCTAGATCAAATTCATCCAAAATAGGGATAGCAGCATCTCGTGCAGATGCAAATATTGGGTGATCATCTCGTATACCCGGGCTAAGAACAATCTGTGAACAGTCCTTCAAGGCTTCTCTCCAAGAGAATCCCTTAGCTACGTCAACAACTTCAACTCCAGACTCTTGAGCTGCTTCTTCGAGATTCTGAGTTGGATTTTCTTCAATTATCCGAACCTTTTTTTGACGAGATGCAAGGGCGGATACTACAGCGCGGCCCGTGACCCCGTAACCGAGCACGGCTGTTTTCTCAGTCAAGGATCACCCTCCTGTAACGCCGACACGAATTGAGTCTGCATAAAAAAGCCCAAGACCTACTGCGGTGCATAGGCCAGAAATAATCCAAAATCGAACTATTACCGTTGTTTCAGGCCATCCTCCAAGCTCAAAATGGTGATGGACTGGCGCCATTCGCAGAATTCTTTTCCCCTTAAATAGGCGAAAACTTCCTACTTGTAAGATCACTGAAATGGTTTCGGCTACAAATAATCCAGCAATAATTGGAAGAAGAAGATGAGTGCTGGTCGCGAGAGCTAAAGCAGATAAGCCAGTGCCAATGGCTAGTGACCCAGTATCGCCCATAAATATTCTCGCCGGGGCTGCATTCCACCAGAGAAAACCAATACACCCTCCTGCCATCGCTGCTGCGACTATTGAGAGGTCAAGGGCATGCGCTACTTGATAGGTATCAAAATTTCTAAACTGCCAAAATCCTATGAAAACAAAAGCTGAGAATCCGAAAGTAGCCGCACCCGCAGCTAGGCCGTCTAAGCCATCAGTAAGATTTACTGCATTTGATGATCCAACGATTAGCAATACTGCCCATATAACCCAAACAGCTTTTCCTAGTTCTAAACCTGGCTGGTCGAATCTAACGAAAGAAAGAGTCGTTTGGATTGAAGTGAAATTGACCATTAATAGTCCAAACGTGAGAGCCACCGCAAGTAGGCCAAGCATTTTCGCGCTTTTATTTAGACCCAAGTTTCGTTCACGAACTACTTTTATCCAGTCATCAATAAAACCGACTAAACCACCGCCAACTATTGCAAGCATGACAAAAATGCCAGTTCGTGTGTAGGTTCCTCGATATAGGTTACTTATTGTGTAACCGATGAAAGCTCCTACTACTATCGCTAAACCACCCATGGTTGGAGTACCTGCTTTAGTGGCGTGACCTTTCGGTCCATCATTACGTATAGGTTGCCCTATGCGAAGCCTTGTAAGCGACACGATCAGTAGCCGTGTTCCAAGAAGCGAAACGATCATGGCTATTGCTGCAGCTAACAGTAAGCCAATCACTTATCTGACCGCCTGTATAAATGATTGTCGAACGAAATCTTCATGAGGGGCGTTAGTAAGCAGAATAATAATATGAGCACTTGATTACACCTCTTCTTCAAATAATTCAAAAATAAGACCTTTTGATATTTCTTTGTCGTCGAAATCGAACAGCTGGCCTGCTATTTCTTGAGTTGTCTCATGTCCTTTACCAGCAATCACAATTACGTCTTCAGGTTCGGAATTCATCAGAGCAATTTTTATTGCTTCTTTTCTGTTCTCTTCAACTATGTGATTTCCTGTACTCATTCCGCTTACTATTTCTTCAATAATGCTCATGGGAGATTCTCCACGGGGATTATCAGAAGTTACTACAGAAAAGTCTGCTCCAACGTCAGCCATCGCACCCATCAGAGGTCGCTTCCCTTGGTCTCTTCCACCACCGCACCCAAACACTACGAGGACACGCCCTTTTTCTTTTAATGCACGTGCAGACTTGAGAGTCGTTTTCAGCGCTTCCGGAGTATGTGCGTAATCAATTACTATCGCAGGACTTGATTCACTCTTCAGAATTTCAAAGCGCCCCGGGACAGCCTGCAGTTGGCTGATACCTGACGCTATTTTTGATGGAGGGACTTCGAGAAGTAACGCTAGTTCCGCAGCGACAAGAGTATTAACAGTCATGAACTGAGCTTCGAATGGAATTTTTAGACTTTGACCATGCCATGACCCTGTGGAAGAGACACTATTTACGTCCACCTCTACTACTTCAAGGCCATTCTTTTGAGAAGTGTTTGCTATACGATCACCTGCTTCTTGTCCAACTACGACAACCGCTTTAGAGCTAAAGGATTGTTCAAATAAGCGCTCTTTCGCTTTGAAATACTCTTCCATTGATTTGTGGTAATCGAGATGATCTCGTGAAAGATTTGTAAAAGCAACAGCGGAAAATTCTGTTCCGTCTACTCTGTGTTGACTCAACGCATGTGAAGATACTTCCATTACAGCACTGTCAACTCCCCTGTCTCTCCATTTGGATAATCGATTTTGTAAATCTGGAGCTTCGGGTGTGGTTCTTTCCCCAGTCAGAGTTCCCGAAGATTCAACTTCATGTCCCGCATGACGCAATATCTGCTCAAGTAAATGAACGACGCTGGTTTTTCCATTCGTACCAGTGACTCCCACTACTTCTAAGTCCCGGCTTGGATTTCCCGCGTGAAAAGAACTGAATAGAGCTAAAGATTTTCGAGTAGATGTTGTTTCAACCAAGGGGACTTCAATATTGAGAGGTTTCTCCGCTACGACAGCAGACGCTCCTGCCTTAACTGCGTCTAAGGCAAATTCGTGACCGTCATGAAGAAGCCCTGGTATGCAACAAAAAAGATCTCCCTGCTGAACTAAACGTGAATCGTGAACAATTCGTAAAATTTCAGGATCACAAGAGTATTTTTGATCTGAGAACCCAACGCCGTCCAATAGGGTTGAAAGTTTCATTTCAACCGACTGACGGAGCAGCGACTTCTTCTGTTCCCTCTTCTTCTAACGATGCTGCAGCTGCTGCAGCTTCTGCTATTTCTCTTGCTTGCGCTGGAGTTGTTGCTATGACTCGACCAGGTTGTTCAAGTCCTAGTCGTTCGGCTTCTGAAGGTATACGTAGCTGCCGGACTGCGAATTGTGCGAACTCTGCAAAAACAGGAGCCGCAGCCTTTCCTCCGGAATAAGTAGATCCCACTGGTTCATCAATCACAACAATGATTGATAACTCTGGATCATCTGCCGGCAAGAATCCAGCAAAACTCGCCACATACTTTTGTTCGCCGGTTTCATCACCATAACCTCCGCCTTCGAGAGGCTTCCAAGCTGTTCCTGTCTTGCCGGCAACTCTGTAACCGGGCACTTGAGCTCCGGTTCCTGTTCCTACCGTCACTACACCTTCCATCATTTCAATTAACAGATCTGATGTTTCAGCAGAAAAAATTCTTTCCGGCAATTCTGAGTTCATTATTTCAAAAAGTCCACTACTGTCTCGAGCTCCTAGTACCAAACTGGGCGCAGGGCGTTTACCTTCGTTAGCAATTGCAGAGTATGCCACAAGCATCTGCATTGGGGTAACCGCCACACCTTGGCCAATAGCAATCGTTGGTAAAGACGTACCTGACCATTGTGACTGCCCCGGCAACGAACCCCTTGTCTCTCCTGGTAGTTCCATACCAGTGGCCTGACCTAAACCAAAGCTGGCAAGTCTCTCATATAGACGTTTTTCTCCTAATTCCTGAGCCCACATAATAGTTCCTACATTTGAGGACCTCTTTAGAATCTCAGCAATACTCCACTCTTCTGCGTCATGAGCGAATGAGTCTACGAACACTTCTTCCCAAATCTCTATCGCATTAGGAATTTCCATTACAGACGACGGGGCTCCAACTTTCTCTTCTATGACTCCTGCGAAAGTAAGTGGCTTCATTATTGAACCTGGTTCATACGCCCAAGTGACTGCCCTGTTATCAGAAGAAACTTCAACCACGCCATCGTTATTACGACTCACAGTTGCTGAAGCAACAATTTCTCCGGTAGAAGGCCGCATCGCCACTAGTGTCCCGCCTTGCGCGTTAGCAGCGATTACTCCATCAATGAGTATCCGTTCCGCTGCGAACTGGACTGAACGATCAATTGTTAAAACAAGAGTATGGCCATGTTCGCTTGAGCTTATTGTTTCATTTCTTCCACCTGGAATAGTCAGACCACCGGCTCCCTTTTCCACTTCCATTAGTCCAGATGATCCAATCAGAAAAGAGTCATACGCTTTCTCAATCCCACTAATGCCGTTTCCATCAATATCCGTTCGCCCGAGAAGATTTAATGCCAATTCTTGACCGGGTCTAACACGAGCTACCTCATCTATTATTGAAATTCCTTTTATTCGCAATCTTGATACTTCTTCTGCCACTTCCTCACTAACCTGTCGCTGTAAGTAAGTGAACCGTCTATCGCTTTGTGAAAGTCGTTGTTCTAAAAGCTCTAAGTCTGTATCGAGGATGAGTGAAAGTTCCTTTGCAGCTTTACGGGGATCTTCAATTTCACTTGGATCTGCCGTTATCGTTTTTGCCGGCACTGTTAATACGAGATCAACATTATTTCGATCTACGATCGCTCCGCGCCCAGCAGGTAGAACTATCTGGTCTATTCGTTTATTTTTTGCGAAATCTTGATATTTTTGACCTTCGTCTAATACCTGTAGTCCGATTAAACGCCAAGCAAACCAAACAGCTACACCAACGAAGAGAGTGCCGGTTGTCCATACACGCAATTTAAGGTTGAATACTGTCTTACGTTTTGGACCATTTAGAGTATTTTTCATCGACCAGACCGTGAAAAGGGATTCGGCGTAGGTGGAGGAACAGGCTCCAATGAGTCGCCTGGTATCACAGCAGGAAGATAGATCCGAGCAGGAGGCGGCACCATGCCTAGCCTTCCCTGAGCTTCACTCAAAATACGGTCAGGGCTTTCTAGTCGTGCCACCTCACTACGTAGTATTTGCTCACGTTCAATGGCACTCACTAGTCGCTGATCTAACTTATCTAAACCATATTGTTCACGAATAAGTATGTTTTGGAACCCCACAAGGAAAATTAGAGAAACAAAAACGACTATTGAAAAAACCACAATTAAATTCACACGCTTGAGTCGGCTAACAGGCTGTGATTTCTTTCGTTCCTTTTGTTGAGTTATACCACCCCATAATGGCCAATTAATAGCGGTCATTGGCTGTCATCGCTATTCGTTGGAAGACGTTGAATCAATCTAAGGCGAGCGCTAGATGAGCGGCGGTTAGCGACTATTTCTGTTTCCGCAGGGGTTATAAGTTTTTTATTCAAGATCCTTCCGGTGGGTTTCGCTAGGCAAACGCACGGAAGTTTCTGAGGACAGGTACATCCTCCGCTCTCCGAATTTCGAAAAGTATGTTTTACTATTTGGTCTTCACCAGAGTGATATGAAAGAACTGCTCCGCGTCCATCAGGAACCAGCCAACTAATTGCTACCCCAAGAGTCTTAGAAAGTTGTTCTAATTCATTATTAACTTCGATCCGGATTGCTTGAAAAGTTCTCTTAGCGGGATGCCCACCAGTGCGTCTTGCTCGAGCAGGAATTGCTGACTTCACAATTTCAGCGAGATGAACCGTGTCTGTTATTGGTCGGCTCTTCCTTATTGATGCAGCTATTCTTCGAGCGAATCTCTCATCTCCATAATTTTTCAGAATTTGAAATAGTTCTGACTCTGGGTATTCGTTGACTACTTGATCTGCAGTCAAAGGTTGATTTTCATTCATTCTCATGTCCAGCGGGCCAGACTGCTGATAGCTAAAGCCTCGCTCCGCTAGATCTAGTTGTGTTGAAGAAACGCCAAGATCAAAGATGAATCCTGAAAGGGCTTCCACTCCAAGGTCATTCAGAACATCTTCGAAATCTAAAAAATCTGATTGCCGAAAAGAACAACGTTCCTTATGTTTCGCAAGTCTCGCAGTAGTTGCCTCTATGGCATTTTGATCTCTATCAATACCTATTACTGTCAGGTCTTCTCTTAATTCAAGAATGGCTTGCGTGTGGCCTCCACCTCCGACAGTGGCATCTAAAATCACTCCAGGCGGAACGTCAGTGAGCGCATTACAAATTTCTTCTGTCATCACGGAAATGTGTTTGTAGTGGAAAGGGGCTGTTTGGCTATTCATGACTTAAACGCTCTTACTCAAAAAATGGCTTGGGTTGTTGACAGTCCCCCGATCAGGAATTTGGTTTTCCAAATTGATGAAAAGCGGGTGGAGTAGGGGCCCCTCATCTGCTAATCGAGAGACTGTCAACAATCCAAACGTCTGGCTTTCTTATTTCTTGAGTTCAGTAATGGTCGTCTCCCCCTTCTTAACTTAAATTCCGCCGCCTTGACGGAAAGCGGTGGCAACAGATTGATCTAACTCTTCTGCCATTTCGTTCCAAGAGGCCGCATTCCATATTTCAATCCGGTCAATGGCTCCACATACAACAATCTCTCGATCTAGTTCGGCAAATAGCTGAAGTCGGACAGGCACCATGATCCTTCCTTGAGTATCTGGGCGGACTTCTTCGGACATGGCGGCAAGAGCACGTAGCGCTTTTAGGTCAGTGTCTTTGTCTCTTACCTCATCTTTTACCTCGCCTTTAAACCTTTCAGCCATTGCTTCAAACTCATCGGGCGTCCGTAAGGTAACGCATCCATCTCCTGGTGAAAGGTATGCAGCGTCTGCAAAATATCCACGAAATTTGGATGGAAGTACAATGCGTCCTTTTGCATCAAGGGTGTGGTCATAAGTTCCAACGAATGCCATGACTGTTCCCTTTCCCGGATCTATACCTGGTGGACACTAATTCACCAGTAGAGATTTTCTCTCCCTTTTACACCATATCTCTCCATTTTATGCATTAACTACCCACTTTTGCAAATAGATGTGGGAAAATAGAAGAAAATATGCGGAAAAGGGTCTTGAGGTAGAGACAGTTTTTGTTGTCCTGAAGTAATGCGGCTAACTGCCAATTCAAAAACGGTCGCTAGATAAGTAACATCCGACCTAATGACTGGAACTTCGTTGTAAGAGAAATGCTAATTTTTTAACTGCTGAAACTCTTTCGACCAGACCAACCAAGCAAGCACATCAACTGCTTCTATTTCTGTTTCAAGAGACCCATATTGAGTCTTGCTTCGAAATTCAATCAATTCTTGATTCGGAATGGGAAGAAACGGAAGTCTTTTCCACCAACCTGATTCAGCCAATCTAAATAACTGTCTGAACGCCGTGGCCCATAACCCTGGCCTAACAGAAAGAAGTCCCGCTACTTTAATCAAGAGTTTAAATCTCATACAACGAATACTCTTGTCTATCTATCTCGAGTGTTGACATTCCGCTTCAGCAATTTTTCTAAGCCATAAATCGTATTCATGACTGACAGAAGAACATTATGGTCTTCCTTGTTCTCCTCGTTGAAACCTTTCACGCATCTTGGCTGTAGTGCTTCCGAACGACTGACGAAAAGCAGAACCTTTACCTGACTGCGCTGCCTGCTGTATGCCAGTTCTCCCTAAGTGGCGAACATTACGTTCAAGACTCAAAGCAGATCCAAGCATTCCTAAAAACCCTATAAAAGAAAGAATGTACGACGTAGAAAGAGTCAGAACCATAACTACTGCCGCAGCTATGAACCCAGCAATAGACCATTTCAGAACCCTAAGCGGATGAGTGTAAACCGTAGTTTCGGAAACTTCGCGTGCTAACGCCGGATCACTTTCATAAAGTTGATCCTCTATTTCGTTAAGAATTCTTTCTTCGTCTTCTGAAAGCGGCATTTCAATCCTTTAGTTTCATGCACCTACACTTTTAGCATTACATAATCAGAGTAGACCTACAACTTACCTATTCTATTTAATTTTCTTGTGGCCCCCACTGCTGAGTTCCTTTTCTCTTTGCTTTGATCCCTTCTGGACCAACCGCAGAACCCGGCCCAATGGCATCACCTCCAAAACGTTCACGGATTTCATCAACTGCCTCATCTACGTCTCTTTGCATGGAGTAATCATCTTCTCCTAACTGAAGTTGACGTACTTCAGAATCCTGCAAATTACTCACTGAAACCCCCAATAATCTCACCCCTTCGGCAATATCCATTTTTTTTAGAAGAGCTCGCGCTATAGCTAATATCTCTGCACTCGTATTTGTTGCGTTTAAAAGAGTTTGAGATCTGCTTGTAGTAACGAAATCTGGAGAACGCAATTTGACATTTATAGTTTTTCCCAATTTTTCGGATTTTCTTAAACGCCCCGCTACTGCATCAACTATTCGAGAAAGTTCTTTATTTAATTCAGATAAACCGTGACGATCCTGAGAAAACGTTTCTTCATGCCCTATGGATTTTGATTTTTGGTTCGGCGTAACAATTCTTTCGTCTATTCCCCTGCATAGTCTCCACAGTTGCGTCCCGGCGGCTTGCCCTAAAGCTGTAGTCAGAGTTGTCACAGGTATCTTTGTTAGATCTCCGACAGTTTTTACTCCAAGTCGAGTTAAACGTTTTCTAGTTTGTGGCCCCACTCCCCATATTGCGCCAACTGGCAAGGGGAATAGGAAATCTTCAGTATTTTCTTCAGTTACTAAACAAATACCTGACCCTATTTTGGTCTCTTTGCCTAAAATCTGTGGTTTTGCCTCATCACTAGCCAACTTTGCTAAGAATTTATTAGGTGCGATACCGACAGAGCACATGAGATGTTCAGCTTCAAAAACTCTTTCTCGAATTTGTTTAGCTAAATCTAAAGGGTTGCCTAATAGTCGTTTGCTTCCCGATACGTCAAGAAAAGCTTCATCTAAGGACAACGGTTCCACCAATGGGGTGTAATCCTTAAATATCTGCATTACTCGACGACTCACCTCTTCGTACAATCCATAATTCCCCGGTAAGGAAATCAGATGAGGGCAAAGGCGTTGTGCTTCGTGGGAGGGCATCGCTGAACGAATGCCGTATATTCGGGCCTCATAAGAAGCTGCAGCTACTACCCCTCTTCTACCAGTCCCTCCTACTACAACAGGCTTGCCTCTGAGTTCGGGATTCTGTACAACTTCAACAGCTGCGAAAAAAGCGTTCATATCCACATGAAGAATGGAAGACCCCTTACTCATGCCAACTTTGCTCATGTGTTACTTTTCGTTTTGAACCATAGCCTTCAACCCGATAACGAAAATGTTTAGTTTCGCCCCGCCAAGGCCTTTCTAACCATTCACTTAACGGCTCATACACCGCCTCGGTGTTCCTTCTTAGAAGGTTGTGAACAAGGTATCTCTTAGCAAAAAGACCGTGCTCAACAATTCGGTCGGGGTCGCTACTGAAATCAAGAGTTCCTGACCATTTAGTGCCAAAATAAACTTCGAAATTAGAATTTACATCCCTCTTATCGCTAGCCCGATTTCGCTGTTTAAATCGGGTGGTATAGAGACGGGACCAATCATCTTCATCTACAAGTAAGCCGGTTTCTTCTTTGAACTCTCGAGTTAAAGCCTCTCTGTAAGATTCTCCTCTGTCTACAAGACCGCCAGGTAAACTCCAATTGACTTTGTCTCCCCGTCGTCGATTCGCTACAACTAAAATCCGTTGAGTCTTAGGGTCTTCCAATACACCCCAAACGACATACCTTTCCTTAGGTTTACTCATTTATCTATTCTTGCACCTTCTCCCCCTTTAGGCGACGGTAGTCTCTTAAAATATGGAATCTTCAAAAAAGAGTCGGTTAAGCCCACTGAGGTCCGCTGCGCCTTCTCGCTCCGCTCGAATACTTTCATTTATAGCAATCTTGATAGCAGGTGCCTGTGGTGGACTAGTCGGATATACGGTTACCAATCTTCAATGCTCTGGAGATTGCGTAACGCTTTCTGGAAGTGTTGGTCTAGCTGGTGCGGGACTAGCCGCTGGAGGTGTCGGGATCGTGTGCGTACTGACCTTGCGTGCAATGACAGAATGGAAAACCAACGAGCAACAAAAATTACTTCGAGATCGATACCCAGTTGAAGAATCCTAAATGAACGAAGCAGCAGAGTTTCG
The DNA here is from genome assembly GCA_029245675.1 of Acidimicrobiales bacterium. Lineage (GTDB taxonomy): Bacteria > Actinomycetota > Acidimicrobiia > Acidimicrobiales > MedAcidi-G1 > MedAcidi-G2B. The sequence continues at coordinate 22,598 of JAQWOV010000020.1, read as the reverse complement.
AGACCTCGCCCTAGAGGCGGGACGATTAGTCTCTTCTGAAATCAAATTACGAGCCGGCCAAATAAAAGAACGCGACACTAAGAGTTCCCCAACTGACTTAGTCACAGACACTGATAGATGGTCGGAAAAGAAAATCACAGATTTCATCACAACAAAAAGACCCAAGGACGAAATACTCGGCGAAGAAGGAACGACCATAACGGGAACGTCTGGGGTGAAATGGATCATTGACCCCATTGATGGAACAACAAATTTTTTCTATGGGCTCCCCGGATACACAGTTTCTATAGGTGTAGCAGTTGATGAGAAAATTGTTGCCGGAGTCATCATAAATCCCTTCGCTCAAGAGGAATATGCTGCTGCTCTTAACGAAGGTGCTACCTGTAATGGATCTCCAATAGCCGTCAATTCCCCTATAGACCTTTCAGAAACCTTGCTTTCTACAGGATTCAGCTACCTTCCAGAAAAAAGAGAAAACCAAGGAAAAGTACTCGCAGAGATACTCCCAAAGGTAAGAGATATGAGGCGTTCTGGGAGTGCCGCCAATGACCTGACTTGTGTGGCAAGCGGAAAAGTTGATGCATATTTTGAATACGGACTCAATATTTGGGATATAGCCGCTGGTCTCATAATTGTTCAAGAAGCAGGAGGAAAAGTGTCAGACTTAGAGGGAAATTTCCCTTCTGGAGATTTCGTTATTGCCGCTTCTCCTACCATTCATACCCGTCTTCTTGACCTACTGCAGACTTTGAGAGCAGATGAGGTCTAAACTGTTTGATACAACTCATTCCAGGTAAAGGCAATGTCAGTTTCAGAAACTCAAATACTTACTGTCGAAGACGACGAACGGATTAGAACCTCTGTCCGTTTAGCTTTAGAAGAAGAAGGCTGGGGTGTAGACGAAGCATCCACAGGGGAAGAAGCGCTCGTCTCTTTTACCCGCAACCCAACGGATGTGGTTCTAATAGACATCATGCTTCCAGGTATAGATGGATTTGAAGTTTGCCGAAGCATCAGAAGAACTAGTGACGTTCCAATTATTATGGTTACAGCTAGAAATGATACACACGACGTAGTAGCCGGTTTAGAAGCTGGCGCCGATGACTACCTAACTAAACCTTTCGCCCCTAAGGAACTCTCAGCTCGTATTCGAGCCTTGCTTAGACGTGCAAGATCAAGCGATAGTGGAACAAGCCGCATTCAGATAAAGGGACTTGTGGTAATCCCTGAAGAAGGGGTCGTACTGGTCGACGAACGCGAAATACATCTAACGCGTACAGAATTTCGCCTCCTCGTTGAGTTAGCCAGCAATCCAGGCCGAGTCCTAAGTCGAGAAGATCTCCTTCAACGTGTTTGGGATTACGACTATTTCGGTGATGGGCGACTAGTTGACGTTCATGTCAGACGACTTCGCACCAAAGTAGAAATCGACCCAGCTAAGCCTCAATACATAATCACCATGAGAGGCATGGGCTATAAATTGCAACCTGAATAACGGCCACTTGGAATGAGTAAAAAACAATCTCCGCGAGTCTTCACTTTCGGCCTGCAAACACGGATACTTTTCTCGTACGCAGTAGGTGGATTAGCCATTTCTCTTCTTCTTGCTGCTGTGACTCTAACTTTTGCCCGCCAACAGCTCGTTGATGATCGCGAAGCTTCCGCGGCTGCAATTGCAGTCAACAACGCAAGTCGCCTTAGTAACCAGCTAACCCCAGAATCAACCATTGAAGATGTGCCCGGAATTGTTGACTCTTTAACTCGAATTGAGGGAGCACAGACGATTGTTAGGCTCAACTCAAGTTGGCTTCCAGGTCCAGAAATCGGAGTTGCTGACCTTCCTACCTCCTTGGTTTCTAAAATCACGGACGGATCTCCTGGCCAAATACGTTCCTCTATTGATGAAAGGCCATACTTAACAATCGGCATCCCACTAGTGGCGTTTGATGCAGATTATTTCGAAGTTGTAGATCTAAGTGACGTCGATGACACCTTAAATACACTTCAAATAATCGTTGGTGGAGCAGCTGGCTTCACCACATTCTTAGGAGCCTTAATTGGTTTGTGGGCTAGCCGAAGAACTCTCCGCCCGTTGAGAAGAGTTGGAGAAGCAGCAGCAGCAATCGCTGGTGGAAAACTTGATACCCGTCTAGATGACCAAAATGATCCCGACCTTGATGTATTAACAGAATCATTTAATGAAATGGTGGAAGCTCTTGAAGATCGGATCCGACGTGATGCCCGTTTCGCTTCTGATGTGAGTCACGAGCTACGAAGTCCACTCACCACCCTCACTTCAAGCGTTGCAGTATTAGAGGCTCGCCGTAATGAATTATCTGAACGGTCACGCACGGCACTAGATCTACTCTCTATAGATCTTGCTCGTTTTAGCAGGCTTGTAGAAGATCTACTAGAAATCTCTAGGTTCGACGGGGGTGTTGCCGCTCTTGAAAACTCTTCAATAAAAGTTCATTCACTTGTATCCGCAGCGCTAAGAACACATCATCTTGATCCATCTATCCTCAACGAACTAACACCTGTCTCTGATTTGCATGTAAACGGAGATAAACGACGTTTAGGACGAGCCCTTTCAAACCTTTTAACAAATGGCATCCACTATGGAGGCGGCATTACTTCTGTGTCTATATCCACAGAAGACCAATTGGTCCGAATCGCTATCGAAGATGAAGGACCCGGTGTTCCAACTACTGAGCGTTCTAAAATTTTTGATCGTTTTTCACGTGGTGCTTCTGCGGGTCAGCGTGGAGATGATACTGGCAGCGGACTCGGGCTCAGTATGGTACGTGAAGACGTACGTTTACATGGTGGTCAAGTTTGGGTTGAAGACCGAAGCGATGGAAAATCAGGAGCTCGTTTCATTATTGAACTTCCTATGACAGCCGAAGGAGAACTAGACCAATGATAAAGAAACTCCTTTTCTTAATCTCTCTCTTTCTTTGTATTTCTGTGATTTCATCCTGCGGAATAGCGTTAGAAGATAAGCCTCGAAGCCTCTCTGCAGAGCTACCAGATACTTTGATTGAGGGAGCAATCACTACTACAGAGGCGCCATCCATTCTTGAAACAGTCCAAATATTTCTCGCAAAAGATTCCGAAGAAGGAACAATGCTGCTTGAAACAGTCGAACGAGAGATCGAACCTGATGGCTCAGTAAAGCCCATTCTTGAACAAATCCTAAATGGACCTACTGCAGACGAACAAGAACGAGGATTAGTGTCACCTTTCGCCGAAGGAAGCACCTTAGTTGGCACCACACTTGAAGGCTCCACTCTCCTGGTGTATCTAGACACTCTGGACGGATTTCCAACTGATGATTCAGCCAGTAATCAGTTAGCTTTTGCAATGTTAGTTTGCACCTCAACCGAATTGTTAAAGGGAATCGAAATAGAGCAAGTGTTAGTACTACTTCGACGTGATGATCAAACTACTGCTGTGAATGCCCCAGTAAGTGATGGTGAACCTCCTGCTGATGGAGAAGCTGTTCGCTGCTCTAACTACCTGACCTACATGCAAGATCCGCTGTTGCCACTAAAATCTTGAAGACATTGGTAATACTCTTTATATGTCTTACTTAATAGCCATTGATGCAGGAACTACGAGTGTTAGAAGTCTGGTCATAGATGAGAGCAGTTCGATAGTAGATATCTCCCAACGCGAGTTAACCCAATATTTTCCTCGCCCTGGATGGGTTGAACATGATGCCGAAGAAATATGGGCTGCTGTATCAGAAACTCTGCACGACGTATGTTCAAAAATCACTGAACCTATTATTGGTATCGGCATCACAAATCAACGTGAAACAGTTGTGGCTTGGGATGCATCAACTGGACAGCCTCTTCATAAAGCAATTGTTTGGCAAGATAATCGCACAATTGCCCATTGTGAAGATCTTATTGAAAACAATCACTTAGAGCTTGTTCGCAGAACTACAGGACTTGTATTAGACCCGTATTTTTCTGGAACAAAATACTCATGGCTTCTAAACGAAGGAGGGGTCAAGAATAACTCTGACTTGCGTCTAGGAACGGTTGATTCATGGATACTTTGGAAATTGACCGGCGGTAAGGTTCACGCCACTGATCCTTCAAATGCAAGCAGAACCATGCTCTTTGATATTGCTCGTGAAGAATGGTCTGAAGAACTCTGTGGACTTCTGTCTGTACCTATCAACTCATTACCAGAGGTAATGAGTTCTGCAGGGAGATTTGGAGAAACAGGACCAGAGAGCCCTATGGATTCTGGAATACCTATAAGCGGTATTGCTGGAGATCAGCAGGCGGCTCTCTTCGGTCAGGCTTGTTTTACTACGGGGCAAGCTAAAAACACTTACGGCACCGGTGGCTTTGTATTAGCCAACCTTGGGAACGTCCTCCCTGATCCGGTAGAAGGACTTTTAACTACAATTGCGTGGAAATTGTTAGACCAACCTTGCGTTTACGCCTTAGAAGGTTCAGTTTTCTCTTCTGGTTCAACTGTTCAATGGCTCAGAGATGGACTCAAAATCATTGATCAGGCTTCTGACCTCGAAGAAGTTGCTCTCAGCGTTCCAGGTAATGGAGGCGTCTACACTGTTCCCGCTTTTAACGGCTTAGGTAGTCCTTGGTGGGATCCTAGGGCTAGCGGCATGATCATTGGCTTAACAAGAGGGACTGGTCGCGGAGAAATTGCTCGATCTGTGGTTGAATCCATGTCATTTCAAACCCGTGATGTAATTGATGCAATGCGCGCACAGGGACATCCCGTGAATGACCTAAGAATTGACGGCGGAGCCTCTACTATGGACCTTTTAATGGACATCCAATCTGATCAATTAAAAATTCCGGTCACTCGCTCTGCCACCGCTGAATCTACAGCTCTTGGAGCAGCATGGCTTGCAGGGCTAACAGAAGGAGTTTGGGGATCGACCGAAGATCTAGCTGAACTATGGTCAGCTGAAAGAACGGCGTTTCCGTCTACAGAAGAGTCACTAGTTGATAGCAACTACGAAAGATGGATGAAAGCGGTTCAGCGAAGTAAAAACTGGAATTAACTCAAACTGCCCTTAACAGAAACATACTTAGAGTCTGAGCATCATTTGTTCCTAAAAGGATCCGTTTGCCGTCTTTCTTCAGGATCTCAATACATTGACGTTCTCTCACCCGCCAAAGTTTTCTTCCCCTTACATAATCTGTGTTTATCCCCCACCCTCGCCAAAGCGAGACTTCTTTTACTTCAACCGAATAAATGTCTGATAGATCGACTACCAACTTTGGCCACCTATAACGGAATCTGAACTCTAAATTCTCATTCGTTAAGGAAATGGTTGACTGTGAAATTGGAAATACAGAAAGGAAGAAGGTGAGCAATAGGCAAGGAACCATTATTATCAAGACAAATATTGGAAACCTCCACCATATGTATCCTGGAATCAGAGGCCCGAGAAAAAAGAGAGAGAACCATAGAAAATCTCTAACCGCTGATACCTCCTGAGTGTGTTCATAATTCATCGGTATTCAAGCTCCCATTGCGAAACATATTACTGATACTGCTCCAAAAACTCCTCCAAATATTTGGAGTGCTGATATTTTTTCTTTCAAGAATTTCCAAGCCACAACAACGCTGACTCCTGGACATAATGCAATCAAAGCAGTTATTACCGCTACTGAACCCCTCATATATGCTGCAGTACTTAAAACAAAAGCAATTCCGCTTGTGCAACCAAGCATCAACCCAAATTTTCGAACTTCGACATCCGGCCAAAAAGAGCCGGATCGAATCCGAGCAGCAGGAGTCAGTAACAGTACCCCCATTCCTAAAATAATCAGAACAGGGAGTTGACCTGCTTCTGGATCAGCTCGTGACGTAAATATTCCCGCTAAGCCAATATTTGTTCCAACCACTAGCGATAGTCCAATCACTCTGCTTTTCAATATTTCATTTAACTTAGGTAGACCTTCTTGACTTGAAAGAAGTACTACCGCCGGAACAGCGCAAATCAATCCAAGGGCTTCCAGTGCTGACAGGCTCTCACCTATAAATGGACCTGCTAGCGAAGGTACGGCAATCATCGTCAACCCGAAGCCTGGAGCAAAGACTGTTATCGGACCGCGAGCCATCCCTTCATATAAAAGTGGTCGGGTTGCGGCCATCAAAAGACCTGCTAATGCAGGCCACAATACGTCTCCTGAATTAACACTTTCCGGAGGGCTAATCAATAGGACTACGCCAAGAAAAACAACACTCGTTATGTTCGCGACAGCAGCCATGGAAATAGCTGCACCTTTGCGGCCTGACCGTTGAACTCCAACTCCCCCAAGCACATCTCCTACGCCATAAAATATGGCAGCAATAACCGCAAATAGAACAGGCATGTAAAACTGGCTTTAGGTGCTTACTGGATGCGTCGTATCCCGTTTAACATCCATCAAGTTATTAGTGGAGATTGACTATCTAAACTCTCTGGAGATGAACCACCAGATTCAACTCGGGATTTAAGATCGTCTACAGCGCTATGAACAATCTTTGCCTCTAAACGTCGCTTCACAAATCCGGGAAGACGAACTAGGAGGTCTACTTCTAAATGGTAGTGGACCTGACTGACCCCAGGCTCACCCTCTACTGCTACGAACTCGTATTCGCCGTCCATTCGTCTCATAATGTCACCCTCAAGAAGACGCCATGCTACGCGCAGCGGGTTTGATCCGTAACTGTATCGAAGCGTGTAACTACTGCTTCTTCCCATTGCCGCACTTCGGAATGTGGCATCACCTGTTCTGCCTTCGTCATCAAAAGCAATAACTTTTGCCTCTTTGATGTCATCAATCCACTCTGGATAACTCTCGACATCCATTACAGCTTTGAAGCATTCCGCAGGAGAGGCTTGGACTAAAATTCTTTGACTCGCGTGATCCGTCATTTTTTTCTCCTTACCTTGACCTTATCCTCTAACTTGAAGTCAAGAAGAGTTTTTCTCTTATTTTACCTTGGTTCAAAATCTCCGTGATTGGCTGCCCAGAGACCAGAAAGTCCTAAACCAAATACCGGAACAAGTACTGCTGAAGCGACAATGGTAAATGGCCGAAGTGACGCTGCAGTAAGTGAGGCGACAACCTGAAACGAAAGTAGACCCATCATTTGGCGTCTTATTTTAGGAGGAGCGCAACCGGAGAGGAAATAAAGACCTCCCACTCCAATCGCCTCAGTTCTACTTCTCTTTACTGCCCTAACGAAGGCAGCCATAAATGCGTAACATCCTGTTGCGAAAAGAAGAAGGTTAAAAACGAGTGAAGTAGTTCTAATTAGCCCTTCGAAGAATACAGAACCGACAACCAAGGCAAAGAAAACCGTTGTTCCTCGTCTTGCTGTATCTAAGATTAATTTTTCTGAAATGCCTTTCATGACTGATTAATCTTGGCTGAAGAGATTCCATCTTCAAGTTTTTTTGCCAAATAGTCGTAAGAGAATAGTTGCTCTGCTCGCTTTCGAGAGTTCATACTCATCTCGCGTCTTAGTTCTTCGTTCATCAATAACTTCTCAAGGGCAAAAGCTACTGCATCCGGATCATTAGGTGGATCAACAATCACTCCAGTTTCTCCATCTTCCACTGCGTCTGCCGCACCCCCGCTGTTTCCAGCAACTTGGGGAACGCCCGCAGCAGCAGCTTCTAAGAAAACTATTCCAAACCCTTCTTGTTCTAATCCTCCTAAGCGACTTCTACATAACATTGCGAACACATCTCCAGCTCCGTATAAACCGGGTAGAAGGTCATCATTTATCCTTCCAAGTAAGCGAACTGGAGCTCCAGTTGTTTCAATTAGGTTTTCTAACCGCTTTGCATCTCGTCCCGTGCCTGCTATGGCAACAACTACATTTGGGATGGTTTCTCTTAGTTTTACTGCTGCCCGAATCAGCGTGTCCATCCCTTTCCGAGGGACAAGACGGCTCACACTGACCACTAAAGGAACTCCGGTGGGAATGTCGAGTTTTCTTCGCACCTCGTCTTTTTCATTTTGCGTAAGAGGTTTAAACCGATCAATATCTACTCCTGGTGGAATGATCAGGGTGGGTAAAGTTTGTCGGGCTGCTCTTTCTGCTTCTGCCGCTGGATAACTACCTGCACAAATGACCACAGCTGCGCCACGAAGAACTCGACTTAATAGCGAGCGAGTTAAAGGAAGTCTTCCAGGGATGGTGACTTCAGCGCCATGAAGGATGACTCCATATGGAATCCCTGTGCTTATAGCGGAGAGACCTACTGGTAACGCTGGATCCCAGATCACCATCTCTGCCTCGAAATTTTGGGACAGCTTTTTGATCCGACTTGGCAAAAAGGGGTGAGGTAGCAGAACTGGCTCTATAGAGCGCTTGATCCTATACGGTTCCGCGGCATCAAACGCAGAGAAGTTCTCATAAGGGGTCGTATACACGTGAACGTCTTCGGACGGGAGTCGGCGCCATAACTCCCAAAGGTATGACTGAATCCCTCCCACTTTAGGTGGGAAATCATTTGTGACTAGAAGATGTCGCCTCATAAGGTTCTCCGTCGGTTATATGCCCATTCTGCGTGTTCTTTGAGTACTTGATCAGAATCTGAAAGATACTTTGCTATCTCTTTCTCAATATCCGGACTTTGTTTTTTAGAGTTCCCTAATACTACTAGAGCATTTCTTCTTAAATATTTTGGATTACGTTCCGCGATATACCAATGACCATAGTGATCTAGAATCTCTTCATCTGAGTAACTAAGTAGTTCAAGAGCGGGTATATCTGCAGAAGAGTTCTCTATTTCTTCTTTCTCCCGCTCATGTCGACCCACTGGACAAACCTCTTGACAGTCATCACATCCATATAACCGATTTCCGACTGCTTCTCGAAATTCAAGAGGGATTGAGCCGGGGGCTTGTACTAGCCATGCAATGCATCGCCGGGCATCCACAACACCAGGTTCTACTATTGCACCTGTTGGGCAAAGATCGATACAACGAGTACATTTGCCGCATTCATCTTCAATAACGTCTTTATTTGGGATAAGTGGAGCATTCGTGACTACTGAACCAAGAACAAACCAACTTCCTTTCTTCGGCAACAAAACATTTGAATTTTTCCCCACCCAACCCAAACCTGCGCGAACGGCAGCAGCTCTGTCAACTAGAGCATTGTCGTCTGCTACCACTCTAGTTTTCCATCCTTCACTCTCTAAAAGTGCTGCAATTGACTTCAAAGAGTTTCGAAGGTCGGAGTAATAGTCTTTACGAGCGTAAGCAGATATTCGAGAATCCCCTTCGGAGGACTCGGGAAGACGAGGAGCTGGAGTGTGCAATGCTCCAACTACTAACGACTGTGCATCTGAAATAATTTTTGTTGGAGTTGTAGAGCGTTCAGGATTGCGATAAGTGAACTGCATATTTGCCGCGTATCCAGCTTCTTTTCGCTCTATGAGAATTTCTTGGGCTTCGGTGAATGGATCTGCCGTCGTAATCCCCACTGAAGATAAGCCGGCTTTCATACCGACTTCTATACAGCGTTCAGAGAGTTGCCCTACCTCTTCGTCTATTTCTTCCACATTCTTTATCGTCGCAGGAGATAGAGCAAGGTCCACCCTTTAGATGTCAACTTTGACTTCTAAATGGCGTAGAGGCGGAACAAGTCCGCTCTTGTTCAATAAACGCAACGCACGTTCTTCTTCTAGGTCAATCACTAAGGCTTCGCCGGGCTCACGATTACAAATAAAAGTCACGACGCATTCTTCACAAACACTTGAATTCTTTGCGACACAAGTGTCGCAATTAATTATCAAGTCTTCATTTTTCTTATCTTTTATTAAACGCTTTATATTTCTCATGCATTCATCATGCCAATGGCATGTGACAGTCAAAAAAACCTTGTATTTAAAGGGAAATTGTGTCTAGTTTTTGTTGAGCTTTACCATCATCTATTGACTGTTGAGCGAGTTTTATTCCTTCGTGAAGATCTTTGGCCTGTCCTCCGACTACGAGTCCTGCTGCCGCATTAATTAAAACTATGTCGCGTTTAGGTCCAGTTTCTTCGCCAGAAAATATTGCAAAAGCTATTTTTGCATTCTCTTCTGGCGATCCACCTCTCAAATCAGAGCCTTTAACTAAAGAGAACCCGTAATCTCGAGGGTCTAAGTCCCACTCTTGAATTTGCCCATCATGCAACTCCAACACTTTTGTGTTTCCAGTCAAACTAATTTCATCTGTTTCTTGATGTCCACAAACTACCCATGTGTGTTCTGAATGGTTTGCTTGAAGGACTTTCACCATTCGGTTTGCAAGATTTAAGTCAGTTGCACCCACTATTTGTCTTTGGACGCGACCGGGGTTAGATAGCGGGCCTAAGACATTGAATACAGTAGGTATTCCAAGACCTGCTCGAACCGGTCCGGCAAATCTCATCGCGGGGTGGAATGTTCGTGCGAAAGCAAAGCCGATTTGATGTTCTTCAATCTGATTTTCTAATTCTTGAGGAGTTAGTTCTACATTTATTCCAAGAAGGTCTAAAAGGTCGAATGAACCTGAGGTTGACGAAGCACGACGGTTTCCGTGCTTGCAAACAGTCGCTCCCGCTCCAGCTGCTAGGAAACAAGCCATAGTTGAAACGTTCAATGCGCCTTCTTGACGTTTTTTCCCTCCCCCGGTTCCGACGATATCGATAGTCCCTTCTGGAACTTTCAAGGGCTCAGCGACTGCCAGCATTGCACGAACCAAGCCAGTAGTTTCTTCTACTGTCTCGCCTTTTATCTTAAGTGCAACCAGAAAAGCAGCTATCTGAACTGGGTCTGCTTCTCCTGCCAAAATGTCGGTCAGAATAGCTTCTGTTTCATCTGCGCTAAGTTCTTTGCCTTCACAAAGTCGCGTCAAGAGGTCGGGCCATCCCCCATAATTCTCTAACGTCATAACTACTCCACTGCACAAGATTCTGTTGATTTATGCAATCTGATCAATTTATTTGTTTTAAGAATTCTAACCCAAAATGTCATTCCAATTGAGTGAGAAAAGCTTCAATTACGAATACTCTTAAATTTTCGTTGCAGATTACAGGTAAATCAAGACAGACTGTTAGAGATGGTGAGTCGACAAGGTGACCGCAACATGGTTTGCTGTGTTGAGGAAGGTCGGGGCTCCATAGGACAGGATGCTGGTTAACTGCCAGTCGGGGTAACTCGAAGGAAAGTGCCACAGAAAATAAACCGCCGATGACTATGACACCTAGCGTGCTGTAGAACAGGTAAGGGTGAAAAGGTGCGGTAAGAGCGCACCAGCAGTTAGGGAGACTTAATTGGCTTGGTAAACCCCATCCGGAGCAAGGCCAAATTAGGAGAGGGCGGTCCGTCCGTAGAGACTCCAAGGTGGGCTGCATAGATGGATGGTCACCCAGTCGGATTTCCGTAAGGAACCGAGGGACAGAACCCCGCCTACTGTCGGCTCACCATCACTCATACTTGCCTACTTCCTCTCTGCTACCCTTCCTATATGACTCCAAAAAAGTTGAGAGATGGTAAGGAACTACTTGCATCTCTACCAGAAGATCTTTCAGGAGTTGACTTAACCGATGCAGATTTAGCAGGCGTGGATCTCTCTGATTCTTGGATGGGTGGTGCGTTACTAACAGGATCAGACCTCTCAGAAGCTCTTCTCGTTGGTGCCGATTTACGTAACACTGTTTGTCGGTCAACTATCTTCAATGATGCTGATCTTCATCATGTTAATTTTTGGTCCTCTGATCTCTCTGGTGCGCAATTTGTTGGCGCAGTCCTAAGTAGGAGTTGGATCGGCAATGCAAATTTAACAGGAGCGGATTTTCGATCTACAGAGTTGGGAGGCGCCTGGTTAACCGGTGCAGATCTAACAGAGGCTCAGTTCGGGGGTGCAACTCTAGCTGGGGCGTCTTTATCTAGGACATGCCTGAGGGACACAAACTTTACCGGGGTCTTCGCTATGAGCGCAGACTTCCGAAGTTCCATATGTTCGGGAACTTCTTTTCGCGCTGCAAATCTAACCGGCGCTATTTTTAGAGGAGCTTCACTGGTGAGCGTAGATCTCTCTTTTGCGGATCTCGGAGGAGTAGACATGTCTGATACTCTTTTTGAGGACATCAAATTAGAAGGTGCTCGCCATGACGAATCTACACAATGGCCAGAAAATTTCGAGCCTCCACCTTCAAGTGGCGTGACTCATCACGAATGATTGAACTAGACGAATTTATTTTAAAACACTACCTTCGTTAGAACTACCATTTATATATGAGGAGAACCAGTGAGTTCAAAAGATTTTCCGTCAACCATTGAAGAAGTAACTCCAGAATGGCTTACTCAAATGCTCCAAAATTCAGGAGCACTCTCTGAAGGTCAGATAACAAGTTTTGGCTCAGAGCTCATAGGCCAAGGAGTAGGTATTCTTGGCCTTCTGTACCGAGTAACCCTCAATTACTCCGCTGACTCTTCAAATTCTCCTAAAACTCTTGTAATCAAGTTGCCCGTACAACACGAACACACCCGGCATCTAACCCGAACTTTTATGTTCTACGAAAAGGAGGTTGGGTTCTATCGCGATATTTCCACCAGCAGCCCTCTCGGTACTCCGGAATGTTTTGCCGCTTTCCATGATTCTGAAAGTGACGACTTTGTTCTTGTTCTCGAGGATTTGACCGGTGGCGAGGTTCATAGCCAAATTGATGGATGTCCAATCCCTCAAGCCGAATATGCAGTAAAAGCCTTGGCGGAGCACCATGCTGCATTCTGGGATAGCTCACGCTTTTCAGAAGATTTAGCCTGGGTTCCTCGTGGATGGGACCCACCGATGCCGCAAGGAGTTCAGCAAGGAGTTGCAGATGCTTGGCCGATCTGTCAAGAGATGTTTGGTGACAGAATTTCAGACCGAATAAGGAAAGTGTGTGAACGTTTTCCCTCAGTGACTACAGAGTTGATGCAGTATCCCGAAGCTGGAACCACTCTCTCACACGGAGACTTCAGACTAGACAATCTATTTTTCAATGGATCAGAACTAACTGTTATTGACTGGCAAATCTGTATCAGAACTCGTGGAGCCTACGACCTTGGTTATTTTCTTAGTCAAAGCCTCACGGTTGAAGATCGGCGTGCGCACGAAAAATCTCTTATAGATCTTTATCAATCAACGCTGGCATTATCTGGAATTGATTACCCAACAGACGAGTTAATGACGGACTACCGACGGGCTGTTCTGTTCTGTATTTGCTACCCAATCCAGTCTGCTGGAGGCATTGAATTAGTTAATGAACGAGCGGTTCAACTTGTAAATGACATGTTCGATCGTGTCAGTATCGCCATCGAAGACCTTGATGCTGACGAATTAATGCCTTAACTGTCAAGATGGCTAACATCGTTGAATTTTCTTAACGACGGACCAGATCCAATCGTCATAACTGACGCTGGAGAAACATAACTTCTCCACGCGACTTCATCTCCTATATTAAGAGTCCATGCAAGTGCTGCTTTTATTGGTGACACATGGGACACAACAACAATTTCTTTGCTCTTTATTTGCGGAGATAATTCTTCGCATGCTTCTCGGATTCTTTTCCCAACTTGGCGATGTGACTCTCCTCCAGTTGGCGCCCAGTCAAGATTGCTTCTCCAATTCTCCCAAATTTTAGGGTCTACCTCATTCATGGGAACTCCGTCTAGTTCCCCGTAATCCATCTCTACCCAACGTTCATCTATTTCGATAGGCATCCCGAAAGCTTCGGCTGTCTCACGGGTTCTCAGTAATGGGCTAGAAATGAGGAGATCGATTTTTCCAAATGATGCAGCTAGCCGTTCTGCTTGATGAATTCCTACATCGTCAAGGGAGGGGTCTAAGCGGCCTAAAAGCTTGCCTGAAGCATTCATCTCTGTTCTTCCGTGACGCACAATGTGGAGCATTATTTTCTCAACTCGATTAATTTTCCCTCGCGAAGAAAAGCCTCGCGGTAGGTTTTATCTTTGAATCTGAATTTCTTCCATAACCAGCATCCCACTAGCACCCCTATGATTTCCAGCACTAAATTTATGGGCCACCATTCTGATTCCGGAACTCTTGACCCGCCTAAAGAGTCGAAACCCATGAGTGGCCACCAGAAGACTTTCGTCCTAGCCCAAGTCGCGTCTAAAACAAGATGAGTGAATAAACCGATAGGTAAACCTAACCATCTTCTTTGGACGAGACGTTTACCGCGAGCTGCGAGCATGATGAAAGTCATTACTGTCACCGGGAAAATAAGAGTATGCCCTATCCATGGCCCTCCGAAAAATATTTCAATTATTGGTAAGAGAGAACCAAAGGCGACTAGTCGATAATCGAGATTCGGGCTGTCAAATACCAGGGCAACACCAACTATTGAAAGTGTCAGGAACCAGAAAAACACAACAGTATTTAACGTACAACCATCCGACCGCACTCTGTGCAATCAGAGAAAACGCCTTCAGGTGTATTTTTTAAACGATCGGACTCCATAGCAGGCATGGTTGAAGGACATCCTTTGCAATTATTTCCATCAAATTTCACGACGACACTAGAACCAAAAGCTCCACGAAGACTTTCGTAACGTTTCAATAATTCTGCATCTGTCCCATTAGCAGCCAGTTCTCTTCGCTCTACTGCAGCTTTTAAAGTTTCTTCTAGTTCTGATTCCGCTACCAAGAGCTCTTCGCTTGCGGTAATTAAATCGGCTTGCCTTGTCTCTATGCGTCCGCTTATTGAAACAATTTCTTTTTCTTGTGGCTCGACTTCTTCCATGAGTTCAAGGATTTTTTCTTCCAACCCGTCTTGCCTCTCTTTAAGATGTCGTATTTCGGTTTCGAGACTTGTTGCTTCCTTCGGAGAGGTAATCATTCCTCCGTACAACTTGCCATCCAGTTCAGAAATTCGGCTCTCTACCGCCCCTACTTCTTGTTCGCATCTCTTTTGGCGCTGCACTATCTCAAGCTGCTGAACGGAAAGCAGTTGCTTCATATTGGATAGTTCTGTTAACTCTGTTTCTATTCGGTTTACTTTCTCGGCTTCAGGTAGATTCTCTCTGCGGTGATGCAACTGCCTCAGAACAGTGTCTTCTTCTTGAACTGTAAATATGGACTCCACTCTGTCATCGTAGGTCAAGACTGAAGCCAGTACCACAAGAAAAGTGAAGACCTTTCCTTTAAGAGATTTTTCCGTGATCCCAAGACACTGTTTTTTCTGGCACTATCGTCACCACCGTTCGTTTCCGAGCGAGGCTCGCTGCCGCATCATCAAGCATCTCTTCTGGGACTTCAGGCTGATTTCGCTTTATTACTTCGCGAGCTATTTTTTCAACTTCTGCTGATTCCTCAGCCAATATTGAGGTTCCTTTAATCATGACCCCGCGTAAATTGTTGTAGTCCAATCCGTCTTCAAGCAGAACAGTGATACGAGAATCGCGTTTGAGATTAACGATTTTTTGAGAAGAAGTGTAAGTTTCAAAAACAATTTTTTGGTCAACTACAGCAAACCAGAGTGTAGATAAATGAATAGATCCGTCACCGTTTAGTGTTGCCACTTGCAAACTTTTTTGCTCTTCTATGAACTCATCGATTTCTGCATCACTCATACGTACTTTTTCTCGAAGATTTTTATTCATATAGCCCCCTTCGTTATGAGTATCTTAAAGGCTATCTTGGCTGAAAAATGACACATCCCGCCTGGGGGGGAGTCGGCGGGACGTGTTAGATATTTAGCCTGAATCTAAAGTTTCAAACTAAGTACTTGTTTTGCATTAGAAAAGATTTCTTTTCTAACTAAATTAAAGAATACTTGTTCTCCTTAGCGGAGTCTCTATCTTACTAACGGTCAGATGTCACTTTCCTCCGCTATGTGCATAACATCACATTGTGACTAACGAAACTTTTCCCTCTGCTTTAGATCTGACGCCAGAAGGGCGTCGGCAAATGGGTCTAGCTAAATGGAATCGTTATGGCGATGCTTTAGCAGCGTGGGTAGCTGAGCACGACTTTGGAGCTCCACCCGCTGTTTATTCGAGACTTGAAGAGCTCGTAAACGGTGGGGCTTTCGGTTACTACTACGAATTCGAACGAGTTCTTGATTCATTCGCCCGCTGGTCAGAAGTACGTCATAAGTGGACTCCAAACCCTGAACTAGGAATTACTACCGTAAATGTGATTCAAGGCATCTGGGCATGTGTTGAAGCTTTTACAGAACCAGAAGATGGTGTTCTTTTCTCTACTCCTATTTATCCACCTTTCTTCAATATTGGGCCTACCACAAATCGGCGGCCTGTTGAGTGGTCTATGTCTCACGATGACGATGGCTGGCATTATGACTTTGAGAAGTTAGAAAATCTTCTTCAATCCGATTCTGGTATTCGTTTAATGGTCCTCTGTCATCCACATAATCCAACCGGAAAAGTCTTAACAGAAGAAGAACTTTCTCTTCTTGTTGATATAGCGCATCGCTATAACTTGATTATTGTTTCTGACGAAATACATGGAGACCTTGTTCATCCAGGAGCTACTCATATCCCACTGCTCTCTATTCCTGGAGCAGATGATTGTACCGTGACTGTCACTTCCGGTATTAAAACCTTCGCCTTTGGAGGTATTCGGTGTGCAGTAGCTCAAACAGGTAGCAAAAAGATTTTTGATCAACTAAGTACCGTGCCCTCAGCCCTCTTAGGTGGCGCTAACCGCATGGGTGCTGAAGCCTCAATCACTGCGTGGGATACCGGAGAAGGTTGGGTGGATCAGATGAAAAATACTTTAGATTCAAATCGTCATCTCCTTTTCGATCGACTAAATAAGGAGTTGCCAGCGATTAACATGCACCTACCACAATCAACTTTTGTCGCCTGGTTAGATCTATCAAACTATGAACCAGGAGAACGTCCCGCGACATGGATGCGTGGCCTAACGGGTGTGGCAGGACAGAATGGCCTTAATTTTGGATCAGAGGGTTCTGGACATTTACGTCTAACTTTTGGAACCTCTTCAGAAGTTCTCAACCAAATGATCGACCAAATGGTAGAAGGGCTGCCTGCTCTTTAGGCCTACTCGGCAGCCGTGGTTGTAGTTGGAGGAGCTGTCGTAGTGCTTTCCGTTGGCGCTTCAGTGGTTGTGGTTGTAGTTGGAGGAGCTGTAGGCACATTATCTACACTCAAGCCACGTACTTCTAATTCGGCGATATGGGCTGCTTGTGTCCCACCCCCGTACCAACCATCTGCAGTTATCCCAAGAACTTCTTGCAAAGCCACTGTCTCGTCACTTGGGCCCCATGCATAAGTGGCTAAAAGAATTGCTTCTTCATCAACTACTTCGTCTTCTAAATTTTCTGGTGGTGTAGTCACAGATTCAGAAGGAGCCTCAGAAGTAGTAGTTGTAGTTGTAGTTGTCTCCACCACTGCCGGGGAACTCTCAAGAGCTGCAACATCTGATTTAAGGTCAACGATCTCTTCTGTCAGAATCGCGACCTCAGAACGCAGGGTTTCTATCTCTCCATCGTTCGAAGAAAAGAGGCCACATCCTGTCGGTAAAGCAACCAGTGCGAGAAGTATGGTCAGAGATAATAGAAGACGTTTCATATCAATAGTCTGCCAGAGAAAGTGCCCCGTGGCGACTCGCCCCTAAAAACCCTTATTTTTAAAGGTTTTATTCGCGTGGCCACCAATCATTTCCGCAGAAAGATTCTGAGGAGGCAAGATCAGCCGTCAAGGTGTACCCATCTACCTCTAGTGCCCATGAAGTAATAGCAATGACATAATCGCCTGTTTCGTTAGGAGTGAAATTAACTTCAGAAGCCATTCCGTAAAGACCACTCCCCGAATCATCATTAGAAGCGACCAACGCATCGTCGTAATAAACACTCATCAAAGGATCAGAAATCGAATCCACACGAATGCGTACGTCTAAGCCAGCAGTCAAATTGATTTTGAAATGGTCTTTATCTTGAGAGGAAAACGTTCCTGATGCAGATGCCCCTAAGTCAATTTCTTTTACTCCATGAGTATCTAAAATTGGGGTAAGTGGTAGAGATGAGGTTAAACGTATTTCTGATTCGGATGCTTCTGGTGCCACTCCAACGTTGACGAAGTACGTTCCCGGATCTAGCCGTACTTCCAATGTTTCAGGACCATCGTAATATTCATCAACAAAATAACCTGATGCGTTTGACTCCGAGTAGTTCTCTGATTCTTCTTCTAAATAGTCGTAAGAATCTATTCCCAAGTCAGTTAAGGGTGTCTCTCCGTAAAGAGTAGTTACTTCAATCCAAAGATCTGCATTCTGTGTCGGGGTTGCTGTCGCTTCAAATACGGTCTGGGGCTGATCTATCGTGAGTAAAAACTGGCCAGGCTGTATTGTTGAAAATTCGGTTGGCTTACTAAAATCAATAAATACCTTCTGATCGGTAGGTAAACCGTCTGAAATTCCAATCAAAGGTAGTGTCCCCATTTCTAATTCTCGTAGGCCTTCTAACGCGTCTGCGGCAGAAAGCACGAAAGCAAAGTTTGCTTCGGTGAATCCTCCGAGGCCGGATATGCCTATAAGGTCTCCTTCAATATCAACCAAAGCTCCGCCACTTTGACCGCCGGCAATAAGTGCATCCGTTTGAAAGAATTCAAGCCCTGAGCATCGATTACTCCGTGTCCGGCTCACTAGTCCTGACGTTATAGATGCAGTTGGCTGAGATTCGCTCTCTCCCGGGAATCCAATGAGGAATACTTGGTCTCCTGGATTCATTTTTTTAGATGTTAAAGAAAGGCTAGGGAGGTTGGTCTGGAAGGGACCCACCAAAGCAAGATCTCTAACCCAGTCTCTGGCGTGGACAGGAACCGAAGCGTGATTTCCACCATTAGACCAGACTCGGACTGCCGAATGTAGAGAAACTACGTGTGCGTTTGTTAGCACATAACCGTTCGGCAGGATGATGCCGCTTCCTGTTCCGTCCGGCGTATCTATATAGACGATAGAAGACGATACGGAGTCGTAGATATCTGCTGGTGAAAATGTGGGCTCTTCTACTGCAGCAAGCTCGACTTGTTGAGTGGTCGTTGAAGGCACTTCGACTGTGTTGTCAGAATTGGAATTGTCTTTGCTTCCACAAGCACTTAAGACAATGAAGAAAGATAGTGCTACTAGTAATAAATTCTTTTCTTTTAATAAGTTTTTCTTCACTTCTCTCATCTCAGTATTCTGCCTCGCTAAAGAAACAATGTGGCCGTTGAAGTAACATTAGATACAGAATTGAGGAGATGTGTTGCATATGGGAGAGTTTTCAGATCGGGTTGCTCTTGTTACTGGATCCACGAGTGGGATCGGAGAGGCTACCGCTAAGCGTCTTGTTGCACTTGGAGCGAAAGTGATGCTTAATTCCTCAACCAGTAGTAGTGAGGGAGAAAGGTTAGCTTCAGAGTTAGAAGGTGCTTCCTATCATCAAGCAGATATAAGCAGCGAAAACGAATGCAAAGAATTAGTTGATGCGACGATCGAAACTTTTGGCCGACTGGATGTTTTGGTGAATAATGCAGGTTTTACTTCAGTGATCCCTCATGCCGATTTAGATGGTGTAACCGAAGAAGTATTTCGAAGAATCATTGATGTAAACATTTTCGGTACGTGGTACTTGAGTCGAGCTGCCGTACCCGCATTGAAAGAGAGCGGTTCAGGAAGCATCGTGAACATCTCCTCGATCGCAGGACTTCGACCAGTAGGCAGTTCAATCCCTTACTCAATTTCTAAAGCTGGCGTAAATCAAATGACCCAACTCATGGCCAATGTGCTTGGGCCGGAAATTCGTGTGAACGCAGTAGCGCCGGGGTTGGTTGAAACTCCTTGGACCGAGTCTTGGGATACCCTTCATGCAGCTGTAGCCGCTCGATCTCCGATGCGTCGTTCTGCAACAGCAGAAGACTGCGCTGAAGCAGTAATTGGAATATTGAGAAATACTTATCAAACAGGAGACATAGTCGTTGTAGATGGTGGCTTGACTTTAAGTTAGAGCCTAAGAAGCATAATCCTGTTTGTATTTTTTAATCGCTTCTCCGTGATCCACTATCGGTTGCGGATATCCAAGTTCTTCTCTTAAAAGCGGCCCTAGGTCGTGTATTTCTTTACCGAAACACTGTCTGAGCTCTGGCACCCACCTCTTTATGTACTCTCCAGTTTTATCGAATCTTTCACTTTGGCGTGTTGGGTTGAATACGCGGTGTGGGTTGTAATCGGTTCCAGTTCCTGCAACCCACTGCCAATTAAGTTGATTAGATGCCACGTCGCCGTCCAATAAATGTTCCATGAAATGTTTTGCACCTAAACGCCAATCCATATGAAGGTCTTTGGTCAGAAAGGAAGCCACTACCATTCGTGTTCTGTTGTGCATGAAACCTTCATGAAGTAGTTGACGCATGGCAGCATCAACTATCGGGTATCCAGTCTTTCCTTCTTTCCAGGCTTCATATTGGTTGACATCACTTCTCCACTTAAAGTCACGTGTTCGGTAATCAGCAACCGAGGCTTCTGGATGACTGCTCAATACTTGTAAATAAAAGTCTCTCCAACAAACCTGTCGCACAAACGAATCGTCAGTGTGGTCACGAGATAAAACTGCTACTTCAAGAGGAGACAAGCAACCAAAGTGCAGGTAGGGAGAAAGCCGAGATGTCCTATCGGATGCTAGGTCATTTCGGAGAAAGGCATAGTTTTTGAGATCTTCACCCATCCAAGACTTCATATTTGCCCGACCGGTTCGTTCTCCGCCTTTCATCCGAATATGGTTTTCTTCTGGTCTGAAATTATGGAAAATCTCTGAACTTCTTTGATCTCTTTCAGAAGAAGAAAGATTTTTTGGAGCTGGCAAAAGATCTCTCCATGTCGCTTCTTTCCACTTCTGATAGTACGGGGAAAACATTTTGTATTCTTCGCCTGAGGCAGGCGTAATCATTCCTGGTTCAACTACTGCGATTCCTTGATGTCCTTTTACCTGTATTCCTATCTGTTGAGCTTTCTTTCGTAAGTCTTCTAAGCGTTTTTGTGAGTGATTGCTGTGATCAATAGCTAAATGAATAGTTTGTGCTTCTTTTTCTTTACAGAAATTTATGATTTCCTCTGTCCAATTACCAACTCTTAGGAAAAGAGATGACCCAATTTTTTGTAAACCAGAATGTAAGTCTTCAAGAGATTCGAGAAGAAAAGTTAAGCGTTTGTTGCCAAGGTCGCTTGCCGTAACTATTTTTTGGTCGAATACAAAAAGTGGAAAAACTTCGCCTTGTTCCGCGGCCAGACACAGAGCAGGATTATCAATAACTCGAAGATCACGAGTAAATACAACGATTGAGCGTTCCGTCATTTGTCTAATAAGTTTCGTTGGTCAAATCTGCTTGCAAATGAAGGTTTCTGTCCGGGTTGTGGAACTATTCCATGTTCCCCGCCGTTATACGCTCTTTCATAAATAAAAATCTCTTTTACTACGAGTCGTGTCGGTTGAGTGGTAAGCCAAAGGCGTAGGAGTTCGCGTTTACGCTCTGGGTGGTTCGTGAAGGCTGTTCTTGCGTGGAGAACCGTGTAATTATTTGCGAGTATTAGTTCTCCAGGTTGCAGGGTGAAGGTCACTCGTAGATCTTCACGTTGGGCAGTAGTTTCAAAAATTTCTAGTGCTTCTTTTTCTTCTGTGCTTAATACTGCTTGTGGGTTTTCGTCTGCTGCTATTTCTATGAACTCTTTGACGTAACGGCAACTCAATTTTCCTTGATTCACGCTGAAGACAGGTATTCGCCATGGAGTTATGTCTGGACAGTCTGGTTCTTGTTCTCCGAAACGGTGATAGTGGAACCCGCGTTGGAGAACTTCAAGTACTTCTGGGTTATTTTTACTTATTTCTTCATAGATCGTTAAAGAGCTCACGAAGTGGCTTATGCCGCCAGTAGCTCCCGGATATATGCATAAGAATGCAAGTATGTCGCTTGGATCTGTGTGAGGAGTGAGTTCTGTTCGATTTCGATACGCGCGAGCATGCGGGTCAATGTCGGTGGTGTCTATCACATGGCCAAGTTTCTCCCCCATGACGCTTTGCGACACTGCGGTTCCGAGGCCAAGTCCTATTCCCCAGAAGAAGAAGGCGATTTCTCGAGATGAGAGTCGGTCAACTGGAAATCCTTTGAGTAGCACCATGCCGGTTCCTTCTAGGATTTCATTTCGAACTTTTTCTATAGTTTCTTCGAGTTCGTCGAGTGGAAGATCGTGCTGCGTTGCATCTGTAACTTCGCCTTCTTGTGATGCGAGACGAATAGCTGCTTGTTCTAATGTTGAGGCGGCTGATGGGTCAAGGTTGATCGTGAAATCTTCTATTCCCTGAGTTTCGGTTCCTCTCCAAAGGCCTTCTGTAGGAAGAACTACGTCAAGATTATTGGACATCTACTGTTTTAACCTCATACTGTGTCTGCCATTTGGTAGGTGTTTCTCCTGCTTTATCGCAAGAAAGAATTGGGGTCTTTCCTGATTCGTCTATGACGACTTCAAACTTAACTTCTGTTTGATCTTCAGGAAGAAAACCAGTCACTAACACTTTTGTCTCTAGCTCTGCTTCTGCGATCACAACGGTTTC
>JAQWOV010000012.1 GCA_029245675.1 Acidimicrobiales bacterium | reverse complement strand
AGTAGTCAAATACAATGCAAATATGCGTTACGCCACAGATGCCCCAGGAGCAGCACTTGTAAAAACTGCAGCAGAGAAAGCAAATATTCCCTTGCAAACCTTCGTTAGTAGATCAGATCTTGCATGTGGGTCAACAATTGGGCCTCTAGCTGCGGCAAGTACGGGAATCAGAACAGTAGATTTGGGTGTAGCTCAACTCGCTATGCATAGTGCTCGAGAGATGTGTGGTAGCGAAGATCCTGAGTATTTGAAATCTCTTTTGATTGAACTTTTGAAGAGTTGATTATTTAGATTTATTTAAGTGATGCTTTGTGCTTCTGTACGGGGCAACCACCATCAGTAGCATCGGGAAAATTTCAAGTCTTCCTACAAGCATTAGAAGAGCCAGAACCATCCGAGATGGAGCCGAGTAGGCGTCAGCGAAAGAGGACGTGGGGCCTGCTTCGCCTAACGCAGGGCCCATGTTCCCTAACGCACTAACTACTCCACTTAATGCGGTAACAATATCTGTATCCAGAGCGGTCAGGGTAATAGTCCCAATTACTACTAGGACGGCATACACGGCTATGAAACCAGCGATTCGCTGGACGAGCGCATCAGGGACTACTTTTGTCCCTTGGAATACAGGGAAAACTCCGCGAGGTCTTCGAAACCTTCTAATAGAACGAAGCGTGTGAGATGCTCCGACTTGTAGTCGGAATATTTTTACTCCACCGGAAGTAGAGCCTGTACATCCTCCGAATACGAGAAGAATGAAGAGAATGATTTGTGGTCCACTTACCCAAGAAGCAAAGTCTCCGTTGCTTCCTGCTCCACTAGCGTTACTGAAGCCAGTACTAGTTCCAAGAGTTACAACATTGAAAGCTGCGGAGCGAAGCGCTTCGTTTACTCCAAATCCATTTGATGCAAGAATCCATGTAATAGCAAAAGTTGAGATTGACATTAAGCCGAAGTACGAGCGAAATTCTGGGTCTCTGAAATGAGTAACACGGTGTTCTTTGGTGGAGCGCCAGTGTAAGGCAAAACTTGAACCGCCCAAGATCATACCAAAGATAAGAACCATTTCTATAGCGGAACTGTCCCAAAATCCAATAGAAGAGTCACGAGTTGAGAATCCGCCTGTAGACGCTGTGGTCAAGGCGTGAGCGAGTGCGTCGTATCCTCCCATTCCTGCTGCAAACAGTGCGACTCCTATGAAGAGAGTTAATACGAAGTATATTTTCCAGAATTCGCGCGCTGTGTCAACTACTCTCGAAGCAAGTCGATCGCTTTGGGGCCCAGGTGCTTCAGCGCTTATCAAACCAAGGCCAGAAGCACGCAAGGACGGTAAGACCGTTACCACGAGGACTACTATTCCCATTCCACCGGCCCACTGTGTTAGTTGCCGGTAGAGCAGTATTCCTGAGCCATGCGATTCAATTGGATTATGGCTTCCAAAAACAGTGGATCCCGTACATGAATATCCAGATATTGATTCAAATAATGAATCTGCAAACTGGATCAATAACCCGGAACCTCCATAGTTGAATGTTCCAGCAAAGAGATAAGGGAGTGCCCCGAATAGTGAAACGAAGAGCCATGCTCCACCAACAGCCGAAAATATGTCTGCCTGTCCGAGAAGTCCGGGTTTCGTGCCAAGCCGGCCAAGTCCTCCAAAGAACAAAGAGGTAAGTGAGGCAAGTAAAAGAGGAAAGATTGATCCCCCCGTAGTGCCCTCGATGATTGCACAGCCAAACATTGCCGCTGAAACAAATAGAAGTGCTGTTCCGGTGACGTGAAAAGTTGTACTCGTAGATTTTTGGAGTTTCTTTCGCTCAAAGCTCATCATTGACGCTCCGTGACCTTCAGGATTTGACGTCTAAATGATTTCAGCCGTCCTTTTAAGAACGAAGTGAACTCTCCAGCTGCGATTAGTACGGGGAATATAGTTAACCAGCCGAGAATCATCGCCGGAATCAGGGTTGCGCGGATTGGCCGAGTCCATAGTGAAGGATCTACTAAATCGCCTTCAATGCTGCGAATGGGTCCGGCAGTGGCTGTGGAGTGAATAGATGCATTGATAGCGGAAAATAGGTCAAGTCCAGCGATTGAAGAAGAAACAGCAGTTATCACTACCACTGAGATAAATAGAAACTGGAGAACCACCGCATGCTCCACGGTCGACTCAGATAATGGTTTGTCATCAATTCGTATACGGACAACAGAGCGTGGGTGTAATTGACGCACCAATTCCCTTATTGAGAGCCGTAAAAGGATAATTAAAGATCGAATGTTAAAGCCACCAGAAGCGGAACCTGCCATTCCGCCAATGGCTGTTATTAATAGAATTAACACGGTAAATACGGGTAGCCATTCTCCCTGAATTACGGCAGGGAAACCTGTTGTAGAGATGGCAGAGGAAATCACCATGAATGAAGATCGTAAATTTGTTAGAGAAAGATTTCCGGAAGCTAGAAAAAGCACTAGACCCAGTGAGATAAGAATCAAGAAGTAAATGCGTAATTCCAGCGAATTCTTGAGCTCTCCTACTTTATTTCGCGCTAGGCGCCAAAGAACGACGAAGCTTGTTCCAGAAACACACATACCAGCGATAGCGATCCATTGGACTGCTCCATTCGCTAATGGGTTTCCTTGCGGTAGAAATCCGCCAGTTGAGACGGTTGAGACGGCGAGGAGGAGGCCATCAAAAATTCCTATTCCCGTTAAAGAATAGGCAAACCAGAGAATGATGGATAAAGGAACATAGATGGCCAAGATGCTGTACACCGCTGTGCGTCGAGTGGCACCAAGCGACAGAGCTTCGTTTCTCTCAATGTGAGCAGACGGATTGCTCCTGGTTCCGACTACTGGGATGATTGCAGCTCCGAGAATCAAGACAACCAGTCCACCTATCCATTGAAGGATGCCTCTAAAGAATTCAATTTCTGGAGTAAGTTGAGAGATATCCAATGTGCTTAGCGCTGTAGTGGTTAAGGCAACTGATGCTTCATAAAGGGCGGTGTCGAATTGGTTTGTAACTCCAGCGATCAGGAAGATAAGTGTCGAGCATAAAGTTGCGGAAATTGCAAAGGAAAAAAATCCGGCAAAAATATCAGAAGCTCGAAGTTTTTTCGGCGGACGAATAATAGAGAAAAGATAGGTGCCAAGAATTCCGAGGCAGGTGCCTGCAACCAATAGTTCCGGGGTTTGTGAGCCCGTTCCGGTAAGTCCGATGAGCCCAGAGACAATTGAGACAAAACTGACGACTTGAAGTCCTGAACTGATTCCAAGAAAGAGTGCTGAGGTCCAAGATGCCCAGTCAGGTAGTTTCTTATACCCCACAAATGTCAGTATCCGAAGGCGGGAACGGTAACTGAGCTTCACTAGAAAAGTTGACCGATACTTTCAGCAAACTCAGGGTTTGAGATAACAATTACATGATCTCTATCTCGAAACACAGTGCTACCTCGCGCTATTTGTGGTTTCCCATCTCGTAAAATTGCCCCAACTAAGGCTTCTTTAGGGAATCCTGCATCCGCAATTCTTTTGCCTTCACACTGACTGGTGTCACTCACAGCGAATTCAAGGATTTCTGCATCTCCGTGTAGATAAGTCGCAATTTGTGCTGCGTCTCCGCTTCGCACAAAACGCAAAACGCTGTTGGCAGTAGCAGTTCGTGGACTAAGTGTTGCTCCTACATCATGCGTATCAAGTAAATCAAGTAGCTTAAGACGATGCACCACTGCAATTGTTTTTGGTGTGGAAGCACCGTTTGAGTCTCCTGCGAGTCGTGCGCCTGCAGATTTGGCGTACAAACAGGCGAGAACATTTGCATCGTCTTCTCCAGTCAATGCAACGACGATGTCTTGGCGACCAACATCAGCCTCTTCGAGCATGTCTACGTCCGTGATGTCTCCATTAAAGATCAGAGCGCGCTTTAAGGAAGCACTTAATTCTTCTGCACGCTTTGGATCTTTTTCAATAATGGCAACGTCAACTGCCTTTTCGACTAGAGACTCTGCGAGTAATTGAGCGGTCCGTCCTCCTCCGAGGAGTAGTGCTCTGGCTGGCATGTCGCGTTCAATTCCGAGTCGCCTAATGACATCTCTTAGAGCCCGGCGTTTACATATCACGCGAAGAAGATCTCCTTCTTGGAGAATTTCGTTCTTTCTAGGAATCAGAGTCTCTTCTTCATCTTCGTTGACTTGACGAGTGATTGAAGCAATCATAAATTCCCAATCAGGTTCAAGATCTTTTCCTAATTGTTCGAGAGATACGCCTACAAAAGGGGCTTCAGGAGGCAGTTTCGCTCCGATGATCACAATTTCTCCCCCGCCCATATGTACCATGTCAAGAGCACCTGGGTATTCCATTAAGCGAATAACATCTTGTGCGACTTCTTCATCTGGGTCGATCATCAGGTGTGTGTCTGCGGAACCTAAAAGTTGACCCACTTCTTTGTTTCTTAACCCGCGAGATTCAACCCGGACTACTGTTCGTTTCACACCTGCTTGTTTTGCTAATAGAGCAGCTAGAAGGTTCGCATCATCATTCTTGGTTACGGCCACTAGAAGGTCAGCTTCTTCAACACCTGCTCTTTTTAAAGCTTCTGGGTCAGTGCCGCTTCCCAGGATTGTTAAAACATCTAAGGACTTGTCTATATCTATTTGGTTAAAACGCTCTTGGTTCTTTTCCATCAAAGAAACATCATGGTGACGATTCAAGCGATCAGCTACGTAAGTGCCTACTTCTCCGGCCCCAACAACAATTACTTTCACCTGCTAATCCTCCCCCATAGAGGTTGCTATGTGGTTCATACCCATCTTATAAATTGTTTTCTCCGTAATGATCGCATCTAGTGGGACATCCCAAGGCTCAGGATTAAGGGATGGAACTATTTGAAATTCATGAGCCAAACCGACTAAATAAGGAGCACTTCCACTTTTATGAAAAGAGAAAGTCTTGTCGTAAAAGCCGGCACCATGCCCAATGCGATTGCCAGATAAATCTGCAGCCACTAAGGGAACCAAGACCATATCTAAATCCTCTGGGTCAACTTTGATGCCTAGCACTGGCTCAGGTATTCCAAATGAGCCATTTTTAAGAGGTCCGTCAGGAATAATAAAAGAGAGTTTCCCATCGGATTGAACAACGGGAAAAGCGTGCTGAGGTTCGGAGGAACTAAGCAGAGATGATGGATCTATTTCCCCGCGAACACCAAAATAAGAACCAACTACCGTAGAACTTTGGTACTCAAGGAGATTTAAGACCCGCTCTATCACAAGATTTGAAGCATCTAGCACAAGATCCTCAGATAAAAAGGACCGCTTCTTCAGCAGTTCTGCTCTTATTTGAGAAGCAGTCATATACCTATCGTTACTCAGATTTCATAAAGTTGCCAGTGATACCCGTGGTCAGATGTCACGTTTTCCTTCTTGCTTGATGTTTGAACAGAGCCACTATCTTTACTAGCGTTTCCTCAGCCGCAAAAATTATGCAGTAAAATAAGCATTTAAAGTAAAATTGCGCGTTCAGAAACTAATAGATCAGGA
>JAQWOV010000031.1 GCA_029245675.1 Acidimicrobiales bacterium | reverse complement strand
TGACCACACTCTTCGTTTAGCGGATCGAAGTGAAATTATCCGACATAAAATCATGCGACTACCTGACGATGAAGCAATTCGGCGTGGTTTACTAGCTGAAAATGCTTCAGCTGATAAGTAAAGGAAAAGAAAATGGCATTTGGTAACACTATTACAATCACTGGGAATGTAACCGGAGATCCCGAGTTGCGCTTTACTCAGACCGGAACAGAAATATGCAACTTCGACATTGCGTGGAACGCTTCTCGTGATTCTGAGGCAATGTTTTTTAGAGTTACTTGTTGGGAAAAGTTGGCAGTAAATGTTTCAGAGTCAATTGAAAAAGGAACTCGTGTTACTGTTATTGGTCGGCTGGCTCAAAGATCATGGGATGATAAAGAAACGGGTCAAAAACGTTACGCAGTTGATATTACAGCTGAAGATGTTGGTCCCAGCTTAAAGTGGGCAACAGCTGAGGTTACTCGCAATCCGTATGATGATGATGGAGCTCCTGCAGGTAACCAAGGACAAGCTGCACCTTCTTCTAACTTTCCAACCGATGAGGAGCCCTTCTAATGGCACGACCACCACGCAGAGAAAAAAATCGTGACAACGCACGGCGATCAAAGAAAAAAGTATCAGCGCTTACAATTGCTAAAGTCGATTATGTCGACTACAAAGACACAGATTTGCTTCGTAAATTTGTGTCAGACCGAGCAAAAATAAAAGCACGACGAGTAAGTGGTAATGATGCTCGACAACAGCGCGTTATTGCTAGAGCAGTAAAAAACGCTCGTGAAATGGCATTAATTCCTTACACCAGCCGAGTTACAACACAACGCCGTGACCGCCGAAATGATGACTCTCGAGAGTCATTTGATGAATCAAAGTCAGTTAACGCTGAAGAGCAGACGAATGATGAAGTAGAAGAAACCTACGAAAATTACGTAACTTCAGATGAACAAGTATCTGTTGAAGTTGAAGCGGAGATAAACGAATGAAAGTTTTGTTACGTTCCGACGTTGATGGATTAGGAAAAACAGGAACCATCGTTAACGTAGCTCGCGGTTACGCCCGTAACTTTCTTGTACCACAAGGATTAGCAGTTGTAGCCACAGACGGAATGGCTGCTCAAGCTGAGGTAATGCAAAAGAAAAGAGCACTCCAAACTGCTGCTGATAAAGAAAGCGCTGAAGCACTTGCTGAATCTCTTTCTGAATGCGTTGTTAATGTTTCTGCTAAATCTTCAGATGAAGGTCGACTTTTTGGATCAGTCGGAGCATCAGACATCTCTAATGCAGTATCGACACAACTTGGAACTCAGATTGATCAACAACAAATAAAAGTTGAATTAATTAAAGATCTTGGAAGCCATAGTTTCACAATTGAACTTCATTCAGAAGTCTCTGTCGCCGGAACAGTTGAGGTTGTTGCCGAAGAATCATGAGACACTGTTTCTTCGATGTCTCTGATAAAAGCAAGAAATATTCAATTTCCACAACATCATCCCTGTTTTTTAGAGAAATCCACTGGATATCCCCTAGCGATTCACAGGCACTTTCCGCCACAATGAGTAATACGTCTTTGAATCTGAGGTAACTGGTGGATGACTCAACTGAAAATATGAATTTTGATGATGCGCCGGTGCCAGATAATCCACCAGATGATCTTTCTTTTGAAGAGTCAAATTCATCAAGCCGTTCTACAAAACGGTCAGTTGAAAATACGGTTCCAGGAAGAGTTCCACCGCATGCATTAGATGTTGAAGCGGCGCTCCTTGGAACCATGCTTCTTTCTCGAGATGCAATTGCTGATGCCCTTCAAATAGTAGAACCTGAGCATTTTTATAAACCTTCACATGTTCATGTTTTTAATGCGATTTGTGACCTATATGCGGAGGGAGAACCTGCTGACGTCAACACAGTTGGGGACAGCCTTAGCAGACGTGGGTTTCTTGACAAAATGGGAGGCAAAAGCTTTTTACTTGATCTTCAAGCAGGAAGCCCTGCAGTAACTTCCGCTACTCGGTATGCAAAAATTGTTACCGAACATGCCACGTTACGAACACTGATTGGTGTAGGAACAGAAATAGCAGAGATCGGTTATAGCCAACCAGATGATGTAGTTAAAGCCGTTGATGAAGCAGAAAATCTTGTTTTTCAAGTAGGTCAAGGACAAACAGCCGAATCAATGGAACGAATAGGTCCGTTACTTCAGGGGAACTTAGATCGTCTTGAAGCGCTTGCCGATTCAAAAAAAGAAGTAATTGGTACTCCTACTGGATTTCGTGAATTTGACAAACTTTTGTCAGGCTTACAAGAAAACTCTCTTGTAATTATTGGTGCACGACCTGCTGCTGGGAAAACAGCATTCGGTCTCAATATTGCTACCAACGTCGCTATTAGCGGCCTTCCAACATTGATTTTTAGTCTGGAAATGAGTCAGTTAGAACTAAGTCAACGAATTTTGTGTTCCGAAGCTCGAGTAGATTCAAGAAAAGTTAGAAATGGTCAACTCAATGATCAAGACTGGACACGCATAAACCAAGGCCTCGGAATGCTTGATGAACTCCAGATATATATTGACGACAATCCGAATACTTCCATTATGGAAATTCGTGGCAAAGCGAGACGTTTAAAAAGCAAAGTTGGGAAATTAGGTGTCATTGTCGTTGATTATCTTCAACTTATGACTGGTCGTTCTGGAGCTGAGAGCAGACAGGTGGAAGTTGCTGAAATTAGTCGTGGTTTGAAAATTCTTGCTCGTGAACTCGAAACTCCTGTTATCGGGATCTCCCAGTTATCTCGAGGCCTTGAAGCACGTCAAGATAAAAGACCAATGCTTTCAGACTTAAGAGAATCCGGATCAATTGAACAAGACGCTGACGTTGTGGCATTTATTTATAGGGATGAGGTTTATAACCCTGAAAGCGCAGATACCGGAACAGCAGAAATTATTGTGGCTAAACACCGTAATGGACCTACCGGAACAATCAGACTCGGATTTTTACCTCATTACACTAAATTCCAGGACATGGCTCGCCCAGATATGGTCCAAACCGCATAAGTAAAAATTATGTTTCTTGGAGAAGATTTATTGGGTTGGCTGCTATTAGCTTTAGGAGCCGCCATGTTTGTAGGCAATGGTTTAGCCATTCTTCGTCCGCCAGCAAATAAGGAAAATACTGATCTTAAAAAAGCACCAATCGCTAGGAGCCTCATTTTTATGCTTTTAGGGCTTGTTGCTTCTGTGGCTGCTCTTGGAACACTTATCTTGAAATGATTTTTATATAGGTATCAATATTTAAAACAGGAATTACTTGTTTGAGATTTTGACGGTATTGAACTAACGAATAGTGGTAAATGAAACCGATAAGAAAGGAAAAAAAATGAGCATTGTCCGTATTAATGCAATAACTGTTCCTGAAGGAGCAGGAGAAGAATTGCATAAACGTTTTGAAAATAGAATTAGTGAAGTGGAAACCATGGACGGTTTCGAAAGCTTTGAACTACTTCGCCCTAGTTCTGAAAGCAACACTTGGTATGTATATACACGCTGGGAATCTGAGGAAGCATTTCTTGCTTGGGTTAGTTCTCCATCTTTTGCTCGAGGACATGCACAAGCCAGTGAGCAGCCTGTTGCACATGGTGCAGAATTACTTTCGTTTGATGTGGTGTTAACTGCACAAGCTAAGAAGTGAAATTTCAAAATTAGAGAACTGGTTTTACAATTGCTAGGAGCTTTATTTTTGTGTTTTTAGGGCTTGTTGCTTCTGTGGCTGCTCTTGGAACACTTATCTTGAAATGATTTTTATATAGGCTTCTTAGAGGTTCAACTTCTTATTTAGGCAGTTACCGTCATCAAGTGGAGGTGGCAAGATGATTAATGCATTACCAATGGAACTTTCTGATGCATGCGGAGATGATCCTGGATTTATTTGTGAATGGATATGGGACAATACAGAAAACGAGAAGTTATCTGAAATTATCTCATGGATAATTGAACGACCACTCAAAGTTGTCGTAATTTTACTTGTTGCGATGATAGTGAATCGCTTATTGCGACGAGCTATTGATCGAATGGTTGAAAGAATTGTTTCTGCCCGTGAACAAGAACAAGAAGCAGCGAAAATTGAATCAGAAAAAACATTGTCAAGAGTCGGAGAACGAGCACGGCGTAAATTACAAAGAATTTCTGAGCACGGAGAAAGATCTCGTCAGAGAGCATTAACACTAGGAGCGGTTCTACGCGGAACATCAACCGCCATCGTTTACTTAATGGGTTTAATGATTGCGTTAGGAGAAATTGGACTTGACTTAGGTCCTCTTCTCGCTGGAGCAGGGATTGTTGGCTTGGCCATTGGTTTTGGTGCTCAATCTTTAGTTTCTGATTTTATTGCCGGCGTCTTTGTAATTATTGAAGATCAATATGGCGTGGGTGACTGGGTAGATGTAGGTTCCGCTTCAGGAACTGTTGAAAAAATTTCACTGCGAACCACAGTATTAAGAGATGCCCATGGAACAGTCTGGGTTGTTCCAAATGGAGAAATTAGACGAGTTGGAAACTCTTCACAGTTGTGGGCACGAAGCGTGCTAGATCTTGAAGTTGCTTATGACACTGATATAGATGTGGCTGCCACAATTATTAAAGAGGTAGCTGATGAACTATGGGAAGAACAACTTGAAGTGGCCACAATTCTTGAAGAGCCAGTCGTATCAGGAGTTCAAAGCTTTGGAGCAGATTCAATTTCGATTCGGCTTTCTGTAAAGACAGAACCAGGTGAGCAATGGAGTACGGGACGCATACTTCGTGCACGTCTTAAAAAAGCTTTCGACACTCATGGTATTGAAATACCTTTCCCACAAAGAACGGTATGGATGCATACGGCTGACGATTCTCCAAAAAATCAAGAAACTCCAGAAATTAAGGTTCGTAAAGATCTTCTTGAGGGAAGTTCCGGATCAAGCGACGAAGATTAGTTGGTAATCAATTATGGAGAATCTTTGGAACGAAAACGATTGTAAAGATAGCGACACGCTGTCCTGTTGTGCGTACGGGTCACGTCTTTTAGGGAGCGACAGATCTTTAGTTTTGCATGGAGGTGGGAACACATCTGTAAAAGCGGACTGGCAAGACGTTACCGGTGAAGTAGTTGCCGCTCTTTATGTAAAAGGATCAGGCTGGGATTTAGCATCAATTGAAGTCCCAGGGTTTACCCCACTGCCGATAAGTCGAATGCAAGAGTTACTTCGTTTAGACAAACTCAGCGATGAAGACATGATGGCAGAGCTATCAACTGCTCGATTAAGACCAGATGCTCCACAACCTTCGGTTGAGACATTACTTCACGCTTTTTTGCCTTATCGGGCAGTGCAACACAGTCATGCAGATGTGATTCTTAGTCTCACTAATGTTGAAGAAGGTGAAGAAACTGTTCGAGAAGTCTATGGAGATTCGGTAGTTGTCGTTCCATACGTGATGCCGGGGTTCGACTTGGCCCAGTTAGTTCAAGAAGCTTGGAGTGATCAAGCACATAGTGGAACTACCGGAATGGTTCTTCTCCATCATGGTCTTTTTACTTTTGCGGAAACCACACGTGAGGCTTATAGTCGCCATTCAGACCTAATTAGTCAAGCAGAAGGTTTTCTTGCTCAACTCCCTGAAAAAAACAGATCAGAAAAAGAATTAAGCGGGAAAGCAGAAGTTACTTTGACCGCATTAGCAAGCCTTAGAAAGAAAATATCTGATGTTGCGGGATCTCCAATGATTCTAAGCAGACAGACAAACAGTGAGATTCAAAGTTTTGTAAATAGGTCTGATATTGATGATCTTTCTAATCGTGGCCCTTTAACTCCTGATCACATTATTAGAACCAAACGAACACCCTTAGTAGGCCGTGACGTTGATCAGTATGCACAGGAATATACAGACTATTTTGAACGCAACAATCAACGTTCAGAAAATGATTTAACAATGCTTGATCCAGCTCCAAGGGTCATTCTTGATCAAGAATTTGGGTTAATCACAATTGGAGCTACTGGTAAGGATGCCGATATTGCTTCGGATATTTATAAGCAGACTATTCCGGTTTTAGAAAGGCTTGAAGATCAACGCAGTGGATACGTAGCGTTAGGAGAAGAAGATCTTTTTGATTTGGAATATTGGGATTTGGAGCAAGCAAAATTACGTCTTGCAGGACCTCGAAAAGAGTTTGCTGGACAAGTTGCATTAGTAACTGGAGCTGCATCTGGGATTGGACATGCCTGTGCCTCAGAATTATTAAAAAGAGGTGCGTCAGTAATTGGAATTGATATCAATCCAGAAACTGAAACAATCTTTTCCGGCCCAGAGTGGCTTGGAAACGTTGTAGATGTAAGTGATGAAGATGCTCAGATCGCAGCTATTCGTCGTGGGGTAGAGCGATTCGGTGGAGTAGACATGCTTGTAGCTGGTGCAGGGGTCTTTCCAAGTACAGAGTTAATTTCTGAATTAAGTATTGAGTCGTGGGAAAAAGCAATGGACATTAATGTCACATCTGTTGCCCGCCTATTCCACCATCTCGCACCATTATTTGCTCTTGCTCCTGCTGGCGGAAAGGTAGTTGTAATTGCATCAAGAAATGCATTGGCACCTGGGAAAGGAGCTGCAGCTTATTCAACATCTAAATCTGCTTTGACACAATTATCTAGAGTTGCCGCACTGGAATGGGCAGAACACGGAGTAAGAGTGAATGTTGTTCATCCGGACAATGTTTTTGATACAGGGCTTTGGACAGAAGAAGTACTGACTGAAAGAGCCGCTAAATACAATATGACAGTAGATGAATACAAAGCTCGCAACCTTTTAAAAATGGAAGTCAGTGCACAGCATGTAGCATCTGCCGTCGTAGAACTTTGTAGTAATCGCTTTGGAGCGACAACTGGAGCACAAATTCCTATTGATGGTGGAAATGAAAGAACGATTTAAGAGTTTTGCTTGTTCTCTTCTATCCGAAGTGGAAATTAAGTCAAATTTAAGTAAGAATTATCCACTGTCTTAAAAAATTAAGCACAAACTGAGGGGGGGTATTTAAGTGAACACAACTACGGCTGCTGACAATGTTGCTGTTGATGCAGATAACTCAACCTCTCCTTTACTTGTGGTTGAAGACATACATACCTCCTTTATGGTGCCAGGTGGAGAAGTCAAGGCTGTAAGAGGGGTTAGTTTTGAACTTAATCAAGGGAAAACCCTTGGAGTCGTAGGTGAAAGTGGCTCAGGAAAAACCGTTTTAGCACGTTCAGTCATGCGACTTAATTTGGGAAACAATGTAATAACCAGCGGTTCAGCAAAATTTCGTGGATCAAACATTCTTGACCTACGACCTAAAGCGATGCAAAAACTTTGGGGAAATGAAATTGCCATGGTCTTCCAAGACCCAATGACAGCGTTAAATCCTTTAGTAAAAGTTGGAAGACAAGTCACAGAGCATGTTCGTCATCATTTAGGGATTTCAAAAAAAGAAGCTCGCTCTTTAGCGATAGATCTATTAAATGAAGTTCGTATTCCAGAACCCGAAAATCGTCTTGATTCATATCCGCATGAGTTAAGTGGTGGGATGAGACAAAGAATTTGTATAGCAATTGCTTTAGCTTGCGAACCAACTCTTTTATTCGCGGACGAACCGACAACAGCTTTGGATGTTACGGTCCAGCATCAAATTTTGAATCTACTGAACCGAGAGCAAGAAACACGTGAGATGGGAATGGTTCTTGTCACCCATGATCTCGGAGTTGTTGCTGGCCGGACCGATGAAACAATGGTTATGTATGCAGGAAATGTTGTAGAAAAATCCTCAACTAAAGAATTATTTGAAGATATGCAACACCCTTATACAGAGGCTTTGTTTCGTTCAATTCCGAAAACGAATGAGCGTAGCCACACGCGATTAACTGCCATCGCTGGTCGACCCCCTGACCTTATTGCTCCGCCTTCAGGGTGTTCTTTTAGCCCGCGATGCCCTTATGTCCAACAAAAATGTCGAGAGGAAGAACCACCACTAATTCCAGTAAATAACGGTTCACATTTTTCTGCGTGTTGGTTTCCGGTCGGAACAGAAGAAAACCAAGAAGCATTCAGAAAAAATGTTGCTGCTGGTCTTCCTCAAACTTTAGTCATAGAAGAGACGTTAACTAAAAGCTCCGAAAAGGAAGACGGTGTGTAATGGCTGGTAGCGGCAAAGCACATTTACGCCCAGAGGATGAAACTCTTATTCGCGTCGAAGACCTTGTAGTTGAATATGACATTCCAGGCGGTGACACAGTTAAAGCTGTTAGTGGAATTAGTTTTGATATTAAAGCAGGAGAGACTCTTGGTTTAGTTGGTGAGTCTGGTTGCGGGAAGTCAACTACTGGGAAAGCTCTTATTCAGTTACCTAAGCCTTCATCAGGTTCTGTGAAACATAATCTTGTTGAATTAACGGGCTTATCTTCGGAGGCAATGCGTCGGCGAAGAACAGATTTACAGATGATTTTCCAAGACCCAATCAGTTCTTTGAATCCGCTTAGAAAAGTTGAAGATATTGTCGCTGAGCCAATGAAAATATGGGGTCCAAAAGATAAATCAAAACAACAAGAAATGGTTGACAACATATTGGACGCGGTTGGTATTGATCCCGAACAGGCTCGAGGGAAATTGGCGCATGAGTTTTCTGGCGGTCAATGTCAACGAATTTCCATTGCGCGTAGTTTGATACTTGACCCAGAAGTTTTGATTTGCGATGAGCCAGTAAGTGCTTTAGACGTGAGCATGCAAGCTCAGATTTTAAACCTTTTAGAAGATTTAAAGAAAAAATACCATTTGACACTCGTTTTTATTGCCCATGATCTTGCTGTCGTCAAAAACATTAGTGACAAAGTCGCAGTGATGTACTTAGGTAAATTGTGTGAAGTTGCTCAATCAGATGAGCTATATGAAAACCCTGCCCATCCTTATAGCAAGTTATTGCTTGACTCTTGCCCTGAACCAGACCCGACCGTAGTTATTGACCAAACAGTTTCCGATGACGACGAGTTGCCATCACCGATTAATCCACCCTCAGGTTGCCGGTTTCGCACTCGATGCCCTTTTGCTACTGAAATTTGTTCCACAGAAGAACCACAAATGGAAGAAATACGTCCAAATCATTACGTTGCTTGTCACCACCCCTTAACGTAATTTCTTTAATTTTTGCCAAATAACCCTCAGTCCAGTAAGTTCGTGACATCAGTCACACGGTTTTAGAATTAATTACTGAGGGGAAATATATGAGTTATTTATTAGGTAAACGGGGAGTTGTTTTTAAGTTACTTGTCGTTCTTCTTGCAGTTACCGCGGTAGCGAGCGCCTGTGGAAGCGATAGTAGTAGCGATGATGCTGCTCCAGCCGCAACTACTGCTGCGCCAGCAGAAGAAACAGCAACAAC
This sequence comes from Acidimicrobiales bacterium, assembly GCA_029245675.1. Taxonomy (GTDB): domain Bacteria; phylum Actinomycetota; class Acidimicrobiia; order Acidimicrobiales; family MedAcidi-G1; genus MedAcidi-G2B. Next base: position 41,219 of record JAQWOV010000031.1, on the reverse strand, counting down.
TGAGGCTCCGGCTACAACGGAAGCTCCCGCTACAACAGCTACACCTACCACCACAACCGAAGCGCCACCCGTTGGTCCTTCTCAAGGTGGAAGCGCCAGCGTAGCAATTGAGGCAGAAGCCACTGGCTTACGTCCTTGGGAAGACACCTGTTCTTCACCTTGCTACAACATGATGCAATCTGTTTTTGACCCATTGGTTTCTCAATACGCAGATGGTTCGTATGGTCCAAATATTGCTAAGAGTTGGGTATCAAATGATGACTACACTGTTTGGACTGTTCAACTACAAGAAGGTATTGCCTTCACCGACGGAACACTTGTAACAGCACAAACCATTGTTGACATGTTTGGTGTTCAACAAACTGGTGCCGCTGCTGCTGGTGTAATTGCTTCATCAAACCTTATAGGTGTTGAAGCAACCGGTGAACACGAAGTTACCTACACACTTAGCGCCACAAACGGCCCATTTATGTCGGTTCTTTCAAACCCACCACTGGGTTTTGTTTTCAACGCTGCATTAGTACCTGCAGGTGATGATGATGCCATGGCAGCCGCTGCTAACGCACCAACTGGTATTGGCACTGGACCTTTCATGGTTACTAACCGTGACGTTGATAACAGAACTGAAATGGAACGAAACCCTAATTATTGGAGGGTGGATAACTTTGGCACCCAGTTGCCGTATTTAGATTCAGTAAGTTTCCATCCAATCACTGATGAAGGAACTCGATTGGATTCACTAGCATCTGGAACGGTCACTGCTATGCAGACTCTCCGGCAAGCCACAATTCGTGACGCACGTATTGCGGCGGAAGACGGAAGCCTCTGGATGTTTGAATTCCAAGGAAACAACTCCGGCGGCGGGATGTTCAACGTTCTTGTAGCTCCTTATGACGACGTTCGTGTACGACGAGGATTACTCATGGCGTCACGTCAGGAAGCAGTTATTGCCGCTCTAGGTGGAGAAGGAATTTCTGAACCAGCAACACAAGTATTTGCTAAGGACTCTCCGTTCTACTCTGAAGCAGTAGCAGAGGCTTACGCCGGCTATGACTTCGATGGAGCGATGGCACTTCTTGAGGATTACATCAATGATGCAGACCGTTCAGATGGTAAAGCAGTTGGAGAGAAAATTGATGTTGTTTTGAGTTGTCCTCCAGATCCAACACTTATTGCAGCGACAGAAGTAACCCAGCAGTTCTGGAATGAGACCGGGCTGATTAATACTGAATTAACCCATTTTGATCAAGCAACTCACATCAACATGGCGTTGGGTATGGGTAATGAATTCAGAGGTGAACATGAAGCTCATTGTTGGAGATGGGGAAGTGAAGACGATCCAGGTGGAGATAACTCTGGATCATCTCCATGGGAGACCTCGCCATTTAACTTCTCTAACTGGTATGACCCAGATCACTATGCTCTTCTAGAAGAAGCACGAACTATGGAAGATATTCCAACTCGTGCTGCCCTGTATGAACAAGCTGGTTTGATTCAAAATGCTGCAGCACCAATCTGGTTCTCTGGTGGTACAGCAACAGCCATTATCACTGCAGCAGGACTTGGTGGGTTCGACTCATGGGTCTTAGTGGATGGAGAAGTAGGTATTGGCCATCCGAGTGCAGTAGGCAATTGGGGTCAGGCTTACTGGGCTGCCGATTAATAGACATTAATTAACGTAAAAAGATGGGGTGAGATAGGTTCTCACCCCATCTTTTTACGTGGATTTCACTCTCTAAAGGTAAATTTAATGCGCATAACTTTGGTGAAACGAGTAACTAGTAGTAGATTTATGACTTCAGTCACACTTTCTTTAGAAAGCAACCCATGGAGGGAATAACACGTATGAGTTATTTATTAGGTAAACGGGGAGTCGGCTTTAAGTTACTTGCCGTTCTTCTTGCAGCTACTGCGGTAGCGAGCGCCTGTGGAAGCGATAGTAGTAGCGATGATGCTGCTCCAGCCGCAACTACTGCTGCGCCAGCAGAAGAAACAGCAACAACTGAAGCTCCGGAAACAACGGAAGCTCCCGCTACAACAGCTACACCTACCACCACAACCGAAGCGCCACCAGTTGGTCCTTCTCAAGGTGGAAGTGCAAGTTTGGCAATTGAGGCAGAAGCCCCTGGCTTACGCCCTTGGGAAGACACCTGTTCTTCACCTTGCTACAACATGATGAACGCTGTATATGACAAATTGACCGAACAGTATGCAGACGGTTCATATGGTCCAATGCTCGCAAAGAGTTGGGAATCAAATGATGACTACACTGTTTTCACTGTTCAGTTACAAGAAGGCGTAACTTTCACCGATGGAACAGCTTTAACAGCACAACACATTGTTGATATGTTTGCTGTTCAACAAACTGGTGCCGCTTCTGCTGGTGTAATTGCTTCATCAAACCTTATAGGTGTTGAAGCAACCGGTGACCTTGAAGTTACCTACACACTTAGCGCCACAAACGGACCGTTTATGGCAGTTCTGTCTCGTGCACCAATGGGTATGGTTTTCAACGCTGCATTAGTACCTGCAGGTGATGAAGATGCAATGGCAGCCGCTGCTAACGCACCAACTGGTATCGGTACCGGACCTTTCATGGTTACTAACCGTGACGTTGACAACAAAACTGAAATGGAACGAAATCCAAACTATTGGATGAGCGACAGCTTTGGCACCCAGTTGCCATATCTAGATTCAGTAAGTTTCCATCCAATTCCTGATGAAGGAACTCGACTGGATTCACTAGCATCTGGAACGGTTACTGCTATGCAGACTCTTCGTCAAGCCACAATTCGTGACGCACGTACCGTGGCAGAAGACGGAAGCATTTGGATGTTTGAATTCCAAGGAAACAACTCCGGTGGCGGTATGTTCAACGTTCTTGTAGCTCCTTATGACGACGTTCGTGTACGACGAGGATTAATCATGGCAACACGCCAGGAAGCAGTTATTGCCGCTCTAGGTGGAGAAGGAATTTCTGAACCAGCAACACAAGTATTTGCTAAGGACTCTCCTTGGTACTCCGAAGAAGCAGCAGAGGCTTACGCTAGCTATGACTTCGATGGAGCTATGGCACTTCTCCAGGATTACGTTGATGACCCTGATCGTTCAGACGGTAAAGCTGCTGGCGAAAAGATTGATACTATTTTGAGTTGTCCTCCAGATCCAACACTTATTGCAGCGACAGAAGTAACCCAGCAGTTCTGGAATGAGACTGGATTAGTTAACACTGAATTAACCCATTTTGATCAAGCAACTCACATCAACATGGCGTTGGGTATGGGTAATGAATTCAGAGGTGAACATGAAGTTCACTGTTGGAGATGGGGTAGTGAAAGCGATCCAGGTGGAGAGAACTCCGGTTCAGCTCCATGGGAGACTTCACCATTCAACTTCTCTAACTGGCATGACCCAGATCACTATGCTCTTCTAGAAGAAGCACGAACCACAGATGATGTTGCAGCTCGTGCGGCACTCTATGGACAAGCCAGCATCATGGTTAATGAGCAAGTTCCGATCTACTTCTCTGGTGGTACAGCAACAGCTATTGCCACTGAAGCAGGTCTCGGAGGGCTTGACTCATGGATCTTGCCAGATGGTGAAATCGGTATCGGTCACCCATCTGCTGAAGGTCGATGGGGACAGGCTTACTGGACCGAAATGGAATAGTAGTTAGAAATTAATACAAAGGGCGGGGTGAGATGAACCTCTCACCCCGTCCTTTTGTATGTATCTAGTGTTAAGGGAATAATTCGACGTGTTAAAAATGCTTGCAGCTCGATTAGTTCGGCTTGTAGCAACATTGCTTGCGGTCTCATTCCTAACTTTTTTTCTAGTAAACACCCTTCCGGGTGACCCAATCAATGCACTTATCCCTCCAGACGCTCAACAAGACCAAGAATTTGTTGCACAGTTAAGGGAAGAGTACGGACTTAACGATCCTTTTCTTGTTCGCTACGGAAGTTGGCTTGGTGACGCAATAAATGGAGATTTGGGTCGATCAGTTATTACTGATCAACTTGTCACTGACGAGATAAAACATCGCATCCCTGTTACTGCCGAATTAGCAGTAGTTTCAATTGGCTTAGCTTTATTGCTTGCCATACCGCTTGGGGTGACTGCAGGATATAGACAGGGAACAAAAATCGATCAATCTATATCTGCTTTAGCACAATTCCTTCTAAGTATCCCCAGCTTTATTGTTGGTTTAATTCTTATATATTTTCTTTCGATTCGACTACGGTGGCTACCTGCAACGGGATGGACACGCCTCACAGAAAGCGTTACGGGCAACATAAAAACTGTAATTATGCCCGCTGTTTCTCTTGCTCTTACAGAAATAGCTGTGTACACGAGAGTTGTTCGTTCCGACATGATCAACACCTTGAAAGAAACTTACGTTCTTTCCGCCAAATCAAAAGGGCTAAAAGACCGGTTTATTCTTTTTAGACATGCGTTACGACCAAGCTCGTTAACGCTAACAACAATTGTCGGACTTAATATCGCCGGCTTAATTGGCGGCACCGTTGTTATTGAACAACTTTTCGCACTTCCAGGTCTTGGAAAACGTTTATTAGATGCGATTTTCCAACGAGATTTCATAATGGTTCAAGGGGTCACAGTATTTATGGCATGCGTTTACGTAGTCATTAACACATGTGTTGACTTGTTTTACATGGTTATTGATCCAAGAATTAGGAGAAAGTCGTAATGAAATTTTCTCCACGTTCTAAACGTAAATTTTCTTTTCTAGAAGCGTTCAAGTCCATGAGCTTTTTAACAAAACTATGTTTTTCTTGGCTAGTAATCCTTGTTCTTACTGCCATATTCGCCGATTTAATTCCCGGCTTAGACGATCCGAACTATCAGGCATGGCTATTTGATACCACCGGGAACGAACTTCGTAATGACACTCCTTCATGGAATCATTGGCTCGGCACCGACGTTAATGGACGTGACATTTTGGCACGGTTAATTTATGGAGCCCGAGTGTCCTTAGCTGTTGTTGCTTCCGGTGTAACTTGCGGCGTGGTTTTTGGTGGGCTTTTTGGTTCCTTCGTAGGTTATGTCCGTGGTAAAAGAGAAGCAGCAGTCATGGCAACCATTGATGTTATTTTGGCTTTCCCTGGGTTAGTTCTCTTGCTCACAATTATTACTTTTGTTGGGGCACGAGACTTAAAAGTGCTTTGCATCATTATTGGAGCGCTTTCAATTCCAATTTATACCAGGGTGGCCAGAGCAAATGCTTTAACAATAAGTAGACGCGAGTTTGTCGCGGCAGCAGAAGCATTAGGAACAAAGCAAAGAACTATTCTTATAAAAGAAATTGTTCCCAATGTTCTCCCCACTGTCCTTGCTTACGCTTTAGTTGCTGCAGCAGTACTTGTAGCGCTTGAAGGAGCACTTGCATTCTTAGGACTCAGCGTCGAATCTCCCGCCCCTTCTTGGGGAAATATGATTAATCTTGCACGGGCTGATTTACGGGTAACCATTTGGCCAGCTGTTTGGCCATCCTTAGCGTTAGTTTTCACCGTATTCTCATTAAATAATGTCGGTGACTGGATAAGACAAAAGGCTCAAAAGCGAGCAGCAGCAATTTAATTAGTGTGAGCTGCCCAAACCGCCGCTGCTACCACCACGTCTTCAACTGCTAATCCCACTGATTTAAACAAAGTTATTTCTTCTTGGCTACTACGGTTAACTTTCCCTAAACAGAGATCACTTAGGTCACCTACAACTAAATCAAAACTCCAGTGGTCTGAAGCGTCTGCATGAATTAACTCGCCGGCCTCATTTTCAGCTGCTTCCTTTTCATCAACAAACACTGATGAAGCGGTCACTAAATCAATATCAACTTCTCGTCGTGCTGCCGAATACGATCCAACAAGGTTTATATGAGCACCATTTTGGACACTGCTTGTAGGAATTACTGGTGTTGTTGAAGAAGTACAACCACATAAAATATCAGCTTCTGCCGTATCTTCCGGAGAAGCAGCGATTAGGTTTCTTCCGTGTCCGTTCGCGTTATTAACAAATTGTGTACTGGCTTCAAAAGTTCGACCACAAATAAAAATAGTTTCAATATTTGGACGAACACTTAACATTGCATCAATATGTCCTTGCGCCTGCACCCCGGTGCCAAAAATGCCAAGAGAGGTCACTTCTGATCGAGCCAGCACCTTAGTAGCTACTCCTGAAGCAGCTGGAGTACGTAAAGAAGTTAAAGCAGATCCGTCAAAAGTAGCTTGTGGGCGACCTGTTTCTCGATCACAAAGTAAATAGTGGGCATGAATTAGCGGCAAATCTTTTGCCGGGTTTTGACTCATCACTGTCACAGTTTTTATACCAATTCCAAGAGGAGTAACAGCAGGCATTAACAAAAGATCATCAGTTACATCAAGAGAGACTTGTGTTCTTGGATGCAACTCTCCTAAATCTTTAAATGCTTCAGTTAAGGCATTAATAGCAGTGCCCATATCAACGACAGCGCTAATTGCATCAGCATCAAAATGAGGTAAAGCAGTCATCTAAGTTGAAATCCATTCCCAAGAGAGTCACGTGAATCAAGAACAAAAGTACTTGTTGCATAATGATAAGCAGACCCTTGAATTGTCGTAGTAACAGTATTACCGCTATCAGAAGTAACTTTCCCAACAAATTTTTCTTTAGCCACACCTTCGTTATAGAAACTTTCACCTACTGAAATTTGACCAGCTTTATGAAGTAGGGCTAATCGAGCGGAAGTTCCTGACCCACAAGGCGAACGGTCAACTTGCCCATCAGCAAAAACAGTCATGTTCCGTTGATGTAATGGGTTAATACCTATCTCTTCGTAAAAAATAGTTCCGTAAACCCCAGACAACCGATCGTCATCTGGGTGTACGGCACTTTGGTTATCTTTTAGCTGATCTTTAATTTCTTTCCCAAGAGAAATTAAAGCATCAATGTTTGACGCAGTTGGTGAAAGCTCAAGCTCTCCAGCATTCACTGAAGCATAAAAAGCTCCACCAAATGAAATATCAGCACTTACTTGTCCGACTGAAGTTTGTAAAGAAATATTTGTCGCGGAAACAAAACTAGGAACGTTCTGGAAACAAACAGACGCAACTTTTTGATCATGCACTTTTGCTTCAGTTACAAGCCGCCCAGAAGGAACATCAACAATCACAGTTACAACTTCATCTTTTGGCTCAATTAAGCCACTATCAATAGCCCAAGTAACAAGAGCAATTGTTCCATGGCCACATGCCGTAGAGAATCCATCTTTATGAAAAAATACGACACCCAAATCACCGTTCTCATCATCGGCTGGTACAACAAATCCTCCATACATATCTGCATGTCCGCGAGGTTCGTTTATAAGAAATTTACGAACATCGTCAAGATTTTCTTCTGCCCAAGAACGTCGATCTAAAACAGTGGTTCCTTCCATGGGACCAATATCAACGATACGAAAAGGCTCGCCACCCGTATGGTAATCGGTGCTGGTTATCGTCTCATCTGATTTAAGTACCATTAATTCATTCTAACGATGATGTTCCTATGTGATATCTAGCGGAAGAGAAGAATCGAGTTTCCATCATCAACTTAAGGAGCCAAGGCTCTACCATTGAACTACATCCACATAAAATTAGGGATAATTGTTAATGCTATGAAGCTCAAACACTGTAGATTTCTTTCATTCTTTTTTCTTTCCTTACTTATTTTTGGGTTCTCTTCTTGCAGCAAGCCCGAAAGACCAATATTAGTTACTGATGAGAATTTAATTGAAGAGATAGTCGCTACCAGTTCCTTACCTTTAATAACTACTACTTCTGAAATTCAGCAACAAAGTGAATCACCAGTCGAAGGTACAGAAATAAATAGTCAAATTTCGTTAACCATCCCGACGGTTTCTGGATACGTAATAGTCAAAGAAAAGATTCCGGTTCTGGATTTTTATTTTTCCCCTGACCCTGACTCTATATATTCAGAAGGATTAACTAACCCCGGGCCGTTTGAAGGGTTTCGTACGCTGCAAACAACTGGCGAGGTAAAGGGCAAATATTTAGAAGTAATACTTCCTCGTTTACCAAATGGGTCAAAGGCATGGGTTTTATCTAAAGACGTAGACATTTTTTATAGTGATAAGAAAATAGTCATTGATTTATCCGAGCGGACAGCAAAAGTAATTACGTCAAAAGAGTGTTCTGTTTTTGGTTTATCTGAAGTGCCTTTAATGGCATGTAAAAATTTAAACAATAAGGTTCTGGCTGAAGCTCCGGTAGCGATCGGGAAAGACTCCACTCCAACTCCTCTAATTGATGCGGTCATTGATTATCTTTGGGAACGGTCAACCTCTTCTGTTTACTTCAGTCAAGTTTATGGTGACCGTATCTTTGGACTAAATCAACATTCAGAAGTTTTAGACAGTTTTGGAGGCAAGAGGCCAGCAATTGCTATACATAGCACTTCGTCTCCCGAATTAATAGGAGGAAAAGTTTCAAATGGCTGTGTCCGTATGAAACCAGAAGATATTGAAATTTTTTTAGAGCATGTCACTTTAGGAATGAAGGTACAAATAGTTGATTAGTAAAATAAATTACTAAGGACCCTCATAGGGAAATCCGAGATCAATAGCAGTAACGAGCGGCCGAAATTCAATATTTTCTGCTGCTGCCAATGAACCACAAGTCCCTCCTCGGTCAACCACTGGCAGAATCATTACTGGATCAGCACCTAAGTCACGAACAACTTGTGCTGCCTCTAAAGGAGAAGTCCCTCTTGTAACTGTGTCTTCACATATAACAACTTTGTCTCCTGGATATAACGCGCCAGCTAGACGTCCTTCTACTCCATGATCTTTTGACTCTTTCCTAATGCTGAAAGAACGCAATTCTCTTCCTTTAGCTGCTGCTGCAGCAGCAATACCAAAAGCTACCGGATCAGCACCAGCAGTTAGCCCTCCGATAGCTGTTACATCATCTGGAATTATTTCTAACGCTGCATCAGCAATCAGTAATATTCCTTCTGGTCTACATGCAGTTTGTTTTGCGTCACAGAACCAGGTGCTTTTTCGCCCGCTTTTAAGAGTAAAGTCACCAGTTCTAATTGAATGTTCGAGTAGATGCTCAACTAATTGTTCAAAAGTATTACTCATCAATTTCAATCTACTGGTTTATAACTACTTCACCGGAACCATCAATCAATCTTCCAACAATCCAAGACTGCTTATTGTGGCTTTTCAATGTCTGAATTAATTTTTCAGCATCATTAGGGGCAACTACAACTACCATTCCCACACCCATATTGAAAACTTTTCTCATTTCCTCGTCAGAAATATCACCATGATTTTGAACTTCTTGAAAAATCCTTGGTATGACCCAACTACTAGTTTCAATTGTTGCATCTACATCTTTATTTAGAACTCTAGATAAGTTCTTTGCAAGGCCCCCGCCAGTTATATGGGCGATTGCTTTAATGTCATGTTTTGTTAAGGCATCGGTTACTGCTGGAGAATAAATAACACTCGGAGCAAGAAGTTCATCAGCAAGACTAGTTTCTGCTCCATTCCACGCCTGCTGGTCAAGAGAGAGATTTGCCTTCTCAAACAAAATATGTCTTACCAGGGAATACCCATTTGAGCGTAAGTTCGGAGATCCAATAGCGACAAGAAGGTCTCCCGACTCGGAGTTTGAACCATCAAGAACACAGTCACGTTCTACTGCTCCAACCGCAAAACCAACTAAATCAAACTGATCGCTTTCCATAACTTCTGGGTGCTCAGCCATTTCTCCACCAATAAGAGAACACTTCGCTTCGCGACAACCATCAGCAATACCAGATACAAGTTGCTCAATTATTTCAGGACTTAAATGACCAACGGCAATATAATCTAGGAAAAATAATGGAGTTGCGCCGGTGCAAACAAGATCATCTACACACATCGCAACAAGATCGCGACCTATCGTTTCAAATCGCTTAGTTTGTTTCGCTATTTGAGCTTTAGTTCCAACTCCGTCAGTAGCTGATACCAAAACTGGATCTTTAAAACCAGCTTTCGATAAGTCAAAAAGTCCGCCAAACCCACCAATATCAGTTAAAACTCCCGGTTGAAATGTAGAACGAACAAGCGGGCTAATTCGTTTGACTGCTTCTTCTCCAGCTTCAATATTCACCCCTGCTGAAAGATAACTATCACTCATATCAAACCCCTTCACCTTTTTTAGAAAAGAGGTGAGTGTTGTTGTCAAAGGCATCGGTTGAATTTTGTGATTCAAGTAGTTGTTTAGTGAGGTTGACTGGAACATCAATGGGGTACTCCCCAGTAAGACAGGCGGAACAAAAACCTGCTCCTACTGCCCCAGTTGCCTCTATTAAACGATCTAAATCTAAATATGAAAGAGTGTCTACGTTTAAATATTCCCGTATCTCATCAACCGTGAGATTGGCAGCTAGCAACTCGCTACGGCTTCCAGTATCCATTCCATAAAAACAGGGCCATCGGTAAGGTGGCGATGAAATACGCATATGTACTTCTTTTGCCCCTGCTTCACGCAACATATGAATCATTGCTCGGGTCGTTGTTCCTCGAACTATGGAATCATCAACAACGACAATACTTCGCCCCTCAATAGTGTCACGCAATGGATTTAATTTCATTCGGACTGCAGCAGCTCGCATAGATTGCGTCGGCGCTATAAAAGTTCGTCCTATGTATCTATTTTTTACTAATCCTTGCCCGTAAGGAATACCTGACTCACGCGCATAACCTTCTGCTGCAGGAATTCCAGACTCCGGAACACCCATCACTAAATCAGCTTCTACAGGTGCCTGTTTAGAAAGAAATTCTCCCATACGAACTCTTGCGTGATGCACAGATTGGCCATATAAAAAAGCATCAGGTCGTGCAAAATAAACAAATTCAAAAAGACATAACTTTGGATCAATCAAATCAGCATCAAAAGGCCAAAAAGACCTACATCCGTCGTTATTAATTACTACAGCTTCTCCTGGACTGATTTCACGAACCATATGTGCGCCGATTACATCTAAAGCTGGTGTTTCCGAAGCAAGAACCCATCCATTATCAATTCGCCCAAGGCAGAGTGGACGAAGACCATTAGGGTCCCTCACTCCAATAATTTGATTTCGATCTGAAAGAACGAAAGAAAAAGCACCTTTAAGTCTTGGTAAGACTTCACATAATGCGTTCTCAAGTCCAGAACCTTGTTCATCTTCGGGAGAAGAGAGCATCTCATTTGCTAATAACTCTGCTACTAGATCACTATCTGAGGCAACAGTTCCAGAGAGCATCCCTGCTTGCGCAGCTAATTCTTCAGTGTTTACTAAATTCCCGTTATGTCCGAGTGCGAACTCAACATGGTTAAATCCACGATAAACAGGTTGAGCATTTCTCCAAGTGCTTGACCCAGTAGTTGAGTACCGGGTTTGCCCAATTGCTAGGTACCCATCAAGAGTTGCAAGAGTTTGTTCATTGAAAACGTTTGAGACAAGACCCATTTCCTTTACAACAGTAAGTGAATCACCATCGCTAACTGCCATTCCCGCAGACTCCTGTCCACGATGTTGAAGAGCGTACAATCCTAAATACGTCAAATGAGCTACGGGCTGGCCGGGTGCATAAACTCCAAACACTCCACATGCTTCACGTGGGCTATCGTCTTCTCCGATTTTTATATTTTCGTCAGTAGGAAAAGAATTGCCAGACATCGTGTTCATTCTAAATCCCAACGACTATGCCGTTTATCATTGGTTACTAGTCCCAACCCCAAACGCATTGGGCAATTTGCTAATAAAGGCTGTTTTTAGATCACTGAGTGAAACATCCAACATGTCTTTGATTTTGAATTGATTACCAGTTGCCAGCCCAAGACGAACGACTGGAACTCCTCTTTCTTCACAAAGTGCCAATACTTCTGTTAAGGACTCTGGATCAACTGCAACCACTGCACGACTAGGGCCTTCTCCGAAGAGGGCCTGATGATTTGGGGTTCGCGCTATTGAAACTCCAACAGATGATTTCGCTGCCATTTCTGCCAAAGCCACCCCAAGCCCTCCTTCAGAAAGATCATGAACCCCACGGATTAATTCCGTTCCCACAAGAGTCCGGATAGTTTCAGCAACCTTAAGATGCATTTCTAAGTCCAACTCTGGGAGTTCACCATAGAAAGCTCCATGGTTTGCAGCCCAGAGAGAACCACCAAGACCAGAAGTCTCTGGTCCGATAAGTAGTAATCGATCTCCTTCGGCCATCTGTGCCCCCGGAGGCCGATTTTTAAGATCATCAATTAAACCCAGCATTCCAATTACGGGGGTTGGAGCGATATTGTTGCCTTCAGATTCGTTGTACAAACTTACGTTGCCGCCAATGACTGGAACTCCAAAAGAAACACACGAATCGCTCATACCATCAATGGCTTCAGAAAGTTGCCACATCACTTCTGGATGTTCAGGGTTCCCGAAGTTAAGACAATTAACTACCGCGAGAGGATGAGCTCCAACACAGGCTAGATTCAGCACAGCTTCTGCCACAATCATTGCCGTTCCAATTTTTGGGTCTATCAAACACCATCGATGGTTACCATCGGTTGTTATTGCAAGCCCTCGTCCTGTTTCTTTTCCACTTACTGGATGCTTAAGACGCAATACGGTTGCATCATCACCCGGCCCAACCACAGTGTTTAAGAAAAGTTGGTGATCATATTGCTCATAAACCCAAGAAGGATCAAATAAGAGACTTAAAAGATCGTTTGCGGCATCAACTGGAGGGTTTAGTTCGTCTCCAGAAAGGCCTTGGTGTAACTCTGGTTTCTTTTTTGGCCTGTCATAGAGCGGCGCATCATCATGAAGAGAACTCGCTGGTATATCTGCAAGAACTTCTCCATCTATTTCGCTAAGAATTCGAAGCGAATCTCCATTTGTTACCTTTCCGATAGCACTTGCTTGTACCTCCCACTGGTTTGAGATTTCTAAAACTCGCTTTAAGTTTTTGGGTTCCACAATTGCCAGCATGCGTTCCTGTGATTCGCTGGTCATTATTTCGTAAGGTTCCATACCTAACTCTCGACACGGAATAGCTGAAATATCTACATCCATACCTACTCCGCCTCGTGAAGCTGTCTCGCTTGTAGCACATGTCAGCCCAGCCCCACCGAGATCTTGAATTCCTATAACTAGTTTTTCGTCCAGCAAGGCTAAGCAAGCTTCGATAAGACGTTTTTCTTCGTAAGGGTCTCCGACTTGAACACTCGGCCGTTTTGCACTGTCATCTTCTTCTGAAAAACCTGCAGAAGCAAGAACGCTTACACCTCCGATACCGTCTCTTCCAGTTGAGTTACCAAGAAGCACAGCTAAATTTCCTATACCAGATGCCTGACCAAGTACTAACCGATCTGTAGGTAGTACTCCTAGACAAAGAACGTTTACTAATGGATTTTCTTTATACGTAGAATCAAAAACTGTTTCTCCACCCACAGTTGGCACTCCGACAGCGTTTCCATAACCGGAAACCCCAGAGACTACACCTTCAGCTATCCACCGACTTTTTGGATCATCAAGGGGCCCGAAACGTAAAGAGTCCATTAAAGCTATAGGACGAGCACCCATTGTGAAGATGTCTCGTAAAATCCCGCCCACTCCGGTAGCTGCACCCTGATAAGGCTCTATCGCTGAAGGATGATTATGTGATTCGATACGAATAGCAACAGCTATTTCATCTCCAACATCAACCACACCAGCATTTTCTCCAGGACCAACAAGAACCCAAGGAGCTTCTGTCGGAAGGCGCTTTAAATGAAGGCGACTACTTTTGTATGAGCAGTGCTCCGACCACATGACGGAATACATGGCTAACTCAAGTGGATTGGCCTGCCGCCCAAGGATTTCATTAATTACATTTGCTTCTTCGTCTGTGAGACCTAAAGATCGATGAAGAGGTTTGTCCACTCTGAGCACCGTAGCCGCCTTTACAGGCGAAGGGGTGGTGTTAAATTAAGCGGCAAGTAAAGACTGGAAAAGAACTTGCCCATCGGTGCTTCCCAGTAGTTCATTGCAGGCTCTTTCCGGGTGTGGCATTAAGCCAACTACGTTTCGCTTGTTATTGCATACTCCTGCAATGTCATCAATAGATCCATTTGGATTATTTACATAACGAAGGACTATCCGGTTTTCTTCATTCAGTTCTCTAAGAGTTTCTTTGTCGCATGTGTAGTTGCCTTCAAAATGATTTATTGGGATATGAAGATTTCCCCCAACTGCTGCTTTGTTTGTAAGAATTGATTCAGTTGTTTCGACACGTAAGGTTGATGGTTGGCATAAAAATTTTAATCCGCGGTTTTTTTGAAGTGCGCCCGGCAGTAGGCCTGCTTCAGTAAGAACTTGAAAACCATTACATATCCCAAGAACCGGGCCTCCCTCTAAGGCAAATTGTGTAACAGCTTTCATAACTGGAGAAAATCGTGCTATAGCACCAGGCCTTAAGTAATCTCCATGAGCGAAACCTCCTGGTATAACGATTGAGTCCACTCCATGAATGTCTTCATCGCCATGCCAAAGCAATTTGCTATTGGCGCCAAGAGACGACACTGCTTCAGCCACATCCATTTCGCAATTAGTCCCAGGGAAAACAATTACACCGACTAAGGCGCTCAAGATAGTTCCTCGATTGTAATTTTTGATTCCTCAATAACTGGGTTCGTCAAGAATGAGGAACATAGTTGTTCAGATATTTCTTTCGCATGTGACAAATCAGTTGTTTCAAGGGTGAATCGAATTGTTTTCCCAACTGAAACATCACAGATTCCTTGATAGCCAAGAACTGGCAATGCGCGCTCTATTGTCGCTCCAGCAGGATCCGAAATTCCTTCAAGTAGTTGCACTTCAACCAAAATAGAAAATTTCATCTTGGTATACCGTTTGATCCCGGCCAGTTATTAAATGACTGTCCAGTAATAGTTTCAAAAGCATTGATATATCTTTGTGATGTTGCTTCAACGACTTCAGAGGGAAGAGATGGTGGAGGTGGTTGTTTATCCCAATCTAAACCATCTAAATAATCTCTAACAGGCTGTTTATCAAATGAAGGAGGAGTTGCTCCTGGCTGCCATAATTCTGAGGACCAAAAACGGGAAGAATCGGGTGTTAATACTTCGTCAGCAAGAACAAGACTTCCATTAACTGTTCCCATTTCAAATTTAGTATCGGCGATAATGATTCCTTTTTCTTTAGCTAGTGCAGCACCTTTTGTGTAGCACTCTAAAGAAATGTTTTTCACTTCTTCAGCTAAGTTCTCACCAATTAATGCGGCGGCCTCTTCAAATGAGATATTTATATCATGGCCCTCTTCAGCTTTTGTTGAAGGAGTAAAAACTGGTTCCGGTAATTGATCTGCCTCTTTTAATCCAGAAGGAAGAGGGCTGCCATGCATGGTCCCTGATTCACAGTATTCTTTCCAAGCTGAACCAGTTATGTATCCCCGGACAATGCATTCAATAGGAAGCATTTCTGCTTTATGGCAAAGCATTATTCTTCCCTCAATGTCTGGAGGAATCGAATCAGAAAATAATGCACCTATTTCAGTAATGTCAGTAGAAATTAGATGACTTTGCACAAGTGGGGAGAGTTGCTCAAACCAAAAAGCCGACATTGCGGTCAGCACCCGTCCTTTATGGGTAACGACTTCATTCATAACTACATCGAAAGCTGAAATTCGATCTGACGTCACCATTAGTAACCGGTTATCACCGGCATCATAGATATCTCGAACCTTGCCCGAATGAATATGTAGAAGATCTATAGTCAAAAAATCACCCTAGTAAATATTTATAGAATTGTTTCAGGATTGTAGGCGGCTGCATCCGGATGGTCAGCGATGATATCTGAAATTTGTTTTGTTATTTCTTGAATTTGTTTGTTAGCGTTTCCAGCAAAGTCCATAGGGTTTTCAAGCAAAGGTTCAAGTTCATCATGATTAAGAGGTAAACGTTGATCATTTGCCAAACGTTCAACAAGACCGTTAGTTGAATGTGGATTTTCTCGTCGTTCTATTGCTTCCGCTAAAGCATGTTCCTTAATTATTTCGTGAGCTTCTTCACGTCCAATTCCTGCTTGTATTGCTGCAACAAGAACTCGCGTAGTAGCCAAGAAGGGTAAATTTTGTTCAAGTTCATGTTCAATTATTTTTGGAAACACTCCAAAGTCATCAAGTACAGTCAGGAAAGTTTCAAATAATCCGTCAATAGCGAAGAATGCGTCAGGTATCGCAACCCTTCTAACAACAGAGCAACTGACGTCTCCTTCATTCCATTGTTCACCCAGTAGCCCGCTAGTCATAGACAAATGACCACGAAGAACGGTGGTCAGGCCATTGATTCTTTCACATGATCGTGCGTTCATTTTGTGCGGCATGGCTGAAGATCCGACCTGGCCGTCTTTAAAACCCTCTGTAACTAATTCATGTCCAGCCATAAGACGGATAGTGTGTGCGAGATTTGATGGCGCGCTTGCTGTTTGAAGTAATAAGGAAACAACTTCAAAGTCAAGTGATCTTGGGTAAACCTGTCCAACTGAATCAAACACTTTTTCAAAGCCAAGATGTTCAGCAATTATCTGTTCTAATTCCGAAACTTTTTGACCATCACCTTCAAAAAGGTCTAGTTGATCTTGTTGCGTCCCAACCGGTCCTTTAATCCCCCGCAGAGGATAAGAATTCAAAAAATCAGTTAATCGGCGGTAGGCAAGCAAAAGTTCTTGTGCAGTTGAGGCAAACCTTTTTCCCAGTGTGGTTATCTGCGCTGGAACATTATGAGTTCTACCAACTATTACTAAATCTTGATGTTCAACAGCTAAAGCACTTAATCGAGCTAGAGCTGCAATAACTCGATTTGCAATAATTTCTAATCCATGGCGAATTTGAAGTTGTTCAATGTTTTCCGTGAGATCACGCGAAGTCATTCCTTGATGAATTTGCTCATGGCCAGCCAAAAAACAAAATTCTTCAATACGGGCTTTTACGTCATGGCGAGTTGCCCGCTCTCGTTCGTTTATTGAATCCAAATCAACTTTGGTTATTACTGCTTCGTAATCACTAATAACTGCGTCGCTTATATCCAGACCTAATTGTTTTTGGGCCTTAAGAATTGCTACCCATAACTGACGTTCAAAAATAATCTTGGACTTAACTGAAAAAAGTTCATTCATTTCTGCACTGGCGTATCTCGTAGCAAGAACATTTTCTATATTCATTATTGAGAATCTTTCGGGATCATTTCTTCGCGATGAACATCAAGTTCCTCAGCAAGAGAAGAGTCAGTTACTGCCAGCATTTCTACAACAAGTAAGGCAGCATTCATTGCTCCATCAACTGCAACCGTTGCTACTGGAATACCTTTAGGCATTTGTACGGTTGCTAAAAGTGAATCCCAACCGTTTATCGCTCCACCAGACAGAGGCACACCTATTACTGGCAACGTGGAATGTGCAGCAACTGCACCTGCTAAATGGGCAGCCATACCAGCTCCACAAATAAACGCAACGTAACCTTCTTCTCTGGCAGATTTTGCAAATTTTGAAACTTGGTCTGGGCTTCGATGAGCGGACATTACGAAAACGTTTGCTTCAATCCCATATCGATTAAGAGTCTCAGCAGCTGGCGCCATTTTTTCGGCGTCATTAGGGGAACCCATAAGAACTGCAACTTTGTATGTCATTGAAAACCCTTCCTTCTTATCCTTCTACCTTATGATGCTTTTTCTTTACCAGTTGGATGTGTCGCAATATCTGATCGGTATTGCATCCCTTCCCAGCAAATCATATTTACACCTTTATATGCTCGCTCTCTTGCATGGTCTAAATTTTCACCACAGCCGGTAACCGACAGGACTCGACCACCAGAAGTGATAAATCCATTATCAGTATGATCTATCCCTGCGCAATAAACTTTCACCCCAGCAAGCTCGTTAGCCTCATCGATGCCTTTTATTAGAGCACCTTTCTTTGGAGACGTTGGATAATTTTCGGCAGCGCAAACAACAGTTACCGATGCTTCAGTGCTAAAGGTTGGCGGATTCACTAGATGTCCTGAGGCAGCAGAAAAAAGAAGGTCTGAAAGACTGCTTGTTAAACGTGGAAGTACAACTTGTGTTTCTGGGTCACCAAACCTGACGTTGTATTCAAGAACTTTTACCCCATCTGGCGTAAACATGAGTCCGCAGTACAGAACTCCTCGATAGTCAATGTTTCTTTTTTGAAGAGCCGTAAGAGTGGGAGAAACAGCTTCTTCCATAATTGAGTCAACAATTTCTTGACTAGCTATTGGAACCGGAGAGTAAGCACCCATCCCCCCTGTATTTAAACCGGTGTCGCCGTCACCGATGCGTTTAAAATCTTGTGCAGGGCTTAAAGCAAATGCTTGTTCACCATCACATATTGCTAAGACTGAAAGCTCTGGGCCGGTAAGGCCTTCTTCAATAATTATCGTTTTTCCTGCATCTCCAAATGCATCTCCAGTTAAATATGATTTAACGGCATCAGCGGCTTCTGCTCTATCCTCTGTTACGAGAACACCTTTTCCGGCTGCAAGGCCATCAGTCTTAATGACAAAGAGATCACCCATGTTGTCAAGAAAGTCAAGTGCTTGTTTTTCATCGGTAAAACTGCCGTGACGAGCGGTTGCGACTCCGGCTTCGTTTAGTACTTGTTTCATCCAAGCTTTCGAACCTTCAAGACGAGCACCGTCAGAACCGGGCCCAAAAACCTTTTTCCCGGATTTACGTAAACGATCTGCTAACCCATTTACTAATGGATCTTCAGGGCCAATAACAAAAAGGTCCGCACCAATTTCTTCAGGGCTGTCAACTGTTGAGTTTGGGATACCTGGGTTACCAGGTGAAACAACTACCTCTGTGTCTCTAGATAAAACATGTGCAAGAGCATGTTCTCGTGCCCCTGCCCCGACAACACAGACTTTCATTGTTTCATCGTTAGTCTCCGAAATGAAGAACCTGTTCTCGCCCAGGCCCAACTCCAACCATTCCAATAGGAACACCCACTTTTTCCTCTATAAAGGAAAGATAGTTTTCGGCTTCTTTTGGAAGGTCTGACCGTGAAGCGGCTGCTGAAATATCACAGCCCCAACTAGGAAAAGTCTTGTAGATAGGCACTGCTTTATGCAGAAGGGACTGGTTTGAAGGAAGTTGTTCATAACGTTTTCCCTCAATGTCGTAAGCAACACAAACTTTTATTTCTTGTAATTCATCAAGTACATCAAGTTTGGTTATTGCAAGTTCAGTTAACGAATTGATTCTGGCTGCATAACGCAACATAACTGTATCTATCCAGCCTGGTCGTCTGCGCCGTCCAGTATTTGTTCCGTATTCGTTCCCGACATCAACAAGGTGGTCACCAGTCTCATCAAATAGTTCAGTGGGGAAGGGTCCCGCTCCGACTCGTGTCAAATATGCTTTTGCTATACCTACAATGCGTTCAATGTCTCTTGGTCCGATACCTGCTCCTACGCATGCTCCGCCAGCTATAGGATTCGACGAAGTTACAAACGGATAGGTTCCATGATCTAAATCAAGAAATGTAGCTTGAGCCCCTTCCAAAAGAATGTTTTCACCCTTTTCAAGTTCGTCATGGATGACACTTACGCTGTCAACAATATGTGGGATTAAGCGAGGAGCGTAGATCTTCAAATATTCTTCCGCTATAACTTCTCCATCAAGTGGAAGTTGGTTAAAGACT
This sequence comes from Acidimicrobiales bacterium, assembly GCA_029245675.1. Lineage (GTDB taxonomy): Bacteria > Actinomycetota > Acidimicrobiia > Acidimicrobiales > MedAcidi-G1 > MedAcidi-G2B. The sequence continues at coordinate 21,476 of JAQWOV010000031.1, read as the reverse complement.
TTGGTAAGCACTTTATTGTGATATTCCAGAACGGAATTGAGTTTATTTCGAAAGATTTCTTCATCTAGAAGATCTTGAACTCTTAGTCCGACACGCATGGAGCGATCCGCGTATGCAGGCCCGATCCCACGCTGAGTTGTCCCTATTTTATTATCTCCTAGAAATCTTTCATGGAGAGCATCAAGTTCTTGGTGGTACGGGAGAATCAGATGGGCGTTACTGCTTACTTGAAGTTTTTCTGTTGAAACGCCTCGGCTTTCAAGCATGTCAATTTCAGCAATTAGTACTTTTGGGTCTACTACTACTCCGTTAGCTATTAAAGGAATGGCGTGAGGATTGAGAATGCCGCTTGGTATTAATTGCAGTGCGAAGGTCTCACCATCTACCACTAAGGTGTGGCCGGCATTATGTCCGCCTTGATAGCGGACAACCATTGACATTTCAGCAGCGATGAGATCGGTGAACTTACCTTTTCCTTCATCGCCCCACTGCGTACCGACAACTACGGTCGCAGACACGGCACCACTCCTATCTGACTAGGGTCCCTTACCTGCTTAGTGTACTTTAAATTGGCTCAGAACTAATCCATTTTTTAGTTGAAAGTTTCTTATTTTTCAAAATGTTGATAGGTAAGGACTCAAGATTTCGGCTGTCCACATCCCCTGTGGAAAACCTTTATTTGCCCTTAATACAGCGGGGTCGCATTGGGGATTGCAACACGTCTGTAACACAAAATTTCCCCTGAATTTAAGGGAATTTCCGTATTATTGTCGGGCTTCTCGACGATAAATAACGACGCTTTGATCCATTGGAACTAAGTCTCTTCTATAACTTCGATGAACTTCTTCAACAGCAGCAGAGCCTTCAGCACGAATTTCAGCTAATTCATTTTCTAATTGGTTAAGACGATGTTCAAGTTCGATAACTTTTTTTACTCCGGCAAGATTTAAACCCGCTGATGTTAGTTCCGCGATTCTTTTTAACATCGCGATATCGGTGTCGCTATAACGACGATTTCCACCATTAGTTCTTGCCGGATCAAGCAATCCTTTTCTTTCATAAATACGTAGAGTCTGTGGATGCATTTCAGTTAGTTCAGCAGCAACAGAAATAACGTAGATCGCCTGATCTGGATTAGGGCGAGAGAACGACATAGATACTTATCCTGTCACGTCTGTAGTGTCTTGTGAAGAGGAATCTGAATTAAATGTTTTAGCTAGAGCTTCAACTGCTTTGCGTTGCTCTTTATTTAATTCAGTTGGAATGTCAACTTCAATTGTGGAGAGCAGGTCTCCAATATCGCGTTTTGTAGCGATGCCTTTACCTTTGATTCGAAATGTTTGGCCACTTGGTGTTCCTGATGGCACTTTTAGCGTTACTGTTCCTCCGTCTAGTGTGGGAACAACTACATCTGATCCGAGAACTGCTTCTGGCCAGGTAATTCTTACGGTGACGGTTAGATGATTTCCTTGCCGTCCAAAGACTGGGTGAGGTTCAATTTTCATTCGAATAAATAGATCCCCATTTGGCCCGTTATTACCAGGGCCGCCTTTACTCTTTAGCCGAATTCTTTGGCCAGACTCTATGCCCGGTGGTATACGCACCTTTACCGCGCGTGGCCGACGTTCAATACCTGTACCACGACACAAGTCACAAGGATTATCTATTTGATTGCCTCGACCTCCGCAGGTTCCACAAGGACGACTAAAAGAAAATGGGCCTTGGTTCTCAGCTTGAACCCCTCGTCCGGAACACGATGAACAAATTTTTGGAGTCGTGCCTGGCTTAGCGCCGTTACCCGCGCACGTTGAACAAGAAGCATCACTCGTGATGTTTACTGTGGTGGTTACACCATTTACTGATTCAAAAAATGGAATCGTGAGAGTTGTTTCTAAATCATTTCCACGGCGACCCCTATTCGCCCCCCCCTGGTTAAATAATCCTCCAAAGAGATCTTCCATGTTGAACCCCATGCCGCCTGAAAAGTCTCCAGGAAAACCTCCAGAAAACCCACCGCCCATAGGGCCCAGACGGCGAGCTTCATCATATTCGGCACGCTTTTTTGAATCGCCTAGAACGTCATAAGCTGCTGAGACTTCCTTAAAGCGTTCTTCTGCTTTTGAATCACCTGGATTTGCATCAGGATGAAATTGCCGTGCAAGTTTACGATAAGCCTTAGTTAGGTCTTTCTCTGAAATTCCTTCATCAACTCCAAGGACTTTGTAATAGTCTTTTTCGAACCACTCGCGTTGTATGGCCATGGCTTCTCTCCTAGCCGCGAACTTTAACCATGGCAGGACGTAGCACTCTGTCTATCCATATATAGCCACGTCGCATAACTTCTGTAACTATTTGTTCGCTGGATTCCTTATCCTCTTCAGCACTTTCATGAAGGACTGCTTCATGGCAGGTTGGATCAAAATTCAAATCTAGTGGATCGATAACTTGTAAGCCTGAAGACTCAAAAGCAGAAATTAAGGCTTCACGAATAGGCGCCACGTCATTAGCGCCATGTTCAACTGCAAGATCACAAGCGTCAAGTACTGGTAATAATTTTTCAACCAATTCTGCTTGTGACCGAGAGTTAACTTCGGTGTTACGTTTTGCTGACTGCTTTCTAAAATTTGAAAATTCAGCCGTGACTCTCTGCAAATCGTTTAGATACCCATCACGTTCCAAAACTAATTGCTCTGTTTCATCAACTTCTGTTTCTGTAGAATCTGCTGTTTCACAGAATTCGATATCTTTTTCATCAATTTCGTTTAGTGGCTCTTCTTGGGTTGAATCAGAATTCACTGTTCATCAACAATTTCTGCGTCTACGACATCACTATCTGATTCATCAGGAGGGCCTTCTGACGCGTTTTGCTGTGCGGCAGCTGCTTCGTATAGGCGTTGACCAAACTCTTGGCTTGCGGTCATGAGAGCTTCAGTTGCGCTAGCAATCGCTGCGGTGTCTTCGCCTTCTAAGGTTTCTTTGAGCGCAGCAAGTTTCTCTTCAACGTTAGTTTTTTCGTCTCCGGTCAACTCCTCACCTTGATCAGATATCAATTTTTCTGTTTGATAAACAAGGTTGTCCGCATTGTTGCGAGTTTCTACTTGCTCTTTACGTTGCCTGTCTTCTTCAGCGTGAGACTCTGCGTCCTTAACCATTTGATCAATAACGTCGTTATCCAATGAAGATTGACCCGTAATGGTCATTGACTGTTCATTCCCTGTTGCTTGATCTTTGGCGGAAACATGAACAATGCCGTTTGCATCAATGTCAAAAGTCACTTCAATTTGGGGCATTCCTCGGGGTGCTGGCGGCAAGTCAACTAATTGGAACTTCCCTAATGTTTTATTAAATTGCGACATTTCTCGTTCGCCTTGAAGTACATGAATTTCGACGGATGGCTGATTGTCATCTGCTGTTGTAAATGTTTCAGATTTGGCAATTGGAATGGTGGTGTTTCGTTCAATAAGGCGTGTCATAACACCACCTTTCGTTTCTATACCTAATGAAAGAGGGGTGACGTCGAGAAGAAGAACATCTTTGACTTCACCTACTAAAACTCCAGCTTGAACAGCAGCTCCGATAGCTACTACCTCATCTGGGTTTACGTTTTTAGAGGGTTCGCGTCCGGTGATTTCTTGGACAAGTTCAGCTACAGCAGGCATTCTGGTTGAACCTCCAACCAAAATTACATGATCCACTTCGCCTTTTGTTAGGCCCGCATCGGTTACCGCTTGCTCAAATGGTGCACGACACCTTTCAAGAAGATCAGCGGTGAGTTCATGAAATTTTGCTCTAGTTAATGTGTAGTCCAGGTGAAGAGGGCCAGAATCGGTCGCGGTCACGAATGGAAGATTGATTTGTGTTTGTTGTACTTGAGAAAGTTCAATTTTTGCTTTCTCTGCAGCTTCTTTGAGTCGCTGTGCTGCCATTGGGTCAGCAATTAAGTCAACACCATGGTCATTTTTAAACGAAGTTGCGAGCCATTCAATAACTTTTTCATCCCAGTCGTCTCCGCCAAGACTTGTATCGCCATGTGTCGCTTTTACTTCAAAAACTCCGTCGCCTATTTCAAGTACGGAAACATCAAAGGTTCCGCCACCTAGGTCAAATACGAGAATTGTTTGATCGCTGTCATCTTTTTCAAGACCATAAGCAAGAGCAGCCGCAGTGGGTTCATTGATGATTCTGAGGACTTCAAGGCCAGCGATTTGCCCTGCTTCTTTCGTGGCTGTTCGTTGAGAGTCATCAAAATAGGCAGGAACAGTGATTACTGCTTGGGTAACAGATGTACCTAAGTAGGCTTCAGCGTCTCTTTTTAGTTTTTGAAGAGTTCGAGCTGAGATTTCTTGAGACGTGTAGTCTTTGTCGTCTATTTTCTGTTTCCAGTTTGTACCCATGTGGCGTTTTACTGAACGTATGGTTCGTTCTGGATTAGTGATCGCTTGTCTTTTCGCTACCTCACCGACAAGTACTTCTCCGTCTTTAGCGAAGGCAACTACTGAAGGGGTGGTACGTGAACCTTCAGCATTTGCGATAACGACTGGTTCGCCGCCTTCGAGGACGCTTACTACTGAATTGGTGGTTCCAAGATCGATTCCTACTGCTTTACTCATTAATTTCTCCTTATACGTAGTTAAATCTCTTTATTTATGGACTTTTGCTTAAAGAAAGGTGCTTTTGTAGCTGCCGGGAATCTTACGATACGGCTTATTTGTTGATATTGCACCATTTCTTACTTAAAGACACTATATAAAGTTGAGTGTTAGTATATCAACTTCTGGAGTGGTTTTTTAATAAAATATGTGCTGAACTGCATATATGAGTACAAATGCTTCAAAATTAGTTCTTGTTCGACATGGACAATCTGAATGGAATGCTACGAATCAATTTACGGGATGGTACGACTGCGATTTAACAAAACAAGGAGAGGAAGAGGCATTAAATGGAGGACGGCTCCTAAAGGAAGCTGGAATTTTCCCAGACGTTACTTACACCTCACTTCAAAAAAGGGCAATTCGTACAGCAGACATTCTTTTAGGCGCAATGAGTTGTCAAGAAATGGTTTTTCACCGTAGTTGGCGTCTAAACGAACGACATTATGGAGATCTAACAGGCAAGAATAAGGACGCGGTGCGTAAAGAATTTGGTGACAACCAATTTCAAGCCTGGCGTCGTGGATATAACACACCTCCCCCGCCGATTAGTGAAGAAAATCCTTTCAATCCAAATAACGATCCGCAATATGAGGGTCTTACCGATATTCCATTAACAGAATGTTTAGCTGATGTAGTAGCACGCCTTGTCCCCTATTGGGAAACGGACATTTTTCCTTCGTTAGGTGGAGGAAAAACTGTGTTTGTTGTCGCACACGGCAATAGCCTTCGCGCCTTATGTAAATATCTTGATTCGATAAGTGAAGACGAAATACCAGGTCTTAATATTCCAACCGGAATCCCATTAATTTATGAACTAGACACAAATGGGAAACCAATAAAAACTTTGCCAGTGCTTCATCGCCTACTTAGTTAATGCTTTTGAAACGCAGGTAACTCTGATTAGTCAATTGGCCCGTAACCCGGTGAGCCATGTTCGGCGAGATCCAAGCCTTCTCGTTCTTCCGCTGCTGAGACACGTAATCCAATAGTGGATTTGATGGCTTTAAAAAGTATTGCTGAAGTTCCGATTACCCAAGCAGCAACAATTAAAGAACCTATTCCTTGAACAAGTAGTTGTTCAAAACCCCCTCCATAAAACAACCCGGCATTGTCTCTTCCAAGAAATGCATCGTCGTATCGAGCAAACAAACCCACAGCAAGAGTTCCCCATACGCCACAAACTCCATGAACAGATATAGCTCCTACAGGGTCATCGATACCCTTTCTTTCAATCATGATTACTGAATAGACAACAATTATTCCACCGATGAATCCGGAAATAACTGCTCCCAGAAAGTTCATGGCTCCTGTCCCAGCGGTGATACTAACTAGTCCAGCTAAAGCCCCATTTCCGGCCATTCCTATATCTAGAGAGCCAGTTTTTTTCCAGATCACTAAACCTGATCCCATCACACCAGCAGAAGCAGCTAACAGTGTTGTCATGATGGCATGTGCTACCCATTCATCCATAGCTAATTCAGAGCCGGCATTAAAGCCGAACCATCCGAACCATAAAATGAAAACACCAATTGTTACGTAACCGATGTTGTGGCCTGGTATTGCTCGAGGAGTCCCGTCTGAAGCATATTTTCCTAATCGTGGGCCTAAGAATACAGCTCCCATAAGGGCCGCCCATCCACCTGCGCTGTGGACGATAGTTGATCCCGCAAAGTCACTAAATCTGGCATCACCTATATTCAAGTCACTTAGTAAACCATCGCCTTGCCAGAACATATGGACAACTATTGGATAGATAAATCCAGACATCACTGCGCTAAAAATTAGGTAGGCAGAGAATTTCGTTCTTTCAGCCATAGCTCCTGAAGCGATCGTTACTGCTGTTGCAGCAAAAACGACTTGAAAGAAGAAAAACGATGGGGTTTGTAACACATCACCTCCATCAAGGAATGATTCAGACATTCCGGACAAGAAAAATTTGTCGGTTCCTAAAAAATTTCCTGAGTCAGCTCCGAATGCCAATCCAAAACCACACGCCCAAAAAGCGATAGCACCTATGGCCATATCAGCAAGATTTTTTGCCATTATGTTCCCTATATTTTTCGCCCGTGTCAGACCTGCTTCAACAAGAGCAAAACCGGCTTGCATTAAAAAAACGAGACATCCTGCGACAATGAGCCACATGCTTGTAAGTAACGCATTGTTGTCACTGGGAGTAATTTCTGCTGCCGCAGCTGGTGAAGTAGAAATAAACAAAGCAGCAACTACCCCAAATAGCCCTAAGAAAATTTTTCTTTTGCTTATGCATGTAACTACATGAGTCATGATTGTTGCCTTTCAGATGGATGCCAGTTTTTTAAAAGATATGGGCGTTACGTTTCCAAACTGTTTCATGCACATGACAAGGAAACGACAAATCCGATGGTCTTTTCACTCTTTGGTTTAGGACGATAAGGTTTGTCCATGGGGAAAAATAATTTTCGTTCTCATCATGCTGTCATCGGGCTTGGTGTTGGGGTTGCTTTAGTAACTGTTATTTCTGGTATCGCTTCCTGGATAAATGGATGGCATGATGATTCAGATATCACTCGAGAAGTTTTTGGAAATGTTCCTAGCGCATTAAAAGTCGCTTTCTACACAGTGATCCCCGCTCTCATTATTTACGGAGCGATTCTTTTCGCAAATCGGATGAAAAATTGGGAAAGAGGCGCTCCTGATAATCGTGCCACTAAAAGCAAGAATGCTAAAAAACGGTTTGAAGATTTTCGAGCCGGTGTTTATATGAAAACTCTTCTGCGAGAACCCGCAGCAGGAGTTATGCACTCACTTATTTATTTCCCATTCCTAATTCTTTTAGCGGTAACAACCGTTTTAGAAATAAACCATCAAGTTCCTGAAAGTTTAAAATTTCTTCACGGAGACGTATATCGGGCATACACGCTGGTAGGGGATGTCGCTGGCGTCCTATTTCTTATTGGAGTCGGTTGGGCAATTCTTAGACGTTACGGACCCCGAAAATTTCGCCCCTACCGCATTCGAATTAAATCAAAACCTGAACATGCTGCAGGACTATTTATTCTTTTCATTTTAGGTATCACCGGTTTAGGGGCTGAAGCATTTCGTATTGCAATGCAGTCACTCAATGGAACAGGAACGGAAGCTGAAAATTGGTCAATTATCGGCTATCCACTTTCCTTATGGATAGACGACATTGATTTTTTTGCTAACACAATTCATGGATGGCATCAGGCATGGTGGATAGCTCACGTTGTTTCCTTTATGGCTTTCCTCGCTTTGCTACCAATCACGATGCTTCGACATATGTTTACTTCACCTTTAAACATGTATCTCAAAGATCGAGAGCGTCCAAAAGGTGCAATGAGGGCAATGCCGAATCTTATGGAAACCGAATTAGAAACATTTGGTGCTTCAACCATTGAAGACTTCACTTGGAAACAGTTACTAGATACTGATTCCTGCACCATGTGTGGACGCTGTACCAGCGTTTGCCCAGCCCATGCCACAGGAAAATCTTTAGATCCACGTGAAATTGTTCTAAAAACTGGTGAAGTCATGGCCGCTACCGGCGACCCAGTTGTTTCGCCGCCATTAGGTGTTGAAGCGGAGATAACAATCTCGGCAAACTCAATGTTTGAAAGAGTTACTGGTGAGGAACTTTGGGCATGTACAAGTTGTCGAGCTTGCGATGAAATATGTCCAGTAAATATTGAAATTCTTGACAAAATTCTTGACATGCGTCGATACTTGACACTGATGGAATCAGATTTCCCATCTGAACTAGGTGCAGCATTCCGATCAATGGAAAATTCTGGCAATCCATGGGGTCTTTCTCAAAGCGACAGAGCCGAATGGATTGGTGATCTTGAAGGCATTCAAGTTCTTGACGGTGGAGATCCATTTGATTCCGAGTTCCTTTACTGGGTTGGATGCGCAGGAGCTTTTGATGACAAAAATAAGAAAGTATCACGAGCCATGGCTCAACTAATGCAACGTGCTGATGTCTCATTTTCGATACTCGGCCCATCAGAAATGTGCACGGGAGATTCAGCTCGTCGTTCCGGAAACGAATACATTTTCCAAATGCTGGCAATGCAAAATATTGAAACGCTCAATGAAATGGGCGTAAAAAAGATTGTTACACAATGCCCACATTGCTTTAACACGTTGGCAAATGAGTACCCGCAACTTGGCGGACATTATGAAGTTGTGCATCACAGCCAGTTGCTTGAATGGTTAATTGATGAGGGGAAACTTGACGTTTCAAATGCGCGTTTAGAAGAACGCATTGTTTATCACGATTCTTGCTATCTCGGTCGACATAACGACGTGTATAAAGCCCCGCGTAATGTCATAGGTTCACTTGGCGGAATCGAAGTTGTAGAAGCTGAACGGCAAGGCACAGAAGGAATGTGTTGTGGAGCTGGCGGGGCTCGCATGTGGATGGAAGAAGATACTGGGAAAAATATTAATGTTGAACGTTCTCAAGAGCTTCTTGCTACAGGTGCCACCCGTATTGCTACTGCCTGCCCGTTTTGTTACGTAATGCTTGATGATGGAGTAAAAGGTGAAGGTGTAGAAGAAACCGAAGTAAAAGTAGGTGACATCTCTCTACATGTTCTAGATGCTCTTGAAGCTGGAGAAAAATAACAGGGACAGAGTAAGTTTAAAAGTTTTCCCAGTACCTGCTTGGACGAGGACCTTCCTGGCCTCTATATTTTGAACCCAATTTACTTGAGCCATAAGGGTTATCAGCGGCTGTTGTCATCTGAACAAAAGAAATCTGTCCAATCTTCATACCGGGATACAAAGTGATCGGCAGGCTTGCAACATTTGATAACTCTAGAGTCAATTGACCATCCCAGCCGGCGTCAACATAACCGGCAGTTGAGTGGATAAGAAGCCCGAGTCGTCCCAGACTTGATTTACCTTCTAACCGGGCAACTAAATCATCAGGGATGGCAACCCTTTCCGAAGTCGAACCAAGAACAAATTCACCTGGATGCAAAATAAAAGGGTTGTCCTCACTGAATGAAACCTCTTCAGTGAGTTCAGAGAGGTCTTTACGAACATCAATAAGCCCCATCGTGTGATTTCGGAAAACTAAAAATCGAGGATCGAGATGCAAATCAACTGATGACGGTTGAACACAAGCATCATCAAATGGATCAATAATGATACGGCCAGCAGCAACTGCTTCTCGAATAGATCGATCAGAAAGAATCATGATTCAGATTTTTTCCGATTCCTTAGACCGCTGCCAAAGAAATCTCGAATTAGTGGCTCATAATGCTCAATCGGATTGGATTGATAATTTGGATCAAAAGCAGGGCCATCATATTCCGCACAGAACTCTTCGCATCTGTCGTAATACTGATGATTACTGAAACGATCACGAGTGTTTCGATTCAAACCTATATGGTGCCAAAAGTAGTAGCCCTGAAAAATCCCATGGTGTTCAACCATCCAATGATTAGCTTCAGAAACAAAGGGCTTAACAATCGCAGCAGCAATTTCAGGATGGTTAAAAGGAGCTAACGGGTCGCCGACATCATGAAGTAACGCACAGAGGACGTACTCGTCATCGCGTCCATCTTTCTCAGCTCGAGTAGCGGTTTGGACACTATGTTCAAGGCGATTAACAGGAAATCCGCCGTAATCATTCCGAAGATGCTCCATTTGTTCAAGTATTCGATCCGGGAGACTGCCTTCAAGTTCACCGCGTTGTGACATAATCAACGACCAGTCATCTTTGGTTGACTCTTCAAAAGAAGTAAAGGAAGCCCTTGGAGGTTCAACTAGATCAGTCATTTGCACTCCCAACTAAATTAAGCGTTCTTAATTTCAGTGTAGATCAAAGGCCAGAAAATTTGATTGCCGGGCTTACATGTTTAGTTGCTGGCTTCTATCCAGATTATGAAAGAAGCCAGCAACCAAAATGACTTAACTAGCCGGTAGGTAATGGCATTTCTGGACAGGAAGAAGCAGGAGAAGGAGCAAATACTCTTGGCTCAGTTTCTGCTGAATAGTAGGTGGTTCCTGATACGGAAAGAGACCAAACTACAGACCATTCTTGACCATTGCTGACTTGGAAATTTATAGCCTTTTGTTCACCAGCATCAATGAGAACTTCTTTGGTATTGGATAGTTCCCCATCAATATAGAGCACTAGTGTTCCCAAGGAATTCCAAGCAGATTTTTCGTTATTTAGAACCATGTTTATGGATTCAGACCCACAATTTGGCGCAGTTGTTAAACCAAAATTAAATCCGTAAGGACAACTAATCGCCATTGTGGATTCAATAACTTTGGAAGCAGTAATTGTTTCCCCACCAGTATTTAAGGCGGTAGCCAATATTTCAATACTGATCATTTTGCCAGGGTCAGGAATAGGAATTTCTACCGCGTAATAATCAAGAGATCCTTCTCCTACCTTTTGAGTAGTAGAAAGAGAATCAAGTTTTGGAGCTGAAGTAGTTGAGCCGTCAAAAACATCTACTTGGAAATTCGCATGAAAATCTGATCTTGAATTATCAAGATATAACTCAACAATTTTCGGATCAGCGCCACATTGAGCGACAAGAGAAATTGTTGGATCAAAAGTAGTTGGCTGACCTTCACAATCTGTATACACGGATTCAGTTACGGCACTCCACGCAGACTGGTCTGCATGAAGTGATTTGATCCGAACCTTATAGTCCATTCGTTTTTCGACATCCGCTGTGATGGAGATTTCTTTATCCCAGCCGGCAGGAAGAGTATCCCAGTCCATAACTGTTTGTTCATTTCCATCGAAATCAATCGCTACAAGCATGTACTGAACGTCTACTTCAGAATCACTGTTATTCACTGTGAAACTCACCGCAGCATCGTTATCTACACCACATGCAAACGTCATAGAAGTTGAAGGAGAAAAATCCGGACATGTTGTTACCGGAAACGCGAGCGCAGCTCCAAAAACATCGTTTAGAGAATGAACACTAACCATGATTGGTTTACCTTCATCCACAGTAAGAGTTTCGGTATACGTGGCACCCGGAACAACATTGGTTCGATTCAGATTAAATACAATTATGCCTCCGGCGACACTGGTGATTTTTACCGTGTTCCCATCGGTCGCTGGATCAGAATTATTTGTTGTAAGCGTGGAATTAGAGTTATCTACCGTGAACGTAACAGAGACCACATCATTCGATACACAGGCAATGGTTCCACTAATTGTTGGTGCGAAAACAGGTTCCACACAGTCCAACGTCATATCGTCTGTAGCCGATTCTGGAATCCGATAAGGCCCGAAGCTTCCAGCAGTAGCGCCAGCGACTTGCCAAGTAACTCCCCATTTAGAGTCCTCTGGAATATTTAAATCCGCGTTGGTTAACGTGACAGTTCCAGCTGCTGGAACAGCTTTAGTGATTGATGTTTGGTTCACGCCATTCACAATTGGTGTAATAGTGAAATTCGATATCTGATTTGACTCAGTATTGTCCAGAACTACTGAAACGCCGTCGCCTGCACAATTGATTTCTGCTTCAACCTGAACACACAAAACGTTGATCGCGTCATTGGCGGACTGATTCAAAATCACTTCGCTGTAATCAGTTGCATTGACAACACCATTTAAAGAACCTTGTCCTTCAATCACAAGATAAAGCAACGTATCTGCCGCTGGGATCGTGATTGCGGTTCCATAAGCGGTAGGGCCCGCCCCGTCAGCAACTACCTGTGATGCTGACTGTCCGGTTACGTGAGTGACTGTTCCCGACGGACTGACAGTGTAAACAGTGACAACAAAATTCGAATCAATATCAGAGGCACTGTTATCTAGATTCACAACAATCGTTCCGGCCGCACAATCAATATCGACAGTAGCGGTCGGGGTAAATACGTAGTCTCCAACCACTCCTGCATCGGCTCGATGAACACTGCTGTCACAATTCACAGTAAAGGGTGACGACATGGAGTTTACTGCAGCTGAAATTTCTGTATCCGAATCAAACTCCAATGTATTCACACTGTCAGGATTATTCTGAACGGTGTATCCAGCAGGGGTGAAACCAGTCGGCCAAGTTGCATCTGAATAATCAAACTCGGCTTGCCACGTAATTATGCCACCACTGTTGTCCTTGCAAGGCAGGTTGGCTTCCCACTTATAATCCGTGTTATTGGTGCCGCCCATTTCTGCATGATCCTCATATCTCATTGCACCTGGCAAATGAACTGTGTTACCAGCTGAATCCAAGTAGGGAGTTACGTTCGTGAACGTAACGTCATACCCGGTTACATGTGGTTCCGTTCCAGCTTCTACCGCAGTCCGGTTGCCGTCTTTGTTGAAATCAACCCACATGTATCCATAAACATCACCAAATTCAAGAGGGACGCTAAGAATCGAAACCGCACATCCCATACCATCGTTGCTGTTTGATGTTGGAAGACTTCCCGCGTTAGAAAAAGTAACTTTTTGAGAGTTATCAGTGATATCAATAGAGTCAAGGTTTAATGTGACTACTGTTCCCGTATCTCCACCATTACTGGAGAAGAAAACTCCAGGAGCACCGTTGTTGTCTGTAACTTTGTAAGCCGCCCCGTATGCCTCATCAGGCAGGGCGCTGCCGTCAGAAAATCCAAAACTAGCGAATTGCGTAATGATGTTACCGGCGACGTCATAAACATAGACACCTCCTCCTACTTGGCTTACTGGCTGTATTCCTATTAAATAGGTTTTTTCTCCCGTACCGAAATCGTCAGTCACCGCAATCAGGTCTGCTCCTCTCATAGATGAGGCTCCGAGAGAAGGGGTAAGGGTCGGTATGGTTGCGTCGGTTGTGTCCCAGTGATTTAGATTCGCCTGCGCATTGATTTGCGCTGCAGTAATCTTTGCTACAGCGCCACCCGATGTCCAATAATAGAAGTTTCCATCATCGTCAAAAGTACCGTTGTTGGACCACCCACCTGCAGTTCCGTAGTCAGGTAGCTTGAAGACGTATTCAAATTTTTCGTCATCGAAACGAATTAGATATGACCTATCGTCTTCAAATCTGAGCAAGGCATATGCTTCATCTGTCGTGGGATGAATAGCAGTCCCATTTAAATGTGCATAGTTGTTAGCAGCATTTCCATCACTTGACGTCCAATTAAAAGGCATTTCCCAAAGAGTATTAAACCCACCTGCTGATGGATCTAACGCAACTACCGCATAGGCCGTACTGTCTTCATTGACCCGTACTTGTATCGGGCCGTTTACGTCAGGTGAGCTACAAGGAAACGGATCTATCGATGCTTCTTCAGCGACTACACAATCATTCGCATGGTAAGTAGTGGCGGTAGGTGTTTCTCCTATTTCGCCAATCTCAAGTACGATCTGATCATTTGGGCTGACGGTCAAAGTAATGCTTTGTACAGAGGCATTCTGCGAAGAAAGCGCCCCATGAGGAATCGTTTTGAGACTTTGAGTAACTCCTGCAACGATTGCTCTGAAAGTTGCATCAACGTTTGACATACTGTTATTTATCGCAACACCGATTTCGTATTTGTCTCCTACGGAGTTACAGGTACCAACGGTATGGTTTGCGTTAAAAATAGTTTCTTCAGAAAAATCCCCATCACAGGCTGCTGTATTGAGTGTGCCGCCGCTTGGGATCAGCTCTAAAATTTTGTTTCCGTCATTCGGGTTTTTAATTTCCACAGACCATGTTTGATCTTTTTCGATATCAACAGTGAGAATCAACTCTCCTTGAGTACCATCCGGATTTTGCTTCGGAACACTCATTTTTGTTGTTCCATCTAACGTTGGGTTAGAGGCAGAACCACTACTGAAATATTGACCTCCAGTAACAACTACATTGTTTACTTTTACAGTAATAAAAACATTTTGAGGGTTGTCTTCGCTATTAAGGATCGAAATCGGGAAAGTAGAACCCTTACCGTCCGGGTCAGCGAGGTTACAGTCCGGTGGCCACGTTGATGCAACAAGAGAACCTAAACGAGGTGGCGGGTCATAAGGACATCCTGCTCCATCGTTGTCAGAAGTTACTGCAGTCTTACCAATATGAGTTACATCAAAACTGTTTCCACTCGTAATAGTAATATTTCCATCACTGTTCGGATCTGGCAGTTCAACCTGAATCATTTGACCAGACTTATTCGCCGTGAAATATATGTAAGTTTTATCGTCACCCAATTTGAAGTTATATGACGCACCAAACGTGTCTTTTTTAGCTTCTGCTTCTGCAGGTATAGATACACCAGAAATTTTGGCGGTACTCGGACCAGCAGCTTGACCTAAAAATACTGTTCCCGTTGTTCCAGAACTATCCGGATGAAGAGCGATCAGGTCATAAATTTGGGTTCCATTTACATCACTTTGCCCAGCACCAGGGCTATAAGAACCAGTCCAAGAAATCCCTTCTTTGATCCAAGAGAAATCTTTTGGCCCACCACGATCATTACCCGTTCGAGTTTCTTCTTTTTGAACAAGCGGGAGCGCAGCCCCTTCTGCTCTATAGAGAAGAACGTTATAAGGCGCAGATTTAAAGAAATTTCCACCCATCACTACTTTTGGATGCCCAGCCTCAGTTTCATAGTAGGTAGCGGCATTAATATTCGTTGGGTTACCAGCCAACTCTGCGATTGCTCGCATCGTTCCAAGCTCACCCTCCGCGGGGGGAATTAATTGAACATAATATGCGGATCCCTTTCCCTTTGCAGGTTGAATCGCAACATACGCGTTTCCATAAGGATCCATAGCAAGTCCATTTACCTGCTGAAAGTTATTCTTTAAAAATGTGTTAGCAGAAAGTAATGTTTCCCCATTATCATTCTTTAATCCTCCATTAAGAGCTGGAGCCCAAGTACCCACAACATCATATTTTTCGGTGGCAGCGTTATATCTCGCTAGTTGTAAATGAATATGGCTATCTGGGTTAATGTTCAGTGCTGTTACCTCTGAAGGAACTGCCCCATTAGCATTAAACAAGTTCTTTGATTGTTTCGTAGAGTTCGCCCACATCATTTGATACGGGAAGCCACCACGCCCTTCAGAAGAACAAGTAAACCCAGTATCGGAAGGTAAATCTTCAACAGATGCACCCGCGGTACGAGTCGTCTGAGGGATAACAACGAGAAGTGTCGCCGCAACAGCGACAGCGAGAATTCCAAAAAAGATGTTTCTTTGGAATTGCAGAAACCTATTTACATTCAACATCATTATTCACTTTCATTATTTTCTCCGGAAGGATTTTCTTGGTTGATCTCTTCTCCAGTGAAAAGAGTTACCCCTGTTGGGGCGAGAGAACTTATTTGCGGCTTTAGGAACCTTTGTTTCGCAACGAGTCGAATCATGGCAGCATCAATCTCTGTGTTGCTTCTAATTTCTTCTGTATTTTCAAGATCTGATGCGCTAGAAATCTCAACCCACGAATCATCAACTTTTACTTCAACTACATAAGAAGTTGACTTGAAGAGGTTGAACGGAACGTGCCAAGTAACCAAAGTAATGAGACCCTGTAGTTCCGATAACTCGTCTGGATTTTCAACAGGCATTTCATGCACTGGAATGCTGTCATCAGGGCCATAACTAAATGTTGTATGGCTTTGCGGTTTATTAGTTTCTTTTCCAAACACAATTCCAAGATGCAACTCTTTATGTGTTTCTTTACCAAGCAAGACATCAAAATGGTCTTCTTTGGGTTCTTTTTCTTCTTTAACAAACCTTGAGTACCAAGGAGTTTCTACTATCTGATCATCCTGATCCCAAGAAACCACTGGAGCATTCACGTAGCTACTTATATCTATGGCAGATGGAGAAATCGTGATCGAAATTAGACGTGGAGTGCTCTTTCTTCTATAGAACAAGAATAAGAAATATGTGCCAAGAGCTAAGCCAACTAGGGCAATGATGAGCCATAGCCACCAGTAACTTTGAGCTTCTTTTCCAGAATCAGGTTCAATCGGTGCTGAAGTCGTTGTTGTCGTGGAGGTTGTTGATGTGACAGGCGGGATTACGATCTCGTCACTTGGACAAGACGGATCTAATACACAGCCTTCTGGCTCCAGACCATCAATTGTTCCGTCCTCGTCACAATCTTTAATATTTACACACCCTGGTTCTTCATCAGGATCAAGGATTTCGTCGTTGTCACAGTCTGCGAAATGGACGCATCCTGGTTCTTCGTCTGGATCAAGAATGGTGTCGCCATCACAATCTGGGATGGTTGCGCATCCTGGTTCTTCTTCTGGGTCTAGGAGGCCATCGCCGTCACAATCTGGGATGGTGGTACATCCTGGTTCTTCTTCTGGGTCTAGGAGGCCATCGCTATCACAATCTGGGATGGTTATACATCCTGGTTCTTCGTCTGGATCAAGAATGGTGTCGTTGTCACAGTCTGCAATTTTTGCGCAGCCTGGTTCTTCTTCTGGGTCTAGGAGGCCATCGCCGTCACAATCTGGGATGGTTATACATCCTGGTTCTTCATCTGGATCTAAGAGTCCATCCTCGTCACAATCGCTAAGTGTTACACATCCTGGTTCTTCGTTTGGATCTGAAATCCCATCGCCATCACAATCACTAAGTGTGATACACATACGAAGTTCTTCAGGATCTGGTATTCCGTCTCCGTCACAATCTGGAGAAGTAACACATATTGGGACCTCGATACCATCAATTAATCCATCGTTGTCACAGTCAGGATCAGTGATACAAGCTTCTGTCGGTTCATCTCCATCAGGAAGGCCATCATTGTCACAGTCTGGATTAGTAATACATTCAATTGCTGGCTCTTCATTATCACGTAGACCATCATCATCACAGTCAGCGTCATCTGGACAAGGGTCTTCGCTATCAAGGATGTAGTCATCGTCTCTATCGGGTTCATCATCAAGAACAGTCGCTTCAACTACTTGTGATGGAACCGCACCGAAATTACCATCGGATTCAGAAGCTGAAATTGAGACAGTAATGTCCGCTTGCTGGTCTTTATCGATAATTACATCGTCAACACCAACAAGAGTCACTTCTTGCGGGACGTTCCAATTTCCTGATGTGAAGGTAACGGAACTGCCAACGGCTGCTTCTTCCGTGTCACTTGATGCGAGAGTTAAGACAACATCTTCATAAGGTTCAGCGGTAAGAACAACGGTAAAGATATCTGTTGTACCATTTTCATTAACAACAGTTGAACCTTCGCTTTCAACAATAACAAATCCAGCAATGTCGTCATCAAGATTTGTTCCTTCAAGCACTTCCGCTGCTACCGAATCAAAGGCGTCATCAGAATTATTTGGATTGATTGAAACAGAAATTTCGTAAAGTACGTTGCCATCAAGAACGTAATCGTTGGCTCCAGTAACTGTTACGTCTTGAGGGGTATTCCAGTTGGCTGGAGTAAATGTGAGCGTTGTCACTGATACTGAAGCTTCATCAGATGCCCCAGCATTCATAATTCCCAGACCAGAAGAACTCAGGTTAGTTGGTTGACTAATAGTTAATTCAACATTGCTTGATGGTTGTGCGGTTAGGACAACACCAAAGGTGTCTGAAGTCCCTGATTCTCGAACAGTGGTATCGCCACCAGTTTCAATAATTTCAAATCCAGCAACATCGTTATCAATGGTTTGAACTGAGACTGTTTGATCGGCAAGAGCATCAAAGTCATTATCAGAATTAGCGTCATCAATTGCGATAGTGAGGGTTGAATTTTGGTTTCCGTCAATGATGAACTCATTAACAGCGGTTACTTCAACATTTTGAGGTGTGTTCCAATTATTTGTTGTAAAAGTGACTGTGCTAGTTGCACTTGATTCTGTATTGTCGCTGGACACAATGGTAAGAACTACGTTTGATACTGGTTGAGCCGTAAGGACAATAGCAAGAGAGTCATTTACTCCAGACTCGTTCACACTAGTTGATCCGCCAGTTTCGGTAACGGTGAATCCAGCGGTGTCATTGTCAAGAGTTGAAACGTTGACGGATTTATCAGCAGTGAGAGCAAAATCTGAATTAGAGTTTGCATCATCGACGCTTACGGTGATAGTTCCAGTAACTGTTCCATCAATCAGATTGTCATCTACACCGGTAACGGTCACAGTTTGAGCGGTGTTCCAGTTTCCGTTAGTGAAGGTAAGTGGGCTACTTACAGTTGCCTCACCGGTGTCACTTGAGGTGATAGTGAGAACAACATCCGAAGTTGGTTGAGCAGTTAATACGACGGTAAAGGTGTCGGTGGTTCCAGATTCAGAAACTTGAGTTGATCCACCAGTTTCAGTAACGGTGAAGCCTGGGATGTCATCATCGGTAGTAGTTGCAGTAACAGTTTTATTTACAAGTGCATCAAATCCATTATCTGAACCACCCTGATTAATGCTGATTGTTATCACAGAGTCTTGATCACCATCAATTAATACCCCATCGTTGATGCCGGTAACGGTGACTGTTTGTGGAGTGTTCCAATTTGCTGCTGTAAAGGTGAGCGAAGCAGGGGCAATAGTTGCTTCACCGGTATCAGCAGATGAGATATCAAATACAACGTTATTTGTTGGTTGAGCATCAAGGACCACGGTGAAGGTGTCGGTGGTTCCGGATTCATCAACGGTGGTTGATCCACCAGTTTCGGCAACGGTGAAGCCGGCAACATCATCATCAGTGGTAGTGACATTTACTACTTGATTTGCAATACCGTCAAATGAATCATCTGAAGCTTCTGGGACTACAGAAATAGTCACGACAGATGTTTGTGAACCATCAATGGTTCCACTGTCATTTACACCAGTTGATGTGATTGTTTGTGGGGTGTCCCAATTTGCTGAAGTAAAGGTGATTGACGCAGGGGCAACTGTTGATTCAGCTACCGTTCCTGACGAGATAGATAGAACAACGTCTTCCACTGGTTTTGCATTTAGAACAATGGTGAAGGTGTCGGTGGTTCCGGATTCGTCAACGGTGGTTGATCCATCTGTTTCAGCGACGGTGAAGCCGGCTACGTCGTTGTCAGTTGTGGTTGAGGCCACGGTTTGGTCGGCAACTAAGTCAAATGTGTCGTCTGAGTTGGCGCCATCAACAGTAATGGTGATGGTTGAAGTGATAGTTCCATCAACGAGGTCATCGTCTACGCCGGTGACGGTCACGGTTTGTGGAGTGTCCCAGTTTTCTGTACTGAAGGTAAATGGGGTGTTTACGGTTGCTTCCCCGGTGTCACTTGAAGAAATCAAAAGAACAACGTTTGATGCTGGTTGTGCGTTTAGAACTACGGTGAAGGTGTCGGTGGTTCCGGTTTCAGCTACGGAGGTTGATCCATCTGTTTCAGCGACGGTGAAGCCGGCTACATCGTTGTCGGTTGTGGTTGTGGACACGGTTTGATCAGCTAAATTATCGAAACTGTCATTTGATGAGGAGTCTTCAACTGCGATTGTGATAGTTGAGGTGATGGTGCCATCAATGATGGTGTCATCTACACCGGTGACAGTCACGGTTTGAGCTGAGTTCCAATTTGCGTTAGTGAAGGTTAATGGGGTGTTTACGGTTGCTTCTCCGGTGTCACTTGACGTAATGGCGAGAACAACATCTGAAACTGGTTGAGCGTTTAGTACGACGGTGAAGGTGTCGGTGGTTCCGGTTTCCGCAACGGAGGTTGATCCGTCTGTTTGAGCAACGGTGAAGCCGGCAACGTCGTTGTCAGTTGTGGTTACGGATACGGTTTGGTCGGCTAATGCGTCAAAACTGTCATCTGAAGCAGCATCAAGAATTGCAACTGTGATCGTTGAGTTTTGATCTCCATCTACAACACTTTCATCTATACCGGTAACGGTCACAGTTTGTGCAGTGTTCCAATTCCCAGTGGTAAATGTTACCGAGCTTGGTGCTACTGAAGCTTCGTCTGTGTCTGCTGAGGAAATTGACAATACAACATCTGATGCAGGTTGAGCAGTAAGTACCACGGTGAAGGTGTCGGTGGTTCCGGTTTCAGCAACGGTGGTTGATCCGCCTGTTTCAGTAACGGTGAAGCCAGCAAGATCATCATCAGTTGTAGTAGCGGACACGGTTTGGTCAGCAACTGCATCAAATGTGTCATCTGAGTTGGCATCATTAACCGCAACAGTAAGAGTTGAGACTTGATCTCCGTCTACTACACCTGAATCGTCAACAGCGGTAACTGTTACGGTTTGAGGTGTATTCCAGTTTGCGTTGGTGAAGGTTAATGGACTATTTACGGTTGCTTCACCGGTGTCACTTGAGGTGATGGTGAGAACAACATTTGAGGTTGGTTGAGCAGTAAGTACCACGGTGAAGGTGTCGGTGGTTCCGGATTCGTCAACGGAGGTTGATCCTTCGGATTCAACAACAGTGAAGCCGGCAACATCATCATCAGTTGTAGTAGCGGACACGGTTTGGTCAGCAACTGCATCAAATGTGTTATCTGAGTTGGCGTCATCAATGGCGATGGTGATGGTTGAGGTGATAGTTCCATCAACCAAATTGTCATCTACGCCGGTGACAGTCACGGTTTGAGGGGTGTTCCAGTTTTCTGTACTGAAAGTAAGTGGGGTGTTTACGGTTGCTTCTCCGGTATCACTTGAGGTGATAGTGAGGACAACATCAGCTGCTGGTTGTGCGTTTAGTACGACGGTGAAGGTGTCGGTGGTTCCGGTTTCCGCAACGGTGGTTGATCCTCCGGATTGTGCGACGGTGAAGCCGGCTACGTCGTTGTCAGTTGTAGTTGCGGACACGGTTTGGTCAGCAACTGCATCAAATGTGTTATCTGAGTTGGCGTCATCAATGGCGATGGTGATGGTTGAGGTGATAGTTCCATCAACCAAATTGTCATCTACGCCGGTGACAGTCACGGTTTGAGGGGTGTT
>JAQWOV010000006.1 GCA_029245675.1 Acidimicrobiales bacterium | reverse complement strand
CATCACGGTCAGTAAAGCGCACGGATCATGTGCCGGGCTTTTTTGCCGCGGAGCTTTCGGAATACAGGCTTGCAGCCACGACCAGAAACGATCCGCCTGATCCGCTAAAAGCCCGCCAATAAGATGACTCTCCGTTACCGGCAGTAAATCTTCTTCGGTAAGCATCACACGTAACGTCTGATCCAACGGCATAACCGTCAACGGAATACCCGAATCAAAAACAATTCGGGAAGCAGTTACATCTGAAGAAACATTGTGTTCCGCCCATTCACGACCAAACTCGCCACCCATAATCGTCAACCGGCGCACATTCGAAACAAAAGAAGAATCCCGCTCAATAGCCGCCGCAATATTTGTAAGCGGCCCAATAGCAACAACATCAATATTTCCTGGATCAGCAGCAGTCAAAGAACACAAAAGATCAACAGCATCATCTTCACCAGCCGAAGCATCATCAAGCCCGGAAACACCCACACCCTCAAAACCTGCCCACATCACCTCTTTACCGCTCATCGGATCACTTATTCCTCGAGCAACCGGAACAGAAGACCCCATCCCCGTTAAAGCAAGCGAAGCGAGACGAGCACGCAAACCAACATCGCCATAGACCACCGTCACTGCAACCAAATCAACATCGCTACGACCAACAGCTACAGCAAGAGTCCACAAATCATCAACATCCGTACCGACATCAGTATCAACAATTAATTTCTTCATGACTGTTCAAGCAGGGCGGAAGTCAAAGCTTCTATCAAGTAGTCAAGGTGTTCTCCGCGTGGGGTACCGTTGCGGTCTGACCAGTCACGGCATTCACGATTCCACCGCAACCCTGGCGGTATCTCAACTTGAACTCCGCCGTTCTCGCTTTTGTTCACCGGATTATCTGGATGTAAGCCCCGCAGGGAGGGCGGCATGACGTCAGTGTCGTCAACTACCCGGTATTCGTCGGGTATTTCAGCCCGTAAATGACCGGTGATGTGGTGAGCCATTTCCCGGTTGCTGCCACCAACAAGCACTGCCCAAAAATCGTCGTCACGTCCGTACCCGTGGATGGAGAGAACAAAATCAACGTTGCCGAGAAAAGCATCAAGTTTCTCTGACACTCCAGGAATAAAACGAGTGGAGGGGAGATGCCGTCGAGAATCATCAGGTTGAATCACCGCATAGTAAGAAGAACCGGTTTGTTCCGCGACTTCACGTGCAACTACCTGAGTGGCTTGCTCTAAACCCCCGCCGTGAAGGGCACACACCCCGATAGTGGAGCGAATCTCTAACTCTTCAACAACACCGTCAACAGCGAGTAACTCTTCAAAACTCTCGATACGAGTCACTTTTCCAGGGTGAAGAACTGCTCTTTTGGTTTCAGTCATAAAATCCTTTACAGAAACACAATAACGAAAATTTGCTTTAACCAGTCACTCTGGAATAACTGGAGTCCCTGAGTACGTGCGCTATGTTGCTAGTACCTATGAAACAAAAATTTTTACTTATCTTTACGACGTTTCTTTTGTTCGCAACTGCTTGTAGCACCACCACTGATGACGAAATAGCCGAGTTGCGCGCCGAACTTCAAGAAGTCGAGACAGAGCTCGCAGAACTCAAAACAGAAGACTCTGGTGCCGATGAAAGCGGTCGCGAGCAACTCCTTCAAGAAATCCTCGCTGAACCTGAATTGGGGATTGGCAGAGACCTTGCCGAATGCTTTATCGACTATGTAGTGGATAACTCGCCACTTGACTTTGAACAATGGAACACCTTAGGTGACGACTATCCAGTGAGCACTGAAGCTTTGGAAGGCTTATCTCAGGAAGAAATGGAAGACCTAATATCTGTAGTCGCAACAGGGACAGAAGACTGCGGTCTTTTTGATGAAGAATATGAAGACGCCGACGGTGGAGACTATTCGCCGCCGGTAATAATCGGCGAGTTCAACTTCGAAATCCTTTCGGAACACCCTTTTGACTGTCTGAACCAAGAACTCGATGTGTTCGTAGACGTTTTCGGCATTTACGTCATTTCTCACTCAAGCATCCCTG